>NZ_JBVIPK010000005.1:81242-472347 GCF_055577965.1 Streptomyces sp. NPDC033165
AGGAAAAAGCCCGCTGCGTATGCGCTACTTCGTCTACTCTCCCCCCCCTCCCCCCCTCCCCCCCCCCCCCCGCCCCCCCCCCCCCCCCCCCCCCCCCCCCCCCCGACGGCGTACGGACGGCTCAGCCGTCGCTTCCGGTGCCCCGCGACTCGACCAGGGCGCGCAGGGCGCGGGCGTCGCGGATGGCCTGCTCCTTGGCCATGCCGGGCTGGATGCCGAGGGCGGGCATGCTGGTGCCGTCGCTGAGGTCGAGGAAGACCCACGGGTCGCCGGAGCGGAGGTTGACGCGGAGGATCTCCTCCCACGCCAGCCTGCGGGTCCGGGTGAGGTTGACGACGGTGACCCCGGTGTCGTCGGCGGCGACCTTGGGCCTGCTGAGCAGGGCCAGGACGCCGAAGAAGAGTGCGGCGACGAAGATGAAGCTGACCCGCTCCGCCGGGTTGAGCCGCTCCAGCATGAGCGCGACGACCGTGATGACGAGGAACATCGCCAGGCCCACGCTCAGCAGGACCACCCGGGTGAGGGTGGGCCGGAAGGTGACCGGCAGGGTGGGGAGTTCGGGCCTGGGCGCGGACATCGGGGTCTTCTCTCGGGGAGTGCGGTGGCCGGGGCCGTCAGAGTCGGCAGGCGTGGATGGCCGTGGTGAGGATGGCGCGGGCGCCGAGCTCGTACAGGTCGTCCATGATCCGCTGGGCCTCCTTGGCGGCGACCATGGAGCGGACGGCGACCCAGCCCTCGTGGTGCAGCGGCGAGATCGTCGGGGACTCCAGGCCGGGGGTGAGGGCTACGGCGCGCTCCAGGTGCTCGACGCGGCAGTCGTAGTCCATCATCACGTAGGACCGGGCGACCAGGACGCCCTGGAGGCGGCGGAGGAACTGCTGGACCTTGGGGTCGTCGGCGGGGGCGCCGTTGCGCCGGATGACGACGGCCTCGGAGGTCATGATCGGCTCGCCGATCACTTCGAGTCCGGCGTTGCGCAGGCTGGTGCCGGTCTCCACCACGTCGGCGATGACCTGGGCGACGCCCAGCTCGATGGCCGTCTCGACCGCGCCGTCGAGGTGGACGACGGAGGCCTTGACGCCCGCCTCGGCGAGGTGGGCGGCGACGATGCCCTCGTAGGAGGTGGCGATCGTCATGCCGTCGAAGTCCGCCGGTCCCGCCGCCGTGCCGGGCTTGGTGGCGTAGCGGAAGGTGGAGCGGGCGAAGCCGAGCTGGAGGATCTCCTCGGAGTCGGCGCCCGAGTCCTGGAGGAGATCGCGGCCGGTGATGCCGATGTCGAGCTTGCCGGAGCTGACGTAGATCGCGATGTCGCGGGGGCGGAGGTAGAAGAACTCCACCTCGTTCGAAGGGTCGACCAGGACCAGTTCCTTCGACTCCTTGCGCTGCTGGTAACCGGCCTCATGGAGCATCGCCATCGCAGGCCCGGAGAGTGAACCCTTGTTGGGGACGGCGATGCGCAGCATGAGGTCAGGTTCCTTTGTGCGGAGGGAGAAGCGCGGGACAGGGGCGTGCGGTGCTCGGGGCGGGCTCAGAGATGGGCGTAGACGTCGTCGAGGGAGATCCCGCGGGCGACCATCATCACCTGGACGTGGTACAGCAGCTGGGAGATCTCCTCGGCGGCGGCTTCCTTGCCCTCGTACTCGGCGGCCATCCAGACCTCGGCGGCCTCCTCGACGACCTTCTTGCCGATGGCATGCACGCCCTTGTCCACCAGTTCGGCGGTGCGCGAGGTGGAGGGGTCGCCTTCGGCGGCCTTGAGCTGGAGCTCGGCGAAGAGCTCTTCGAAGGTTTTGTTCGCCATGATGTCCTCAGAATACGGGGTCGCCGGAGGGCCCTCAGCGCCAGGGTTCGCTGACGGTCCGCAGCGTGGCGGCCGTGGCGACGGCGGCGGTGACCGCTTCGTGCCCCTTGTCCTCACCTGACCCTTCGAGTCCGGCCCGGTCGAGCGCCTGTTCCTCGGTGTCGCAGGTCAGTACGCCGAAGCCGACGGGAACTCCGGTGTCGACGGTGACCTGGGTGAGGCCGAGGGTGACGCCCTGGGACACGTACTCGAAGTGGGGGGTGCCGCCCCGGATGACCACGCCGAGGGCGACGATCGCGTCGTAGCCGCGTCCGGCGAGCACCTTGGCGACCACGGGCAGCTCGAAGCTGCCGGGGACCCGGAGCAGGGTCGGCTCGTCGATGCCCAGCTCGTGCAGGGCGCGCAGCGCGCCGTCGACGAGCCCGTCCATGACCTTCTCGTGCCACTGGGCCGCGATGACGGCCACCCGCAGGTCAGCGCAGTTGCGTACGGACAGTTCGGGTGCACCCTTGCCGCTCATGTTTCTCCTGAAGCTGGTGATGTGGGGATGGTCGTTACTGGTTGGCGCAGGTCGACGCGGGGGCGCCGTCGAGCCAGGGCAGGTCGTGGCCCATGCGGTCGCGCTTGGTGCGCAGGTAGCGCAGATTGTGCTCGCCGGCCTGGACGGGCATCGGTTCGCGGCCGGTGACGGTGAGGCCGTGGCGCAGGACGGCCGCCGTCTTGTCGGGGTTGTTGGTCATCAGCCGCAGGCTGCGTACGCCGAGGTCCTTGAGGATCTGGGCGCCCGCCGCGTAGTCCCGGGCGTCGGCGGGCAGGCCGAGCTCCAGGTTGGCGTCGAGGGTGTCGACGCCGCGCTCCTGGAGTTCGTACGCGCGCAGCTTGGAGAGCAGGCCGATGCCGCGTCCCTCGTGGCCCCGGAGGTAGACGACGACGCCCCGGCCCGCTTCGGTGATGCGCTGCATGGAGGCGTGCAGCTGGGGGCCGCAGTCGCAGCGCTGGGACTGGAAGATGTCGCCGGTCAGGCACTCGGAGTGAATACGGACGAGGACGTCCTCGCCGTCGCCTTCCGCGAGGTCGCCGTGGACCAGGGCGACGTGCTCGACGCCGTCGACGGTGGAGCGGTAGCCGTACGCGGTGAAGTCGCCGAACGCGGTGGGCAGCCGGGTCTCGGCCTCCCGGCGGACGGTCGGCTCGGAGGTGCGGCGGTAGGCGATCAGGTCCTCGATGGAGATGATCGTCAGTCCGTGCTTGCGGGCGAAGGGGACCAGCTCGGGCAGCCGGAGCATGACGCCGTCCTCCCCCGCGATCTCCACGATGGCCCCGGCGGGGCGCAGTCCGGCGAGCCGGGCGAGGTCGACGGCGGCCTCGGTGTGGCCGTTGCGGACGAGGACGCCCCCGGAGCGGGCGCGCAACGGGAAGACGTGGCCGGGGCGGACGAAGTCGCCGGGGCCCGCGACGCCGTCCGCGAGCATCCTGAGGGTGGTGGCGCGGTCGGCGGCGGAGATGCCGGTGGTGACGCCGTGGGCGGCGGAGGCGTCGACGGAGACCGTGAAGGCGGTCTGCATCGACTCGGTGTTGTCTTCGACCATCTGCGGGAGGTCGAGCCGCTCCAGCTCGTCGCTCTCCATGGGTGCGCAGATCAGGCCGCGGCACTCGCTCATCATGAAGGCGACGATCTCCGGGGTGGCCTTCTCGGCGGCGATGACGAGGTCGCCCTCGTTCTCGCGGTCCTCGTCGTCCACGACGACGACGGGCCGGCCGGCGGCGATGTCACGGATGGCCTGCTCGACCGGGTCCAGGGAGAGGTCCTCGGCGAGCGGGTCGTGGCCGGGGTGCAGCCAGGTGGGCTGGGCTGTCATGCCGTGGCTCCTTCCAGAGCGGGTGTCCGCGTACGCAGCCACCAGTCACGCATCCCCCACAGGACGAGGGCGCCGTAGATGATGTAGACGAAGCCCGAGAAGGCGAAGCCGTTGGCGAAGTTCAGCGGGACGCCGACCAGGTCGACCAGCAGCCAGGCGAACCAGAACTCGACCATGCCGCGCGCCTGGGCGTACATCGCGACGACGGTCCCGACGAAGATGTACGCGTCCGGCCACGGGTCCCAGGACAGCGACGGGTAGGCGGTGAACAGGCCGCCGACGGCCAGGGTGCCGAGCGCTGCCGCGCCGATCAGCACGACGCGCTCGCGCCAGGTGGCGAAGCGGACGGCGATGGAGCCGTCCTGGGCCTGCCGCTTGCCCCGGTTCCAGGACCACCAGCCCCACAACGCCACGGCGATGACGACCAGTTGCTTGCCCGCGCTGCCGGAGAGGTGCGCGGAGGCGAAGGCGACCAGGAGGATGGCGCCGGAGAGCAGCTGCGCGGGCCAGGTCCAGATGGAGCGCCGCCAGCCGAGGGCGAGGGCGATCAGGCCGATGATGTTGCCGATCATGTCCGACCACTTGATGTGCTGGCCGAACACGGTGAAGGCCTCGGAGTTGAGCCAGGAGGCGGCGTTCATCGCGGGTCCTGCCCGGACCGGTCGCCGAGCATCCGCTCGACGTACTTGGCGATGACGTCCACCTCCAGGTTGACCGGGTCGCCGGGCTGCTTGTGGCCGAGCGTGGTCAGGTCGAGGGTGGTGGGGATGAGGCTGAGGGTGAAGTAGTCCGCGGCGGCCTCGACGACGGTGAGGCTGACGCCGTCGACGGTGATGGAGCCCTTCTCGACGACGTACCGGGTGAGTTCGGGCGGCAGGGAGACCTTGACGATCTCCCAGTGCTCCGAGGGGGTGCGCTCCAGGATGGTGCCGGTGCCGTCCACGTGCCCCTGGACGAGGTGTCCGCCGAGCCGCCCGCCGAGCGCCATCGGGCGCTCCAGGTTGACCCGGGAGCCGGGGGTGAGCGCGCCGAGGCTGGAGCGCCCCAGGGTCTCGGCCATCACGTCGGCGGTGAACTCGCCGTCGGCGGTGTCCACGACGGTGAGGCAGACGCCGTTCACCGCGATGGAGTCGCCGTGCTTGGCGCCCTCGGTGACGAGGGGGCCGCGCAGCCGGAAGCGGGAGGCGTCCTCCAGCTGCTCGACGGCGGTGACCTCACCCAGTTCTTCGACAATTCCGGTGAACACTCAGATTCCCTTCCGGGCAGGCGTGGGGACGGCGGTGATGCGCAGATCGGGGCCGATGCGGACGGTCTCGGTCACTTCGAGGCGCAGCGCCTGGGAGATGGTGGAGATTCCGGCGTCGGCGAGGGCGGCGGGGCCCGCGCCGAGCAGGACCGGGGCGAGATAGCCGACGACCTTGTCGACCGTGCCCGAGGCGACGAAGGCGCCGGCCAGGGTGGGCCCGCCTTCGAGGAGTACGGAGCGGACGCCGCGGGTGTGCAGGGCGGCGAGGAGGGCCTCGATGTCCAGGCCGGGTCCGGTGGCGGCGCGGGGCAGCGGCAGGGCGACGCCCTCGGGGAGGTGGCCCGCCGGGGCGTCCTCGGCCACGGCGACGAGGGTCGGCGCGGTGCCGTCCAGGACCCGGGCGCCGGGCTTCACGGCGGTGGCGTTCGTGTCGACGACGACCCGCAGCGGCTGGGTGGCGCCGTCGATGCCGCGTACGCCCAGCTGGGGGTCGTCGATGCGGGCGGTGCCGGAGCCGACGATCACGGCGTCGGCCTCGGCGCGCAGCCGGTGGACGTCGGTGCGGGCCTCGGGCGAGGTGATCCAGCGACTGGTGGCGTCGGCGGCGGCGATCCGGCCGTCGAGGGTGGCGGCGTACTTCCACAGGACGTACGGACGCCCCAGGCGCACCGAGGTCAGCCAGGGCGCGTTACCCGCCTCGGCCTCCTCCGCGAGGAGCCCCTGCTCGACCTGTATCCCGGCCGCGCGCAGGGTGTCGGCACCGCCGGTGGCCTGCGGGTCCGGGTCGCCGACCGCGTACACGACCCGGCTGATCCCGGCGGCCGGGAGAGCCTCGGCGCAGGGGCCGGTGCGGCCGGTGTGGTTACACGGTTCGAGGGTGACGTAGGCGGTGCCGCCACGGGCCCGCTCGCCCGCCGCGCGCAGGGCGTGGACCTCGGCGTGCGGTCCTCCGGCGCGCTGGTGGAAGCCTTCACCGGCCACGGCTCCGGCGGCGTCGGTGATCACGCATCCGACGACCGGATTGGGGCTGGTGGAGCCGAGACCGCGCGCTGCGAGCGTGATCGCTCGGCGCATGGCGGTGATGTCGGCTGCGGTGGCCACCGGGTCCTCCTGCCTCTTCGGGCACGGACTCCGGGGCCTGTCGATGACGACAGATAGAGCGGGTCGTCAGGGGAACGCCGATACCCGAGGACGGGAAACGCCGGGAACACATGGATTGCCGGGAGCTTTCCGGCCATGCGTCCGCCGACGGCGGCGTACCGATGACAAACCGCCGCGCACTGCCTCCCATCCGGACTTTAACCGTCGGTCCAGGAATTTCACCTGGTCAACCGGCCGCTGGCTGCGGACGGGTCGCGGACTGTAACCGCCGGTTCGGAATTGCACCGACCCCGGAGTGCGCTGCTACTGGTATGGAACCAGTCTGCCACGGACGCCTCTCGGCCATGCGGGTGAGCGCTGTGGGCTGGGTCACAAGGGGCTCCGGGGCACCGGCGGCCGACAGGGAAGTTGACACTTAAAGGTCCGGACCTATTGACGCACTGGTCTAGTCCTCTTAATCTCTGCGTCACCTCCGAGGTTCGGTTCGACGGTGTGCGCACACCAGGACCCCGACACGACCCACCCCTCTTTGCCAGTTGTGTTCTGCCGACCTCCCCAGGAGGAACGACCACATGCTGTCCCCCACCCGAGCGAGAGCCACCCTGCTCGCCGCCGGCGCCGCCGTCGCCGGGCTGCTGATGACCTCCCTTGCCGCCACCCCGTCGGCGGCCGCCACCGACCACGAGTCCTGTCGCCCCGACGGCCTCTACCAGACCCCCGGTGCCGACACCCCCTACTGCACCGTCTACGACTCCGACGGACGCGAGAAGATGGGCGACGACCACCAGCGCCGCGTCATCGGATACTTCACCAACTGGCGTACCGGCAAGGACGGCAAGGACGCCTATCTGGTCCCGGACATCCCCTGGGACAAGGTCACGCACCTCAACTACGCCTTCGCGCACGTCGACAGCGCCAACAAGCTCTCGGTCGGCCCCGACAGCGCGGACAACGCCTCCACCGGCATGACCTGGCCCGGCGTCGCGGGCGCCGAGATGGACCCGGCGCTCCCCTACAAGGGGCACTTCAACCTGCTGACCAAGTACAAGAAGCAGTACCCGGACGTGAAGACCCTGGTCTCCGTGGGCGGCTGGGCCGAGACCGGCGGCTACTTCGGCCCGGACGGCGAGCGCGTCGACTCCGGCGGCTTCTACTCGATGGCGACCAACGCCGACGGCTCGGTCAACCAGGCGGGCATCGACACCTTCTCCGACTCGGCGGTCGACTTCGTCCGGAAGTACGGCTTCAACGGCGTCGACATCGACTACGAGTACGCGACCTCGATGAAGGACGCGGGCAACCCGATGGACCACGCGCTGGCCAACGGCCGCCGCGCGGGCCTGGTCAAGGGCTACGACGCCCTGATGAAGACCCTGCGCGAGAAGCTGGACCACGCGGGCGCCGCCGACGGCAAGCACTACCTGCTGACCGTCGCCGCCCCCTCCTCCGGCTATCTGCTGCGGGGCATGGAGACGTACCAGATGCAGAAGTACCTGGACTACGTCAACATCATGTCCTACGACCTGCACGGCGCCTGGAACGAGTACGTCGGCCCGAACGCCTCGCTGTTCGACGACGGCAAGGACAACGAGCTGGCGCAGGCGGGTGTGTACACCACCTCGCAGTACGGCGGCCTCGGCTACCTCAACACCGACTGGGCCTACCACTACTTCCGCGGCTCGATGCCGGCCGGCCGGATCAACATCGGTCTGCCGTACTACACCCGCGGCTTCAAGAACGTCCAGGGCGGCACCGACGGCCTGTGGGGCAAGGCGCCCACGACCGACTGCCCGGCGGGCGCGGGCCTGACCAAGTGCGGTGACGGCGCGGTCGGCATCGACAACCTGTGGCACGACAAGGACGACAACGGCGAGGAATCCCCGGCCGGTTCCAACCCGATGTGGCACGCGAAGAACCTGGAGAAGGGCATCGTCGGGGACTACGTCACCGACTACGGCTTCCCCGCGGACACCCGGCTGACCGGCACGTACGCCCGTAAGTACGACTCCACGCTGGTCGCCCCGTGGCTGTGGAACGCGCAGAAGAAGGTCTTCCTGTCCACCGAGGACGAGCAGTCGGTGCAGGCCAAGGCCGACTACGTCGTCGACAAGGGCATCGGCGGCACGATGATCTGGGAGCTGGCGGGCGACTACCGGTGGAACGCGGCCAAGGGCCAGTACGAGACCGGCTCCACGCTGACGACCGCGATGTACGACGCGTTCAAGTCGGCCACCCCGTACGGCGCGAAGCGCTCCACGATCGACCTGCCCACCGAGGCGCTGGACATCGACGTCTCCTTCGGGCAGTTCCCGCTGGGCGACTCCAACTACCCGATCAGCCCCAAGCTGAAGATCACCAACCGCACCGGGGCCACGCTGCCCGGCGGCACGGAGTTCCAGTTCGACTACTCCACCTCCGCCCCGGCCAACGCCAAGGACCAGTCCGGCTTCGGTACGACGATCATCCGCAGCGACCACACGGCGACCGACAACATCGGCGGCCTCAAGGGCGACTACAACCGCGTGTCGCTGAAGCTCCCGGCCTGGCAGACGCTGGCCCCCGGCGATTCGGTGGAGCTGGACTTCGTCTACTACCTGCCGACCTCCACCCCGTCCAACTGGACCGTGACCTTCGACGGGAAGTCCTACTCCCTCGCCGGTGACCTGGCCCGCGGCACCACGCTGGTCGAGCCCGGCACGGGACCCGACCCGACGCCGACCCCGGACCCGACCGGTCCCACGCCGACCCCGACCCCGACGGAGCCGGGCGGCGAGTGCTCGGCCCCGGCGTGGAAGGCGACCACCGAGTACGGCGGCGGCTCCACCGTCAGCCACGACGGCCACGAGTGGAAGGCCTCGTGGTGGACGAAGGGCGAGACGCCCGGGTCCACCGGTGAGTGGGGCGTCTGGAAGGACCTCGGCGCCTGCTGAGTCCGCACGTACGGCGACAGCCCCGGCCTCCCCGGCCGGGGCTGTCGCCCGTTCCGGCCGGCTGATCCCATGACGACGGTCCTGATGACCGGCGCCATCGGAACCCCGGACCACCAGTCAGCTGATCCGCCGACCGCTCGCGGAACCCCGGGACCGCCGGTCAGCTCTCCGCGGCAGTACGCTCTCCGGCCCGGTCAGCCCTCCGGGGCGAACAGCGCGTCCTGCGCCGCGTCCCGGGCCGCGATCAGGGCCCCGCGCAGGACGCCCCCGTCGCCCAGCGAACCGGCGCGGACCTCGGTGCGCAGGGGGGACAACGCGGTCAGCCGCTCCTCGACCCGGGCGGCCAGCGCGGCCCCGCCCGCATGTCCGACGGCCCCCGCCAGGAGCAGGCACCCGGGGTCGAGGACCGAGACGACGGCGGCGGCCCCGAGCGCGAGGCGGTCGGCCAGCTCGTCGAGGAACGGCCCGCCGCGCTCCCCCGGCTCCAGCGCGCGCCGCACCGCGTCGACGGCCGCCTCGTCCGCGTAGCCCTCCGGGTCCGCCCCGGCGGCCGCAAGACCGTGCCGGGCGGCGAGTCCGGCCACGGCGGCGGAGCCGGCCAGCGAGTGGAAGCCACCGTCGCAACGGGCCGCCGAGGGCAGTCCGCCCGCTCCCGGGACCGGCAGGAACCCGATCTCCCCCGCTCCGCCGGACGCCCCCTGGCGCAGCTTTCCGTCCAGCATCACCGCGGCCCCGACTCCGTGACCCAGCCAGAGCATGACGAAGGTTTCCCGGTCACGGGCGGCGCCCTCCCGGTGCTCCGCCATGGCGGCCAGATTGGTCTCGTTCTCCACCAGGACGGTGGCGGGCAGCCGCTGGTGGAGTTCGCGGACCAGGGCCCGGTGCCAGGAGGGCAGTCCGGAGGTGTCGCGCAGTTCGCCGGTGACGGGGTCGATCAGCCCGGGCGCGCCGACGCCGACGCTGTGCAGCGGTACGGACCCGGCCGCGCGGGCGGTGCGCTCCAGGAGGGCGGCGGCCCGCTCGACCGCCGGACCGGTGCGGGTGTCGCTGCCGATGGGCAGGGACCCCTCGGCGAGGGTGGCGCCCA
Organism: Streptomyces sp. NPDC033165; assembly: GCF_055577965.1. Classification (NCBI taxonomy): domain Bacteria; kingdom Bacillati; phylum Actinomycetota; class Actinomycetes; order Kitasatosporales; family Streptomycetaceae; genus Streptomyces; species Streptomyces sp. NPDC033165. The sequence goes on from NZ_JBVIPK010000005.1 coordinate 91,267, forward strand.
GCAGGTCGGCGACGACGACGCTGACGCTGCCGGTGCGTACGTCGAGCGCCGCGAGGTGGGCCCGGTCGGCGACGATCCCGTACAGCCGGGCGTTGGGGCCCCGGCGGACGGCCCCCGACTCGCCGACGACCCGGATCAGCCCGGCGCCCTGGAGCCGCTCGACGAGGTCGGCGACGGTGGGCCGGGAGAGTCCGGTCAGCGCCTTGAGCTGCGTGGCCGTCAACGGGCCGTCCCGCTGGAGCAGTTGCAGGGCCAGGCGGTCGTTGATGGCCCGAGCCGTACTCGGTGATGCGGGCATACCGAGATCCTTCCAGATCGCCCTTGCGCCCCTCCTCCCCGGGCCGTCGCACGGCCACTATTTATCAGGCAGGGTTCCTGATAGTTTACGCCACGCATCGTCGCGCGGGAGCGTCGGGACAGCCGGCACCCCAGAATTCCCAGGGGAGGCACCACGGCATGACGAACGATCCGACCGTCACGGTCCACGGCAAGGAACAGGTGGGACGGGCTCGGATCGCCGTCGCCACGGTCTTCGCCGTGCACGGAGCGGTGACCGGCAGCTTCGCGACCCGGGTGCCCTGGATCCAGGACCACGCCGGGGTGAGCGCGGGCCAGCTCGGTCTGGCGCTGGCCTTCCCGGCGATCGGCGCGTCCATCGCGATGCCGCTGGCGGGCCGGATCAGTCACCGGTTCGGGGCGCGGGCCGCGCTGCGGGGGCTGCTGGCGCTCTGGACGCTGGCCCTGGCCCTGCCCGCCCTCGCCCCGAACCTGCTCGCGCTGTGCGCGGCGCTGTTCGTCTACGGGGCGACGGCCGGGATGTCCGATGTGGCGATGAACGCCCTGGGTGTCGAGGTGGAGAACCGCCTCGACAAGTCGATCATGTCGGGACTGCACGGGATGTGGAGCGTGGGCGCGCTGATCGGTTCGGCGGCGGGCACGGTCGCCGCCCACATCGGGGCCGACGCACGCCTGCACCACACGCTCGCCGCGCTGGTCCTCACGGCACTGGGGCTGATCGCCTGCCAGGGCGTCCTGGATCTGCGCGGCGCGCCGGACGAGGAGCCGCCGCCGCGTTTCACGCTGCCGCCGAGGTCGGCGCTGATCATCGGGGCCGTCGGGTTCTGCGCGGTGTTCGCCGAGGGGGCGAGCCTGGACTGGTCGGCGGTCTATCTGCGGGACGTCCTGGGCAGCTCGGACGGGATCGCGGCCGCCTCCACCACGGCGTTCGCCCTGACGATGGCGGTGGCGCGGCTCGCCGGGGACCGGATCGTGGACCGGTTCGGCGCGGTGCGGACCGTACGGGTCGGAGGGGCGCTGGCCACCGCGGGCGGGCTGCTCGTCGTGTTCTCGCCCGCTCCCGCGGCGGCGTTGGGCGGCTTCGGGCTGCTGGGCCTCGGCGTGGCGGTCGTGGTACCGCTCGCCTTCGCGGCGGCCGGGCGCAGCGGACCGAACCCGAGCCAGGCGATCGCGGGGGTCGCGACCATCACGTACACCTCGGGGCTCATCGCCCCCTCCGCGATCGGGTCGCTGGCCGAGGCGACCTCGCTGGTGGTGTCGTTCGGCGTGGTGACGGTGCTGGCCTTCGGCCTGGTGCTGGGCGCGGGGGTGCTCCGGGCGGGCGACCGCAGGGTCACGGGCTCGGCGGTGGACGGCAGGGCGACGGCGAAGAGTCCGGCGGCCGGGGGCTGACCCGGACCTCCGCGCGGTCACCGCCTGCCGCCCCACTACCATGGCGCTGATCTTTTCCGCAGGTGAACACCGAACACCGGATCACAGACCGGCCGGCACACCGAGCAGACCTTCAGGGAGCAACCATGAGCCTCGGCGTGCGCTGGACCTTGCACGGCGACGGGAAGACCCCCGCGCCCGGGGCGGTGGTGCGCCCCGACGAGCGGCTCTCCTGGCCCCGTACGTTCGGACTGGGCGCGCAGCACGTGGTGGCGATGTTCGGGGCGTCGTTCGTCGCTCCGGTGCTGATGGGGCTCGACCCGAACCTCGCGATCATGATGTCCGGTGTCGCGACCGCGATCTTCCTGCTGGCGACCAAGGGCCGGGTGCCCAGCTATCTGGGCTGCTCGCTCTCCTTCGTCGGCGTCGCGGCCACGATCCGGGCGAGCGGTGGTGACAGCGCGACCGTCACGGGCGCGGTGCTGGCGGTCGGCGCGGCGCTGTTCCTGGTGGGCCTCGCGGTGCAGCGGTTCGGCGCGCGGATCATTCACGCGGCGATGCCGCCGGTGGTGACCGGCGCGGTGGTGATGCTCATCGGCTTCAACCTGGCGCCGGTGACCGCGTCCACGTACTGGCCGCAGGACCAGTGGACGGCGCTGGCGGTGATGCTGTTCACCGGGCTCGCCGTGGTGTGCCTGCGCGGTTTCCTCTCCCGGATCGCGATCTTCCTGGGCCTGGTCTTCGGGTACGCGCTGTCCTGGGTGCTGGACCTGGCGTTCGGGAAGATCCACTCCCCGGCGGGCGGCGCGGAGGCCGTCGACCACTGGCGTCTGGACCTTTCGGCGGTCGGCTCGGCCGACTGGATCGGGCTGCCGTCCTTCCACGCACCGGCCTTCGAGTGGTCGGCGATCCTGGTGGCGCTGCCCGTGGTGATCGCGCTGGTCGCGGAGAACGCGGGCCATGTGAAGGCCGTGGGCGAGATGACGGGCGACCCGCTGGACGACAAGCTCGGCACCGCCATCGCGGCGGACGGCGCGGCGTCCATGCTGTCCACCGCCGTGGGCGGCCCGCCCAACACCACGTACTCCGAGAACATCGGCGTGATGGCCGCGACCCGCGTCTACTCCACGGCCGCGTACTGGGCGGCGGCCTGCTTCGCCCTCCTCTTCGGCCTGTGCCCCAAGTTCGGCGCTGTCGTCGCCGCGATCCCGGGCGGGGTGCTGGGCGGGATCACCGTGATCCTGTACGGGATGATCGGCCTGCTCGGTGCGCAGATCTGGCTCAACGGCCGGGTGGACCTGCGTAATCCGCTCAACCTCGTCCCGGCCGCCGCGGGCATCATCATCGGCGTCGGCGGGGTCACCCTGAAGATCACCGACAACTTCGAGCTGGGCGGGATCGCGCTCGGCACGATCGTCGTGATCACCGGCTACCACGTCCTGCGGGCCTTCGCCCCGGCCCACCTGAAGTCCCAGGAACCGCTGCTGGACTCCGGCACGTCGGCGTACGACGAGGAGCCGGGGGCCGGGAAGCCCTGAGCCGGCCGGTGGTCAGCCGGTCGCCAGGGCGTAGGCGTACTCCGGGGTGAAGGCACCCGCCGCGCCCGAGCAGCCGTCGGACTCCCCCGGCAGCTTCACCCACAGATACGCGTCGATCCCGCTCTCCCCGGTCCGGGTCGTGGGGCTCTGACCCAGCGCCCGGCCCGCCGGGTCGCACCACTGACCGGCGGCGGGCGCCCCGTTGCCGTTGCGGCTGGTGTCGATGACCGCGCCGAGTCCGGGCGGGCCGCCGAGGGCCGCCAGGACGCGGCGGGCGTACGCGGTCTCGTCGGCGGTGCGGTGGAAGTTGGCCACATTGGTGAAGATGCCGTCGCCGCTGGTGGCCGCGCCCGCCGCCCGGAGCGCGGCGGCCTGTTTCGCGGGGGCGTGCCAGCCGGAGTGACCTCCGTCGAAGTAGACCCGCGCCCGGGGGTTCGCGGCGCGCAGGGTCTCTCCGGCGCGGGCCAGCGCGGCGAAGCGGGCGGCCCGTTCGGGGGCGGTGAGGCAGTCGGAGAGGGCGATGGCGTCCGGTTCCAGGATCACGATCGCCGGGCCCGCGCCGAGCCCCTGGGCGAACTCCCCCATCCAGGCGTCGTACGCCGCGAGATCCGGCGCTCCGCCCTGCGAGGCCCCGCCGCAGTCCCGGTCGGGTATCGCGTACGGCACGAGCACCGGAGTCCGGCCCGCGGCGGCCGCGCCCCGGGTGACCGCGCGGACCTGACCGGTGATCTCCCCCGGGTTGTGGGCGGCGAACCAGACGGCCGCGGGCCGCGTCGCGATCCGGGACTCGATCGCCGGGCGGCGCGGGTCGCCGGGGTTCGCCCGGACCCAGTCCAGGACCTGGGACCGAGGGTGGCGGAACAGCCGGGTGCGGGGCGGCGGGGCGGGAGCGGCCGCCGGGGCCGTGGGCGAGGCCGTGGGCGGAGCGCTCGCGCGCGGCGTGGTGCGCGAGCGCTCCGGGGCCGGTGGCAGGGGCGTGGTGGACGTCGGCGCGCCGGGCCCGGGTGCGGTGGGCGACGGGACGGCGGGGAGCGGCGGGAGACGTTGCGAGGGCGCCGGCTCCGGGACGGCCGCGGTCCGCCGCTCCTCCTGCCCGGCCTCGACCAGCCCGGCGGTGGCGCCGATCGCCACCACTGCCGACGCGACGGCCAGCAGGGCCTGGCGCCGGGCGGCGCGTCGGCGTTCCCGGTGTGCGATACAGCGCTGTGCGCGTGAACCCGGCACTCCTCGATCCCCCTTTTCCGGCACCGTTGTTCGTCCGTTCCGATGAACCTCCGGCCGGTCGGCGCCGTGGCGAGCCTATGGCTGGGACGCTCCGCGCATGACGCAGATCGAGCAGTCCGCAGCCCCGGCCGGCCTCGGCACCCTCAGGGCGGGTGATCCTCCGGTGATCGAACGGATGGCGGCATTCCGCTCCCGGTGGCCGTCGGGGGACGGGGTGGCGGTCTTCCACCGGGTGTATCTGGGGGTCGTCGAGACGGTCGAACCGGACCTGGGGAGGGGCGGCTTCGACGACCGGGAGGCCGCCGCCACGCTGGGCGTGCGCTGCGCCGAGCGCTATCTGTCGGCGCTCGACGCGGCGACGGCGGGCGGCCGGGTGCCGGAGTGCTGGCGGCCGCTCGTCCGGTACCGGCGGCATCCCGGCGTACGGCCGATGCAGTTCGCGCTGAGCGGCCTCCAGGCGCACGTGGGTCACGATCTGGTCCTGGCGCTGGTGGACACCTGTCGTACGCTCGGCTGCGCTCCGGCGGACCTGGAGGGGGAGTTCGAGCGCGTGGGGGATCTCCTCGTGTTGCTGGAGGAGCGGATCCGCGACGATCTGATGCCGGGGCCCGAGCTGCTGAGGATCGCGGACCCGCTGACGCACCTGGTGAGCTGCTGGAGCCTGGAACGGGCCCGCGAGGCCGCCTGGACGGCCGCCCGCACGCTGTGGCGGCTGCGCGGATTCCCGTCGCTGGCCGAGGAGTTCAGGCAGCGCACCGACGCGGGCGCCGGCCTGGTGAGCCGCCTGCTGCTCACCCCGTGCCGCTGACGCCCGCGCCGGTGTCCTGCCGTCCGCGCTCCCGCCCTCCGGTTCAGTCCTCCGGAAGCTCCACCGGCGCGATCTCGTCGAAGAGGTCGCCGGGGCCGGGGTTGGTCGGGTCGCTCGCCCCGCCGAACTGGTGCATGACGCCCCACACCGCGTTCAGCGCGGTCTGCACGGCGCCCTCGGCCCAGCCCGCCGTCCAGGAGATGTCGTCCCCGGCCAGGAAGATGCCGCGCTTGTCCTCCGGCAGCCGGTCCTGCATGAAGTGGGTGAACAGCCGCCGCTGGTAGCGGTAGTGGCCGGGCAGGTTGGCCTTGAACGCACCCATGAACCAGGGCTCGTTCTCCCAGGAGACGGTGACCGGGTTGCCGATGATGTGGCTGCGGATGTCGACGTTCGGGTAGATCTCCCCGAGCGACTTCAGCATGACGTCCATGCGCTCCTTCGGGGAGAGCGGCAGCCACTTCAGGCTGTCGTCGCACCACGTGTAGGAGAGGCAGATGACCGCGGGCTTGTCGGGGCCGTCGTCCAGGAGGTACGTCCCCCGGGTCATCCGGTCGGTGAGCGTCATCGACATGGTGTCGCGGCCGGTGGTCTCGTCCTTGTCGAGCCAGAACGGCCGGTCGACCGGGACGAACAGCTTGGACGACTCCATGTAGTGGGTGCGCTCCATCGCCGTCCAGTGGTCGATCGGGAAGAGCGCGTCATCGCAGTCGATCTTGGAGAGCAGCAGCCAGGACTGGCCGGTGAAGACCGCGGCCCGGAAGGTGCGGATGTCGCCGGTGGCGTCGGTGACGGTGATGCGATTGCCCGCGGTGCGGGTCAGCCGGGTCACGGCGGGGCGCGGCTCGCCCTCGTGCAGGGAGGACAGCGAGGTGCCGAGCGGCCAGTGGACGATCTTCTGCGGCTCGCGGTCCCACAGGCGCAGCGGGAGCTGCTGACTGCCGCCGACGATGCCGCGGTGGTGGTCGTCGGCCTCGGTGTAGACGACGCGCAGGATCTCCAGGATGGAGTTGGGGAAGTCGGTGTCCCAGCCGCCGGTGCCGAAGCCGACCTGGCCGAAGATCTCGCGGTGCCGGAACGACTTGAAGGCCTCGGACTCGCAGAGGAAGCCGTAGAAGGTCTGGTTGTCGAGCCGCTCGACGAGCTGCGACCAGATCTCCCGGATGCGCGGGACGTCGCGCTCGCGCAGCGCCCGGTTCATGTCGGAGAAGTCGGCGCCCTCCTCCAGACAGGCGTTCCAGGCCTCGGCCACATCGCGGTAGACCTGCGGCAGGTCGTCGATGGTCTCGGCGTAGTGCGACTCGCCCTTGAGGTCCACGACGGTGGAGGGGGTGGCCGGGGAGAGCGGGTTGGGGAAGGACCGGGTCTCAAGGCCCACCAGGTCGATGTAGTGCTGGAGCGCCGTGGAGGAGGGCGGGAAGCGCATCGCGCCCATCTCGGCGGTGAGCGAGGGGTCGCAGCCGTCGAAGCCGACGGTGCGCAGCCGTCCGCCGATCTGGTCGGCCTCGTAGACGACGGGCTTGAGGCCCATCTTCATCAGCTCGTACGCGGCGATGATGCCGGAGAGCCCGCCGCCGATGACGGCGACCTCGCTGCCGTGCTCGGTCGCCGGTATCTGGCCGAGGCCCGCCGGGTGGGCGAGGAAGTCGTCGTACGCGTACGGGAAGTCCGGCCCGAACATGGTGATCGGCGGGGCGGCCGCTTCGGTGTGCTGGACGGCGTTGGGCACCGTGGACGTCATGGGGTGCGGACTCCTTGCGCGAAGACTGAAGGGGGAAGCGGTGGGGGGAGGGCTCAGCCGAGGGAGCCGTACAGACCGGGACGGCGGTCGTGCAGATACGGGTTGGCTGCGCGCGAGGCGGCCAGGAACTCCGGGTCCACCTCGCCGGTCACGAGCTCCTCGCCGCGCCCGGCGCGGGTGCGCACCACGCCGTCGGGTCCGGCCAGGCAGCTGAGTCCGACGAACTCGAACTCCCCTTCCGGGCCGGTGCGGTTGACGTAGGCCACGTACATCTGGCTCTCGAAGGCCCGTACGGGGACGACGGATTCGGCGACGAACTGGAAGGGGTGCATCTGCGCGGTGGGAACCAGCAGCAGGTCGGTGCCCGCCAGTGCGTGCGCCCGTACGTTCTCCGGGAACTCGACGTCGTAGCAGATCAGCAGGCCGATGCGGATACCGTCCAGATCGGCCTGGACGACGGTCTGCTCGCCGGGCGTGAACCACTCCTGCTCGAAGCAGCCGAAGAGGTGGGTCTTGCGGTAGTTCGCGAGCCGTGCACCGTCGGGGCCGATGAGCTGGGAGGCGTTGAAGATCCGCTCCCCGTCGCGCTCCGGGTACCCGTACAGGACGGCGAGGCCGTGGCGTACGGCGATCTCGGCGACGGCCCGGGCGCCGGGGCCGTCGGCGGGCTCGGCGAGCGCGGGGACGGCGTCGCCGATGGCGTAGCCGGTCAGGAACAGCTCGGGGGCGACGAGCAGCCGGTTCCCCGTCGCGGCGGCCCGGGCGGCGGCCTCGTCCAGCACCTTGAGGTTACCGGCGACGGCGCCGGGCCGTCCGGAGCTCTGGAGCAGGGCGGTGCGCAACGGCGGCATGGCTGACCTCGGGCGGGGCGGGCGGGGCGGGGAGACGTATCGAAGGTACGTGTCACGGATCTGCCCGGACAAGGCGCGACTGTTGCGCACCGACCGTTGATTCGTTGCGCGGGAAGGGCTGGGGACGGCGAAACGTTGCGTGGGACATCACCGCAGGTCAGCGGGGTGATATGTGCCACTGGTTGACGGGCTCCAGGGCCTGTCTGACCGTTCCCGTCGTCGCCCGAAGGGCAGCCGCGGCAGACGGGAGCTGTCACACCGGCCCTAGGCCGGCGGTGCCTCCGCCGAGTAGCGGCGCAGCAGCGGCGAGAGCACCAGAACGGACTTCGTCCGCTCCACGTACGGCTCCCCCGCGATCCGCTCCAGGACCTGCTCGAAGTGGCGCATGTCGGCGGCGAAGACCTGGACCACCGCGTCCGCGTCCCCGGTCACCGTGGAGGCCGAGGCGATCTCCGGGTAGCGGGCGAGGCCCTGCTTGATGGCTTCCGGGGAGGTGTTGCGGCTGCAGTAGATCTCGATGAACCCCTCGGTCTCCCAGCCGAGCGCGGCCGGGTCCACGCGCACGGTGAAGCCGGTGATCGCGCCCTCGGCGCGGAGCCGGTCGACACGGCGCTTCACGGCGGGGGCGGAGAGGCCGACGATCGCGCCGATGTCGGCGTAGGAGCGCCGGGCGTCTTCGGCGAGGGCGTGGACGATGCGTTCGTCGAGGTCGTTCAGGCGCACGTCGGGCGGTTCACTTCTCTGCGGTGGGTCGGCTGCGGGTGGCGGACGGTGCCGCCACCCGCAGTAGACCACGGGCCGCCGCCCGGGGCGCGCCCGGTACGGCGGGGCAGGCCGTCAGAAGGGGAACTGCGAGCGGCCGTGCTGGATGGAGATCCACTTCTGGGTGGTGAAGGCATCGATCATCGAGTCGCCGTTCAGCCGGCCGAGGCCCGAGCTCTTCTCGCCGCCGAAGGGGACGATGGGCTCGTCGTGGACGGTGCCGTCGTTGATGTGGATCATGCCGGTGTGGATGCGCTGCCCGATCCGCACGCCGCGCTCGGTGTTGCCGGTGTGGACGGCGCCGCTGAGCCCGTAGGGGGTGTCGTTGGCGATGCGGACGGCCTCGTCCTCGCCGTCGAAGGGGACGATCAGGGCGACGGGGCCGAAGATCTCCTGCTGGAGGACGGGCGAGTCGGCGGCGAGGCCGGTGAGCACGGAGGGGCTGACGAGGTTGCCGTCGGCGGCGCCGTGCAGGAGGGCCGTCGCACCGGCCGCCACGGTCTGGTCGACGAGCTTGGAGACGGACTCGGCCTGCGAGGAGTTGATCAGGGGGCCGATCTGGGTGGCCGGATCGGCCGGGTCGCCGACGGTGAGCGAGGCGACCTTCGCGACGAACTTCTCGGTGAACTCCTGCTCCACGGCACGGTCGACCAGGATGCGGTTGGCGGCCATGCAGACCTGGCCCTGGTGGACGTAGCGGCTGAAGACGGCCGCGTCGACGGCGTAGTCCACGTCGGCGTCGTCGAGCACGATCAGGGCGCTGTTGCCGCCGAGTTCGAGGACGGCCCGCTTGAGGTTGGCGGCACAGACGGTGGCGACGTGGCGGCCGACCTTGTCCGAGCCGGTGAAGGAGATGACCTGCGGCACCGGGTGCTCCAGCAGGGTGTCGCCGATCTCCGCGATGTCGGTGATCACGACGTTCAGCAGCCCGGCGGGGAGCCCCGCGTCCTCGAAGATCTTGGCCAGCAGGGTGCCGCCGCAGATCGGGGTGTTCTGGTGCGGCTTGAGGACGACGGCGTTGCCGAGGGCCAGGGCGGGCGCGACGGACTTGAGGGAGAGCAGGAAGGGGAAGTTGAAGGGGCTGATCACCCCGACGACGCCGACGGGCACCCGGTAGACGCGGTTCTCCTTGCCCTCGGTCGGCGAGGGCAGGATCTGTCCGGCGGGGCGCAGGGCGAGCTGGATGGCTTCGCGGAGGAACTCCTTGGCCAGGTGCAGTTCGAAGGCGGCCTTCAGCCGGGTGCCGCCGAGCTCGGCGACGATGGCCTCGCCGATCTCCGGCTCGCGCTCCTCGACGAGGCGCAGCGCCTTCTCCAGGACGGCCCGCCTGCTGTACGGGTTGGTGTCCGCCCACGCCTGCTGGGCGCGCTCAGCGGCGCGGTAGGCCTGGTCGACCTCTTCGGCGGTGGCCACGGGGATGGAGGCGAGCTTCTCGCCGTCGAAGGGGTTGAAGTCGATGATGTCCCAGGACCCCTTCCCCGGCCTCCACTCGCCGTCGATGTACTGATGGGCCAGGTCAGTGAAGAAGGACATGAGATCCCTTACCGCAGAGAGGCAGGCAGCTGAGTGCGCTTCATATTACTTAAGTTTCAACCGAGTTGAAGCGCACTCCCGGCCACCTCGCCGGGCTCGGGGGCCCGGGCCCGGAAACGCCCCCGCCCCTCCCGGCGCGAACGGCTGGGAGGGGCGGGGGCGTTGCGGTGGGAGCGGGATCAACTCCAGCTGGCGTGCAGCGGCTTGCCCTCGGCGTATCCGGCGGCGCTCTGGACCCCGACGACCGCCTTGTCCGCGAACTCCTCCAGGGAGCCCGCGCCCGCGTAGGTGCAGGAGGAGCGGACGCCCGCGATGATCGAGTCGATCAGGTCCTCGACGCCCGGGCGGGTCGGGTCGAGGAACATCCGCGAGGTGGAGATGCCCTCCTCGAAGAGCGCCTTGCGGGCCCGGTCGTACGCGGACTCCTCCGAGGTGCGGTTCTTGACGGCGCGGGCCGAGGCCATCCCGAAGGACTCCTTGTAGAAGCGGCCGTCGGCGGACTGCTGGAGGTCACCGGGCGACTCGTACGTCCCCGCGAACCAGGAGCCGATCATCACGTTGGACGCGCCGGCGGCGAGCGCCATGGCGACGTCGCGCGGGTGGCGGACACCACCGTCGGCCCAGACGTGCTTGCCGTGCTTCCTGGCCTCGGCGGCGCACTCCAGGACGGCGGAGAACTGCGGGCGGCCGACGCCGGTCATCATCCGGGTGGTGCACATGGCGCCGGGTCCGACGCCGACCTTGATGATGTCCGCGCCCGCCTCGATCAGGTCCCGTACGCCCTCGGCGGCGACGATGTTGCCCGCGACGATCGGGACCTGCGGGTCGAGTGCGCGGACTGCCCGCACCGCGCTGATCATGGACTCCTGGTGGCCGTGGGCGGTGTCCACGACGAGCACGTCGGCGCCCGCGTCCAGGAGCTGCTTGGCCTTGCCCGCGACGTCCCCGTTGATGCCGACGGCGGCCGCGATGCGCAGCTTGCCCTGTGCGTCGGTGGCGGGGGTGTAGAGCGTGGCGCGCAGGGCGGCCTTGCGGGTGAGGATGCCGACGAGGCGGCCGTCCGCGTCGACCGCGGGGGCGAGCTTGCGGTTGGCGCCGTCGAGCTTGTTGAAGGCGTCACGCGGGTCGATGCCGGCGTCCAGCAGGACCAGGTCCTTGGACATGACCTCGGAGAGCTGGGTGAAGCGGTCGACGCCGGTGAGGTCGTGGTCGGTGACGACGCCGACGGGGCGCCGGTCGGCGTCGACGACGACGCCCGCGCCGTGGGCGCGCTTGGGCAGCAGCGACAGGGCGTCGGCGACGGTCTGGCCGGGGGCCAGCTCGATCGGGGTGTCGAGGACGAGGTGGCGCGTCTTGACCCAGGAGATGACGTCGGTGACGACGTCGATCGGGATGTCCTGGGGGATGACGACGAGACCGCCGCGGCGGGCGACAGTTTCGGCCATGCGGCGGCCCGCGATGGCGGTCATGTTGGCGACCACGAGCGGGATGGTGGTACCGGTGCCGTCGGGCGACGAGAGGTCCACTCCCTGCCGGGAGCCGACCGCGGAGCGGCCCGGGACCATGAAGACGTCGTCGTACGTGAGGTCGTACGGGACCGCGGGGGACTCTGTGTAGCGACCGGTGCCCGGCTCAAGAAAGCGCATAACACTCATTTTTTCATACGAAACGGTGCAGGTCGTTTCCACGAAGACACAGCAAAAGACCCCCGCGTTCGTCCGTTCCTCCAAGGAGTGCTCCAAGGGGGTGGCCGGGGGCCCCGGGCAAGTGGAACCTGCCTTACCCACGGACTGTACCCGAACGGGATTCGAATCATTCGTGATCACCATCCCTGGACCGGGTGACAAAGGGTCAGGTAGCTTCAAACCCGCAGGTCTCGGGGGTGTCCGAAGCGCCGCTCCGGCACATCGGCAGTCCTGGGCACACCGTTTGACCGGAGAGGATCCAGATCCGCCTGTGGACAGCGAACTGCCGGACATCTACTGCCCGTTCCCGCAGCGGACCAACCCGCACGTGGCGCACACCCGGGGTCATCTGGACGCCTGGACCAGACAGACGGGTCTGGTCCACCGCGAGTCCGCGAGGAACCGCTTCGAACAAGCCGATTTCGGGGCGTTCGTCGGCATGGTCTATCCGACGGCCGACGGTGAACACCTCGATCTGGTGGCCGATTGGTTCGTCTGGCTCTTCCTGGTCGACGACCAGCTCGACGACGGCCATCTCGGCCGTTCCCCCGATCGGGTGAGGGATGTCGTCGACCGGATGCGCGCGGTGGTCGACGGCTCCGCCCCCGAGCCGCTGCCGGGCGAGGATCTCCCGGCCGCCGTGATCGCCCTGGCCGATCTGTGGAAACGTACGACGCCGAACGCGGCCCCCCACTGGCGGACCCGGTTCGCCTGGCATCTGGTGACCTACCTCACGACCGCCACGACCTGGGAGGCCGGGAACCGGGCCGAGGACGTGGTGCCGTCGGAGGAGACGTACATCGCGAAGCGGCGGCACACCGGGGCCATCCACGTCTGCATGGACCTCATAGAGATCGTGGCGGGCATCGAGGCCCCGGAGTCGCTCCACAACGACCCCCGGTTCATCACCGCCCTGGAAGCCTCGTGCAACCACGTGTGCTGGGCCAACGACGTCTACTCCTTCGAGAAGGAGCAGATGCTCGGCGAGATCCACAACCTCGTCCACCTCGCCCGCCACCACCGGGGCATGGGCGAGCAGCAGGCGCTGGACCATGTCGCGGAGCGGATAGCCAAGGAGACCGAGCGCTTCCTGACGGCCGAGGACGAGCTGCTGGAGCTGTATCCCGAGCTGTCCGCGCTGCTGGTGCCCTACCTCGACGGGATGCGCAGCTGGATGCGCGGCAACCTGGACTGGTCGCGTCAGACACCGCGCTACAACCCGGCCGACGTGGGCCAGTACGAGGAGCCCGAGGAGTATCTGGAGGAGACCGTGCTGGGTATCCCGCCCGCCCCTCCCGAGGCCGTCCGCACCGAAGCCGCGCCGTGCGCGGCCAAGGCGCCGCCGACGGGCTGAGTCCGGGGCCTGGAGAAGCGCTGAGGGGGCGTGCACCGCGTGGTGCAGGCCCCCTCAGCGCATGGCGCCCGTTGTCACTCCCCGTCGGGGTCGGCCCGCTCCAGCGCCGGACGCACCCCGGCGGCGGACTCGGTGAGCAGGAAGTCCGCGGCGGCGGTGTCCGTCACGAGGCTGGTCACCAGGCCGGAGCGCAGCACCGCGCCGATCGCCGCCGCCTTGCGCTGGCCGCCCGCGATCGCCACCACCTCGGGGATCCGGCGCAGCCGGTCCGCCTCCACGGTGATACAGCGCTCGCCGAGGTCCCGGCCGACCCGGCGGCCGTCGGCGTCGAAGAGGTGCGCGGACATCTCGGCGGCGACGCCGAGCGAGGCGTAGTGCGCGCGCTCCTCGTCGGAGAGCATGTCGTGGACCGTGGAGATGCCCGGCTCCCAGGAACCGATGGAGACCGCGGCGACCGTGACCTTGTCGAAGTACTCGAAGGCACGGGCGATGCCCGTCTGCTCGCGCAGCGCGGCGGCCGTCGCCGGGTCCGGCAGCAGCATCGGCGCGTAGATGGGGTGCGCCTCACCGCCGGAGACCTGGGCGGCCCGGCGGACCGCCTCGACCGAGCCGCGCTCGGCGGTGCCCGCGTCGTAGACCCCGGTCAACTGGACGACGGTGCAGGGCGGGAGCCGGTCGAGGGCGGCCGCCATGTGGATGGTGGAGCGGCCCCAGGCCAGGCCGAGCACATCGCCCTCGGCCACCAGCTCGCCGAGCAGATCGGCCGCGACCTCGCCCAGGTTCTCCGGGTCGGGGGCGTCCTCCTGCTCCTCGGCCGGGGACTCGACGACCACCGCGTGCCGCAGCCCGTAGCGGGCTCGCAGCGCGTCGGAGCGTTCGGCGTCCAGCTCGGCCGGGACCCGGATCTCGATCCGTACGAGATCACGTTCGAGGGCGGTCTCCAGGACCCGGGCCACCTTGAAGCGGCTGACGCCGAACTCCTCGGCGATCTGGATCTTGGACTTGCCCTCCAGATAGAACCGGCGGGCCATGGCCGCCGCCTGCACCAGCTCCGCGGGTCCCATCCGCATGGCTGACCGACCCGCCGAGATGCCAGACACCGCGATCTCCTCACTGCTGTTCACACGCCCGATACGCCGTTCATCCTGTCAGATCCGGCGATCCTTGATCGGCCCTGTCGGGCCGCGTTCATCTGTCCTTGGTTCAGTGGTCGCACGCCCAGGGGGCCGCGGCCGTCGCCACGTCCGCCTGCGCCCGCAGGTCCCGCACCGCCGCCGCCGGGTCCTTCGCCCCGTACACCGCGGATCCGGCCACGAAGACGTCGGCGCCCGCCTCGGCGCACCGCTCGATGGTGCCGGCCGAGACCCCGCCGTCGACCTGGAGCCACAGTTCGAGGCCGTGCTTGCTGATCAGCTCCCGGGTGCGGCGGATCTTCGGCAGCATGATGTCCAGGAAGGCCTGGCCGCCGAAGCCCGGCTCGACGGTCATGATCAGCAGCATGTCGAGCTCGGGGAGCAGGTCCTCGTACGGCTCGATGGGCGTCGCGGGCTTGAGCGCCATCGAGGCGCGCGCCCCCTTGGCCCGGATCTCCCGCGCGAGGCGCACCGGCGCGGCGGCGGCCTCCGCGTGGAAGGTGACGGAACCGGCCCCGGCCTCCACGTACTGCGGGGCCCAGCGGTCCGCGTCCTCGATCATGAGGTGGCAGTCCAGCGGGGTGTCCGTGGCCTTGCTGAGCGCTTCGACGATCGGCACGCCGAGGGTCAGGTTGGGCACGAAGTGGTTGTCCATCACATCGACGTGGAGCCAGTCCGCGCCTTCGACGGCCTTCGCCTCCTCGGCGAGACGTGCGAAATCCGCGGACAGGATGCTGGGATTGATCTGCGCCATGACCCAAGCCTGCCACGTTCCGCGCCGGTTCCCCGCCTCGATGCCCTCCGAGGCCTCGCACGACCATCACAGTCCGCGCATTCAGGGCATTTTGCCAGCCCTTTACCGCTCTTTCACCGGACGGGGAGGCCTGCTGACGCGGTGATATTCAGCCGGTCCGGCGCAGCAGAGCCAGATACATCGCGTCCGTGCCGTGCAGATGCGGCCAGAGCTGGACGTCCGGTCCCTCGCCGAGGGCGGGTACTCCGGGCATCAGCGGCCGGGCGTCGATCCACTCAGCCTCGACCGGCTCCCCACCGCGGCCCTTCAGCACGTCCTCGACGACCACCCGGGTCTCGGCGAGATGCGGCGAGCAGGTCGCGTAACCGACCACGCCGCCGATCCGTACGGCCTTCAACGCCTCGCGCAGCAGTCCGCGTTGGAGCGGGGCGAAGGCCTCCAGGTCCTCGGCCCGACGCCGCCAGCGGGACTCCGGGCGGCGGCGCAGCGCCCCCAGGCCCGAGCACGGCACGTCCATCAGGACGCGGTCGAAGGTACCGGGCCGCCACGGCGGGCGGGTGCCGTCGGCGGTGATCACCTGATACGGGCCCGGGTTGCCGGCGAGCGCCCGCTCGACCAGCCGGGCGCGGTGCGGCTGCTTCTCGGCGGCGAGCAGGGTCGCCCCCCGCCCGGCGGCGAGGGCGGCCAGCAGGGCGGCCTTGCCCCCGGGACCCGCGCAGCCGTCCAGCCAGCGGGTGTCGCTCCCGTCGAGGGGGGCGGCGGCCAGGGCGGCGGCGACGAGCTGGCTGCCCTCGTCCTGGACGCCCGCCCGGCCGTCCCGGACGGCTTCCAGCGCTCCGGGCTCGCCGCCCTCGGCCATCCGCACGGCGTACGGGGACCAACGGCCCGGGAGGGAGTTGTCCTCGCCCAGCGCCGTGGCCAGCTCGTCGGTGGTGGAGCGGCCGGGGCGGGCCGCCAACGTCACCTCGGGCCGCTCGTTGTCGGCTTCGAGGAGGTCCTCGATGCCCGCGCGGCCGCCGCCCAGCGCGTCCCAGAGCGCGGAGACGATCCAGCGCGGGTGGGAGTGCACGACGGAGAGGTGGTCCTCGGCGTCCTCCTCGTACGGCGGGGCGACTTTCTCCACCCAGCCGTCGAGGTCGTGCGCGGTGACCTTGCGCAGCACCGCGTTGACGAACTTCGCGCGCCCCTCCCCCAGCACCACCCGGGCCAGCTCCACGCTGGCGGAGACGGCCGCGTGGGTGGGGATGCGGGTGCCGAGCAGCTGGTGGACGCCCATGTTGAGGACGTCCAGGACCGGCGGGTCGACCTCGCGCAGCGGCCGGTCGATGCAGGCCGCCACGATCGCGTCGTAGGTCCCCTGGCGGCGCAGCGTCCCGTAGACCAGCTCGGTCGCCAGCGCCGCGTCCCGGCCGTCGAAGTCGCCCTTGGCGCGGGCCTTCTTCAGCAGCGGGGGCAGCACGAGGTTGGCGTACGCGTCACGCTCGTCGACGGCCCTGAGCGCCTCGAAGGCCAGAAAACGGACCGGGTCCTTCTGGGGACGGCGATGGGGCCTGGCGGGACGGCGACGCGGCTGGTCGTTCACGTGAAAGGTGCTCCGCTGATGGTGAGAGAGGCGAACCCTCCCAGCGTACGTCGCCGCTCCCGGCCCCTCGAACGAGAGGTTCTACGACCCCAGCAGCTCACCGTGGACGATGCGGACACCGCGCGCCCAGTCGGCGGCCTTCATCGGCTTCTTGCCCTGCGGCTGGACCCACAGCAGCTCGACGGCGTGCGAGCCGGTGCCCGCGTACACGTTGTTCTTGGCGGCGGAGAGCTCGCCGGGAGCCAGGTCGGTCCGGTCCAGGACGGGCGTGGCCTGGATCAGCTTCAGCCGCTCGCCGCGGAACAGGGTCCAGGCGCCGGGGGCCGGGGTGCAGCCCCGCACGACCCGGTCGACCCGCAGGGCGGGGGCCGACCACTGGACCTGGGCGTCCTCGACGGTGATCTTCGGGGCCTGGGTGACGCCCTCGTGCGGCTGCGGCACGGCGTGCAGGGTGCCGTCCTCGATGCCGTCCATGGTCGCGGCGAGCAGCCCGGCCCCCGCGAAGGCGAGCCGGGTGAGCAGGTCGCCGCTGGTGTCGGTGGGGCGGATCTCCTCGGTGAGGACGCCGTAGACCGGGCCGGAGTCCAGCCCTTCCTCGATCAGGAAGGTGGACGCGCCGGTCACCTCGTCCCCGGCCATCAGGGAGTGCTGCACGGGCGCGGCCCCGCGCCAGGCGGGCAGCAGCGAGAAGTGCAGGTTGACCCAGCCGCGCGCGGGCACGTCCAGGGCGGCCTTGGGCAGCAGGGCCCCGTAGGCGACGACCGGGCAGCAGTCCGGGGCGATCTCGCGCAGCCGGGCGAGGAACGCCTCGTCCCGGGGCTTGGCGGGCTTGAGCACCTCGATCCCCGCCTCCTCGGCCCGCTCGGCCACCGGGCTCGCGACGAGCCGCCGGCCCCGCCCGGCCGGAGCGTCGGGGCGGGTCACGACGGCGGCGACCTCGTGGCGGTCGGAGGCGATCAGGGCGTCCAGTGCGGGGACGGCGACCTCGGGGGTGCCGGCGAAGACGAGCTTCATGGGTGGCTGACTGCCTCTCGGGCCAAGACGTACGGTGACGAGCAGCACACCAGTCTAGGGCCTGTCGTCAAACCGCCGTCGTCGCCCGAAGGGCGGGCGGACGCCGTCCGGCAGGCGGCAGTCCGACGACAGGCCCCAGGGGGTGGCCGAGGGAAGAGCACGCCGGGTCCGTCCGCTCCGGCCGTGCGCCGACCGAAGGGGCGTACGCGCGCCGCGCACGCCCCGTGCATATGCACATACGCCCCGATAGCGTGACCACATACCCGGCTCGGGCGTTGGTCAAAGGAGATTGACCGAAGCGGGCCGCCCCGATGCGGCCCGATCCCTTTCAACGCCGGTTCGAGAGGCTTCTTCATGGCCGACCACGCAACCCACGACGCCCAAGCGCGGGCCAGTCTGCACCTTCTGGTGCGGGACATCGAGCGGGTCCGGCGGCAGGTGGACGCGCTGCGCACCCTCACCGCCCAGCTGGGCAACGTCTACCGTCCGCGCCGCTCCGGCCCCTCCGCGGGCTTCGTCGTCTACGGCAGGGCCCCGGCCCCCACCGTCCGCCTCGCGCAGGAGCTGCGGGACAGCGTCGAGACCCTGGTCACGGCCGCGGTGGACTTCGACCGCTCGCTGGGCTTCTCCTGGGACGCGGTGGGCTCCGCCCTCGGCGTCACCAAGCAGGCCGTGCACCGCCGTTACGGCACGCGTCGGGCCACCCAGCAGCCCGCCGCCGAGACGGGCGCGGAGACGACGGCCGCGCCGCGCACGGTCTCCGTCGGCACCGGCCTGTCCGGTGGCCCCGCCGCCGGGACCGGCGCCCCGGTACCCGCGGTGCCCGCGGCCCGGTCGAGGCCGCCGCAGCCGCCGGCGGCCCAGCCGTCGGCCCGTGAGGAACTCCGCCCCGGAGCATTCCCGGGCCCCCGCAACGGCTGACACCGATCCGCTCCTCTGCCCCACCGTGCAGGCCGCGCGGCGGGGCAGTGTCGCGTGGGGGCAGCGCCGGGTGGGGCGAGGCAGCGCTGCCTGGGAGCAGGGGTCGCTGGGGGCAGAGGGTCGCTGGGCGGGCCAGGTCCTGGGGCGGACGGGTGGCCTCAGCCGATGTCCGGCGGGTCGATCCGGATGCGCACCTGGTCCCCGCCGCCCTTCGCCGTGCGCGCCGCCTGTGCCGCCTTCAGAGCGCCCGCGAGGGCCGCGCCGCGGCCCGGGACCACCCGGATGAGGGCACGCTCCCAGGTCTCGCCCGGTGGGGCCTCTCCCGGCCTGCGGGGTCTTCCCGGCCCGGCCGGGGGGACCGGCACCGGGCCCAGGACCTCGGCCTCCGGCGGCAGGCCGGCGGTCTGGAGAAACGAGTCCAGGGAATCGGCCGGGCCGGTCACCGAGGCCATCCGGGAGACCGGCGGGAAGCCCAGCTCGGCCCGCTCCGCCAGCTCGCGGCGGGCGAAACCGGCCGGGTCCCAGCGGACCAGGGCCTGCACCGCCCGTTCCGTCGGCTCGGCCACGATGACCACCGAGCCGCCCTCCTCCTGCCCCCGCACCAGCGCGCCCGCGGCCGTCCAGCGGCGCAACGCCTCCTCGCCCGCCCGCAGGTCCGGCCTGCCGAGCATGGCCCAGCCGTCCAGGAGCAGCGCGGCGGCGTAACCGCCCTCGGCCACGGGCTCCGCGCCGGGGGTGCTGACCACCAGCGCGGGCGCACCCGGCACCGCGTCCAGGATGTGGTCGCGCCCCGAGGTGCGGACCGGCACGGCGGGGAAGGCCCGGCCCAGCTCCTCGGCGGTGCGGCGGGCGCCGACGATCTGGGCGCGGAGCCGGGGGGAGCCGCACTCCGCGCAGTGCCAGGACCGCTCGGCCCGCCCGCACCAGGCGCAGTTCAGATCCTGCTGGTCCGGGGCCTGGAGCGGGCCCGCGCAGTGGCGGCAGCGGGCGGGGGTGCGGCAGCGTTCACAGGCGAGGCGGGGGGCGTAACCCCTCCGGGGGACCTGGACCAGCACCGGGCCGCTGCGCAGGCCGTCGCGCACGGTCTGCCAGGCGAGGCTGGGCAGCCGGGCGGAGCGGGCGGCGCCGTCCCGGGCCAGCTCGCCGTCCCCGATCGTACGGATCAGGGGGGCGGCCCGGCGCAGCTGCTCCCGCTCCGCGAGGAGCGGCAGCGCCCAGCCGCTCTCCACGAGCTGGGCCGCCTCCACCGTGCAGCTGGTGCCGCCGAGCAGGAAGCCGCAGCGGCCCTGCGCGGCCCGCAGCTCCAGGACCTCGCGGACATGCGGGAAGGGGGCGTTGTCGTCGCTGTGGCTGGAGTCCCCGTCGTCCCAGATGACCACCAGGCCGAGGTGCTGGACGGGGGCGAACATCGCGGCCCGGGTCCCCACGACCGCCCGCACGGAGCCCCGGCGCACCGCGAGCCACTGGCGATAGCGCTTCTCCGGGCCGGAGTCGGCGGTCAGCAGCGCGTGCCGGCCCGCGCCGAGCAGCTCGGTCAGCGCCGCGTCGACCCGTCCGGCGGCCCGCCCGTCGGGGACCACGACGAGGGCGCCCCGCCCCGACGAGAGCGTCGCCGCGACGGCCCCGGCGATCTCGGCGGGCCAGTGCGGCCCGGGCAGGGCGGTCCACACCGCGCGCGGGGCGCCGCCCTCGGCCAGGGCGCGCAGAAAGGCCGGGCCCTGGCCGTACCGCTCCCAGGTGCCCGGCTGCGGGGGCGGGGGCGGCGGCAGCGGCTCCGGGGAGGGCTTGGACTCGGCGCGGCCGTTGCGGGGCGGGACGGCGAGCTGGAGGACGTCGGCGAGGCTGCCCGCATACCGGTCGGCGACCGCGCGGGAGAGGGCGAGCAGCTCGGGCCCGAGGACCGGCTCCGGGGAGACCACGTAGGCCAGGGCGGCCAGCGCGCCCTGGTAGTCGGAGTCGGCGCGGCGCTCGATGATGAAGCCGTCGATCAGGCCGCCGCCCTCGCGCCGCCCGCCCTGCACATTGCGCCCGCCCGCCCCGAACCGCACCCGCACCCGCACACCCGGCTGGGCGTCGGCGTCCAGCTCCTCGGGGACGGCGTAGTCGAAATACTGGTCGAGATGGAGGACGCCCTTGTTGACCAGGACGCGGGCGACGGGCAGTTCCCCGGCGAGCGCGGCGCCGCGCCAGGTCCGCGGCTTGGCGCGCGGCACCTTCGCCCGGCGCACCGTCTCCCGGATCAGCGCAAGCTGCTCCGGCGCCCCGGCACCGGGCTCGGCCGCCCCGGTCCCGGGCTCGGCGGACTGCTCGTTCTCGCTGCTCACAGCCAAATTCCTACCAGACGGCACTGACAGCGGCGGCCGCGCGCAGAGCGGCGGGGCCCGGCCACCGTGTTCGGTGTCCGGGCCCCGCTGTCATGACTGTGCGGTACTGCTGGTGCCGCGACCGGCGAGGCCGGCCCGACGGGGCGAAGCCCGCCGGGAGGGGCACTGACTAGAGACCGGCTGCCGCGCGCAGGGCGTCCACCCGGTCCGTGCGCTCCCAGGTGAAGTCCGGCAGCTCACGGCCGAAGTGGCCGTACGCGGCGGTCTGGGCGTAGATCGGGCGGAGCAGGTCGAGGTCCCGGATGATCGCGGCCGGGCGGAGGTCGAAGACCTCACCGATGGCGTTCTCGATCTTCTCGGTGTCCACGGCCGCGGTGCCGAAGGTCTCGACGAAGAGACCGACCGGCTCGGCCTTGCCGATCGCGTACGCGACCTGGACCTCGCAGCGCGTGGCGAGCCCGGCGGCCACCACGTTCTTGGCGACCCAGCGCATCGCGTACGCCGCGGAACGGTCGACCTTGGACGGGTCCTTGCCCGAGAAGGCGCCGCCGCCGTGGCGGGCCATGCCGCCGTAGGTGTCGATGATGATCTTGCGCCCGGTCAGACCCGCGTCGCCCATCGGGCCGCCGATCTCGAAGCGGCCGGTGGGGTTCACCAGGAGGCGGTAGCCCTCGGTGTCCAGCTTGATGCCGTCCTCGACGAGCTGCGCGAGCACGTGCTCGACGACGAACTCACGGATGTCGGGCGCGAGCAGCGAGTCCAGGTCGATGTCGGAGGCGTGCTGCGAGGAGACCACCACGGTGTCCAGGCGGACCGCCTTGTCACCGTCGTACTCGATGGTGACCTGGGTCTTGCCGTCGGGACGGAGGTAGGGGATGGTCCCGTTCTTCCGAACCTCGGACAGCCGCCGGGAGAGGCGGTGGGCGAGGTGGATCGGGAGCGGCATCAGCTCCGGGGTCTCGTCGCAGGCGTAGCCGAACATCAGGCCCTGGTCGCCCGCGCCCTGCTTGTCGAGCTCGTCCTCATCGCCCTCGACCCGCTTCTCATAAGCGGTGTCGACGCCCTGCGCGATGTCCGGCGACTGCGCGCCGATGGAGACCGAGACGCCACAGGAAGCACCGTCGAAGCCCTTTTTGGAGGAGTCGTAGCCGATCTCCAGCACCTTGTTGCGCACGAGGTTGGGGATGTCGGCGTAGGCCTTGGTGGTGACCTCGCCCGCGACATGCACCAGACCAGTGGTGATCAAGGTCTCGACGGCGACGCGCGAGGCGGGGTCCTCGCGCAGGAGCGCGTCGAGAATCGTGTCGCTGATCTGGTCAGCGATCTTGTCGGGGTGACCCTCGGTGACGGATTCCGAGGTGAAGAGACGGCGGGACACATCGCTCCCTGGGGTTGCAGCGGCTGCTGGCTGATCATGGGTGGTACGTCCGAGAGCTGCGCTCGGAGCGTGCCGTCGACCAGTTTATCGGTCGTATCCGGCGGCCGGGCCAGGTGTCTCGCCCTTTGGAAGTTCCGTGACCTGCGCCACAGGAGGTTCCAGTAGGACAATCCGCCCTTCCCGGCGACCTGTTTACACCCTATAGGGCCTTTTCAGTCGCCCGGAGGGTTGGTGATGAAATCGGCTGGAACCTTCCCGAAACCAGGTCCCAGACCGTGTCGGCGAGCGCTTCCTTGGGGCCGTGGGGAACTGGTGTCTCCTGGCCGTCGGCGGCGAGGACGACCGCTTCGTTCTCCTCGGAGCCGAAGGTCTTGCGCTCCCCCACCTCGTTGACCACGAGCAGGTCGCAGCCCTTGCGGCGGAGCTTCTCACGGCCGTTGGCCAGCACATCGTCGGTCTCGGCGGCGAAGCCCACGACGATCTGGTCCGGCCGAGCCCGCTCGGCGGCGACCTCGGCGAGGATGTCGGGGTTGCGGACCAGCGGGACGGCGGGGGCCTCCTCGCCGTCCTTCTTCTTGATCTTGCCCGGGGCGTAGTCGGCGGGACGGAAGTCGGCCACCGCGGCCGCCATCACCACGGCGTCCGCGTCGGCGGCCGCCTTCAGCACGGCCTCCCGCAGCTGTACGGCGGTGCCGACCCGCAGGACGTCGGCCCCGGCCGGATCGGGCAGCCCGGTGTTGGCCTCGATCAGGGTGACCCGGGCACCGCGGGCGACCGCCGTGCGCGCCAGTGCGTACCCCTGCTTGCCGGAGGAGCGGTTGCCGAGGAACCGGACCGGGTCCAGCGGCTCGCGCGTGCCGCCCGCGCTGATCACCACATGGCGGCCCGCGAGGTCGGGCTCGGTGACCCCGCGCGCCAGCACCCGGCGGCAGACCTCGAAGATCTCGCCCGGGTCGGGCAGCCGGCCCTTGCCGGTGTCGACGCCGGTGAGCCGCCCGACGGCGGGCTCGATGACGACGGCGCCCCGGCGGCGCAGCGTCGCGACGTTCTCCTGGGTGGCCGGGTGCTCCCACATCTCGGTGTGCATGGCGGGCGCGAAGACCACCGGACAGCGGGCGGTCAGCAGGGTGTTGGTGAGCAGGTCGTCGGCGAGCCCGTGGGCCGCCCTGGCCAGCATGTCGGCGGTCGCCGGGGCGACCACCACGAGGTCGGCCTCCTGCCCGATCCGTACGTGCGGGACTTCGTGCACGTCGTCCCAGACCTGGTCGGAGACGGGGTGCCCGGAGAGCGCCGACCAGGTCGCGGCGCCCACGAAGTGCAGCGAGGAGGCGGTCGGGACGACCCGTACGTCATGGCCGGACTCGGTCAGCCGGCGCAGCAGCTCGCACGCCTTGTAGGCGGCGATGCCCCCGCTGACCCCCAGGACCACCTTCGGCTTGTCCACTGCGTCTCCCCGCACTCGGCAACGTAACGGCTATGTGTGCGGTCCCATGCTGCCTCACCGCGCGGAACGCGTTCACCCGGCCCCGGACACGCCTCAGGCCCGGCGTACGGGCCGCCGGGCCTGAGGACGAGGTGCTGTTCTGCCTACTGCGCGGGGCCCTCGATGGCCTCGGAGGTCAGCAGACCCGCGTTGATCTCGCGGAGCGCGATCGACAGCGGCTTCTCGTGCACGTGGGTGTCGACGAGCGGACCGACGTACTCAAGGAGACCCTCACCGAGCTGCGAGTAGTACGCGTTGATCTGGCGGGCGCGCTTGGCCGCGTAGATCACCAGGCTGTACTTCGAGTCGGTGGCCTCAAGGAGCTCATCAATCGGCGGGTTGATGATGCCCTCGGGCGTGGTGATGGAAGAGGACACTCTCTGCCTTCCGAAGGGGGTAAAGATCAAAGATCACAGTAGATCTAAGCCTGAAGCATCAAGGCTAGCAGCTCGCGGGCCACGTCCTCGACGGAGGTGTTGACCAGCGTCGTATCGAACTCGGCCTCGGCGGCCAGTTCGACCTTCGCGGCGGCGAGCCTGCGCTCGATGACCTCGGGCGCCTCGGTGCCCCGGCCGGTGAGCCGGCGCACCAGCTCCTCCCAGCTCGGCGGCGCCAGGAAGACCAGGCGTGCGTCGGCCATCGACTCGCGGACCAGCCGGGCGCCCTGGAGGTCGATCTCCAGCAGGACCGGTTCCCCGGCCTCCAGGCGGTCCAGCACGGCGCGGCGCGGCGTGCCGTAGCGGTTGCCCGCGAACTCGGCCCACTCCAGCAGCTCGCCGTTGGCGACGAGCTTGTCGAACTCCTCGTCGTCCACGAAGAAGTAGTGCACTCCGTTGCGCTCCCCGGGGCGCGGCTTGCGTGTCGTCGCCGACACGGAGAGCCAGACCTCGGGGTGCACGGTGCGCATATGAGCGACGACCGTGCTCTTGCCGACCCCCGAGGGGCCGGAGAGCACGGTCAGCCGCGGACGTACGTCCGGGGGTACGGGGGACGTCCCCCGGGATGTTGCAGCCATGGGGCGATTATCCAGGTTCTCAGGGGTGCCTGAGAACGTCAGGCGGCGGTGCCGCCGAACTCACGCTCCAGGGATGCGATCTGGTTGGAGCCAAGACCCCTGACCCGGCGGCTCTCGGAGATGCCGAGACGCTCCATGATCTGCTTGGCGCGGACCTTGCCGACGCCCGGCAGGGATTCCAGCAGTGCGGAGACCTTCATCTTCCCGATGACGTCGTTCTCCTGGCCCTGCTTGATGACCTCGTGGAGGGAGGCGCCGGAGTGCTTGAGTCGATTCTTGACCTCGGCCCGCTCCCGGCGAGCCGCGGCGGCCTTTTCGAGCGCGGCTGCGCGCTGTTCAGGGGTAAGGGGCGGAAGAGCCACGCCTACGTCACCTCGGATGTCGATCTGTCGGATACGGACCGGCGGGGAAGCTGGACGCCCCCCACCAGGTGAGCGACGAACACACTGTGCTCGGCCGCTCTCGACGGAGACTAGCGGCCTGGGCCGCTGTAGTCAGCGAGAACAGACGAAAAGTCCTGGTCAGCTGTGCCCGACCAGGACTTTCCCGACATATCGACCAGGTTTCCGGTCAGTAACTCGTCAGTGATTCGTCAACACGCTGTAAACGTGTCAGGGTCAACTGCCGGATACGGCACGACGGACCTCGTCCGCGAACCGTTCGGCCGCTTCGCGCAGCCCGGACGCGTCCGGGCCGTGGCGCAGCACGCCCCGGCTCACACTGGGGACCACGTTGCCCACGGCGTCGCCGAACACCGTCGGCAGGTCCGCCGGGGTCGCCCCCTGGGCGCCGATGCCGGGCGCCAGGAGCGGCCCGTTGATGGCCAGGTTCACCCCCGCGTCGCCGAGCGTCGCGCCGACCACCGCGCCGACCGAGCCGAGCGGGGCCGCCCCCGCGTTCTCGGCCGCCATGTGGTCGAGCATCAGCTGGGCGAGCGAGCGGCCGTCGGCGGCCGTGGCGCGCTGGACCTCGGCACCCTCCGGGTTGGAGGTGAGGGCGAGGACGAAGACGCCCGCGCCGGAGACGGCGGCCGCGTCGAGCGCCGGTCGCAGCGAGCCGAAGCCGAGGTACGGGGAGACGGTCACCGCGTCGGAGAAGAGCGGGGAGTCCTTGTCCAGGTAGGTCGCCGCGTAGGCGGCCATGGTGGAGCCGATGTCGCCGCGCTTGGCGTCCATCAGGACGAGCGCCCCGGCTGCCCGTGCCTCTTCGACGGCCTTCTCCAGGACGGCGACGCCACGCGAGCCGAAGCGCTCGAAGAACGCGGACTGCGGCTTGAGGACGGCGACCCGGTCGGCCAGCGCCTCGACCACCGTACGGGTGAAGCGCTCCAGGCCCGCGATGTCGTCGTTCAGCCCCCAGGAGGTGAGCAGCGAGGCGTGCGGGTCGATGCCGACGCAGAGCGGCCCACGGGTGTCCATGGCGTGGCGCAGGCGGGCACCGAAGGGTTCGGGGGTCACAGGGCGGCCTTCTTCCGGGTCTCGGCGCCGACGGCCTCGGCGAGGGTGGCGTACGGGGATGCGGCGAGCCGCGCGGCGAGGCCCTTGTGGATGCCGCGGGCGTAGAAGGGGCCTTCGTAGATGAAGGCGCTGTAGCCCTGGACGAGGGTGGCCCCGGCCAGGATGCGCTGCCAGGCGTCCTCGGCGTTCTCGACGCCCCCGACGCCCACCAGGGTGATCCGGTCCCCCACACGGGCGTACAGGCGGCTCAGGACCTCCAGCGAGCGCTCCTTGAGGGGTGCGCCGGAGAGTCCGCCGGTCTCTCCCACCAGGGCGGGGTCGGATTTCAGGCCCAGGCCCTCGCGGGCGATGGTGGTGTTGGTGGCGATGATGCCGTCCAGGCCCAGTTCCACGGCGAGGTCGGCGACGGCGTCGACGTCCTCGTCCGCGAGGTCCGGGGCGATCTTGACGAGCAGCGGGACCCGCCGGGTGGTGACGGTGCGGTCGGCGGCCTCGCGTACGGCGGTGAGCAGCGGGCGCAGCGACTCGGTGGCCTGGAGGTTGCGCAGGCCGGGGGTGTTGGGCGAGGAGACGTTGACGACCAGGTAGTCGGCGTGGGCGGCGAGGGCCTCGGTGGACTTCACGTAGTCGGCGGCTGCTTCGGCCTCGGGCACGGCCTTGGTCTTGCCGATGTTGACGCCGACGGTCGTACGGAAGACCGGGTTGCGGGCGGCCAGGCGGGCGGCGACGGCGGCGGAGCCCTCGTTGTTGAAGCCCATGCGGTTGATCAGCGCGCGGTCGGCGACGAGCCGGAAGAGCCGCTTCTTGGGGTTGCCGGGCTGGGCTTCGCCGGTGACGGTGCCGATCTCGATGTGGTCGAAACCGAGCATGGCCATGCCGTCGATGGCGACCGCGTTCTTGTCGAAGCCTGCGGCGAGCCCGAAGGGGCCGTGCATCCGCAGGCCGAGGGCCTCGGTGCGCAGCTCCTTGAAGCGGGGGGCGAGGGCGGCGGCGAGGAAGGTGCGCAGGACGGGGATGCGGGCGGCGAGGCGGATCCAGCGGAAGGCGGCGTAGTGGGCCTGCTCGGGGTCCATCCGCTTGAAGACCAGCCGGAAGAAGAGCTTGTACATGGGGAGGTGTCCTTGGTGCTCGGTGGGCTCGACGGGGCTCGCAAAGAGGGGGACACCGTTTCCGGTGTCCCCCTCTCCGGGCGGCTAGTCGCGGGCCGCTGTCAGATGCTCGGCGTGTTCCTGGAGGGAACGGACGCCCACGTCGCCGTGGTTGAGGGCGTCGATGCCCTGGACGGCGGCGGCGAGCGCCTGGACCGTGGTCAGGCAGGGGACCGAGCGGGCGACGGCCGCGGTGCGGATGTCGTAGCCGTCGAGCCGTCCGCCGGTGCCGTACGGCGTGTTGACGATGAGGTCGACCTCGCCGTCGTGGATGAGCTGGACGATGGTCTTCTCGCCGTTCGGTCCGGTGCCCTCGGACTGCTTGCGCACCACGGTGGCGTTGATGCCGTTGCGCTTGAGGACCTCCGCGGTGCCGGAGGTGGCCATCAGCTCGAAGCCGTGGGCGACCAGCTCGCGGGCCGGGAAGATCATCGAGCGCTTGTCCCGGTTGGCGACCGAGATGAACGCGCGGCCCTTGGTGGGCAGCGGGCCGTACGCACCGGCCTGCGACTTGGCGTACGCCGTGCCGAAGACCGAGTCGATGCCCATGACCTCGCCGGTGGAGCGCATCTCCGGGCCGAGGACCGTGTCGACGCCCCGGCCGTGGATGTCGCGGAAGCGCGACCACGGCATCACGGCCTCCTTGACGGAGATCGGCGCGTCCAGCGGCAGGGTGCCGCCGTCGCCGGTCTTCGGCAGCAGGCCCTCCTCGCGCAGCTCGGCGATGGTCGCGCCGAGCGAGATGCGCGCGGCGGCCTTGGCGAGCGGGACCGCGGTCGCCTTCGAGGTGAAGGGGACCGTGCGGGAGGCGCGCGGGTTGGCTTCGAGGACGTAGAGGATGTCGCCGGAGAGCGCGAACTGGATGTTGATCAGTCCGCGGACGCCGACGCCCTTGGCGATGCCCTCGGTGGAGGCGCGCAGCCGCTTGATGTCGAACCCGCCGAGGGTGATCGGGGGCAGGGCACAGGCCGAGTCGCCGGAGTGGATGCCGGCCTCCTCGATGTGCTCCATGACGCCGCCGAGGTACAGCTCGGTGCCGTCGTAGAGGGCGTCCACGTCGATCTCGATGGCGTCGTCGAGGAAGCGGTCGACCAGGACCGGCCGGGTGGGGCTGATCTCGGTGGACTCGGCGATGTACGCGGCGAGGCGCGTCTCGTCGTACACGATCTCCATGCCGCGCCCGCCGAGGACGTAGGACGGCCGCACGAGGACGGGGTAGCCGATCTCGTCGGCGATGGCCTTGGCCTCGCCGAAGGTGGTGGCGGTGCCGTGCTTGGGCGCGGGCAGTCCGGCCTCGGCCAGGACCCGGCCGAAGGCGCCGCGGTCCTCGGCGGCGTGGATGGCCTCCGGGGAGGTGCCGACGACGGGCACGCCGTTGTCCTTGAGCGCCTGGGAGAGGCCCAGCGGGGTCTGGCCGCCGAGCTGGACGATGACTCCGGCGATCGGGCCCGCCAGCGACTCGGCGTGCACGATCTCCAGGACGTCCTCCAGGGTGAGCGGCTCGAAGTAGAGCCGGTCGGAGGTGTCGTAGTCGGTGGAGACGGTCTCCGGGTTGCAGTTGACCATGACGGTCTCGTAGCCCGCGTCGCTGAGCGCGAAGGACGCGTGCACACAGGAGTAGTCGAACTCGATGCCCTGGCCGATGCGGTTGGGGCCCGAGCCGAGGATGATCACGGCGGGCTTGGTGCGGCTCGCGACCTCGCTCTCCTCGTCGTACGAGGAGTAGAAGTACGGGGTCTTCGCGGCGAACTCGGCGGCACACGTGTCGACGGTCTTGTAGACCGGGCGGACGCCCAGCGCGTGCCGGACCTCGCGGACGACGTCCTCGCGCAGCCCGCGGATCTCACCGATCTGGGCGTCGGAGAAGCCGTGCCGCTTGGCCTCGGCGATCAGGTCGGCGTCCAGGCGTTCGGCAGAGGCCAGCTCGTCGGCGATCTCCTTGATCAGGAAGAGCTGGTCGACGAACCAGGGGTCGATCTTCGTGGCGTCGAAGACCTCCTCCTGGGTGGCTCCGGCCCGGATCGCCTGCATGACGGTGTTGATGCGGCCGTCGGTGGGCCGGACCGCCTCGGCCAGCAGCTCCGCCTTGTCACCGACCGGGCCGGTGAAGGCGAACTGCGAGCCCTTCTTCTCCAGCGAGCGCAGGGCCTTCTGGAGGGCCTCGGTGAAGTTCCGGCCGATCGCCATGGCCTCGCCCACCGACTTCATGGTGGTGGTGAGGGTGGAGTCGGCGGAGGGGAACTTCTCGAAGGCGAAGCGCGGGGCCTTGACGACGACGTAGTCGAGGGTCGGCTCGAAGGAGGCCGGGGTCTTCTCGGTGATGTCGTTGGGGATCTCGTCCAGCGTGTAGCCGACGGCCAGCTTGGCGGCGATCTTGGCGATCGGGAAGCCGGTGGCCTTGGAAGCGAGCGCCGAGGAGCGGGAGACGCGGGGGTTCATCTCGATGACGATGACCCGGCCGTCGGTGGGGTCGATGGCGAACTGGATGTTGCAGCCGCCGGTGTCGACGCCGACCTCGCGGATGATCGCGATGCCGATGTCGCGCAGCCGCTGGTACTCGCGGTCGGTGAGCGTCATCGCCGGGGCGACGGTGATGGAGTCGCCGGTGTGGACGCCCATCGGGTCGAAGTTCTCGATGGAGCAGACGACCACGACATTGTCGTTCCTGTCGCGCATCAGCTCCAGCTCGTACTCCTTCCAGCCGAGGATGGACTCCTCCAGGAGCACCTCGGTGGTCGGGGAGAGCGTGAGGCCCTGTCCGGCGATACGGCGCAGCTCCTCCTCGTCGTGGGCGAACCCGGAGCCGGCGCCGCCCATGGTGAAGGAGGGGCGGACGACGACGGGGTAGCCGCCGAGGGTGTCGACGCCCGCGAGGACGTCGTCCATGGAGTGGCAGATGACCGAACGGGCGGACTCGCCGTAGCCGGTCTTCGCCTTGACGGCTTCCACGACGCCCTTGAAGAGGTCGCGGTCCTCGCCCTTGTTGATCGCCTCGACGTTGGCGCCGATGAGCTCGACGCCGTACTTCTCCAGGACACCGTTCTCGTGCATGGAGATCGCGGTGTTCAGCGCGGTCTGGCCGCCGAGGGTGGGCAGGAGCGCGTCGGGGCGCTCCTTGGCGATGATCTTCTCGACGAACTCGGGGGTGATCGGCTCGACGTAGGTGGCGTCGGCGATCTCCGGGTCGGTCATGATCGTCGCCGGGTTGGAGTTCACCAGGATGACGCGCAGGCCCTCGGCCTTGAGGACGCGGCAGGCCTGGGTGCCGGAGTAGTCGAACTCGGCTGCCTGACCGATGACGATCGGGCCGGAGCCGATGACCAGGACGGACTGGATATCGGAGCGCTTAGGCACGCTGGCCCTCCATCAGGGATACGAAACGGTCGAAGAGATACGCGGCGTCGTGCGGGCCCGCGGCCGCCTCGGGGTGGTACTGGACACTGAAGGCGGGCCGGTCCAGGAGCTGGAGGCCCTCGACCACCTGGTCGTTCAGGCAGACGTGGGAGACCTTGGCCCGCCCGTAGGGGGTCTCGGAGTCACGGTCGAGGGGCGCGTCGACGGCGAAGCCGTGGTTGTGCGCGGTGACCTCGACCTTGCCGGTGGTGCGGTCCTGCACCGGCTGGTTGATGCCGCGGTGGCCGTACTTCAGCTTGTAGGTGCCGAAGCCGAGCGCGCGGCCGAGGATCTGGTTGCCGAAGCAGATGCCGAAGAGCGGGGTGGACCGCTCAAGCACGCCCCGCATGAGGGCGACCGGGTGGTCGGCGGTGGACGGGTCTCCGGGGCCGTTGGAGAAGAAGACGCCGTCGGGCTGGACCGCGTACACCTCCTCCAGGGTGGCGGTGGCGGGCAGCACGTGGACCTCGATGCCGCGCTCGGCCATCCGGTGCGGGGTCATGCCCTTGATGCCGAGGTCGATCGCGGCGACGGTGAACTTCTTCGTGCCGATCGCGGGGACGACGTAGGCCTCCTTGGTGGCGACCTCGGCGGAGAGGTCGGCACCGGCCATCTCGGGGGCCTGGCGGACCTTGGCGAGGAGCGTGCCCTCGTCGGCGATCGCGTTGCCGGAGAAGATCCCGACGCGCATCGCGCCGCGCTCGCGCAGATGGCGGGTGAGGGCGCGGGTGTCGACGCCGCTGATACCGACGACGCCCTGCGCGACCAGCTCCTCGTCCAGCGAGCGCTGCGAGCGCCAGTTGGAGGGCTTGCGGGCGGGGTCGCGGACGACGTAGCCGGAGACCCAGATGCGGCCCGACTCGGGGTCCTCGTCGTTGACGCCGGTGTTGCCGACGTGCGGGGCCGTCATGACGACGACCTGGCGGTGGTACGAGGGGTCGGTGAGGGTTTCCTGGTAGCCGGACATGCCGGTGGAGAACACCGCCTCGCCGAAGGTCTCCCCCACGGCCCCGTAGGCGCGGCCGCGGAAGGCGCGGCCGTCCTCCAGGACGAGTACGGCGGGGGTCTGGGCCCCCCGGGTGGAGATCGTCATCGTGCGGTGCCTTCCGTAGTGGTGCTGGTGAGGTGGTTGACGGCGTCGACCCAGGCCTGGTGCTCGGCGGCGTGGTCGGAGCGGAAGCCGGAGTCGATCAGCGTCCCGCCGTGCGCCCAGGTGATGATCAGCAGGCCGCCCTCGGGGAGGACCTTGCCCGCCAGCGCCTTGTCGAGGCGGGCCTCGCGCAGGGCCTCGGCCGGGACGAAGAAGTCGGCCGCCCCGGGGCGTACGACGTCCAGGCCGCGGGCGGTGAGCGTGAGCTCGGTACGGCTGCGGGTGCCGAGGCCGTGCGCGACGATCCGGTCGAGCCACTGCCCGGCGGTGGTGGAGGCGTGGTAGCGCCCCTTGAGCGTCAGGAGCACCTCGTCGTCGGCGAAGCCCTCGGGCGTGGCCGGGAGCTCGGGCAGGCCCGACTGGAGGCTGGCGCGCCACTTCCAGCCCTGGCGCATCAGCCAGTAGACGAGGGCGATGAAGACGAACAGGCCGACCACCCAGGCGATGCGGGCGGCCCAGTCCGTCACTTCCGCCGACTTCTGCTCGGCGGCCAGGTGGTACAGGGGGGTCAGAGTTGTCACGCGAGCTTCCCGTCGACGACCGTGGCACGGCCCCGCAGGAAGGTATGGGTGACGCGGCCCGGCAGCTCACGGCCCTCGTAGGGGGTGTTGCGGCTGCGGGACGCGAAGCCCGCGGGGTCCACGGCTCCACGGTATGCCGGATCGACCAGGGTGAGGTTGGCGGGCTCACCCGCCGAGACGGGACGGCCGTGTCCGACGAGTCGGCCGATGGCCGCGGGGCGGAAGGACATGCGGTCGGCGACGCCCGCCCAGTCGAGCAGGCCGGTGTCGACCATCGTCTGCTGGACGACCGAGAGGGCGGTCTCCAGGCCCACCATCCCCATGGCGGCCGCGGCCCACTCGCAGTCCTTGTCCTCGTGCGGGTGCGGGGCGTGGTCGGTGGCGACGCAGTCGATCGTGCCGTCGGCGAGCGCCTCGCGCAGGGCCAGCACGTCGGCCTCGGTGCGCAGCGGCGGGTTCACCTTGTAGACCGGGTTGTAGCTGCGGACCAGCTCGTCGGTGAGGAGGAGGTGGTGCGGGGTGACCTCGGCGGTGACGTTCCAGCCCTTGGACTTGGCCCAGCGCACGATCTCCACGGACCCGGCGGTGGAGAGGTGGCAGATGTGGACGCGGGAGCCGACGTGGGCGGCGAGGAGGACGTCGCGGGCGATGATCGACTCCTCCGCGACGGCGGGCCAGCCGCCGAGACCCAGCTCTGCCGAGACGATGCCCTCGTTCATCTGGGCGCCCTCGGTGAGGCGGGGCTCCTGGGCGTGCTGGGCGACGACGCCGTCGAAGGCCTTCACGTACTCCAGGGCGCGGCGCATGATCACCGCGTCGTCGACGCACTTGCCGTCGTCGGAGAAGACCTTCACCCCGGCGGCCGAGTCGTGCATGGCGCCGAGCTCGGCGAGCTTCTTACCCTCCAGGCCGACGGTGACGGCGCCCACGGGCTGCACGTCGCAGTAGCCGGACTCCTTGCCGAGCCGCCAGACCTGCTCGACGACGCCCGCGGTGTCGGCGACGGGGAAGGTGTTGGCCATGGCGTGGACGGCGGTGAAGCCGCCGACGGCCGCGGCCCTGGTGCCGGTGAGGACGGTCTCGGAGTCCTCACGGCCGGGCTCGCGCAGATGGGTGTGCAGGTCGACCAGGCCGGGCAGCAGGATCTGCCCCTCGGCCTCGATCACGGTGGCGCCGGCGGCGTCGAGGCCGGTGCCCACCTCGGTGACGGTCTCGCCGTCGATCAGTACGTCCTGCGGCTCGCCGCCGAGGATCCGCGCACCGCGAATGATGGTCTTGCTCATGGTTACTTGTTCTCCTCGGTACGGGCGGGGGCGGCGGACAGCGCGGTGTCGGAGCCGCCGAGCAGCAGGTAGAGCACGGCCATGCGGATGGAGACGCCGTTGGCGACCTGCTCGACGACCGTGCAGCGGTCGGAGTCGGCGACCTCGGCGGTGATCTCCATGCCGCGGACCATCGGGCCGGGGTGCATGACGACGGCGTGTTCGGGCATCCTCGCCATCCGCTCGCCGTTCAGGCCGTAGCGGCGGGAGTATTCGCGCTCGGTCGGGAAGTAGGCGGCGTTCATCCGTTCGCGCTGCACACGCAGCATCATCACCGCATCGGACTTCGCCAGCACGTCGTCGAGGCTGTAGCTGACATCGCAGGGCCACTTCTCGACGCCCACCGGGACGAGGGTGGGCGGGGCCACCAGGGTGACGTGCGCGCCGAGCGTGGTCAGCAGGTGGACGTTGGAGCGGGCGACGCGGCTGTGCAGGATGTCGCCGACGATCGTGATGCGGCGGCCGTCCAGGTCACGGCCGAGCCCGGCGTCGGCTCCGACGAGCCGGCGGCGCATCGTGAAGGCGTCCAGCAGGGCCTGGGTGGGGTGCTCGTGGGTGCCGTCCCCCGCGTTGACCACGGCCCCGTCGATCCAGCCGGAGGTGGCGAGCCGGTAGGGAGCGCCGGAGGCGCCGTGCCGGATGACCACGGCGTCGGCGCCCATCGCCTCCAGGGTCAGGGCGGTGTCCTTGAGGGACTCGCCCTTGGAGACCGAGGAGCCCTTGGCGGAGAAGTTGATGACGTCGGCGGACAGCCGCTTGGCGGCCGCCTCGAAGGAGATACGGGTCCGGGTCGAGTCCTCGAAGAAGAGGTTGACGACGGTTCGGCCGCGCAGGGTGGGGAGCTTCTTGATCGGCCGGTCCGCGACCCGGGCCATCTCCTCGGCGGTGTCGAGGATCAGGACGGCGTCGTCGCGGGTGAGGTCGGCGGCCGAGATGAGGTGACGCTTCATCTGGGGGTTCTCCGGGTGGCTGGAGGGAGTTTCAGACATGCGGGCGCGCGGGAGTCGCCGTACGGCCCTTCAGTGGCGCAGGGGCGTACGGAAGGGCTCGGGCTACTGCGCGTCCGCCGGGGCGGCCTGCTGGACACCGAGCAGCACGGCGTCGCGGCCGTCCTCCTCGGCGAGCTGGACCTTGACCGTCTCCCGCAGCGACGTGGGGAGGTTCTTGCCGACGTAGTCCGCGCGGATCGGGAGTTCCCGGTGACCGCGGTCGACGAGGACCGCGAGCTGTACGGCGCGGGGGCGGCCGATGTCGCCGAGCGCGTCGAGCGCGGCGCGGATCGTGCGGCCGGAGAAGAGGACGTCGTCGACCAGGACGACCAGGCTGCCCTCGATCCCCTCGCCGGGGATCTCGGTGCGGGCCAGGGCGCGCGCCGGGCGCAGCCTCAGGTCGTCCCGGTACATGGTGATGTCGAGGGAGCCGACCGGCATCTTCCGGCCGGTGATGTCTTCGAGTTTGTCGGCGAGCCTGCGGGCGAGGAAGACGCCTCGCGTCGGGATGCCGAGCAGCACCACGTCGTCGGCGCCCTTGGCGCGTTCGACGATCTCGTGGGCGATACGGGTCAGAACACGGGCGATGTCGGGGGCCTCCAGAACGGGGCGTGCCGCGTTGCCAGTGTCGTCGTGCTGTGCGTCCATAAGAAACGGACCTCCTTCTCCGCCTCACGGGACGGACCTTAAAGGACGTCGAAATTGCGTCATCCACGTTACCAGGGCTTGCACGGCGCCCTGGTACCGCCCCCGGGAGGTGCCGGTCCGGATCATTCGGCTTGACGCATCCAAGTAACGCTGCGTAACCTCACAGTGAGTTACCAGCCACGCGGCGCAGCCGCACACTGTTCCAGCGTCCGGGGAGCCATATGTCCAGCGAATACGCAAAACAGCTCGGGGCCAAACTCCGTGCCATCCGCACCCAGCAGGGCCTTTCCCTCCACGGCGTGGAGGAGAAGTCCCAGGGGCGCTGGAAGGCGGTCGTGGTCGGTTCGTACGAGCGCGGCGACCGTGCCGTGACCGTGCAGCGCCTCGCCGAGCTGGCGGACTTCTACGGGGTCCCGGTGCAGGAGCTGCTGCCCGGCACGACGCCGGGCGGGGCCGCCGAGCCGCCGCCGAAGCTCGTCCTGGACCTGGAGCGCCTCGCCCACGTCCCGCCGGAGAAGGCCGGTCCGCTCCAGCGCTACGCGGCCACGATCCAGAGCCAGCGCGGTGACTACAACGGCAAGGTGCTCTCGATCCGCCAGGACGACCTGCGCACCCTGGCCGTGATCTACGACCAGTCGCCGTCCGTGCTCACGGAGCAGCTGATCAGCTGGGGTGTGCTGGACGCGGACGCGCGGCGCGCGGTCTCCCACGACGAGGGCTGAGCGAGCGGGAGCGGGGCCGAAGGGCCTCAGCAGACCCCCCAGCAGAAACGTACCGCCGGGCCGGCGGGGACCTGAACGGGTCCCCGCCGGCCCGGCGTTCTTCGTCTCTCCTCCGTCGCGCTCCCGCCTCCGTCGCGCGTTCGTCCCTCCCGCCCGGGGACGTCGAAGGGCCCACGGTCGGTCGACCGTGGGCCCTTCGACGCGAGGTGCGCGACCGAACCGTCCGGGGCTACTGCTCCCGGCGGAGGTTCGGCTTGAGGTCCTTGAAACGGGCCAGCAGGCCGTTCACGAAGGACGGGGAGTCATCGGTGGAGAACTCCTTGGCGAGCTGGACGGCCTCGTCGATCACCACGGCGTCCGGGGTCTCGTCCAGCCAGATCAGCTCGTATGCACCGAGCCGCAGGATGTTCCGGTCGACGACCGGCATGCGGTCGATCTCCCAGTCCACGGCGTAGGTGACGATGAGGTCGTCGATGCGGTCCGCGTACTGCGCGTACCCCTCGACGAGCTCCATCGTGAATTCGCCGACCGGCGGCTGACGGTCGTCGGTCCGCGAGTGCCGAACCCAGTCCGCGAGGACACTCTGCACGGACTCACCGCGCTGGTCGGCCTCGAAGAGGATCTGGAAGGCGCGCTTGCGGGCCTTGTTCCGGGCAGCCACGGTTAGCTGTTCACCCGGCCGAGGTAGTCGCCCGTACGGGTGTCGACCTTGATCTTCTCGCCGGTGGTGATGAAGAGCGGCACGCCGATCTCGTAGCCGGTCTCCAGGGTGGCGGGCTTGGTGCCACCGGTGGAGCGGTCGCCCTGGACGCCCGGGTCGGTGTGCTGGATCGTCAGCTCGACGGCGGCGGGCAGCTCGACGTAGAGCACCTCGCCCTCGTACTGGGCGACGGAGGCGGTGAAGCCCTCGATCAGGAAGTTGGCGGCGTCGCCGACGGCCTTGCGGTCGACCATGAGCTGGTCGTAGGTGTCCATGTCCATGAAGACGAAGTACTCGCCGTCCATGTACGAGAACTGCATGTCGCGGCGGTCAATGGTGGCCGTCTCGACCTTCACGCCGGCGTTGAACGTCTTGTCGACGACCTTGCCGGAGAGCACGTTCTTGAGCTTGGTGCGCACGAAGGCAGGGCCCTTGCCGGGCTTGACGTGCTGGAACTCGACGACGGACCAGAGCTGGCCTCCGTCGAGCTTGAGCACCATGCCGTTCTTGAGGTCGTTCGTGGAAGCCACGGTTGCGGAATCTCCTGGGCTGAAGCTGGTGGAACGACCGAGGATCCGCGCTAGAGCGCGAGCAGCTCCTTGGTCGTCATGGTGAGTAGCTCGGGTCCGCCGTCCGCCTCGGGGCGCACGACGAGCGTGTCATCGATCCGGACACCGCCCCGGCCCGGGAGGTGGACCCCCGGTTCGACGGTGACCGGCACACAAGCGTCCAGTTTACCCATGGCTGTCGGTGCCAGTTGCGGGTCCTCCTCGATTTCGAGCCCCACACCGTGCCCGGTCCGGGGTACGAGGCCCTCCCCGTGCCCGGCGGAGTCCAGCAGATGGCGCGCCGCGTGGTCCACGTCCCGGTAGGCGGCCCCCGGCGCCAGCGCCTCCCGCCCGGCCCGCTGAGCGGCGAAAACAAGGTCGTAGAGCTCGATCTGCCACTCGGCCGGGGCGGTGCCGATGACGAAGGTACGGCCGATCTCGCACCGGTAGCCGTGGTAGCTCGCGCCCAGGCTGACGGAGAGGAAATCTCCCTCCTCCACCCTGCGGTCGGACGGCCGGTGCCTGCCCTGGCCGGAGTTGGGGCCGGTGGCTACGGAAGTGGCGAAGGCGGGGCCGTCCGCCCCGTGGTCGACGAGGCGGCGTTCCAGTTCGAGCGCGAGGTGCCGCTCGGTGCGGCCGACCAGGATCGACTCCAGGAGCTCACCCAGGGCCTGGTCGGTGATCTCGGCGGCGATCCGCAGGCAGCCGATCTCCTCCTCGTCCTTGACGATCCGCTGCTGCTCCACGACGAAGCCCAGATCAGCGAGTTGGAGGCGGTGGGCGGCCTGTCCCATAGCGCGGTGGCGGGCCACGGTCAGATCGTGTTCCTCGACGGCGAGCGAAGCGGCGCCCGACGAGGCGGCGAGGGCCGCGGCGGCGACCACCGGGTCCCCGTCCGGGGCGGGTAGGAGCTCGATGCGGAGCGCCTCGTCGGGCCGCCCGTGACCGGGCTCCCCCGTCGGGGCGCGGGGGCAGAGCAGGACGTCCTCGCCGGGGCCGAGCAGCAGCACGGCGCCGGGAGGCGCTCCGCCCGCGAGATAGCGGACGTTGGCGGGGCGGGAGACCAGGGCGGCCGCGGAGCCCGCGGCGGCGCACCGGTCGCGGAGCAGCCCGCGTCGGACGGCGTGCACCTCTGACATGCTCCGAGCGTACGAGCGGGGACGCCGCACCGCCCGGTCAGCGCATCCGACCGGGGGCCGGAAGGCCGGGCAGCGCGGACGGGACAGCGGCCGACGACAGGGGCGACGCGGCGCGGGCGGCGCGGGACGGGTCGGCATACGGGCCTGCCACCTGGCCCCGCGTGGGGCCGGCGGTCGTGCGGGCAGCTGTCTGTCGGACGAGCGGCCGTCTGTCGGAGAGGCGGCTGTCGGGCAGGCGGCTACCAGGTGGGCGGGCTCGCGATGGAGCGGGCGAGGACGTCGTCCAGGACGCGGGCCGTCGTCTCGACGTCGTACGTGGAGTTGTCGATGATCGGAAGGCCGGAGCCGTACCAGCCCGCCATCCGGCCGTGGATGCGGGCGACCTCCTCGTCGGAGAGGCGGCGGTTGCCGCTGCGCGCCGCGTTGCGCTCCAGGACGATCTCCAGGCCGGGCAGCAGCACGACGGGCAGCAGGCCGGGGCCCACATGCCGCTTCCAGCCGCCGAGGCCGACGACCGGGCGGTCGGGGAAGACCGCGTCGTCGAGGATGCACGAGATGCCGTTGGCGAGGAAGTTGCGTGCGGCGAACCCGCAGGTGCGGCGGGCCAGGCGGTACTGGGCCTCGGAGTGGTCGTTCCAGCCGGCCTGCGGGTCGGCGAAGCCGGAGCAGACCCACTCGCGGACGTCGTCGAGGGAGACATGGGCGGTGGGCACCCGGCGGCGGGCCGCCCAGAGCCTGGCGACGGTGGTCTTGCCCGCGCCCGCGGGGCCGATCAGAAGCACGGCGAGGGTCGCGCTGCCGGTGCCGGGCTCGGCGGGGGGCGCGGGCAGCCCGACGGGGCCGCCGGGGGGCAGCTGGACGTACCCGGTCGCCTGGCCGCCGGAGGGCGGCGGCGTGGGCCCGGTGCCGCTCCAGCCGTGCTGGGGGGCCTGTCCGGGGGCCGGTGGCTGCGGGGCCTGGCCCTGAGCCGGAGGCTGCCCCTGGCCATGGGGCGGAGAATGCGGAGCCTGACCGGGGGCAGGGGGCCGTGGGGGTTGGCCGGGAGTCGAGGGCTGGGGCGCCTGGCCAGGGGCCGGAGGCTGCGGAGCCTGGCCGTGAGCCGAGGGCCGGGGGGCCTGGCCCGGGGCCGGAAACCCGGGTATCGGGGGCGGGCCGGGGTGACCGGGGTGCTGGGCCTGGTGCGACCAGCCGACAGACCCGTTCCCGGGGCCGTGGGGCGGCGGCAGCGGGGCCCCCACTGCGTGCTGCATCCGGTGCCACTCCGTCTCGTCACTGCAACTGGCGCTGATGGGACGGCTACCGTACCTTCCCGGGCCGCCCTGGGGTGAACGGCCCGGGAGGGCACGAAGTGCCCGCCGCCCGGAGGGGGATCCGGACGGGAATCGCGTGGGTGTCAGCCCGGCAGTTCGTCGGCCAGAGCCCGCAGCGCGAGCCGGTAGGAGCCGATGCCGAACCCGGCGACCGTGCCGCTGGCCACCGAGGCGATCACCGAGGTGTGCCGGAACTCCTCCCGGGTGTACGGGTTGGAGATGTGCACCTCGATCAGCGGAGCGGTGCGCTGGGCGGCCGCGTCCCGCATCCCGTACGAGTAGTGCGTGAAGGCACCCGGGTTGAGAACGACCGGAATCGAACCGTCCGCCGCCTCGTGGAGCCAGCGGATCAGCTCGCCCTCGTCGTTGGTCTCTCGCACCTCGACGTCGAAGCCGAGCTCCTTGCCGAGGGTCGTGCAGACCTCGACGAGTCCGGCGTAGGAGGTGGCTCCGTAGACGTCGGGCTCGCGGGAACCGAGCCGGCCGAGGTTGGGGCCGTTCAGGACGAAGACCGTGCGGGTCACGCGGAGACCTCCCCGTAGGCGGCGAGCAGGACGGCCGGATCGGGGCCCTCAAGGACCGTGGGCTTGCCGATGCCGTCCAGGACGATGAAACGCAGCAGGTCGCCGCGGGACTTCTTGTCGACCTTCATGTTCTCCAGCAGCTTGGGCCACTGGTCGCCGCGGTAGGCGAGCGGCAGGCCCACCGACTCCAGGACGGTCCGGTGCCGGTCGGCGGTGGCGTCGTCCAGGCGTCCGGCGAGCCGGCCCAGCTCGGCGGCGAAGACCATGCCGATGGAGACGGCCGCGCCGTGGCGCCACTTGTAGCGCTCGTTCTTCTCAATGGCGTGGCCCAGGGTGTGACCGTAGTTGAGGATCTCGCGGAGTCCGGACTCCTTGAGGTCGCTGGAGACGACCTCGGCCTTGACCCGGATGGACCGCTCGATCAGCTCGGCGGTGTGCGGTCCGGCGGGCGTACGAGCACCCTCGGGGTCGGCCTCGATCAGGTCGAGGATGACCGGGTCGGCGATGAAACCGGCCTTGATGATCTCGGCCATGCCGGAGACGTAGTCGTGGACCGGCAGCGAGTCGAGCGCGGCGAGGTCGCAGAGCACACCGGCCGGGGGGTGGAAGGCGCCGACGAGGTTCTTGCCCTCCGCGGTGTTGATCCCGGTCTTGCCGCCGACGGCCGCGTCGACCATGCCGAGGACGGTGGTGGGCACCGCGACCCACCGCACCCCGCGCAGCCAACTGGCCGCGACGAAACCGGCCACGTCCGTGGTCGCGCCGCCGCCGACGCCGACGATGACGTCGGTGCGGGTGAAGCCGGTCTGGCCGAGCGCCTTCCAGCAATAGGCGGCGACCTCGACGGTCTTGGCCTCCTCGGCGTTCGGCAGCTGGATGGCGATCGCCTCGTAGCCCTGATCGGCGAGGTCCTGGCGGACCGCCTCACCGGTCTCGGCGAGCGCCTCGGGGTGCAGCACGGCGACCCGCTTGGCGCGGTCGCCGATGAGCTGGGGCAGCTCGCCGAGGAGCTGGTGGCCGACGAGGACCTCGTACGGGTCGGAACCCGCCGTGCCGGCGACCTGGATACGGGTGGTGCCCTGCTGCGTCATGCCGGTGTTCTCCACGCCGGGGGCCGCTGCGCCCTCCGGCAGTTCCAGTGCGTCGATGATCGCCTGGGCGACCTCTTCGGGGGTGCGGTCGTCGGTGGGGACGACCGTACGGGCGACCTCTTCGTACAGGTGGCGGCGGGCGTCCATCAGCTCGCGCCACTGCTTGCGCGGATTGACCGCGAGGAGCGGGCGGGCGGCGCCCAGCCCGACGCGGCGGACGGCCTCCTCCACGTTCATGGAGAGGTAGACGACCGGGCGGTCCGCCAGCAGTTTCCTGGTCGTCTCGTCCAGGACGGCCCCGCCGCCGAGGGAGAGGACGCCCGAGTGTTCGGCGACGGCCGTCGCGACGGCCCGGCGCTCCAGGGCGCGGAAGTGCTCCTCGCCCTCGTCGTAGAAGATCTCCGCGATCGGTTTGCCCGCCTCGGCGACGACGTCCGCGTCGGTGTCCCGGTAGGTGGTGCCGAGCCGGGCGGCGAGCAGTTCGCCGACGCTGGACTTTCCGACGCCCATCGGGCCGACGAGGACGACCAGGGGGCCGCTCATCGGATCTGGAGGTGGTCGAGGTACGAGCGCACGTTGCGGTGGGTCTCGGCCACGCTGTCGCCGCCGAACTTCTCCGCCACCGCGTCGGCGAGGACCAGGGCGACCATCGCCTCGGCGACGATACCGGCGGCCGGAACGGCGCAGACGTCGGAGCGCTGGTGGTGGGCCTTGGCAGCCTCGCCCGTGACGACGTCCACGGTGGCCAGGGCGCGCGGCACGGTCGCGATGGGCTTCATCGCGGCGCGGACCCGCAGCAGCTCGCCGGTGGTCAGCCCGCCCTCGGTGCCGCCGGAGCGGCCGGAGGTGCGCTTGATGCCGTCGTCGGTGGCGACGATCTCGTCGTGCGCCTTGGACCCGGGGACCCGGGCCAGCTCGAAGCCGTCACCGACCTCGACGCCCTTGATGGCCTGGATGCCCATGAGCGCGGCGGCGAGCCGGGCGTCCAGGCGGCGGTCCCAGTGCACGTGCGAGCCGAGCCCGACAGGCACCCCGTACGCCAGCACCTCGACGACGCCGCCGAGCGTGTCGCCGTCCTTGTGAGCCTGGTCGATCTCGGCCACCATCGCCTTGGACGCGTCGGCGTCGAGGCAGCGGACGGGGTCCGCGTCCAGCCGGTCCACGTCGGCGGGAACCGGGTAGACACCGTACGGCGCCTTCGCGGCGGCCAGCTCCACGACATGGCTGACGATCTCGATGCCCGCGGTCTCCTTCAGGTAGGAGCGGGCAACGGCCCCGAGGGCGACGCGCGCGGCGGTCTCCCGGGCACTCGCGCGCTCCAGGACCGGCCGGGCCTCATCGAAACCGTACTTCTGCATCCCCGCCAGATCCGCATGGCCCGGACGCGGCCGGGTCAGCGGGGCGTTACGGGCCAGCTGGGCCAACTCCTCCGGGTCGACCGGGTCGGCCGACATGACCT
This sequence comes from Streptomyces sp. NPDC033165, assembly GCF_055577965.1. Classification (NCBI taxonomy): domain Bacteria; kingdom Bacillati; phylum Actinomycetota; class Actinomycetes; order Kitasatosporales; family Streptomycetaceae; genus Streptomyces; species Streptomyces sp. NPDC033165. Next base: position 134,153 of record NZ_JBVIPK010000005.1, read on the forward strand.
GCTCCCACTTGGGCCACTCCGTGTTGCCGACCATGACAGCGACCGGAGAGCCCATGGTGAGGCCGTGGCGTACGCCACCGAGGAAGGTCACCTCGTCCTGCTCGAACTTCATCCGAGCACCGCGGCCGTAACCGAGCCGCCGCCGGGCGAGCGCCTCCGCCACCATCTCCGTCGTGACGGGGACGCCGGCGGGAAGCCCCTCCAGCGTCGCGACGAGTGCGGGGCCGTGCGACTCCCCCGCGGTCAGCCAGCGCAACCTGCTCAACGGGTCTCCTCATGCTCGCGCCTGGAATCCAGCGGCGCGACCGGGTGCGCGGCCCTGGCCCGCCGCCTTTGATCCTCCCATGACCGGGGGCGCGGTCCGGCCGCCGGTCCAGCAGACGGACGGCCGAGGCCGCTGCCCGGTGCGTCAGCGGGCCGCGAGCGCGGCTTCCCCGGCCTGCCGCATGGCGACCAGCGGGCCCGGAACCCGGCCGGTCATCTGCTCCACCTGCAACAGGGCCTGGTGCACGAGGAGGTCGAGCCCACCGACCACCGTCCCGCCGCGCGCCGACCAGGCGGCGGCGAGCGCGGTGGGCCACGGCTCGTAGAGCACGTCGAAGAGGATTCCCGGGGCGTCCGGCACGCCTTCGCCCAGGGTGTCGGTGCTGCCCGCCGGGGTGGTGGCGATCACCAGCGGTGCGTCCAGCGCCTGCGCGGCGTCCGCCCAGGCGGCGATGACGACGTCGACCCCGAGCCGCTCCCCCCAGGCCCGCATCTCCGCCGCTCGCTCAGGGCTGCGCACGTAGGCCGTGACCGGCCCTGCGCAGATCACGGCGAGTGCGGCGAGTGCGGAGGAGGCGGTGGCCCCGGCGCCGAGGACGGCGGCGGATTCCACTTTGTCGACGCCGCGTTCACGCAGTGCGGCGATCATGCCGGGGATGTCCGTGTTGTCGCCGACCCGTCGGCCGTCGCCCGTGAACACGACCGTGTTGACGGCCTCCACCGCGGCGGCCGTCGTACTGATCTCGTCCAGCAGCGGGATGATCGCCCGCTTGAGCGGCATGGTCAGGGACAGCCCCGCCCAGGAGGAGTCCAGTCCTTCGACGAAGCCGGGCAGCGCAGCCTCGTCGATCTCGAACCGGTCGTAGGACCAGTCGTCGAGGCCGAGCTCGGCGTAGGCGGCGCGGTGCAGGACCGGGGAGAGCGAATGGGCGATGGGCGAGCCGAGAACGGCGGCCCTGCGCGTCGGGGTCACTGGCTGGCCTTCTCCTCTTCGTATTTACGCCGGTTCTTCTCGTGCTCCTTGTTGGTCACCGCGAAGACCGTCTTGTCCTCGTTGATCGAGACGAAGTAGTACCAGGGACCCGGCGTGGGGTTCATCGCCGAGTGCAGGGCGTCCGCACCCGGGTTGCTGATCGGGCCCGAGGGCAGGCCAACGATCTTGTACGTGTTGTAGGGGTCGTCGATCTTCCGCAGGTCGTCGACGGCGCCGATGTCCAGGGTGCTCTGACCCTTTATGTAGTTGATCGTGGAGTCGAACTCCAGTCGGCCGACCGTCTCCATGTTGCCCGGCTTGAGGCGGTTGTAGACCACCCGCGCGACCTTGTCGAAGTCGTGCTTGTACTTGCCTTCGACCTGCACGAGGCTCGCCACGGTGACGAGCTCCCACGGGTTCTTCAGGCCGAGTTTCGTCGCCGTGGCTTCCAGGTCGAGCTTCTTGTACTCCTTGTTCGCCCGCTCCACCATCCGCTTCAGCGCGGTCTCCGGCTTCGTCCCCTTGGCCACCGGATACGCCGCCGGGTACAGGAAGCCCTCCAGCGGGTCCTTGACGTCCGGGTTGTTGTCGGCCCAGTCGGGCAGGCCCAGAGACTCCGCCTTGGTCTTGGCGACCTTCGCCGTGGTGCCCTTCTCCAGCCCGAGCCGCTTGTCGAGGTTGGCGTAGACCGTGACGTTACGGGTGCCCTCGGGGATCACGAAGATGTTCTGGCTCTTGGGGTCGAGCATCGTCTTGACCGCGTTGGCCGCCGACATCTCCTGGTTCAGGAGGTAGACGCCCGCCTGGATCGACTTGCCCTTGGGGTTCGCGTTCTGTGCCGAGACGAAGGCGTCGACGGACTTGATGACACCCTTCTTCTGGAGGGTGTTCGCGATGTCGTAGCCGAGCGCGCCCTCGGGGATCTCGACCTCGACCTGAGGGCCGGTGCCCGTGCCCGCGTAGTCGGCCGGGGCGCCGAACTGCTTCTTCCAGAAGGTGTAGCCGACGTACGACACGCCCCCGAGGCCGCCGATCAGGACGGCGGAGACCACCAGGCAGGCGCAGCCGCTGCGGTTCTTCCTCTTCTTCTTGCCCTTGCCGCCGCGGCGGTCACTGCCGTCCCGGTCCCGGCGCGAGGCGCGCGATCCGTCGTCGTCCGGGTCGTCGTCGTCGTCACGCGGCTCGCGGCTCGCGGGCTCGTCGGCACCCGTGAAGAAGGGGTGCGTCTCCTCCTGCGGCCTGTCCGGGTCCCAGTCCGTCGACGGCTGTTGCTGTGGTTGCTCCCGCTGGTGCTGTTGTTCGGAGTCGCGGCGGCCCGGCGGCTGCGGGGGCGGGTAGGCCTCCGGCGTGCCGTAGTAGTCGTGCGACGCGTCGTAGCCGGCGGGCTGCTGCGCGTACGGGTCCTGGGGCTCGGCTCCGTACGGCATGGCGGCCTGCCGGCCGGTGTCCCAGCCGCCGTCGTACTGCGGCTGGGACACCGACTGCTGCGCGTACGGGTCCTGGTGGGGCGTCCCGTACTGCTGCTGGTACTGCTGATCCTGCTGCGGCTGCTGCGCGTACTGCTGCTGGTGCTCGTCGTACGGCTGCTGCTGCGGGTACTGCTGGTGGTTCTGGTGCTGCTGCGCGTACGGGTCCTGCGGATAGGACTGCTGCTGGTCGCCGTACTGGCTCTGGCCGTGGGCAGCCTGCTGGCCTCCCCATCCCTGGTCCCCGTACAAGGGGTCCTCGGGATGCCACGGTTCGGAGCCGGGGCCCCGGCCATACTCAGTCATCGATCCCCTAGAGCCGCGAGACGACGTTCCGTCTCTTCGCTTCGCTGTGCGGTGTCTGTTCGAACCACCGACGCATCGCGCGGAACGTTACCGTATCGCGATCAGACAACCACTTCGACGCCCTCGCCCGGGGGATTGCCTGACGCCCGTTCGGACTCCAGAGCGTTCTGGAGGATCACCACAGCGGCAGCCTGGTCGATGACAGACCGGCCCTTCTTGGACTTCACGCCCGAGGCGCGCAGCCCTTGACTGGCCGTCACTGTGGTCATCCTCTCGTCCACGAGCCGCACCGGAACGGGTGCGATCGAACGGGCGATCACCTGGGCGAAATCCCGGACCTTGGCGGCCGCGGGGCCCTCGCCCCCGCCGAGGGAGCGGGGCAGGCCGACGATGACCTCGATCGGCTCGTACTCCTCGACGATGGCCGCCAGCCGCCGGTGGGCGGCCGGGACATCGCGTCCCGGCACGGTCTCCACCGGCGTGGCCAGGATCCCGTCGGGGTCGCACGAGGCGACCCCGATCCGGGCGTCCCCGACGTCGACGGCGAGCCGTCGGCCCCGGCGCATCCCCGTCATCGCGCTCGTCACGCCGTCTCGGTGACGAGGCGCTCGACCGCGGCGACGGCGTCGCCGATGGCGGCCGGGTTCGTGCCGCCGCCCTGGGCGACGTCCGGCTTGCCGCCGCCACCGCCGCCGAGCGTCTTGGCGGCCGTGCGGACGAGGTCGCCGGCCTTGAGGCCGCGCTCGCGGGCGGCCTCGTTGGTGGCGATGACCGTGAGCGGGCGGCCGTTGGCCGTGGTGAACAGGGCCACGACGGCCGGGCGGCCGCCCTGGATGCGTCCGCGCACGTCCAGGACCAGCTTGCGCAGGTCGTCGGCGGAGGTACCGTCGGGGACCTGGCCGGTGACCAGGGCGACGCCCCGGACGTCCTTGGCGGAGTCGACGAGCCCGGCGGCGGCCGCGAGGACCTTCTCCGCGCGGTACTTCTCGATCTCCTTCTCGGCGTCCTTGAGCTTGCCGAGCATGCCCGCGATCTTCTCCGGCAGCTCCTCGGGACGGCCCTTGACCAGCTCCTGGAGCTGGGCGACGACCGTGTGCTCCTTGGCGAGGAAGTTGTAGGCGTCCACGCCGACGAGGGCCTCGATGCGGCGCACGCCGGAGCCGATGGAGGACTCACCGAGCAGCTTGACCAGGCCGAGCTGGGCGGTGTTGTGGACGTGGGTGCCGCCGCACAGCTCCTTGGAGAAGTCCCCGATGGTGACCACGCGGACCCGCTCGCCGTACTTCTCACCGAACTCGGCGATGGCTCCCTGCTTCTTGGCCTCGTCGATCGACATGACCTCGGCCTGGACGTCGAGTTCACGCGAGAGGACCTCGTTGATCCGCTGCTCGACATCGGTGAGGACCGTGCCGGGGACGGCGGCGGGCGAACCGAAGTCGAAGCGGAAGCGGCCGGGTGAGTTCTCCGAACCGGCCTGGGCGGCCGTCGGGCCGAGCGCGTCGCGCAGCGCCTGGTGGGTGAGGTGCGTGGCGCTGTGGGCGCGGGCGATGGCCCGGCGGCGGGTGGCGTCGATGGAGGCGAAGACGGGGGCCCCGACCGTGACCTCTCCGACCTGGACGACGCCCTTGTGGACGTGGACGCCGGGGACCGGCTTCTGGACGTCGCGGACCTCGATCACCGCGCCGGTGTCGAGCCGGATGCGGCCGGTGTCGGCGAGCTGGCCGCCGCCCTCGGCGTAGAAGGGGGTGCGGTCGAGGACGACCTCGATCTCGTCGCCCTCGGTGGCGGCGGGCGAGGGGACACCGTCGACCAGGAGACCGACGATGGTGGATTCGCCGACGATCGAGGTGTAGCCGGTGAACTCGGTGGCGCCGGAGGTGTCGGCGACCTCGCGGTAGGCGGACAGGTCGGCGTGACCGGTCTTCTTGGCGCGGGCGTCGGCCTTGGCCTTGTCGCGCTGCTCCTGCATGAGGCGGCGGAAGCCGTCCTCGTCCACGGAGAGCCCCTGCTCGGCGGCCATCTCCAGGGTCAGGTCGATCGGGAAGCCCCAGGTGTCGTGGAGCAGGAACGCCTTGTCCCCGGCGAGGACCTTGCCACCGGCGGCCTTGGTCTCGGTGACCGCGGTCTCCAGGATGTTGGTGCCGCCCTTGAGGGCCTTGAGGAAGGCGGCTTCCTCGGCGAGCGCGACCGTCTCGATACGCTTGCGGTCGGTGATCAGCTCGGGGTACTGGAGCCCCATCGTGTCGATCACGACGTCGACCAGGGCCTTGACGACCGATCCGGTGGCGCCCATGAGGCGCATGTTGCGGATGGCCCGGCGCATGATGCGGCGCAGGACGTAGCCGCGGCCCTCGTTGCCCGGGGTGACCCCGTCGCCGATGAGCATCACCGACGTACGGATGTGGTCGGCGACCACGCGGAGCGAGACGTCGGTGGACTGCTCGGCGCCGTAGCGGACGCCGGTCAGCTCGGTGGCCTTGTCCATGACGACGCGCAGGGTGTCGGTCTCGTACATGTTCTGTACGCCCTGGAGGATCATGGCGAGGCGTTCGAGGCCGAGACCGGTGTCGATGTTCTTCGACGGCAGGTCCCCGAGGATCGGGAAGTCCTCCTTGCCGTCACCGGCACCGCGCTCGTACTGCATGAAGACCAGGTTCCAGATCTCCACGTAGCGCTCGTCGTTGACGGCCGGGCCGCCCTCGACGCCGAACTCGGGGCCGCGGTCGTAGTTGATCTCGGAGCAGGGGCCGCAGGGACCGGGGACGCCCATGGACCAGAAGTTGTCCTTCTTGCCCAGGCGCTGGATGCGTTCGGCCGGCACGCCGATCTTGTCGCGCCAGATGGCCTCGGCCTCGTCGTCGTCGAGGTAGACCGTGATCCAGAGCTTCTCCGGCTCCAGGCCGTATCCGCCGTCCTCGACGGAGTTGGTCAGGGCCTCCCAGGCGAGCTGGATGGCCCCTTCCTTGAAGTAGTCCCCGAAGGAGAAGTTGCCGCACATCTGGAAGAAGGTGCCGTGGCGGGTGGTCTTGCCGACCTCTTCGATGTCCGGTGTACGCACGCACTTCTGCACGCTGGTGACGCGCGGGGCGGGCGGCTTGACCTCGCCGAGGAAGTACGGCTTGAAGGGAACCATGCCCGCGGGGACCAGCAGCAGAGTCGGGTCGTCCGCGATGAGCGACGCCGAAGGCACGACGGTGTGACCGCGCTCCTCGAAGAAGCTCAGCCAGCGGCGGCGGATTTCAGCCGACTCCATTAGTGGTCCTCATTCCGGTTGTTCGACTTGTAGGGGAGCTTGCGGTACGTGGTGACGGCGGGCTCGGGCGCGTCGACGGCGTAGAGCCGCTGTACGGGGAGTTCGGGGTCGACCGGCGCCTGGAGGCCCAGGGCGCCGCCCAGTTCGGCTTCGCGCCGGACCATGCCCGCACGGACGTCGAGGGCGAAGTCCTTGAGCTTGTGGCCGGTCTCGATCGCCTTGTCCGCGGCCTGCGCGGCGAGGCTCTCGGGGGTCAGCTGCCTGAGCTTGCGGTTGACCTTGGTGGTGGCCCAGACGCCGGCGGCTGCGCCGGCGGTGAACCAGAACGTGCGGCGGAACATCGCTCGATCAGTCCTTCTGTCCGCGGGGGTTTCGGCGGTCGCGCCTGCGTCCGCGCGCGGACGGCACGGTCCGGCCGACGATCACCGTACGGCGGGCGGAGGAACGGCCACGCGCCGGTTCCGGTTCGGACTCGGGGGCGGTGCGGCGGCCGAGGGCCTGCCGTACGCCGTAGCCGAACGCGGCGACCTTGACGAGCGGTCCGCCGAAGGTGGAGGCGACGGTGGTGGAAAGCGCGGAGGCGTTGGAGGCGACCTCCTGGACGTCGCTCGCGATGGCGTCGACCTTGTCGAGCTGCGTCTGCGCGGAGCGCACCGTCGCCGAGGCGTCGGCGAGCAGCGGGACGGCCTGGTCGGTCACGTCCGCCACCAGCTTGGTGGTCGCCCTGAGCGTCTGGGCGAGCCTCACCAGCACCACGGCGAGGAACGAGACCAGGATCGCCCAGAAGACGGCCACGAGAATCCCGGCCACCTCTCCACCGGACACTGTGCACCGCTCTCTGCTCGTCGATCGGCCCCGGAGCCGGGGCCTGTCTCCGTCGGTACGGCCGGGTTCCTGCCCCCGCGCGCGCCCGATCGTCGTCCCACGAGCCTATCGCGCCGTGCATCGCCTCCCCTACCGCATTCTCGGCGGCCAGGGCGGGAGTTGCCATAACGAGATTGTACGGAGAGCTTTCAAGCCAGTACCCTCCGTGTTCCATGCGACGCCTGCAGGGCCCCTGCCCCCAGCCCGACGATCCTGATGACCGCACCTCCGCCGCCTCCGGCCGTCTCCCGGCCGACCTGAACCGGTTCGTGGGACGGGAGTACGAACTGGCCGAGGTGGCCGGGCTCCTGGAGGAGTCCCGGCTCGTCACGGTCGCCGGAGTGGCGGGCGTGGGCAAGACCCGGTGTGTCACCCGGGTCGCCGCGCTTGTGGAGAAACGGTACTGCGACGGGGTCCGACTGGCCGAGCTGTCCACCGTCCACCACCCCGACCTGCTGGAACACGCCTTGATCGACGCACTGGGGCTGACCGATCACACGAGCAGGCCGCCCCGCGCCACCCTCGTCGAATATCTGTCCGGCCGCCGGATGCTGCTGGTCATCGACGGCTTCGAGCACCTCGTGGACGGCTGCGCCGACCTCGTACGCGAACTGCTGCGCCGGGCGCCGCGCCTCCAGGTGCTCGCAGCCGGGCGCTGCCCCCTCCGGGTGGACGGGGAACGGACGTTCCCGCTCGCCCCGATGTCCGACGAGGACGCGCTGGAGCTGTTCACGGAGCGGGCGCGCGCGGTGCGGCCGGGCTGGGCACCCTCACCGGGAGAGCAGGCGGCCTCGCTGGAGCTGTGCCGCCGCCTCGACGGGATTCCGCTGGCGCTCGAACTGGCCGCCGGGCGGCTGCGGGCCCTGTCGGTGGATCAGGTGCTGCTGCGGCTGGACGACCGGTTCCGGCTGCTGACCGGCGGCCGTCGCGCTGCGCCGCCCCGCCACCAGACGCTGCGTACGGCGATCGGCTGGAGCCATGAGCTGTGCACGCCCGAGCAGCGGCTGCTGTGGGCGCGGCTCTCGGTGTTCGCCGGACAGTTCGACCTGGAGGCCGCCGAGTACATCTGCGGCGGGGTGGATCTGCCCGCCGAATCGGTGCTGGACGTGCTGGACGAGCTGCTCGCCCAGTCGGTGGTGGAGCGCGAGGACGGAGCGACCGGGGCCCGCTACCGGCTGCTGGACACGGTCCGTGAGTACGGGGCGGAGTGGCTGGCAGCCACCGGGGACGCCCAGCGGCTGCGGCGGCGCCACCGGGACTGGTTCCTGGGGCTCGCGACCTGGTGCGAGCTGGACTGGTTCAGCCCCCGGCAGGCCGAGGTGGCGGCACGGATCGACAGCGAGCTGCCCAATCTTCGCCGGGCGATGGAATGTTCGATGGAAAGCTCCGACGAGGTGCATCTGGCCCAATATCTGGCGGGTACCCTGTGGTTCTACTGGGCCGGCTGCGGGCGGCTGTCCGAAGGCCGGCACTGGCTGGACCACGTACTGGAGGAGCCGTCCCCGCACGATGCCGCCCGGCTCAAGGTGCTGTGGGTGCTGGGCTATGTCGCGGTCCTCCAAGGCGATGCGGTGGGCGCGATCTCGGCGCTCCAGGAGTGCCGGGAGGAGGCCGAGCGCACCGGTGACGCGACGGCGCTGGCGTACGCGGTGCACCGCACGGGCTGTCTGGCGATCGTGACGGACGACATGCCGCGCGCCGAGGAACTGCTGCGCGACGCGCTCGGCCGGTACCGCGAGATCGGCGAGCTGAACAGCAACGTGCTGATGGCGCAGGTCGAGCTGGCCATGGCGGTGGCGTTCCTGGGCGATCTGGACGCGGCGGCGGTGATCTGCGACGAGGTCCGGGAGATCTGCGAGGACCACGGGGAGCGGTGGGCGCTGGCGTACGCGCTGTACGTCCTGGCGTTCGCGGCGCTCCAGCGGGGACGGCCCGCGCGGGCCCGGCAGATGCTCGGGGAGTGCCTGGCGATCGGCCGTACGTTCAACGACCTGCTGGGCACCGTGCTCTCGCTGGAGCTGCTGGCGCTGGTGACGGCGGTGGAGGGCGACGCCGGTGAGGCGGCGGTGCTCCAGGGTGCCGCGGAGCGCATCTGGCCGTCGGTGGGACTCCAGCTGTTCGGCTCGGTCCACTACGGGCGGCCACGGGTCGAGTGCGAGCAGCAGGCGCGCCGGGAGCTGGGGAACGCCGCGTACGAGGAGGGGCTGCGGGCGGGTCGGCGACTGGATCCGGACGCCGCGGTCGACCGGGCCCTGGCCGGCGGCGGGGCGTCCAAGGCGCCGGTCGGGGGCGGGGTGCCCGCGCCGGGCGAGTCCGGGGGAACGCGAAGGCCCGCCGCCTCCCGGATGACCGGAAGGGGCGGGCCGGAGCGCTGGTGAGAGCGGCTACGCCTGGATCAGCGGGCGTAGTACTCGACGACGAGCTGCTCGTCGCAGATCACCGGGATCTCCTTGCGGTTCGGGTCCCGGTCCAGGCGGAAGGCCAGGGCCTTCAGGTTCACCTGGAGGTAGCGCGGGGTCTCACCGTCGGTGTCGTAACCACCCTCGCGGGCCACCTGGAAGGGGACCTTGGAGCGGCTGCGCTCGCGGACCTGGACGATGTCGTCCGGGCGCACACGGAAGGACGGCTTGTCGACCTTGCCGCCGTTGACCTCGATGTGGCCGTGGACGACCATCTGACGGGCCTGGTAGATGGTGCGGGCGATGCCCGAACGCAGGACCAGGGCGTCGAGGCGGCGCTCCAGCTCGACGACCAGCGCCTCGCCCGTCTTGCCCTCGGCCTTCTTGGCGCGGTCGTAGGCGCGCGCCATCTGGCGCTCGCTGATGTCGTACTGCGCACGCAGGCGCTGCTTCTCCAGCAGACGGACCTTGTAGTCCGAGTTCTGCTTGCGGCCACGGCCGTGCTCACCCGGCGGGTACGGACGAGCTTCGAAGTACTTGACAGCCTTGGGCGTCAGGGCGATGCCGAGGGCACGCGACTTCTTGACCTTGGGACGCGACTGGTTAGGCACGTTCTCCAGACCTCCGTTGTAGGTTAGGTTAGGCTTACCTTACTCAAGGAGATCGCATGTCTCGCCCTGGGAACACCACTCACGTCACGGACAGCACAGACAGCGGCAGCACCTCTTCTGAGGGTGCTGCTACGACGGAAGGCCGATCTGATCGTGGTCAGCCGCGTCCCAGCGGGCTTGATACCACTCGGATGCCGTCAGCAGCCGAGCGCACACGAACTCTCGTACAGAGTACCTGCTCCGCGCTGCTGGTCGTACCGGGGCTCGATCTGGCCCACACCGAAGCCCTGGTCCCGGACAGCAGGAGCGTGGGGCCGGAGGGGGACCTGTTCCTCGAATTCCCCGCGGACTCCCCGGCGGTACGGGCCGCGACGCACGCCCAGGGCGACGAGCTGACGGCTGTGCTGGAGCTCACGGACGTCGCCCCCGTCTCCGTCCCGCACCGGATCCGGGGCCGTGCCTGGGTCTCCGGCTGGCTCACCTCCGTACCCGGTATCGCCGAGCCGGGCCGGATGATGCTGCGCCTGGAGTTCGGCGAGGCGTACGTGGATGATCTCTGGGGCGCCGAGGACATCGATCCGGAGGACTTCCGCGACGCGGCCCCCGACCCCCTGGTCCCCCACGAGACGGAGCTGCTCCAGCATCTGCACTCCGCCCACGACGAGCGGATGCGCACCCTGTGCGGACTGCTCGGCGAGCGGACCGCCCGGGCCTGCTCCTCCCACCAGCCGAGCGCCGTGCCCGTGGCGCTGGACCGCTTCGGGCTGCGGGTCCGCTTCGTCGAGGACAAGGGCTCGTGCTTCGACGCCCGCTTCGAGTTCCCCGAGCCCGTGCGGGACGTCACCGGACTGCGCCGGGCGATGCACACCCTCTTCGAAGCGGCCTCCCACTGACCCGCGCCCGGAAGCGGGGCGGGTCCGGTCAGGACGCGCCCTCGGCCGGCTCCTCGCCGCCCGCGCGGCCCAGCCGCTCGCGGACCCGCTCGACCACGTCCGCGTACCGCGCCTCCGCGCCATAGCGGGTGGGGGTGTAGTAGCACCGGTCGCGGACCGCGTCGGGGGCGTACTGCTGGGCGGCGATGCCGCCCTGGACGTCGTGCGGATAGACATAGCCCTGGGCGTGGCCGAGCTTGGCGGCGCCCTGGTAGTGCCCGTCGCGCAGATGCGCCGGGACGGGTCCGGCGAGCCCCTTGCGTACGTCCTCCTGGGCGGCGGAGATCGCGAGCGTCGCCGCGTTGGACTTGGGCGCGAGCGCCAGGGCGATGGTGGCGTGGCTGAGGGTGAGCGCCGCCTCAGGGAAGCCGATCATGGCGACGGCCTGGGCCGCGGCCACCGCGGTCGGCAGGGCGGTGGGATCGGCCAGGCCGATGTCCTCGCTGGCGGAGATCATCAGCCGCCGTGCGATGAACCGCGGGTCCTCGCCCGCCTCGATCATCCGGGCCAGATAGTGCAGCGCGGCGTCGACGTCGGAGCCGCGGATGGACTTGATGAGCGCGCTGGCCACGTCGTAGTGCTGGTCGCCGTCGCGGTCGTACTTCACGGCGGCCCGGTCGACGGTCTCCTCGACCGTCTCCAGGGTGATGCCGGCCTCATGCTTCGCCAGCGCCGCGCCCGCCGCCGCCTCCAGCGCGGTCAGCGCCCGGCGCGCGTCGCCGCCCGCGATGCGCAGCAGATGCGCCTCGGCGTCCTCGGGCAGGGTGACCGCCCCGCCGAGGCCCCGCTCCTCGGCCAGCGCCCGGCGCAGCAGCGCCCGCAGGTCGTCGTCGGTCAGCGGCTCCAGGGTGAGCAGCAGGGAGCGCGAGAGCAGCGGGGAGATGATCGAGAAGTAGGGATTCTCCGTGGTGGCGGCGATGAGGGTGACCCAGCGGTTCTCCACGGCAGGCAGCAGGGAGTCCTGCTGGGCCTTGGAGAAGCGGTGGATCTCGTCGAGGAAGAGGACGGTCTCCTTGCCGAAGCCGCCGGTGGCGCGGCGCGCGCCCTCGATGACGGCCCGGACCTCCTTGACGCCCGCGGTGATCGCGGAGAGCTCGACGAAGCGCTTGTTGGTCGCCTTGCTGACCACGTACGCCAGGGTCGTCTTGCCGGTGCCGGGCGGGCCCCACAGGATCACCGAGGAGGCGCCGGCCGGGCCGCCGCTCCCCTCGCCGACGAGGCGGCGCAGCGGCGAGCCCGGCTTGAGCAGATGCTGCTGGCCGACGACCTCGTCGAGGATGCGCGGACGCATCCGGACAGCGAGGGGGCTGCTGGACGGGTCCTTCTCCTGGCGGTCTTCGGCGGCTGCGGTAAAGAGGTCGGGCTCCACGTCATGAAGCCTATGCGACCCCACTGACAGCGCCCCGAAGAGCACCTGCCGAAGCGGTGGGTGGGGTCAGCTGGTCCAGAAGTCCCACCAGCGGGTCAGGATCAGCATGCCGATGATCCCGATCCACATCACCGGGAGCACCCAGGGGAACTCGGTGAGGCCGTTCCGCAGCCAGGCCGGGGCCGGGAGGATGCGGTGCTTGACGTTGTGCGTGGTCACGTAGGAGAACATGACGATCGTGGCGACCCAGGCCAGGCAGCACCACAGGCACAGCGAGTTGATGTTGTACAGCGACTGGTACTGGAGCCAGGTGCAGAAGCCGACGCCGAACAGCGTCCCGGCGTTCAGGCCGAGCCAGAACCAGCCGCGGTAGCGGGCTCCGGCGAGCAGGCCCATCCCGATGGCGATGACCATGCCGTACGTGACCAGCCCGAGCATCGGGTTGGGGAACCCGAACGCCGAGGCCTGCTCGCTCTTCATGATGTTGCCGCACGCGACGACGGGGTTGAGGCTGCACCCGGGGGTGAAGGAGGGGTCCTCCAGCAGCTTGAACTTGTCGAGCGTGATGACCCAGGAGGCCAGGAGTCCGGCCGCGCCGGTGATCACCAGGAGCAGGGCCAGACCGCGTCCGGCCCCGAAGGTCCGCTTCCGGCCGCCCTCGTCCTGGTCCGAGGAGAGGTCGTGGTCTACCGCTGCAGTCGTCATATCGCCGTTCCATCACCGAGTGGTCAACCGGGCAAGGTCATTGTGCCGCACCCCCGCACAGGTCAACCGTTCGATGGACATAAAGGTGTACGCCCGGTGGGCGGGAAACGGCCCGCTCCGCGGGATGCTCTGGACCATGTCAGAACTTGTGGTGAACGTGCGCGGTCTGCGGAAGCGCTATGGCGATGTGACCGCGCTGGACGGCCTGGACCTGGGCATCCCGCGCGGTGAGGTGTGCGGACTGCTCGGCCCCAACGGTGCCGGGAAGAGCACCTGCGTGGGCGTGCTCCAGGGGCAGCGGGACCGGGACGGCGGGAGCGTGGAGGTCCTCGGGGCCGACCCCGCGACCGCCGGCCGGCGGTCGCGGTCCCGCGTCGGGATCGTCTGGCAGGATGAATCCGCGCCCGCCGAGTTGACGGTACGGGAGACCGTGCGGCACTTCGCCCGCTACTACCCGCGCCCGCGCGACCCCGACGAGACCATCGCCCTGGTCGGTCTGGAGGCGAAGGCGGGGGCCCGGACCAAGGCGCTCTCGGGCGGGCAGCGGCGACGTCTCGATGTGGCGCTCGGCGTGATCGGCGCCCCCGAACTCCTCCTCCTCGACGAGCCGACCACCGGCTTCGACCCGGCGGCCCGGCGGCAGTTCTGGGAGCTGATCCGGCTGCTCGCCGACGGCGGCACCACCATCCTCCTCACCACGCACTACCTGGAGGAGGCGGAGGCGCTCGCCGACCGGCTCGTCGTCATCGCCGACGGCACCGCCGTCGCCGAGGGCAGCCCCGGGGAGTTGCGCGCCCGCTACGGCGCCCTGGCGACGGTCCGGTGGACGGAGTCCGACGGCACCCCTCGCGCCGAGGAGACCGCGACCCCGACCCGTACCGTCGCCGCGCTCGCCGACCGCTTCGACGGGGAGGTCCCCGGGCTGCTGGTCACCCGGCCCACCCTGGAGGACGTCTATCTGCGGCTCACCGGACAGCGGGAGGTGACCCGGTGAAGGAGAGCCTCCCCGGGGCCTGGGGACTCGGAGTGCTGCGCGGCGGTCTGGAGCTGAAGCAGTTCTTCCGCCAGCGCGACCAGGTCGTCTTCGTCTTCGCCTTCCCCGTCGTCTTCCTGGTGCTGTTCGCCTCGATCTTCAGCGGCACGGTGGAGGGTAGCGATGTGGCTGTCTCCCAGCTCTATGTGGCCGCGATGCTGGGGGCGGGCATCATGGCGACCAGCTTCCAGTCCCTCGGCATCTCCATCGCGGTCGAGCGCGACGAACGGCAGTTGCGCCGGCTGACCTCCACCCCGATGCCGCCCGCCGCCTACTTCCTGGGCAAGGTGTGGCTGGTCCTGGTCACCGGAGTCCTGGAGGCGGCCGTCCTGCTGCTGGTGGGGGTGGGTATGTTCGGTCTCAAGCTGCCCACGGACCTCCTCACCTGGCTGACGTTCGGCTGGATCTTCCTGCTCGGGGCGACCGGGTGCGCGCTGCTGGGCATCGCGATCAGCAGTCTGCCCCGGTCGGGGCGGAGCGCGGGGTCGGTGGTGATCCTGCCGTTCCTGGTGCTCCAGTTCATCTCCGGGGTCTACATCCCGGCGAGCGAACTGCCCGACTGGATGCTGAACATCGGCGCCCTGTTCCCGCTCAAGTGGATGTGCCAGGGCTTCCGCGGGGTCTTCCTGCCCGAGTCGGCCGCCGTGCTGGAGCAGGCGGGCAGCTGGGAGTTCGGCCGGATCGCCCTGGTGTTGGGCGCGTGGTGCATCGGAGGATTGCTGCTGTGTCTGCTGACGTTTCGCTGGAAGAACCGGCGCGACGGCTGACCGGGGCGGGCGGAGCGCGCGACTCCGACGTCTGGGTCCGGTCGCTGCGCCCCTGGGACGCGTATTTCGCCGTCGTCTGGGCGGTCACGCTCGCGGTGGTCCTCGGTGCCGCCGAGCCCTCGTGGCCGTTGCGGGCGGTGGCGGCCTCGATCGTGGCGCTGAACCTGCCGTGGTACGTCCTGATGGGCCGCCCGGCCATGCTGGACGACACCGGGGACGAGGGGCCCGCCCTCCGCTACGTGGTGGGGGCGGTGCTGCTGTTCCTGCCCACGGCGGTACTGGTGAACGAGACGCAGCTCGTCACGTTCGCGCTGGCCCCGCAGTGCTTCATGCTGCTGCGGCTGCGGGGCGCGCTGTGGGTGCTGGGCATCATGGGCGCGGTGCCGTTCGCGGGCTGGACGCTGCTGTGGCGGCCGTCGGCGGGCGAGACGGTCTTCCGGCTGCTGCTGGCGGTGGCGACCTTCGCGTTCAGCGCGTTCCTGGGGCAGTGGACGATGCGGATCATCGCCCAGAGCCGGGACCGGGCCGCGCTGATCTCCGAGCTGGAGGCGGGTCGCGAGGAGATCGCCCGGCTGTCGGCGGCGCACGGGGCGCTGGCGGAGCGGGAGCGGATGTCGCGGGAGATCCATGACACGCTGGCCCAGGGGTTCACCAGTCTGCTGATGCTGTCGCAGGCCGTGGAGTCGGAGCTGGAGCACGACCTGCCGCAGGCCCGGCGGCACGTGGCGCTGATGACACGGACCGCGCGCGAGAACCTCGCCGAGGCCCGGGCGCTGGTGGCCGGAGGCTCCCCCGCGGACCTGGCCGGTACGTCGCTGGCGGACGCCCTGCGGCGGCTCACCGACCGGCACACCGCGCAGACCGGGTCCCCGGCACGGCTGTCGGTGGACGGCGGTGTCCGCCCGCTGCCGACCGCGTACGAGGTGGTGGCTCTGCGCGCCTGCCAGGAGGCGCTCGCCAACACCCGCAAGCACGCGGGCCCGTCCGTACCGGTTACGGTGCTGCTCGGGTATGCCCCGGACGCCCTGACCCTGTCCGTTCGGGACGAGGGGTGCGGGTTCGATCCCCGGGCGCCCCGCGAGGGCTACGGTCTGGACGGGGTACGGGCCCGGGCCGAGGAGGCCGGCGGCAGTGCGGAGGTCCGCAGCGCCCCGGGCGTGGGGACCTCGGTGACCGTGGCCCTGCCGCTGCCCCCGGTTGTCCCGTCCCCTGCCGTCCCGTTCCCGGACGCCCCCCGAAGGAGTGCCTGATGATCCGTGTCCTGCTGGCCGACGACCACCCCGTCGTACGGGAGGGGCTGCGCGGGATGCTGGAGGCCGAGGCGGACCTCGACGTGGTGGGCGAGGCCGGCAGCGGCCCCCGCGCCGAGGCCCTGTGCGCCGAACTGCTTCCGGACATCGTGCTGATGGACCTGCGGATGCCGGGCGGCGGGGGCGTCGAGTCGATCCGCCGCATCCGGGCGGCGGGGCTGCCGTGCCGGGTCGTGGTGCTGACCACGTACGAGAGTGACGGCGACATCCTTCGGGCGGTGGAGGCCGGGGCGTCCGGCTATCTGCTCAAGGACCTGGGGCGCGGGGAACTGGCGGAGGCGATCCGGGCCGCGGCGCGGGGCGAGACGGTACTCGCGCCGACGGTGGCGACACGGCTGGTGGACCGGCTGCGCGGGGTGCCGGAGCTGCCGCGGCTCTCGGAGCGGGAGACGCAGGTGCTGCGGCTGGTGGCGGAGGGGTGCACCAACGCGGAGATCGGGCGGAAGCTGTTCATCGGGGAGTCGACGGTGAAGACCCATCTGCTGCGGATCTTCGGCAAGCTGGGCGTGAACGACCGGACCGCCGCGGTGACCGGGGCGATGCGCCACGGGCTGCTGTGAGGACTGCGGCGCGGGCGGGAGGACCTGGGGTCCTGCCGCCCGCGCCGCTTTCACGAAGCGGCTCAGCCGAGCCGCTTCGTCAGCTCCGCGACGGCCTCCGCCAGCGGCACCGCGCTCTGCTCGCCGGACTCCATGTCCTTGAGCTGGACGACGCCCTCGGCGAGATCGCGCTCGCCCGCCACCAGGGTGTAGCGCGCGCCCGAGCGGTTGGCGCTCTTCATCGCGCCCTTCAGGCCCCGGCCGCCGAACGCGAAGTCGGCGGCGACGCCCGCGCGGCGCAGCTCGGTGACGACGCCGAACAGCACCCGGCGGGCTTCCTCTCCGAGCGGGACCGCGTACACGCTGGTGGTGACGGGCAGGTCGAGCTCGACGCCCTCGGCCTCCAGAGCCAGGACCGTGCGGTCCACGCCGAGCGCCCAGCCGACGGACGGCAGCGCGGGGCCGCCGATCATCTCGGACAGTCCGTCGTAGCGGCCGCCGCCGCCCACCGCGGACTGGGAGCCCAGGCCGTCGTGGACGAACTCGAAGGTGGTACGGGTGTAGTAGTCGAGGCCGCGGACGAGCTTCTCGTCGTCCTCGTACCCGACTCCGGCCGCCGTCAGCAGCGCGCGGACCTCTTCGTGGTACGCCTTGCAGGCGTCGCAGAGGTGGTCGCGGAGCTTGGGCGCGTCGGTGAGCTGCTTCTGTACGTCGGCCCGCTTGTCGTCCAGGACGCGCAGCGGGTTGATCTCGATGCGGCGGCGGGTCTCCTCGTCGAGGTCGAGGTCGCGCAGGAAGGTCTGGAGCGCTTCCCGGTAGACGGGGCGGCACTCCTTGTCGCCGAGCGAGTTCAGCAGGATGCGGAACTGGCGCAGGCCGAGCGAGCGGTACGCCTGGTCGGCCAGGATGATCAGCTCGGCGTCCAGGACCGGGTCCTCGGTGCCGATGGCCTCGGCGCCGACCTGCGAGAAGTGGCGGTAGCGGCCCTTCTGCGGGCGCTCGTAGCGGTAGTAGGAGCCGGAGTACCAGAGCTTGACGGGGAGGTTGCCCGCCTTGTGGAGGTTGGCCTCCAGCGCGGCGCGCAGCACGGAGGCGGTGCCCTCGGGGCGCAGCGCGAGCTGGTCGCCGCCCTTGGTGGTGAGGGTGTACATCTCCTTGGTGACGATGTCGGTGGACTCACCGACACCGCGCGCGAAGAGCTCGACGTTCTCGAACCCGGGCGTCTCGATGTAGCCGTAGCCGGAGTCGCGCAGGGGGGCGGAGATGGCCTCGCGCACCGCCAGGAACTTCGCGGAGTCCGGCGGGGTCAGGTCGTACGTGCCCTTGGGGGCCTGAAAGGTGCTCACGATTACGTCTCTCGTCTACAGTCCTCGGCGCGGCGCCGCGTCCAGACCGTTCAGGAACGGGTTGGAGGCGCGCTCGCGGCCGATGGTCGTCTGGGGGCCGTGGCCGGACAGCACCACGGTCGAGTCGTCGAGCGGCAGGCACACGCGGGCCAGCGACTCCAGCAACTCGGCGTGGTCGCCGCCGGGCAGGTCGGTACGTCCGACGGAGCCGGCGAAGAGCAGGTCGCCCGAGAAGAGGACCGGCGGAATGTCCGCGGCCTCGGGCATCCCGAACGTCACCGACCCCTTGGTATGGCCGGGCGCGTGCGAGACGCCGAACTCCAGACCGGCCAGGCTCAGCTTCGCCCCGTCGGTCAGCTCCTTGACGTCGTCGGGCTCTCCCACGGTCAGCTCGCCCATGAGCGGCATCCCGATGGAGCGGCCCAGCGCCTTCTCCGGGTCGCTCATCATGTAGCGGTCCTCGGGGTGGATCCAGGCGGGTACGTCGTGGGAGCCGCAGACGGGGACGACCGAGGCGACGTGGTCGATGTGGCCGTGGGTGAGGACGACGGCGACGGGCTTGAGCCGATGCTTCTTCAGCGTTTCCTCGACGCCCTGGGCGGCCTGGTGGCCCGGGTCGATGATCACGCACTCCTCACCGGTGGCGGGGGCGACCAGATAGCAGTTGGTCCCCCAGGCCCCGGCGGGGAACCCGGCAATGAGCACGATCGTCCTTAATGTTCGTCCGGTGGAAGCGGCCGCAGTACAAGGATGCGGCGGATCAGAGCCTACCGGCGCTCCTCATGACACAGGTAACCCATATACGGTACGGGCAGCTCAGGCCCTCATCCGACGACCCACGACGTAACAAGGAGCCCCACCGGTGTCCAGCAGCGAACAGCGGCGACGGCAGCTCGCCCGGGAAAAGTTCGAGCGCCAGCAGAAGCGCCGGGAGGAGGCCCGCCGCAGGACCAGGCGCATCACCGCGATCGTCGCGGCCTCGGTGGCCGTGGTCGCCGTCATCGGAGTGAGCGCGTTCGTCGTGGCCGGCAAGGGCGACGACAAGGACAAGGCGAGCGACGCGGCGTCGAGCCAGAGCCCCGCTCCGGAGCCCTCGGAGAGCGAGAGCAAGGCTCCGCTGCCCCCGATGAAGATCGACAAGAAGGCGACGTACACGATGTCGCTGAAGACCACCCAGGGCGACATAGCGTTCTCGATGGACGCGGCGAAGACCCCGCAGACGACGAACTCCTTCAAGGCGCTCGCCGACAAGGGCTACTTCGACACCACCACGTGCCACCGCCTGACCACCCAGGGCATCTTCGTGCTCCAGTGCGGCGACCCGGACGGCAACGGTATGGGCGGCCCGGGCTACACCATCCCGGACGAGAACCTGGACGCGCTCGGCAAGGCGGGCGACGACGGCAAGGTGACCTTCCCGCCGGGCACGGTGGCGATGGCCAACACCGGTCAGCCGGACTCCGGCGGCAGCCAGTTCTTCCTGGTCTACAAGGAGACGAAGCTCCCGCCGACCTACACCCCGTTCGGCACGATGGACAAGGCCTCCCTGGAGGCCGTCGAGAAGATCGGCAAGGCCGGGGTGGAGGGCGACCAGCCCGACGGCCCTCCGAAGAAGACCGTGACGATCGAGAAGGCGTCGGTCGAGAAGGACTGAACCGGCCGGGCGGCGACCGGCCCGGCCCGAACCGGCCCCGAGCGGAGAATTTCGGCCGCGCGGAGTGCGGACAGCCGGGCGGCCGGTCGCCTAGATTGGCGTTGTGGAGGGCGGGCGATGCCCGCCCCAGGAAACTGTGGACGATGCCCGGGGGCGAACCCCCTAGCAGGCATCAGGTGGAGGAGGCGCTGTGAGCAGCGACCCGTGGGGCCGCGTCGACGAGACGGGCACCGTGTACGTGCGTACAGCCGACGGCGAGCAGGTCGTCGGATCGTGGCAGGCCGGTTCGCCTGAGGAGGCTCTGGCCTATTTCGAGCGCAAGTACGACGGCATGGTCGTCGAGATCGGCCTCCTCGAACGGCGGGTGAAGACCACCGATCTGTCGGCGAAGGACGCGACGACGGCGATCGGCCATCTGCGCCAGCAGGTCGACGAGCACCATGCGGTGGGCGACCTCGACGCGCTGCGCAAGCGGCTGGACGCGCTGGTGGCGACGGTCGAGGCGCGGCGCGAGGAGCGCAAGGCGCAGAAGGCCAAGCAGACCGACGAGGCCAAGCACGCCAAGGAGGCGCTCGTCGCCGAGGCGGAGGAGCTGGCGAAGAGCGAGCAGTGGCGCTCGGCCGGTGAACGGCTGCGGGCGCTGGTGGACACCTGGAAGGGTCTCCCCCGTCTGGACCGCAAGTCGGACGACGAGCTGTGGCACCGCTTCTCGCACGCGCGCTCGGCGTTCTCCAAGCGGCGCAAGGCCCACTTCGCCGCGCTGGACGCCCAGCGCGAGGACGCCCGCAAGGCCAAGGAGAAGCTGGTCACCGAGGCCGAGGCGCTGTCCGGCTCCACGGACTGGGTCGGCACGGCCGCGCGCTACCGCGATCTGATGACCGAGTGGAAGGCGGCGGGCCGCGCCCAGCGCGAGGCCGAGGACGATCTGTGGAACCGCTTCCGCGGTGCCCAGGACGTCTTCTTCGCCGCCCGCAGCGAGGTCTTCGCGGAGCGGGACGCCGAGCAGGGCGAGAACCTCAAGCTCAAGGAGGAGCTCGCCACCGAGGCCGAGAAGCTGGTGCCGGTGAAGGACCTCAAGGCGGCCCGTGCCGCGTTCCGGTCCGTCAACGAGCGCTGGGAGGCCATCGGCCACGTACCGCGTGACGCCCGGCCCAAGGTCGAGGGCCGGATGCAGGCGGTGGAGCGGGCGCTCCAGGAGGCCGAGGAGTCCGAGTGGCGCCGGACCAACCCGGAGGCGCGGGCCCGCGCCGAGGGTCTGACCGGTCAGCTCCAGTCGGCCGTGGACAAGCTGCGCGGCCAGATCGACACCGCGCGCGCTTCGGGCAACAACGCCCGCGCGGACAAGCTGGCCAAGGAGCTGGAGGGCCGTCAGGCGCTGCTGGACCAGGCGCTGAAGGGCCTGGAGGAGTTCGGCGGCTGAGAAAGCCCGTGAAAGGGAGGGGCCCCGGTACGGATCGCGTACCGGGGCCCCTCCCTTTCGCTCTTACGGCCTGCGGGCCGAGGTGACGCGGTAGACGTCGTAGACGCCCTCCACGCCGCGTACGGCCTTCAGGACGTGCCCCAGGTGCTTGGGGTCGCCCATCTCGAAGGTGAAGCGCGAGGTGGCCACCCGGTCGCGGGAGGTCTGGACGGCCGCCGACAGGATGTTGACGTGCTGGTCGGACAGGACCCGGGTGACGTCGGACAGCAGCCGGGAGCGGTCCAGCGCCTCGACCTGGATGGCGACCAGGAAGACCGACGACTGGGTCGGAGCCCACTCGACGTCGAGAATGCGCTCGGGCTGCTGGGACAGCGAGTCCACGTTGACGCAGTCGGCGCGGTGCACCGAGACGCCGCTGCCCCGGGTGACGAAGCCGATGATCGGGTCGCCGGGGACCGGCGTACAGCAGCGGGCCAGCTTGACCCAGACGTCCTCGACGCCCTTGACGACGACGCCGGGGTCGGCGTTGGCGCGGCGCTTGCTGCGGCCGCCGTGCGAGGGCGGGGTGGATTCGGCCAGGTCCTCGTTGGCCTCGTCGTGGCCGCCGAGGGCCTGCACCAGCTTCTGCACGACGCCCGCGGCGGCGACATGGCCTTCGCCGATCGCCGCGTACAGCGAGGAGATGTCGGGGTAGCGCATCTCGTGGGCGAGGGTGACCAGCGAGTCGCCGGTCAGGATGCGCTGGATCGGCAGGTTCTGCTTGCGCATGGCCCGCGCGATGGCGTCCTTGCCCTGCTCGATGGCCTCGTCGCGGCGCTCCTTGGAGAACCAGGCGCGGATCTTGTTGCGGGCGCGCGGCGACTTGACGAAGCCGAGCCAGTCCCGGGAGGGGCCGGCGCCGGCCGCCTTGGAGGTGAACACCTCGACCAGGTCGCCGTTGTCGAGGGTCGATTCGAGCGGGACGAGCCGCCCGTTGACGCGTGCTCCTATAGTCCGGTGGCCGACCTCGGTGTGGACGGCGTACGCGAAGTCGACGGGGGTCGCGCCGGCGGGAAGCGCTATCACGTCCCCCTTCGGCGTGAAGACGAAGACCTCGTTGCGCGAGAGGTCGAAGCGCAGGGACTCCAGGAACTCGCTCGGGTCCTCGGTCTCCTTCTGCCAGTCCAGGAGCTGGCGCAGCCACGCCATGTCGTTGACGGTGTCCTGGCCGCGGCCGGTGTTCTTGGGGACGTCGGTACGGACCTTGGAGGCGCCCGCGACGGCCTCCTGCTTGTACTTCCAGTGGGCGGCGATGCCGTACTCGGCGCGGCGGTGCATGTCGAACGTACGGATCTGGAGCTCGACGGGTTTGCCGCTGGGACCGATCACCGTGGTGTGCAGTGACTGGTACATGTTGAACTTGGGCATCGCGATGTAGTCCTTGAACCGCCCGGGCACCGGGTTCCACCGGGCGTGGACGGTGCCGAGCGCCGCGTAGCAGTCGCGGACCGTGTCGACAAGCACCCGGATTCCCACCAGGTCGTAGATCTCGGCGAAGTCGCGGCCTCGCACGATCATCTTCTGGTAGACGCTGTAGTAGTGCTTGGGGCGGCCGGTGACGGTGGCCTTGATACGGGCGGCCCGCAGGTCGGACTGGACCTCGTCGGTCACTATGGCGAGGTATTCGTCGCGCTTGGGGGCGCGCTCCGCGACGAGCCGGACGATCTCGTCGTACATCTTGGGGTAGAGGATCGCGAAGGCGAGGTCCTCCAGCTCCCACTTGATGGTGTTCATGCCCAGCCGGTGCGCCAGCGGGGCGTAGATCTCCAGCGTCTCGCGGGCCTTCTTCTCCTGCTTCTCCCGCTTGAGGTAGCGCATGGTGCGCATGTTGTGCAGGCGGTCGGCGAGCTTGATGACGAGGACCCGGGGGTCCTTGGCCATGGCCACAACCATCTTGCGTACGGTCTCGGCCTGGGCCGCCTCGCCGAACTTGACCTTGTCCAGCTTGGTGACGCCGTCGACGAGCAGAGCGACCTGGTCGCCGAAGTCGCGGCGCAGGGTGTCCAGGCCGTACTCGGTGTCCTCGACGGTGTCGTGGAGCAGGCCCGCCATCAGGGTGGCCGGATCCATGCCCAGCTCGGCCAGGATCGTGGTGACGGCCAGCGGATGCGTGATGTACGGGTCGCCGCTCTTGCGCTTCTGGCCACGGTGCCAGCGCTCGGCGACCTGGTAGGCCTTCTCGATCTGCCGGAGAGTGGCCGTCTCGATCTTGGGGTCGTTGCCCCGGACCGTACGCAGGAGGGGCTCCAGGACCGGGTTGTACGGGCTGGAGCGCTGGACGCCGAGGCGGGCGAGGCGGGCTCGCACCCGGTTGGAGGAGCCGCCGGAGCGGGGGGCGGACCCGGCCGGGGCGGCGGGCTTCGCCGGGGCCTGCGGCGCGGGGGCCGGGGGCTTGGGCGCCGCGGCGGCCGGTTTCGCGGCGGGCGGCTGCGCCGGGCTCACGGGGGCGGACCGCTCGGCCGGGGCGGGGGCTGCGGGCTTCGGGGGCGGAGTGCCCGTCCCGGCGGGCTTCGCGGCCCCCTGGGGGCGCGCGCCACCGGGGGCGGGCTCCGGGGGCGCGGGCTTCGGCGCGTTCGAGGGCGCGGCCTTCGCGGGCGTGGCGGGGGCCGCCACGGGCTTGTCGGGCTGCGGGGCGGCGGCTGACTGGGCCTCGTCTGGCAAGAGCGCTCCTCGTGCGGATCCGGGGTACCCGGAGAGCCCATGGTATCGATCCCCCGGCGAACCCTCGCCCGGGGACGGCAGGAGCCCGCACAACGAGGGACGGGCACCCGGTTCGTTCCCGGGTGCCCGTCCCTCGTACTCGGTGGCCGTCGCCGGCCTGTCCTGCGGATCAGACCGTGATCAGGGCCTCCAGCGGTGCGCCCCGCAGGCCCGGCTCCAGACGGGCGCGGCCCGCGAGGAAACCGAGCTCCATGAGGACCGCGACGCCCGCGACCCGGGCGCCGGCCCGCCGGATGAGCTCCAGCGAGGCTTCCGCGGTGCCGCCGGTGGCGAGAACGTCGTCGATGACCATGATCCGGTCGTCGGCGGCGAGGTCCTCGGCGTGGATCTCGATCTCCGCGCTGCCGTACTCCAGCTCGTAGGACTGGGCGAGCGTGGCTCCGGGGAGCTTTCCGGCCTTGCGGACCGGTACGAAGCCGAGGCCCGCGCGGACCGCTACCGGCGCGGCCAGGATGAAGCCGCGCGCCTCCAGGCCGACGACCTTCGTGGCGCCGTGGCGTACGCACAGCTCCGCGAGGGCGTCGGTGAGCGCCGTGAAGGCCGCCGGGTCCGCGAGCAGCGGAGTGATGTCCTTGAACATCACGCCCGGCTTCGGGTAGTCCGCGACATCACGGATCCGGCTGAGCAGCAGCTCCCGGGTGGATTCGGTGGTGCTCGTCATCGCTCAGCGCTTCCCGGGGTGCGGCCGTGCGAGCGGGGTCCGGCTCCGCTGCCCGCGGTCGCGGCGCCCTCGACGATGTCCTCGGGACCATCGTCGGCGGGCTCGCCCTTGGCTGCGGCGGCCGCCCGCTTGGCGAGGACCCGCTTCTTCAGCGCCTTCATCTGCGGGTCGCGTTCCTTGAGGTCGGCGACGAGCGGGGTGGCGATGAAGATCGAGGAGTACGCACCGGCGGCGAGACCGACGAACAGAGACAGCGAGATGTCGTTCAGCATGCCCGCGCCGAAGACACCGCCACCGATGAAGAGCAGCCCGGCCACCGGCAGCAGCGCCACCACGGTGGTGTTGATCGAGCGGACCAGGGTGCTGTTGATCGACCGGTTGGCGATCTCGCTGTACGTGAAGCGGGTCTGCTTGGTGATGTCCTTCTGCCCCTCCTTGAGGCTGTCGAAGACCACCACCGTGTCGTACAGGGAGTAACCGAGAATGGTCAGCAGACCGATCACCGTGCCCGGGGTGACCTCGAAGCCGACCAGGGCGTAGACACCGACCGTGATGGTGATGTCGTGGATCAGTGCGATGAGGGCGGCGACGGCCATCCGCCACTCGAAGGCGATGGCCAGATAGATCACCACCAGGACCATGAAGACCGCGAGACCGGTCCAGGCCTTGTTGGCGATCTGCTCACCCCAGCTGGGGCCGACCAGGTCCGCGTTGATCTCGTCGGCGGGGATGCCGAGCTCGTCGGAGAGCGTCTCCTTGATCTCGTTCGCCGTGGCGGTGTCGACCTCGGTGATCTGGATGCGCAGACCGCCGTTGCCGAGCTCCTGGACGATGGCCAGGTGGCCGGATGCCTCGGTCGCCACGTCCGTGGCCTGGGCGGTGGAGATCTTGGCCCTGGTGTCGGTCGTGAAGACCGCGCCGCCCTGGAACTCGATGCCCATGCGGAGGCCGCCGACCGCCACGCCGATGATGGCCGTGATGGTGATCAGTATCGAGACGCCGTACCAGATCTTGCGGTTGCGGATGAAGTCGTAGCCGACCTCGCCGCGGTAGAGCCGGGCGCCGAGATTGCCGAGTCGCGACATCTCACGCCTCCTTCGGTTCGGTGGGGGCGTTGACACGGCGCGAGCGGCGCAGCGGCGGCTGGGCGCCGAGCCGCTTCGGGTCCAGTCCGGACCACGGACCGCCCTTGGAGAAGAACTTCGTCCGCCCCATGAGCGTCATGAGCGGCTTGGTGAAGAAGAACACCACGACGACGTCGAGCAGGGTGGTCAGGCCGAGCGTGAACGCGAAGCCCTGCACCTTGCCGACGGTGACGATGAAGAGCACCGCGGCGGCCAGGAACGACACGAAGTCGGAGACCAGGATGGTGCGCCGGGCGCGCGGCCAGGCCCGCTCGATGGCCGGGCGGAGCGTGCGTCCCTCGCGGATCTCGTCTCTGACGCGTTCGAAGTAGACGATGAACGAGTCCGCTGTGATGCCGATGGCGACGATGGCGCCGCAGACGGCCGGGAGGTTCAGCGCGAAGCCGATGGCCGGGCCCAGCAAGGACATGATCGTGTACGTCAGGACGCCGGAGACCAGAAGGCTCAGGAGCGCGATGAACGAGAGTCCTCGGTAGTAGACGACGAGGTAGAGGACCACCAGCGCGAGACCGATGGCACCGGCGATCAGGCCGCCCTTGAGCTGCTCGCTGCCGAGAGCCGCGGTCACCGTGGTGACGCTGACTTCCTCGAAGGTGAGGGGAAGCGCGCCGTAGGACAGGATGTTGCCGAGCTCTTCGGCCGACTTCTGGTCGAAGCTGCCGGAGATCTGGGCGTTCTTGCTGAGCGCGGTGCGCACCGACGGAGCCGAGACGACCTCGCCGTCCAGGACGATCGCGAACTGGTTCATCGGCGGCTGCTGCTGCGAGAGCCTGCTGGTGATCGTCTGGAACTTCTTGGCGCCGCCGGAGGTGAACTCCATCGACACGATCCACTGGCCGGTCTGCTGGTCGATGGCGGCCTTGGCGTCGTCGACGTCGCTGCCGGAGACCTCGGCGGGGCCGAGCACGTACTTCTCGTAGCTGCCCGGGACGTTCGAGCCGCAGGCGACGATCGAGTCGGTGGGCTTGGCGTCCTGGCCCGCCTCGGTCCGCTGCTCGGGGTCGGTGCAGTCGAGCTTGGCGAACTCCTCCTGGAGCTTGGCCGTCGCCGGGTCCACGGAGGGCGAGGCCTCGGGGGAATCGGACGGCTTCGGCTCGTCGGAGCCCGGGGCGGAGGGTGTCGGGTCCTTCTTCAGGGCACCGGTGACCGCGCGGCCCTGGGTGGTGGCACTCGCCGAGGGGGTGGCCTCCGAACCGGTGGCCTCCTCGCCCTTGTCCTTGTCGGCGCCCTGGTCCTTGTCGTCCGGCGTGCCGGACTCACCGGGCTTCGGCGTGGCGCTGCCGGTGGGCGTGGGCTGCTCGGGACCGCTCGCCTGCACCGTCAGAACAGGCCGGAAGTAGAGCTGGGCGGTGGTGCCGACCTGCTTCTGGGCCTGCTTGGAGTCCGTCCCCTTGGGGATGTTGACGATGATGTTGCGATCGCCCTGGGTCTGGACCTCGGCCTCGGAGACGCCCAGCCCGTTGACACGCCGTTCGATGATCCCGACCGCGGTGTTCATGTTGGTCGGGTTGATCGCGTTCGGCTTGCCGGGCTGGTTCTGCGCCTCCAGCGTGATCGACGTACCGCCGGCCAGGTCGATGCCCAGCCGGGGTGTGGTGTGCCCGGACAGGAACATCCCGCCGGTGAGCGCGACCATGGCGATGAGGATCAGAGCCAGGGCACGCCCCGGCCTCCCCTGACCGCCGGACGGCCCTCGGCCCTTCTTGGGTGCTGCCACCTTCTCGTTTCTCCCTGTCCAACCGCCCCGCGCCGGGTACGCGCCCGAGCGGCCACGAAGTGTTGTGGGGGCCTGCCCCCCGCAGACGACCCCACGGTCCCGGGGACGCCGCGCGCCGGTGGGCACACGACGTCCCCGGGATCGTGAGAACTACTTGGTGTCGGCTTCGCCGTCGGTCTTGCCGTCGTCCTTGGCGTTCTTGACGTCCTTGGCGGCGCTCTCGGCGTCGGCGTCGTCCTTGCCCAGGTCGATCCTGGCGGGCTCGGCGTCTTCCGTGGCCGGCTCACCGGTCAGCGAGGAGGCGTCATCGGGAACGACCGTGCCGTCCGCGTCCAGCTCCTCGTCGTCGCCGTGGACGATGCGGTTGTACTCCGCGTCGTCGAGGACGGCGCCGACCGCGTTCTTCGCGTAGATGGCGTGCACGCCGGGGGCGACCTCAAGGAGGACGGTGTCGTCGTGGACTTCCTTGACGGTGGCGTACATGCCCCCGATCGTCCGGACGCCGGTGCCGGGCTGCATGTCGTTGCGCATCTGCGCGGCCGCCGCCTGCTTCTTCTTGGCGGAGCGGGTCATCAGGAACATGGCCCCGATGAGCACGATGAAGGGGAGGAGAGTCAAGATATCCACGGGACGGGAATTCCTTCGCACGACCGCGCTGGAATGCGGCCTGTATATACGGGGGTGGGTACACCGACCGGTAAGGGCGGCATCGGCGGAGTCTAAGCGAGTCCGCATCGATGGAACAACGCCCAGCATGGCACCCGGGTTCCTGTACTGGCGAACCTGTGATGCATCACGCCCCGAACAGACCCGGTTGTCCCCTTACGCCGTGCTGCGGCGGAACCAGTCCCAGATGCGCCCAGGCCGCCGGGGTGGCAACGCGGCCGCGCGGCGTCCTGGCCAGCAGTCCTTCCCGTACGAGGAAGGGCTCGGCGACCTCCTCGACGGTCTCCCGCTCCTCCCCCACGGCGACCGCGAGAGTGGACAGGCCGACGGGGCCGCCGCCGAAGAGTTTCAGCAGGGCGCCGAGCACCGCACGGTCCAGCCGATCGAGTCCCCTGGCGTCAACCTCGTACACCTTCAGGGCCGCCGCGGCGATCTCCCGGTCGATCGCGCCCTCCGCCTTGACCTGCGCGTAGTCGCGGACGCGGCGCAGCAGGCGGTTGGCGATACGGGGCGTGCCCCGGGAGCGTCCGGCGATCTCGGCGGCGCCCTCCACGTCGATGCCGACGTCGAGGAGGCGGGCCGAGCGGTGGATGACGCGCTCCAGCTCGGCGGGGGCGTAGAACTCCATGTGGCCGGTGAAGCCGAAGCGGTCGCGCAGCGGGGGCGGCAGCAGTCCGGCCCGGGTGGTGGCCCCGACCAGGGTGAACGGCGGCAGTTCGAGAGGGATGGCGGTGGCGCCGGGGCCCTTGCCGACGATCACGTCGACGCGGAAGTCCTCCATCGCCATGTAGAGCATCTCCTCGGCGGGCCGGGACATGCGGTGGATCTCGTCGAGGAAGAGGACCTCGCCCTCCTGGAGGGAGGAGAGGATCGCCGCGAGGTCACCGGCGTGCTGGATGGCGGGGCCCGAGGTGATCCGGATCGGGGCGTTCATCTCGGCGGCGATGATCATCGAGAGCGTGGTCTTGCCGAGGCCGGGTGCGCCGGAGAGCAGCACGTGGTCAGCGGTGGCACCACGGGCGCGGGCGGCCTTCAGGACCAGGTCGAGCTGCTCGCGAACCTTCTCCTGGCCGACGAACTCCTCCAGGTCCTTGGGGCGCAGGGCAGCCTCGACGGCGGTGTCCTCGCCGTCCGCGTCGGCGTCGACCAGCCGGTCGTCGAAGACCGGCCCGGTGGGCTCATCGGTCTCGGGTCCGGTCTCGTCCCAGTTCATTTCGGGGCCTCTTCGGTGGTTCGGTGCCGGTCAGCGTGCGCGGTTGAGAGTCTGCAGGGCGGCCCTCAGCAGCTGCGGCACCGGGGGTGCGGTGCCCTCGGCGACGGCGGCCTCGGCCTGCGGGGCGACGGCGTTGACCGCCTCGTCGGCCTCGCGGCTCGCGTAGCCGAGGCCGATCAGCGCGGCCTGGAGCTGGTCGCGCCAGCCGGAGGTGACAGGGGTGCCGATGCCCTGCTGGCCGATGTGCGCGCCAACCGGTTCGCCGAGCCGGTCCTTGAGCTCCAGCAGCAGTTTCTGGGCGCCTTTCTTTCCGATGCCTGAGACGGCGGTGAGGGCCTTCTCATCGCCGGTGGACACGGCGAGGCGCAGGGCGTCGGGGCTGTGGGTGGCCAGCATCGCCTGGGCGAGCCGGGGGCCGACACCGCTGGCGGTCTGGAGCAGTTCGAAAACCTGCCGCTCGTCGTCGTCCTTGAAGCCGTACAGGGTGAGGGAGTCCTCCCGGACGACGAGGGAGGTGGCGAGCCGGGCCTCCTTGCCGATGCGCAGGTCGGCGAGGGTGTGCGGGGTGCACTGGACGGCCATGCCGATGCCGCCGACCTCGATGACGGCCGTGGTCGGGGCGAGGGCGGCCACCGGGCCGGAGACGAAGGCGATCATGCGGTGGGGCCTTTCAGCGTGCGGGACGTGCGGGGCGTGTCTGCTGCGCCGGTCGTACGGGCGGTGCCGGGCGCGGGGGGCGTGCCGGCCGCGCCCGCCGTACGGGTAGCCCCAGGCGTACGGGGTGCTCCCGGTGCGCCTGCGGTACGGGAAGTGCCGGGCGCGCGAGACGTGCCGGGCGCGCCTGCCGTACGGGGTATGCCGGGCGTGCCGGGTGTACGGGATGCGCCGGGCGCGCCCTGAGTGCGGTGGGCCGCCACCGCCTGCTGGAGGCGGTTCTGCGCGGGCGCGCGCCAGATGTGGCAGATGGCGAGGGCCAGGGCGTCCGCGGCGTCGGCGGGCCTGGGCGGGGCGTCGAGCCTCAGCAGCCGGGTCACCATGGCCCCGACCTGGGCCTTCTCCGCGCGGCCCGATCCCGTGACGGCCGCCTTGACCTCGCTGGGCGTGTGCAGGGCGACCGGAATGCCGCGCCGGGCGGCGCAGAGCATGGCCACCGCGCTTGCCTGGGCCGTGCCCATCACCGTACGGACGTTGTGCTGGGCGAAGACGCGCTCCACGGCGACGAAGGACGGGGAGTGCTCGTCGAGCCACTGCTCGATGCCGCGCTCCACGGCGACGAGCCGGTCACCCAGCTCGGCGTCCGAAGAGGTGCGCACGACGCCGACGCCGAGCATCGTCAGCGGGCGGCCCGCGACCCCTTCGACCACGCCGACCCCGCACCGGGTCAGCCCCGGGTCAATGCCCAGAACCCGCATGGAGCCCCCCTGTCCTCGCCGTGTGCCGCGCCCGCTCGTTCATCTGTTCCCGCAGGCTATCGGCTCGCACTGACAAAGCCTCGCAACCACAAGACGACGGGCCGACGGGGAGTGCCCCGTCGGCCCGTCGAACCAAGCCGTACCGGCTGTGCCGGCTGAACCGGCCGCGCCGTCAGGCGTCGACCTTCTCCATGACCTCGTCGGACACGTCGAAGTTGGCGAAGACGTTCTGCACGTCGTCGCTGTCCTCCAGCGCGTCGATGAGCTTGAAGATCTTGCGCGCGCCCTCTTCGTCCAGCTCGACCTGCATGGTCGGCAGGAAGTTGGCCTCGGCGGAGTCGTAGTCGATGCCCGCCTCCTGGAGCGCGGTGCGCACCGCGACCATGTCGGTGGCCTCGCTGACCACCTCGAAGGTCTCGCCGAGGTCGTTGACCTCCTCGGCGCCCGCGTCGAGGACCGCGCCGAGGACGTCGTCCTCGGACAGCTCGCCCTTGGGCACGATCACGACGCCCTTGCGGTTGAACAGGTACGAGACGGAGCCCGGGTCGGCCATGGAGCCGCCGTTCCGGGTCATCGCGACACGTACGTCGGACGCGGCACGGTTGCGGTTGTCGGTGAGGCACTCGATGAGCACCGCGACACCGTTGGGGCCGTAACCCTCGTACATGATCGTCTCGTAGTCGGCGCCGCCCGCTTCGAGACCGCCGCCACGCTTGACGGCGGAGTCGATGTTCTTGTTCGGGACGGAGCTCTTCTTCGCCTTCTGGATGGCGTCGACGAGCGTCGGGTTGCCATCGGGGTCCACGCCGCCGGAGCGCGCCGCGACCTCGATGTTCTTGATCAGCTTCGCGAAGAGCTTGCCGCGCTTGGCGTCAATCACGGCCTTCTTGTGCTTCGTCGTAGCCCATTTAGAGTGGCCGGACATCTGCCTTCTCCTTCGCGTCACCAAAATCGAGTCGAACCCGAGAGATCCTACCGGGGTCCGCTCAGTTCACTGCGCGCACCATGTCCACGAACAGAGCGTGCACGCGATGGTCGCCGGTCAGTTCGGGATGGAACGACGTGGCAAGGACATTTCGCTGGCGCACGGCCACGATGTGCCCGCCGTGTTCGGCGATGACTTCGGCCTCGGCGCCGACGGACTCCACCCAGGGGGCGCGGATGAAGACGCCCTCCACAGGGCCGCCGTCGATCCCGGCGACCTCGACCGCGGCTTCGAAGGACTCGTTCTGCCGGCCGAAGGCGTTGCGCCGCACGATCATGTCGATGCCGCCGACGGTCTCCTGGCCCGAGCGCGGGTCCAGGATCTTCTCGGCCAGCAGGATCATCCCGGCGCAGGTGCCGTAGACCGGCATCCCGGCCCGGACCCGCTCGCGCAGGGGCTCCATCATGCCGAAGAGGACGGCCAGCTTGGACATGGTGGTCGACTCGCCGCCGGGGATGACCAGTCCGTCGACCTCGGCGAGCTCCTCGGGGCGCCGGACCGGCCTGGCCACGGCGTCCGCCGAGGCCAGGGCGATCAGGTGCTCCCGTACGTCGCCCTGGAGAGCGAGGACGCCGATCAGGGGGGTGTCGCTCATCAGTGGTTACCAGCCGCGGTTGGCGTAGCGCTCGGACTCGGGCAGCGTGTCGCAGTTGATGCCGACCATGGCCTCGCCCAGGTTGCGGGAGGCGTCCGCGATGACCTTCGGGTCGTCGTAGAAGGTGGTGGCCTTCACGATGGCGGCGGCGCGCTTGGCCGGGTCGCCGGACTTGAAGATGCCGGAGCCGACGAAGACGCCCTCGGCGCCGAGCTGGCGCATCAGCGCGGCGTCGGCCGGGGTGGCGACGCCACCGGCGGAGAACAGCACGACGGGCAGCTTGCCGAGCTCGGCGACCTCCTTGACCAGCTCGTAAGGGGCGCGCAGGTCCTTGGCGGCGGCGTAGAGCTCGTTGTTGTCGAAGCCACGCAGACGCGCGATCTCGTTCTTGATCTGGCGCAGGTGGCGGACGGCCTCGACGACGTTGCCGGTGCCGGCCTCGCCCTTCGAGCGGATCATGGCCGCGCCCTCGGCGATGCGGCGCAGGGCCTCGCCCAGGTTGGTGGCGCCGCACACGAAGGGGGTGGTGAAGGCGAACTTGTCGCTGTGGTTGACCTCGTCGGCCGGAGTGAGGACCTCGGACTCGTCGATGTAGTCGACGCCGAGGGACTGCAGGACCTGGGCCTCGACGAAGTGGCCGATGCGGGACTTGGCCATGACGGGGATGGAGACGGCCCCGATGATCTCCTCGATCATGTTGGGGTCGGACATCCGGGCCACGCCGCCGTCCTTGCGGATGTCGGCCGGGACCCGCTCCAGGGCCATGACGGCCACGGCGCCCGCGTCCTCGGCGATCTTCGCCTGCTCGGCGTCGACGACGTCCATGATCACGCCGCCCTTGAGCTGCTCGGCCATGCCGCGCTTGACGCGCGCGGTGCCGGTGGCGGGGGACTCGGTGGACTGCGGGGTGCTGGGAAGCGTGGACACGGGACCTCACTCGGTGAAAAGACGCTGGATACTGCATCGCCGAGCAAACGCTGCGGGACCAGTCCACAGCAAGGGCCAATGGGCAGGCCGTGGATCGTTTTGGAGTCGGGCCCGCGTGGTCCGGGGCCGGTCCTACGTACCGGGGCGGTCCGCCAGGGCCACCGGCGGGGCGTCGTCCATCTCGAAGGCCAGCGGGAACGGCGCGTGCCCGGCCAGCCGGAACAGTCTGACCGTACGGTGCCGGCGCAGCGCACGGGCCGCGCGCACGGAGTCGTTGTGGAAGCGGCGGGCCATGGGGACACGGCGTACGGCGGCGGCCAGTTCGACGGCCGCGTCCTCGCCGCCGGGGACCTCCTTCACCGCCTCCACCTGGGCCGGTTCGCCGAAGACGGCGCGCAGGGCGGTGCTCAGCTCGCTCTCGGCGACCTCGCGGTGGTCCTCCTCGGCCTGCCGGGCGGCGTGCGCGGCCTCGTACAGGACGATCGAGGCGGCCGGGTCCAGGACGCCGGAGGTGGCCAGCTCCTGGGTGACCGAGGCGCGGCGCAGCAGTTGGGCGTCGAGGGCGGCGCGGGCGGCGTCGATCCGGGAGTGCAGGCGGTCGAGGCGGCCCGCCGTCCAGCTGAGGTACACGCCGATCGCGACGAGGGCGACGACGATCCAGATGAGGGTTACGGTCACGGGCCCACACGCTACCGCCGCCGTGGCCTCCCCCTTCAACAGGAGGCCCCCACGCCGCCGTCACCGGAGCCCCGCCCCGGCACAGGCCCCGGCGGCCCGGCTCGAACCGCGCCCTCAGTCCCGCGCCAGCCCGAACCGCGCCCGCAGCCCCGAGCGTTCGTCCGCCGCGACGGACGCGGCCCCGTCCGTCACCGTCTCGTACACCGCGAGGATGTCGGCCCCCACCGTCGCCCAGTCGAAGCGCCGCACATGCGCCTCGCCGCGCTCGCGGAGTCCGGCCCGGCGCTCCGGGTCGCCCAGCAGCCGGATCGCGGCGGCGGCCAGCGCGTCGGCGTCCTCGTTGGCGAACAGGTCGCCCGCCGCGCCCTGGTCCAGCACCTGGGCGAACGCGTCGAGGTCGCTGGCGAGCACCGGCGCACCGGCCGACAGCGCCTCGACCAGGATGATCCCGAAGCTCTCGCCACCGGTGTTGGGGGCCACGTACACATCTACGCTGCGCAGCAGGCGGGCCTTGTCCTCGTCGCTGACCATGCCGAGGAACTCGACGCGCTCGCGCAGCTCCTTCGGCAGGGATGCCACCGCCTCCTCCTCGTCCCCGCGCCCCGCGACCAGCAGCCGGGTCTCCGGGCGGGCGGCGAGGATCGCGGGCAGCGCCTTCATCAGGACGGGCAGCCCCTTGCGGGGTTCGTCGATACGGCCGATGAAGCCGAGGGTCTGCCCCTGCCATTCGGCCTTCGGCTCGGCCTTGGCGAAGAAGCCGACGTCGACGCCGTTCGGGATGACGACGGCGTCGCCGCCGAGGTGCTCGACCAGGGTGCGCCGGGCGTACTCGCTGACCGCGATCCGGGCGCTGATCTTCTCCAGCGCGGGCTGGAGGATCGGGTAGGCGGCGATCATCGCCCGGGAGCGCGGGTTGGAGGTGTGGAAGGTGGCCACGATCGGTCCCTGCGCCGCCCAGCAGGCCAGCAGGCCCAGCGACGGGGAGGTCGGTTCGTGGATGTGGATCACGTCGAACGTGCCGTCGTGCAGCCAGCGCCGTACCCGGGCAGCCGACAGGAAGCCGAAGTTCAGCCGGGCGACGGAGCCGTTGTACGGCACGGGGACGGCCCGGCCCGCCGAGACGACGTAGCGCGGCAGCGGGGTCTCGTCGTCGGCCGGGGCCAGGACGGAGACCTCGTGGCCGAGCCGGATCAGGTGTTCGGCGAGGTCCCGGATGTGGAACTGCACACCGCCCGGTACGTCCCAGGAGTACGGGCAGACGATGCCGATCTTCACGCGGTGTCCCCCCGGGGTTCCAGGTCGTCCAGCCAGAGCCTCTGGAGCATGTGCCAGTCCTCGGGGTGTTCGGCGATGCCGGTGGCGTAGACGTCGGCCAGGGCCTGGGTCATGACGGACGTCCTCTCGGCGCGGGTGCCTTCCTCCGGCGCCTCGACCGCCGGGTGGACGCGGGCCCCCATCACCGGTGTGCCGTCGTACCAGAGGGTCACCGGCAGCAGCAGCGCGCCCGTCTGCTGGGCGAGCAGCGCGGGTCCGGCGGGCATCCGGGCGGTGGCGCCGAAGAACGACACCTCCACCCCGGAGGCGGACAGGTCCCGGTCCGCGACCAGGCAGACCAGGCCGCCCGCGCGCAGTCGGCGGGCCAGGGTCCCGAAGGCCGCCCCGCCGCTGTGCGGCAGGACCTCCATGCCGAGGCCCTCGCGGTAGGCGACGAAGCGGTCGTAGAGCGACTCGGGGTCGAGCCGTTCCGCGACGGTGGTGAAGGGGACCTTCAGGTCGGTGGTGACCCAGGCTCCGGCGAGGTCCCAGTTGCCCAGGTGCGGCAGGGCGAGGATCACGCCGTTGCCGGCGTCCAGGGCTTCGGTGAGCAGGTGCGCGTCCTTGACGTCGATGCTCGCCTTGATCCGTTCCGGGCTCCAGGTCGGCAGCCGGAACGACTCCATCCAGTAGCGCATGTAGGAGCGCATCCCGGCCCGGGACAGCTCGGCAAGACGCTCCGGACCCGCGTCGGGGACGACCCGCGCCAGGTTCGACTCAAGCCGCAGCACGCTCTTGCCGCGCCTCTTCCACGCCTGGTCGGCGATGGTGCGGAAGAGGGCCGCCGCCGCGGGCTCGGGCAGCGTCTTCACGGCGCTCCAGCCCAGCCCGTACAGCCCGTCGGTGACCCGGCCCTTCAGGCCGGACGCGCCGCCGCTCACCGGTCGGCCTCGCTCCCCTGGTCGGCGGAACCGACGGCGGACGCGTCCGCGGCGGACTGGCCCGCGGCGGCCTCCGCGGCGTCCGCCTCCGCCGATTCACGGCGTACGGTCACCACGCGCTGGATCAGCGTGACCAGGCTGCCCGCGGCGACGATCCACAGGGCGATCGGGAGCAGGACGTCGATGTGCGGGACACCGAACTTGTGCAGTCCGGCGAGACCTGCCGCGACCAGTGAGATCACCAGGCGCTCGGCGCGCTCCACGAGGCCGTTGACCGCGACCGGCAGGCCGATCGACTCGCCGCGCGCCTTGGTGTATGAGACCACCTGGCCGCTGGCCAGGCAGAAGATCGCGACGGCGCAGAGGATGTTGTCGTCACCGCTGCCCGCGTACCAGAGGGCGAAGCCGGCGAAGATCGCCCCGTCGGCGACCCGGTCCAGCGTCGAGTCGAGGAACGCGCCCCACCGGCTGGAGATCCCGGCCTGCCGCGCCATGTTGCCGTCGACGAGGTCGGAGAAGACGAAGATCGTGATGACGATCGTGCCCCAGAAGAACTCCCCCATCGGGAAAAAGACCAGCGCACCTGCCATCACTCCGGCCGTACCGATGAGAGTGACCGCGTCGGGGCTGACCCCGAGGCGGAGCAGCAGAGCGGCGAACGGGGTGAGGACACGCGTGAAGAATGCACGCGCGTACTTGTTCAGCATGGCCTTCCCGAGGGTTCGGTTGGCCGAGCGGCCCCTACGGCCACCGGCTGGCCCATCGTAGTCACCACCGCCGCCGTCCACCGGACGGGCACCCGCCCGGGGGGTGTCAGGGCGGCGGGGACGGGGACCACGCGCGACGTATGGACGCGGCCGCGTCCCGGTGCCAAGCTCGAAGGACCGCGGGCGTCGCCGAAGCCGCCGCGGCGGCCTTCCCGTGCCCGTGACCACCGCTGCCCCACGCGCGGTCGCCCTCCCCCGCACCGCGCCATCGACCGGGAGGCACGCATCATGGGCGACAAGGCACACGCACACCCCGGAGCCGCCGGAGGAGCACCGACGGCCGGCCACCCCTCCGCGATACGCAACGTGGTGCTGGTCGGCCCCAGCGGATCGGGCAAGACCACCCTGGTCGAGGCGCTGGCCCTGACGGCGGGCGCCGTGAACCGGGCCGGGCGCGTCGAGGACGGGGCGACCGTCTCCGACTACGACGAGATCGAACAGCGCCGACGGCGTTCCGTGCAGCTCTCGCTGGTCCCGGTGGCCTGGGACGGATGCAAGATCAATCTGCTGGACACCCCCGGTTACGCGGACTTCGTCGGGGAGCTGCGGGCCGGTCTGCGCGCGGCGGACGCGGCGCTTTTCGTCGTCTCGGCGGCCCAGGAGGCCGAGTCCGTGGCCGCGACCACCCGGGCCGTGTGGGAGGAGTGCGCGATCGTCGGCATGCCGCGCGCGATCGTCGTCACGCATCTGGACACCGCCCGCACCTCGTTCGACGGGATGACCCGGGTCTGCTCCGAGATCTTCGGCGGCGACGACCCCGATGCCGTACTGCCCCTGTACCTGCCGGTGCTGGGGCCCGAGGCCGCCGACGGGCACGCCCCGCTGACCGGGCTCACGGGGCTGCTGAGCCGGCGGATCCTCGACTACTCCTCGGGGGAACGCGCCGAGCTGCCGCCCGCGCCGGAGCAGGAGGAGCCGCTGCGGGCGGCCCGCGACCGGCTGATCGAGGGGATCATCGCCGAGAGCGAGGACGAGTCCTTGATGGAGCGCTATCTCGGCGGCGAGGACATCGACGTGACGACGCTGATCGGCGATCTGGAACGAGCGGTCGCCAAGGGCTCCTTCCACCCCGTCCTCACCGCGGCCCCGGCGGCCGACGGCGCCCGGCAGGGCATCGGCACCGTGGAGCTGCTGGAGCTGATCACGCGCGGCTTCCCGACCCCGCTGGAGCGCACCCCGCCCGTCGTCACGACCCCGGCGGGCAAGCCCCGGCCCGCGCCGGTCTGCGATCCGGAAGGCCCGCTGGTCGCCGAGGTCGTGAAGACCTCGTCGGACCCGTACGTGGGCCGTGTCTCGCTCGTCCGCGTCTTCTCCGGCACCCTGCGCCCCGACGATCCGGTCCACCTGTGCGGCCACGGCCTCGACGCGACGGGGCACGCGCCGCGCCCCTGTCACGAGGCGGAGATCCGCCTCGGCGCGCTCACCTCGCCGTTCGGCCGCCAGCAACGCACCCAGGACCGGTGTATCGCGGGCGACCTGGCGTGCGTGGCGCGGCTCGGTGAGGCGGAGACCGGTGACACGCTCTCCCCGGCCGGCGACCCGGTTCTGATCGAGCCCTGGTCGACGCCGGACCCGCTGCTCCCGCTGGCCGTCCGGGCGCACGGCAAGGCGGACGAGGACAAGCTGTCGCAGGGGCTGGCCCGGCTGGTGGCCGAGGACCCCACCCTGCGCCTCGAACAGAACCCGGACACCCACCAGGTCGTCCTGTGGTGCCTGGGCGAGGCGCACCAGGAGGTCGCCCTGGAACGGCTGCGCGAGCGCTACGGCGTCCAGGTCGACGCGGAACCGCACCGGGTGCCGCTGCGCGAGACGTTCGCGGGCCGGGCCACCGGGCGCGGACGGCACGTCAAGCAGTCGGGCGGGCACGGGCAGTTCGCGATCTGCGAGATCGAGGTGGAGCCGCTGCCGCCGGGTTCGGGCGTCGAGTTCGTCGACCGGGTGGTGGGCGGTTCGGTGCCGCGTCAGTTCATCGGGTCGGTGGAGAAGGGAGTACGGGCCCAGGCCGCGAAGGGGGTGGCCGCCGGGCATCCGCTCGTCGACGTACGGATCACGCTGCTGGACGGCAAGGCGCACTCGGTGGACTCCTCGGACGCCGCCTTCCAGACCGCCGGTGCGCTCGCCCTGCGGGAAGCGGCGGCGGACGCCCGCATCCAGCTCCTGGAACCGGTCTGCGAGGTGAGCGTGCTGGTCCCGGACGACTTCGTGGGCCCGGTGATGAGCGATCTGTCGGGGCGCCGGGGCCGGGTCGTGGGCACCGAGCAGAGTCCGGGCGGGCGCACCGTCGTACGGGCCGAGGTGCCGGAGATCGAGGTCGGCCGGTACGCCGTGGACCTGCGCTCCCTGTCCCACGGCACCGGGCGCTTCGACCGCGCCTACGCCCGGCACGAGGCGATGCCGCCGCAGGTGGCCGACCGGGTCCGCACCGAGCAGCGGGACGGAACACCCGGCGCGTGACCGGCGCACGGTCGCACACCCGGCCGGGTCCCGCCGGAGACGGGCGGTGCCGTGATCCGGACGATACGCTGTGGGCGCAGCTCAGAAGGTATGCCGCGTACGGTAGTTGGGCACACCCGCAGGAGCGGACGGTGCGGCGAGTGGGGGCGACAGGTGGCCAACGACGGATTCGACTTCTCACCCGGGGCCCAGATCCCGATCCAGGGGTCCGGCGGCCAGTCGGTGGCGACCAACGCCCTGGCCTCGGCGGCGTATCGGGACAGCCCGGTGGAGAAGATCCTCGACGCCAACAGCGAGTGGCACAAGTCCGTGGTGAAGCCGGGGTCCTCCAAGCTGTTCAAGTCGGACTACTTCAAGCCCAATCTGGGCGAGGCGTTCGCCCGCGCCGTTCAGGAACGGATGCTGGGCGGAGCCCGTAAGGCGCTCATCCAGTCCTTCGGCACGGACCCGCAGACGGTGGTGGAGCACTGCCTGTCCGCGAACAACCTGCGCAAGGCCCGCGACACCCGGCTCACTCTGGTGACCGTGGTGTTCGGCATCCTCTTCCTGCCCGGACTGCTGGCGTGGGTGATCGCCTTCCGGGTCCGCGACGCGCTCGACAAGTCCAAGGACACGGCGTTCCGGGCGGCCGGCACGGTGCTGCTGGCGGCCTGCGGGATCGGCGCGCTGGTGCTGATGGTCAAGCTCCCCCTGGACGGGCTGCTCGCGCTCTACGTCCGGGGCGCGCTCGTCGCCCCGGTGATCGGCTGGCTCCTCGCCAAGCGGATCGCGGAGACCTCCGCCAAGGATCTGCGGGCCCGCTGGGACGGGCTGCTGTCGGGCACCGGAGTGATCGCGAAGATCCCCGAGGCGGTGCCGAAGAACCCCAACGAGACCGCACGTGAGGCGCTGCGC
This sequence comes from Streptomyces sp. NPDC033165, assembly GCF_055577965.1. Lineage (NCBI taxonomy): Bacteria > Bacillati > Actinomycetota > Actinomycetes > Kitasatosporales > Streptomycetaceae > Streptomyces > Streptomyces sp. NPDC033165. The sequence goes on from NZ_JBVIPK010000005.1 coordinate 174,433, forward strand.
CAGAGTCTGGAGAAGCTGTCGGCCGAGCAGCAGTCCAACGCCGTCTTCTACGCGGGGCCCAAGGGCGTCCTCGGGATGGGCACCCGCTGGGGCAGCTGGCAGCTGGCCGAGGAGCTGGTCCCCAAGGACCCGACGAAGGAGATCCACCAGTTCCGCAGCTGGGACCTGATCCGGATCATCCACGACCAGCTGAAGATGCTGGAGCGCGGCCCGCTGAACACCGGCGGTTTTCCCAAGCCGTCCGTGAAGCACTGGATCGTCTCTCCGATCGGGGAGAACGCGGACGCCGTCTCACGCCCCGACGGCGAGGACGTCGCCACCTTCCAGGTGAAACCGCACGAGATACAGCGGATCTGCAACCACCAGCAGTTCGGCAGCGGTGACCGGCACTATCTGGGAGTCCAGTTCACCCTGTGGGACGGGCAGCTGGTGATCACGATGATGATCACCGTCACCGTGCTCCACGAGACCCTGCGCATCGAGGTCACCGGCCATGCGCTCGGGCCGGTGCACGGGCTGTTCCTCTCCAAGCCGGAGGCCAAGACGAAGACGGTCAACAAGACCGTCCGCTTCTGGGAGACGCGGGACGTCCAGCTGCCGCTGGTGGAGGCCAAGGAGGTCGTCCGGCTCGCGCTGCGGGCCCCCCTCACCTGGTATCCGCCCCTGCTGGACTACCTGGGCGGGAAGATAGTGCTGCCCGAGCCGTTCGGGCTGCGGCACGCCTGGGCGGCCAAGCCGTGGAACCACCGCTTCATGGCGGACGACGCGATGCGCGCCGCGACCCCGGTGCTGCGGGTCGTCCACTCGGCGGCCATGCGGGTGCTGGAGGAGAACGGTGTGGACACCGAGCGCTTCGACAACCGCTCGATGATCCTGAGCGGCCTCGTCCAGGACGCGGCCCCGCGCAAGGCCGACGTCTACGACGCCTAGGCGCGGCTACGGAGGAAGGCCCCCGCCGGGGCGGGGGCCTTCCTTCGTTACCTACGGAACCGCCCGCTCAGACGGTCGCGGGCCAGGCGTCGGCCAGCATCGCCCGGGTGTCGCCGAGCAGCTGCGGCAGCACCTTGGTGTGGCCGATGACCGGCATGAAGTTGGTGTCGCCGCCCCAGCGCGGCACCAGGTGCTGGTGCAGATGGGCGGCGATCCCCGCACCGGCCACGGAGCCCTGGTTCATGCCGATGTTGAAGCCGTGCGCCCCGGAGGCCGCGCGCAGCGCGACCATCGCCCGCTTGGTGAAGTCCGCCAGCTCGACGGTCTCGGGGCCGTCCAGCTCGGTGTAGTCGGCGACATGACGGTAGGGGACCACCATGAGGTGGCCGCCGTTGTACGGATACAGGTTCAGCACCGCGTAGACGTGCTCGCCGCGCGCCACGACGAGGCCGTCCTCGTCGGATTTCGCCGGGATCGAACAGAACGGACAGCCGTCCTCGGCACCCGGGCCGCTCGGCTTGTTCTCGCCCTGGATGTACGCCATCCGATGGGGCGTCCACAGGCGCTGGAATGCGTCGGGCGTCCCCACGCCGATCTGCTGCTCCGGCTCACTCGTCATGCCGATCAGCATATTGCGTCACCCGTGCGGAGCGTGTCGCCGGGGGCGCACCGCACGGCCGCCCGTAATGCTGAGGCGATGAGCGACCGACCCGCATCCGGGCCACCGGCCAGGCTGACCCGCTGGGAGCAGCGTACGGAGGTGCCCCTCTTCGCCGCGGGGCTGCTCTTCCTGGCGGGATACGCGGTCCGGGTGCTGACCCCGCACGATGCCGAGCCCTGGAACGGCATCGCCCTGATTCTCGTCTGGTCGACCTGGCTGCTGTTCCTGGCGGACTACGTGACGCGGCTGGGGCTCAGCGGCCTGGGCGCGCGCTTCGTCCGCACTCACTGGCTGGACACCCTGGTCCTGCTGCTGCCGTTGCTGCGCCCGCTGCGGATGGTCCAGGTCTATACGGCGGTGCAGCGCCGCCGCGACCGGCCGCGGCTGAACCTGTACGCGCGCGTGATGGCGTACGCGAGTACCACCGTCGGCCTGCTCGGTTTCGCCGCCTCGCTCGCGGTCTACCACCTGGAGCGCACGGCCCCCGGCGCCTCCATCCGTACCTTCGGCGACGCGGTGTGGTGGGCGTGCGCGACGCTCACGACGGTCGGTTACGGGGACGCCTCACCGGTCACCTTCTGGGGCCGGACGGTGGCGGCGGGGCTGATGGCGTGCGGTCTCGCGCTGCTCGGCGCGGTGACCGGGTCGTTCTCGTCGTGGCTGATCCAGGTGTTCACGCGGGAGGACGAGAAACGGCCCCCGGAGCGCGGGTAGCGCCGCGGGGGCCGTGACCCGGGAGAGGGCTCAGACCTGGACGCGGTCCTCGACGGCCTTCGCGATCTTGGCGATGGCCTCGTCGACCGGGATGCCGTTCTCCTGCGAACCGTCGCGGTAGCGGAAGGAGACGGCACCGTTGGCCATGTCCTCGTCACCGGCGATGATCATGAAGGGAACCTTGTTCTTCTGCTGGTTGCGGATCTTCTTCTGCATCCGGTCCGAGGAGGCGTCCACGTCCACCCGCAGCCCCTGCTTGCGCGCCTTGGCGGCGAACTCCTGGAGGTAGGGGATGTGGGCGTCGCCGATCGGGATGCCGACGGCCTGGACGGGGGCGAGCCAGACCGGGAAGGCGCCCGCGTAGTGCTCCAGGAGCACGGCGAAGAAGCGCTCGATGGAGCCGAACAGGGCACGGTGGATCATGACCGGGCGCTGCTTGGAGCCGTCGGGGCCGGTGTACTCCAGGTCGAAGCGCTCCGGAAGGTTGAAGTCGAGCTGCACGGTCGACATCTGCCAGGTGCGGCCGATGGCGTCCTTGCACTGCACGGAGATCTTCGGGCCGTAGAACGCGGCGCCGCCCGGGTCGGGGACCAGCGGGAGGCCCTGCTTCTCGGCGACCTGGCGCAGCGTCTCGGTGGCCTCCTCCCAGGTCTCGTCGGAGCCGACGTACTTCTCCGGGTCCTTGGTGGAGAGCTCCAGGTAGAAGTCGGTGAGCCCGTAGTCACGGAGCAGGTTCAGCACGAAGGTGAGCGTGCGGTCCAGCTCCTCGGCCATCTGCTCCTTGGTGCAGTAGATGTGCGCGTCGTCCTGCGTGAAACCGCGCGAGCGGGTCAGGCCGTGCACGACGCCCGACTTCTCGTAGCGATACACCGTGCCGAACTCGAAGAGGCGCAGCGGCAGTTCGCGGTAGGAGCGGCCGCGCGCGTCGAAGATCAGGTTGTGCATCGGGCAGTTCATCGGCTTGAGGTAGTAGTCCACCCCGTCGTCGAGCTGCATGGGCGGGTACATGCCGTCGGCGTACCAGTCCAGGTGGCCGGACTTCTCGAAGAGCTTGCCCTTGGTGGCGTGCGGGCTGTAGACGAACTCGTAGCCCTCCTCCTCGTGACGGCGGCGCGAGTAGTCCTCCATGGCCCGGCGGATGACGCCGCCCTTGGGGTGGAAGACCGCGAGGCCGGGGCCGATCTCGTCGGGGAAGGAGAAGAGGTCCAGCTCGTTGCCGAGCTTGCGGTGGTCGCGCTTGGCGGCCTCCTCCAGGAACTCCAGGTGCGCCTTCAGCTCGTCCTTGGTCGGCCAGGCGGTGCCGTAGATGCGCTGGAGCATCGGGTTCTTCTCGCTGCCGCGCCAGTACGCGGCGGCGTTGCGCATCAGCTTGAACGCCGGGATGAACCGGGTGGTGGGCAGGTGGGGACCGCGGCAGAGGTCCTTCCAGCACAGGTCGCCGGTCTTCGCGTCGAGGTTGTCGTAGATGGTCAGCTCGCCGCCGCCCACCTCGACGTCCGCGCCGTCGTCCGAGGACGCCGAGCCCTTGATGCCGATGAGCTCCAGCTTGTACGGCTCGCCCGCCAGCTCCTCGCGGGCGGCCTCGTCGGAGACCACGCGGCGGGAGAACTTCTGGCCCCGCTTCTGGATCTCCTGCATCTTCTTCTCGATGGCCTTGAGGTCCTCGGGCGTGAACGGCTTCTCGACGTCGAAGTCGTAGTAGAAGCCGTCCTTGACCGGCGGGCCGATGCCGAGCTTGGCCTCGGGGAAGAGCTCCTGCACGGCCTGGGCCATGACGTGCGCGGTGGAGTGGCGCAGGATGTTCAGGCCGTCCTCGGAGGAGATCTCCACGGGCTCGACGGTCTCGCCGTCCTGGAGCTCGTAGGAGAGGTCCTTCAGCTCGCCGCCGATGCGCGCGGCGACGACGGTGCGCTGACCGGGGAAGAGCTCACCGGCGGTCGTGCCCGTCGTCACCGCGTGCTCTTCCCGCTCGGAATCGCGTTGGATGATCACACGGACGTCTGACACCGGTCTCTCCTGACTGAGGGGATGCCCGCCGTCGTATGGCAGGGCAAGACGAATCGTACCGAGCCGTACGCCCCCGATGCGAACGGCTTCCGGGACGCCCTACGGCTCCTCCCCGGCACACGCCTCCTCGAAGTGGTCGACGTTCTCCTGGAGCGCCTTCATCAGCCGGTCCCGCTCCGCCTCGTCGACCTGGACGGGCGCGACCTGCGAGGCCCCGGTGAGCCGCCGGAAGCCGCCGCGCCGCTCCAGCCGCCCCTCCACCCGCAGCGGCAGCCCGACGAGGTGGGCGTGGCCCGCGATGCGGTACGCCTCCTCGTCCAGCTCCACACGGACGTGGGCGACCTCCGCCCCGGCCAGCACCCGCAGCCGTACGATCCCGGCGCCGCGCGGCCCGGAGCGGCGCAGCCGGACCACGGCGCCGGTGAGGCGGACCTGCACGGCGGGTTCCTCGCGGAGGTAGCGGGCGCTCGCTGAACGCAGGGCCGGGAGGTCGCCCGGGGAGAACTCGACGGGCGCCGGGCGGACCGGGCAGCCGTCCGGGGTGCCCGCGGCGGGCGCCCAGCGCAGGTCGATCCCGGCCCCCTCCGAGCCGCGCACCAGGGCGATCAGCGCCTCGGTCAGCTCCCGGCTGACGCCCGCCGCGACCGCGCTGTCGAAGGCCTCCATGCCTCCGGTGGCCCGCTGGTAGTCCACGGCCTCGCGGGCGGCGTGCAGGGCGTGGCAGAGCTGGACGGCGACGGCGCGTCCGGTGGCGACGGGGACGTACGCCGTGAGGCTGCGGCCCCCGGGTGCGGGCCCGATGAGCGCGTCGTCGAGGGCGGCGCGCGCCTTCCTGCGGTGCCGCGCCCCGTGGTAGCCCGCCCGGCCGCGCGCCGCCAGCGCCCCGGCCAGCAGGAGCTGCCGGGCCGCCGAGCGCAGCGCCTCGGCCTCGGTCCACCCCGCGGCCCCGGCAGCGGCGGCGGCCGATTCGGGGACCTCGCGCCACCAGCGGATCTCGTCGCTGGGCACGGCGAGGGAGACCAGGACGTCCCGGGCGGAGGGGTCGGCGCTGCGGCCGAGCGCGAGAAGGGCCTCCTCGATCAGCTCACCGCTGTCGGGGAAGGCCGCGCTCTCGGGCACCAGGAGGCTGGTCGCTCCCGCCGAGGGCCCGGGCGGGGTCCAGCGGCCGTACCGCCCGGAGGCTCCACCGCGCCGCTGCCAGCCGTGCCGCCGTAGGAGGGCGGCGAGCACGGCGGGGTCGGGCGGCTCCGCCCCGGCGACCAGCGGGGGCCCGGGGCGGACGGTGGGGTGCGACCGGGCGGCGGGCAGTCCCGCCCAGCCCGTGGGCTCGTCCATCGACCGGTGCATCAGGGTCTCCCTCCGGCCCCGACCCGGGCCATGATGTCGCAGAGTGCGCGGTCGTCGAAGATCCGCGAGGTCGGGATGCGCACAGTGGTCCGGTACCGGCCCGTCACCGCGTGGCCGGCCAGGTTGGTCCAGTAGCAGCAGTGGCGCAGGTCGAGGCTGCCGGGCCCGGCGCTGAGCCAGTCGTCCTGGCTGCGCGGCACGAGCATCACGACCAGGATCTTGTGCACCGACACCGGGGTGCGGGCGAGTTTGACGAGGTGGGCGTTGTCGAGCGTGAAGGAGAACGCCCCGCCCGCCGGGTGCGGCGGTATCTGGTAGGTGCACTTGAGCTGCACCTTGATGGTCACTTCGTCGTCGACGGTGTGGGCCGGGGCGCCGTGGCTGACGTGCCAGTCGATGCCGTTGTCGGGAAAGGGCTGGGACAGCGAGCATCCGGCCGCCGCCGCGACGGCGTGCAGATAGCCCACCTGAAGGGTCTCCATGCAGGCGGTGGTGGCGAGGGAGCCGCGCAGCGGTGCGTCGAACTGCTGCGGCAGCCGCGCCCCGAAGTCCTCGGCGCGGGTGGGCCCCCCAGGGTCGGGCTGCGCGAGCGCCATGGCTCCGTGTGCCTTCCGGGCGTGCCGATCGATGGCAGATGGCTCTGCCGGCGGGTGACATGTGTGGGCGACATGCGGTGGGCGGGCCGACGGGGCTGCGCAAGCAACTTCCCGGCGTCTCATCTGTGTTGTCACCGCATCGGACCCCCCGCAAACGGCGTATCAGGCAAACAGCCCGGGTATCACCGATATCGGGCAGGGGAATCACTCCATCTGCCGCGCAGGTGCGAGGAGTTCGGGGATGATGCACTGGTTCGAAGGGCCGCTGGCCGCTTTTGACACGGAGACGACAGGCGTGGACGTCGAGCAGGACCGGATCGTTTCGGCCGCTCTCGTCGCGCAGGACACCGCGGGCGGACGCGTCCGCGTCACCCGCTGGCTGGTCAACCCGGGGATTCCGGTCCCGGCGGGGGCGACCGAGATCCACGGTCTGACCGACGACCACCTTCAGCGCAACGGACGTTGGCCCGCACCGGTCATGGACGAGATCGCCCGCGCGCTGGCCGAGAGCTGCGCGACGGGGCGTCCGCTGGTCGTGATGAACGCACCGTTCGATCTGACGCTGCTGGACCGGGAGTTGAAGCGGCACCGGGCGTCGTCGCTGGCCGGGTATCTGGACGGGGTGCCGATGCGGGTGGTGGACCCCCGGGTGCTGGACAAACACCTGGACCGCTACCGCAAGGGCCGCCGTACGCTCACGGATCTCTGCGCGAGTTACGAGGTGGTGCTCGACGGGGCCCATGACGCGGCGGCCGACGCGACCGCCTCGATGGAGCTGGTGCGCGCTGTGTGCCGGCGCTTCTCCGCCCGGATGGAGCGGCTGTCCCCGGCCGAGCTGCACACCCTCCAGGCGACCTGGCATGCGGCCCAGGCGCGCGGCCTGGAGGCGTGGTTCGCGAAGAGCGGGACACCGGAGCCGGTGGACCCGGCATGGCCGCTGCGCCCGGAGCTGCCCGCGGCCGCGTGAGGGGCTCACGGGCCCGGACACGCGAAAGCCGGTCCGCGTGATGCTGGCGGACCGGCTTTCCCCGGTGGGCGATACTGGGTTCGAACCAGTGACCTCTTCGGTGTGAACGAAGCGCTCTCCCACTGAGCTAATCGCCCGGGAACGGGTTGAACCATACAGGGCTCGGCGGGCTTCCTTCAAACTCCTCCCGGCCGGGCCCTACTCAGAGCCCTGTGACCGGGAAGTGAGTATCCGAGCGCATGTACGGGACGCGTGGCCGGGGCCACACTCCCGTACATGGAACATGTGCCCCCGCCCGCCGAGGAACTGGCCCTCCTCGACCGTGAACTGGCCGAGCTGGACGCCCGCAGGGCACAGCTGCTCACCCGGCGCGCCTGGCTGCTCGCAGCGCTCCGGCCGCCCGCGCCGACGGCGGCCCCGGGCTGGAACCCGTCCGCCTGGGGCTCGCCGCCTCCCGGCAGTCCCGGCGCCCCGGCGCGGGCGTGGGGTCATGTGCCGCCGAAGCCGTCCGCGCCGCGCAGCGCGCAGAACGTCCTGCTGACGCTGGGCGGTCTGCTGCTGACGATCGCGGCGATCGCGTTCACGCTGGTGAGCTGGGGCTCGATGGGGATCGGCGGACGGTCGGCCGTGCTGGCCGCGGTGACGGCGGGGGCGCTCATCGCCCCGGCGGTCCTGCTGCGCCGGGGGCTCGGGGCGACGGCGGAGGCCCTGGTGGCGCTGGCCCTGGTGCTGACGCTGCTGGACGTGTACGCGGTCCACGCGGCGGCGGACCCGGACATGGACGGGCTCGCCTTCACCGCGCTCGCGTCGGCCGTGCTGGCGGCGCTGTGGACGGCGTACGGCCTCGCGCTCCGCCCGCTCCACCTGCCGCTGCCCGCCGCCGTGGTGTTCGCCCAGTGGCCGCTTCTGTTCTGGGCGTGGTCGGCACAGGCCCCGGCACTCGTGTTCGGGTGGGCGCTGCTCGCGACGGCGGTGCTGGACGGGGCGATCGCCCTGCGGGGCAAGGGTCTCGGGGTACGGATCACGGCGGGCGTGGGCGGCACGGTGACGGGTCTGGTGGCCCTGCTGGTGGGCCTGGCCGAGTCGGCGTCCGCCGCCGGGCCGCTGGAGGCCGCCGCCCCGGGTGCGCTGCTCCTGGCGGCAGCGGCGGCCGCGCTGGCCGGGGCGTGGCGCGCATCCGACGGCTTCGCGCAGCTGGGCGGCGCGGTGGCCGGTCTCTCGGCGGTGGCGGCGGTGGGCGGCGTGCCCGCCGCGCTGACGCCGGAGGGCTGGCGTGTGCTGCCGTACCTGCTGTGCGGCATCGCCCTGACGGCGGTCGTACGGGCCCGGCTGCCGAAGAACGCGGCGCGCGGGGTGCTGGCGGCGTCGGGGGCGGTGGTCGCCGGGGCCCTGGTGTGGGCGCTGCCGCCGGTCGCGACGGTACTGCTGGGCCCGGTCACGCAGCTGACGGACGTCTGGGCGGGCACACCCGACGGCTTCCGGGCCGCACTGGGGTCGACGCTGCGGTGGCCGGAGCTGGCCGCGTCCCCGGTGGTGCTGGCCCTGGTGGCGGGGCTGCTGGGGGCGGCGTACCGGTGGTGGGCCGCGGTGGCAGAGACCGTGGGGCCGGTGGTCGCGCCTACGGCGGGGGCGGAGGGCGCAGCGGGTGCCCCGGCCCCGGCAGGCGCTCCGGGTGCTCCTGGTTCGGTGCCTCACGGTGCGTGGGGTTGGGGCGCGGGTCCGCTGGGGGCGGTGTCCCGGCCCCCCGCCCGTCGGCCGTCGGGTGCGGCGGTGCGCGGTGCGGCCGGAGCCTCGGCCCTGGCGCTCGGCTGGGGTGCGCTGCTGGTCGCGGCGGCCGTGCTGGACGTGCCCTACGCGGTCGCCGTGGCCGGGGAGACGCTGCTGGTGGCCGGGCTGCTCGCACTGGCCGCCCGGGTTTCCGGGAACGGCGGGAGCGATGCGAGGGGCCGGGGCGGGTCGGCGGCGCTGGCGGTGACCGCGCTCGTGGGCGCGGTCACCGGAGCCGTGAGCGTCGGGCTGCTGTCGCTGGCGTCCGAGGCGGGCACCTACGCGGTGTTCGGCGGGCTGGTGGCCCTGTTCACCGGGGCGGCGGTCCGGGCGCGCGCACAGGCGCCTCAGGCGGTCCTCGCGGTCGCCGCCGTGGTCGGGGGCACCGTGCTGACCGGGTGCGCGGGCCGGTCCCTGGGGCTCGCCCCGTACGAGGCCGCGCCGCTGCTGCTCCTGGTGCCCGCGCTGACGGTGCTGCTGGGGGCGCGGCTGCGGCGGCACCCGGCCGCGTTGCCGGTGGAGCTGACGGGGGCGGCGGGTGCGCTCGTCGCGGTCGGGCTCGCGGTGGAGGACGCGCCGTTCCTGGCGCTGGTGCTGGCCCTGTCCGGGGTGCTGGCGGCGGGTGCGGCGGTGCGGCCGGAGCGTCGGCCGGTGGCCGGGTACCTGGCGGCGGCGCTGTTCGTGCTGGCCACCTGGGTGCGGCTGGCGGCCTCGGAGGTGTCGTTCCCCGAGGCGTACACCCTGCCGGTGACCGTGCCCGCCCTGGTCGTGGGCGTGCTGCGGCGGCGGAAGGACCCCGAGGCGTCGTCGTGGACGGCGTACGGGCCGGGGCTCGCGGCAACGCTGCTGCCGAGCCTGGCGGTGGCCTGGACCGATCCGGACTGGCACCGCCCGCTGGTGCTGGGCGTGGCGGCCCTGGTGATCACGCTGCTGGGTGCGCGGTACCGGCTCCAGGCCCTGCTGCTGCTCGGCGGAGCGGTGCTGGCACTGGACGGGCTGCACGAGCTGGCGCCGTACGTGGTGCAGGTCGCCGGGGCGCTGCCCCGCTGGCTGCCGCCGGCCCTGGCCGGGCTGCTGTTGCTGGTGGTGGGAGCGACGTACGAGCAGCGGCTGCGGGACGCCAGGCGGCTGAAGGACGCGCTGGGCCGGATGCGGTGAGCCGGGTCCGGTCCGGGGGCACGCCGTTCGCGGCGCCCCCGGACCGGACCGGGCGGCGTGAGCAACGCAGAGGGCCCGGGAGACGGATTCCGTCTCCCGGGCCCTCTGTCCGGGTGGGCGATACTGGGTTCGAACCAGTGACCTCTTCGGTGTGAACGAAGCGCTCTCCCACTGAGCTAATCGCCCGGGCGCACCGCAAACATTACCCCATGTCAGCGGTGCTTCCGGACCACCCTCGGGTCACTCGGCGATCTTCCACGGCATGGTGATCCCGAACTTCCACACGTAGATCCCGACCAGCACCGCCATGATCACCAGCCCCACCGTGGTGAGGATGATGTTGCGCCGCCGGACCTTGGGATCGAGCGCCCGCTGCGCCGCCTCGGTGACCTTGCGCTTGGTCCAGCGCAGCACCAGTTGGGCCCAGACGAACTCGGTCGCCCAGATCGCCATACCGGCGAAGATCACCAGCCAGCCGGGGCCGGGCAGCACCAACATGAGCACGCCCGCCGCCACCACGCCGAGGCCGACGACGAAGACGCCGACCTGCCAGCTCAGGTGGAGCGGCTTGGACGCCTTGATGAAACCCGGCGCACGCGAGCCCAGCTCACGCTCCCCCGGGTCCGACTCCCCCGTGGCGGACGACGGGGCCGCCTGCTCGGAGACCCTGCTCCGCTCGTCACTCTCCGCGTTCATGAAGCCAACCTACCCGACACGCCCTCGTCACTTCGTCGTCACCGGAATGGACGCATAACTCAAAGTTACACGCCGCTGAGCGAGGGACCCGAAGCATCACAAATGGGTCAGAGGGGTTTACAACGCCACCGTAGGTGGCATGTCGATTTCGCCGACGTGCGAACCCCCGAGCGCACACTGAGCGAAAGGCCCTGGCGCTTATGAACACCACGGTCAGCTGCGAGCTGCACCTGCGCCTCGTTGTGTCGAGCGAGTCCTCACTGCCTGTACCCGCGGGCCTGCGGTATGACACGGCCGATCCCTATGCCGTGCACGCCACCTTCCACACCGGAGCGGAGGAGACGGTCGAATGGGTATTCGCCCGCGACCTCCTTGCCGAGGGGCTGCACCGCCCCACCGGCACCGGAGACGTCCGCGTCTGGCCATCACGTAGTCACGGCCAAGGCGTCGTATGCATCGCACTGAGCTCCCCAGAGGGCGAAGCGCTGCTTGAGGCCCCGGCACGGGCCCTGGAGTCGTTCCTGAAAAGGACCGACGCCGCGGTCCCGCCCGGCACCGAGCATCGGCACTTCGATCTCGACACGGAGCTCTCGCACATCCTGGCCGAGAACTGAGCCAGGCCGAGAACTGCTCGACGCCGTCCGACTCGGGGAGACGGCGTCAGGCGGACAACCACATACGGCAGACACCGGCGCCGTCATCGCGGAATCCACCGCGATGACGGCGCCGCTGCGCTCGGCCGCCCTCCCCCAGCCGTCATCCCCGCCCCGGGCCGTCCTCCTTCAGGGCCCGCCGAGCCAGTAGAGTCAGCCGCCATCGGCGGGCGCCCGCCCGCCGGAGGCCAGGGAGCGAAGCGTGCTGATCCCACACGACACCCGGATCGCCCTCGACGCGGTGGTAGATCTGGTGAACACCGCACCGGAGAGCGAGCCGCCGCCGGACGACGCCTCGGACGGACTGGTGGACGGGTCCGCCGACGGGCTCCCCGACGTAGCCGCGCTGTACGCCTTCGCCGAGCGGCACCACATCAGCGGCGTCGGCACGCTCGGCGAGAAGGACCTGGGGGCCGTACGCGACGTACGGGCCGGCTTCGCGGAGGTCTTCGCGGCGCCCGACGCCCGTACGGCCGCCGAGCTGGTGAACCGGCTCGTCGCGGCGGCCGGGACCACCCCGCAGCTCACCGACCACGACGGCTACGACTGGCATGTGCACTACTTCTCGCCGGACGCCTCGCTCGCCGACCACCTCGCGGCCGACTGCGGGATGGCACTCGCCTTCATCATCGTGGCGGGCGAGCAGGAGCGGCTGCGCCGCTGCGAGGCGCCGGACTGCGGCCACGCCTTCGTCGACCTGTCCCGCAACCGCTCCCGCCGCTACTGCTCCAGCCGTACGTGCGGCAACAGGCTCCACGTCGCGGCCTACCGGGCCCGCCGCAAGGAAGCCGCGGGCTGACGGCACGGGGCCTGCCCCGGCGCGGCCGGGTACAGCGGGTGCGGACTCGGCGGCTCACAGCAGCAGGAGATCGTGCAGGGCGGCCATCAGCAGCAGGCTCCCGATCACCGCCAGGAAGATCATCAGGGGCGGCTGGGAGAGCGCGAAGAGGCAGCCGCGGGGCTCTTCGGCTGGGGGTGCGGGGGCCTCGCCCCGGGAAGTGTCCACCATCTCGGGGCGATCATGACGCACCCGCGACCGGGTTGGCGATCAACCTGGTTCATTCCCCCGGGAGTTCACCGTCCCGTGGCCATCAGTAATCGCTCCGGCGTGCGGGGCGCCATCAGGCATTCGGGCCGGGCGGCCGCAGCGAGGCCGCATTCCGTGCGGCCGGAGTCCGGTCAGATGCCGTGCTTCTTGAGGATCGCCTCGATGTCGCTGAAGTCCTCGCCCCCGGCGGCGGCCTCCTGCTTCTTCTCCGGCTTCGACCGCGGCTTCGCCCCGGCCGCCGCGGGTCCGGCCGTGCTCCCGGCGCCGAGCGACGGGGCCGAGGCCGCCGGGGCGACCGCCTCGTGCTGCCCGGCGGCCCGCGCGGCCTTGCGTTCCGCGCGGGTGGTGCCGCTGCGGCGCTCGATGGCGCGGGTGGTCATGAACAGCAGCCAGGAGAGGCCGAGCAGACCGAATCCGATCCAGACGCTCGGCTTGAAGGCGATCCCCGCGACCCACTCGACGACCCCGGTCAGCACGAGCCCGAACGGGACGAGGGAGTAGGCGGCGATCCTCGTCGCCGTGAGGAACTTCTTGCGGTACGCGGTCACCGCGGCGATGCCCAGCCCGGCCGCCGACACCGCGGAACAGATGGTCTCGGCAAGCATGGGGGCCTCCAGGCACAGGGGATACGTCCCTTCCATCCTGCACCGCCGGCCACCGCCGGGGCCACGGCGGTGGCCCACTTCAGGGACATCTCAGGGCCGCACTCCTTCCCAGGTCCCGATCGGGAGGCACCCGCGCGGCCTGAAACAATGGGCGCATGAGCGATTCCACCCCTGCGGCACCGGTCGTCCTCGACGTCTGGTGCGATCTCCAGTGCCCCGACTGCCACCAGGCCCTCAGCGACGTGCACGCCCTGCGCGCCCGGTACGGCGACCGCGTCGAGATCCGCCTGCGTCACTTCCCGCTGGACAAGAACAAGCACGCCTACGCCGCCGCCCAGGCCGCCGAGGAGGCCACCGCCCAGGGCAAGGACTGGCCGTACGTCGAGGCGCTGCTGGCCAGGACCGCCGACCTCGGCCGCACCGGCGAGCCGGTGCTGCTCGACGTGGCGCGCGAACTGGGCCTGGACGCCGAGGAGTTCGACACCGCCCTGATCGACGGCCGGCATCTGCTGATCGTCGACGCCGACCAGGCGGAGGGCAAGGCGCTCGGTGTGACGGGCACGCCCACCTATGTGATCGGCGAGGAGCGGCTGGACGGCGGCAGGAGCCAGGAGGGGCTGCGCGAGCGGATCGAGGAGATCGCCGACCGGCTGCTCGCCGCGCGGGACCGGTAGGCCCCAAAGGCAGGGGCGCCGGCGGCGCCCGGCCGGGGAGCCGCTACAGCGCCTTGGCCAGGTTGTAGCGCGTCGTCGTGTAGCCGAGGGACTCGTACAGCCGCAGGGCCGGTGTGTTGGCGGCGAAGACGTGCAGGCCGAGGCGGTGCGCACCCCAGGAGCGGGTGACGTCCTCGGCCAGCAGCATCAGGGCCCGCCCGTGGCCCCGGCCCCGGTGCTCCTCGCGCACCTCGACGTCGAAGACGTACCCGGCCGCTCCGCCCGGCGGCAGCTCCCGCAGGGCCACCCACACATGGCCGACGGCCTCGCCCGCCGCGACCAGCACCGAGAAGCGCACCCCCGCGGTCGCCAGTCCGTCGGGGAGGTGCGTGGCGTGGTCGGTCTCGGACTTGAGCCGGGCCTGCTCGGGCGGCACGCCTCGGTCGGTCCAGCCCTGTGCGTACGCCTGCACCGCGCCCCGCCGCCAGTCGGCGAACTCCTCCTCGCTCATCGCGCGCGAGGTGAGGCCCGCGGGCAGGGCCGCGCCGTCCGGGCCGAGCTCCTTGACCATGGTGCGGCTGCGTTCGGTGTAGCCGAGGGCGGCGGCCAGCCGACGGGCGGGTTCGTTGCCGGCGGGGACCTCGGCCCGCACCTGGGTGCACCCCCACCCCCGCAGCACCTCCTCGGCGGCGAGCGCGGCGATGATGCCCCGGCCGCGTCTGCGCCGCGCCTCGTCGACGCTCAGGGAGCGCAGGACCCCGGCGGTGGCGCCGAACGCCTCGTCGGTGCCGATCTCGACGGCTCCGACGGGCCGCCCGTTGTCGCACACGTCGTAGCGGCGCGCCCGCACACCGGCGGCGTTCTGCTGGAGCGGCCCGGACGGCCGCAGTGTCGTGGTCATCAAGGGGTTGTATCCCCTGCCGGGCGGCCCGTCACGCGCCCTTCCGGCGCGCCCCTACGGGTCCAGGTCGTTCCCGGCCCGCTCGTCGAAGATCCGCATGGCCTTGGCCGTCACCGGGCCGGGCTCCGGGCTCAGCTCGCGGCCGTCGACCCGGTGCACCGCCTGGATGTCGCGGAGCGTCGAGGTCAGGAACACCTCGTCGGCGTCGGCGAGCACGTCCATGGGAAGGTCGGTCTCCTCCGCTCCGGTCCACTCGACGGCCAGCGCGCGGGTGATCCCGGCGAGGCACCCGGAGGCCACCGGCGGGGTGTGGATGCGGCCGTCCAGGACGACGAACACGTTGGAGCCGGTGCCTTCGCAGAGCCGGTCGGCCGTGTTGGGGAACAGCGCCTCGGACGCGCCCCGCTCACGGGCCCGCGCGAGGGCGACGACGTTCTCGGCGTACGAGGTGGTCTTCAGGCCGACGAGCGCGCCGCGTTCGTTGCGCGTCCAGGGCACGGTGATCACCGCGGTGGTGTCGGGGCGGCGGTTCACCCCGTCGAGCGCGACCACGAGGCTCGGCCCGCCGGTCCCCCGGTCCGAGCCGAGCGGGGCGAGCCCACCGGTGTAGGTGATGCGCAGCCGCCCCAGCGGTACGGGGTTGGCGCCGATGACCGCCGCGGCGGCGCGGCGGACCTCGTCGAGGTCCGGGTCGGGCAGCCCCAGGCCCCGGGCGGACCGGGTGAGCCGGTCGAGGTGGCGGGTCAGGGCGAAGGGGCGCCCCTCGCTCGTACGGACCGTCTCGAAGATGCCGTCGCCCACGGTCAGCCCGTGGTCGAGCACCGAAAGCCGGGCGTTGTCGGCGTCCCGCAGTCCGCCGTTGACCCAAATCCTCATTGCGCGGTCCTTCCTGTCTCCTCGAACGTGCCTGACGCTACAGCGAGCAGCCGGGACGCCTTCAGTTCGGTCTCGTCCCATTCGCGCTCCGGGTCGGAGCCCCAGGTGATCCCGGCGCCGGTGCCGAACCGCAGCAGGGGCACGGGACCGGTCCGGTCGATCCAGAACGTCCGTATGCCGACGGCGAGCGACGCGGTGCCCCGGTCGGCGTCGACCCAGCCGACCGCACCGCAGTAGGGGCCGCGCGGGGCCCGCTCCAGTTCGGTGATGATCCGCAGGGCGCTGGACTTCGGCGCCCCGGTGACCGAACCGGGCGGGAAGGCCGCCGCGAGCAGCTCCGTCCAGCCCGCGCCCTCGGCCAGCCGGCCCCGGACGGTGGAGACGAGGTGGACGAGACCGGGGTGCTTCTCCACCACGCAGAGGTCGGGGACGGTGACGCTGCCCGTCGCGCAGACCCGGCCCAGGTCGTTGCGGACCAGGTCGACGATCATGACGTTCTCCGCGTGGTCCTTCTCCAGCAGATCGTCCTCCGTCCGCCCGGTCCCCTTGATCGGCCCGGACTCGACGACCCGGCCGTCCCGCCGGAGGAAGAGCTCGGGGGACGCGGTGGCGACCTCCACGCCGTGCTCGGGCAGCCGAATCGTTCCTGCGTACGGGGCGGGGTTGCCGCGCGCCAGCAGGGCGGTCAGGGCGTCGACATCGGCCGCGCCCCCGGAGCCGGCCTCGGGCAGCGGTGCGGAGAGGACCCGGCAGAGGTTGGCCTGGTAGACCTCGCCCGCCGCGATGTATTCACGGATCCGCCGTACGCCCGCCGTGTAGGCGTCACGGTCCAGCGAGGACGTCCAGTCCCCGGCGGCGGGCCCGCGCCAGGCTCCGGGCACGGGAGGGGGCACCGGCTCCCTGCGTACGGTGGAGAAGCGGGCGCAGACGGGACGGCCTTCGAAATCGGCGCATACGGCCCAGAAGCCGGACGAGTCGAGGGCTGCCGGATCATGGGTGACGTCCCGCAGACCGGAGGCGACGAGGCCGCCGAAGCGGGCCAGTGGAACAAGGTCGGACACCCTGGTGAGTCTAGGACGGTGTGCGATGACCTGCGTCGGGGCGAGGACCGGGGCGGGGTCGCCGCAGCACGCTGCACAAACGCGTTTTTGTACTGGCCCGGGAATCCGCTAGAGTTCAACACGTCGCCGGGACGCGCAAGCGGAACGGGAAAGACAAGCGGACGTAGCTCAGTTGGTAGAGCGCAACCTTGCCAAGGTTGAGGTCGCCAGTTCGAACCTGGTCGTCCGCTCGCAGAAGACGGGGGATCTTCCCGAACCCCCGTCCCTGGTGGAGTGGCCGAGAGGCGAGGCAACGGCCTGCAAAGCCGTCTACACGGGTTCAAATCCCGTCTCCACCTCCAAGGACGATTAGCTCAGCGGGAGAGCGCTTCCCTGACACGGAAGAGGTCACTGGTTCAATCCCAGTATCGTCCACTGATCCGCAAGGATCACGGTCCGCAAGGATCCCCGCGCGATTAGCTCAGCGGGAGAGCGCTTCCCTGACACGGAAGAGGTCACTGGTTCAATCCCAGTATCGCGCACGCAGTACACGCAGGGTCACCTGCGCGATTAGCTCAGCGGGAGAGCGCTTCCCTGACACGGAAGAGGTCACTGGTTCAATCCCAGTATCGCGCACCACCGAGAACCCCCGGTCGTCTCCACGACCGGGGGTTCTTTCGTCGTACGGCCGATCCCTCGGCCCCTCAGGACGAGAAGAGCATCCGGCCGAAGCCCTTCTGACGGCGGTGACCGTAGTGGCCGCCGTGCTGCGGCGCACCCCAGGCCGGGGCGTGGGCGGCGGGAGCGGCCGGGTAGGCGCCCTGGGCCGGCGGCGGGGGCGGGGCCGGCTGGGACCACTGCGACTCCAGGCGGGTCAGCGACTCCAGCTCGCCGTAGTCGAGGAATATCCCCCGGCAGCCACTGCACTGCTCGATCTGGACGCCGTTGCGGTTGTACGTGTGCATCTGCGCGTGACACTTGGGACACTGCATCATCGGCTCGGCTCCTCGGCCTCGTTGTTCTCGTTGCGCCGTCGCCGAAAGTCTGCCCGACGACGCTCCGTTCAGCCTACGGCGCGCTCTCCACGGCCGACTCGGGTGGCAACGTAGCGATTCGGGCACAGGATTCGAGCATCAGCGCTTCGCCTTCATCCGGATTCCGTTGCTCCGCAGCGCACTTGGCCAGTGCGAGGGCGGCCGTCTGTACGGTCAGCGCGCGGGCGGGAACGTCCAGTCCGGGCCAGGGGTCCCCGTCGGCGGGTACGGCGGGGCCTCCGGCGGACCGGTAGGCGTCCAGGAAGGACAGCCAGTCCTCGGGCGGCAGCAGCCCGGCCGCGTACCAGGCGGCGGGCCGGGCAAGGTCCCACGCCGGATCGCCCGTCCCCATGTCGTCGACGTCGATGAGGAGCCAGGGCCCCTGTGGGGCGGGATGGCGTACGAGCTGGCCCAGGTGCAGGTCCCCGTGGCACAGGAACCGGCCCCTGGCCTCGGGCATCGGAGCCTCGCCCCGCGCCCAGGCGGGCAGGGCGTTCCAGGCGGCCAGCACGGGGAGGGCCGACGCGTGACGGGGGAGGGCGGTGCGCATCCGGGAAACGGCCCGCGCCGCCTTGACCGGGCCGCGCATCGGCGGGAGCCGGAAGGGGGGCGCCGTCCGGTGGAGGCGGGCGAGCAGCACGGCGGTGTCGGCCCAGGGGGCGGCTCCGGGATCGGCGGGATCGACGGGCACTCCGAACGGCCAGAGTGTGACGGGGCGCGCGGCGGCCGGGAGTGCGAAGGACCGTGGGGTGGTCAGGGGCGGGAGCAGGATGCCGGTCAGGCGCGGGTGTGCGGCCAGGGACATCCGGGCCGCCAGGGCGTCCCGGTCGGTGTCGGGGGCGTGGGCCTTGGCCACCGTCGTACCGCTGCGGACCACCGTGCCGTCGGGCCGGTCCGCCAGGACCTGGGGCGGTTCGCACACGCAGCGCGTTCCGGCGGGGTGGGAGAGGCGGTGCGCGAGGGTGCCCAGATCGTGGACGGCTGAGGTCTCGGTGCTGGTCAACGGCTCCCCCGGCGGTCGGCCCGGCCGTGCCGCCGGTCCCGCCGTGAGCGTAGCGCGGCGGTGGCCGGTCCGGTCGTGGAGTCGTGGAGTGGCCGTCCGGCGTCAGGGGCCGCCGTGGCAGGGGCCGGTCCGCACGGGCCCGGACAGCGCGATGCCCGGTCAGCTCCCCAGCTGACCGGACAAACGCTGCCGTCCGCCGCACCCCCGTCCCCACGGGGCTGTTGGCCGGATATGCGGGTCCGGACCGCTCTTCCGGACCCCGGGCGCCGCTCAGCGCCCCAGCATCACCGCCACGGACGACGCCTGTGTGACCACCGCTTCCCAGCCGCCGAAGGCGACCGCGAGCAGGGCCGCCAGGGGAAGGACCATGGCCGTCGCCACCAAGGGGTGACGCGTACCGGACGGGCGGGCGCCGAACGAGGCGTACGCCTTGTGTCCTCGCATACGGACCATCGTCCGCGTTGCCGTGTCCGCCATGGTTCCTCTCCTGACCTGATGAGGGGCGGCGGGCGTGTGACCTCGGGGGACGAGTGCTGCGCCCGCCGCTTGACCTCAACATTAGGTAAGCGGTGAGCACGGGGCGTCATGCCCGCGTACCGAATACCGGGCCTCCCGGAGGATGAGCCGTCGGCGCTCCGCCTACTCCCCTGGGTGGAGACGGGGCATCCGGCCTTGGGGGGATCCCGGAGGGGAGGGGGGCGGCGGAGGCCGGCGGGTGACTTCACTCACGTCCGCCGGGCGGCCTCCCCCACCCCGGGGGCGGCTCCGGACACCACCGCCCGGTATGCCGGAGCGGTGGGCCCGGGCTCAGCGCCTCGTACCCGGTGACGCGTGCCGGTCGATCCAATCCCCCCTGCCCGGCGGCGCCTTGGGGGAGGCCGACGGCCGAGAGGCCCGGAACCGCCGGGCTCTGACCTCGCTTCACCTATCCCACCGGGCACGGACAATCGAATCCCGGGTGAGGGCGCGGCCTCTGAGCGCGCCGGGCGCGGGGTACGTAAGCTGTGCCTCGTCAGGCGGACCAGGCAGCGGGGATGGGCAGACGATGGCGATGATGCGGCTCCGGCGCGAGGACCCGCGTCTCGTCGGCTCGTTCCGGCTGCACCGACGGCTCGGCGCGGGCGGCATGGGCGTCGTCTACCTCGGCTCCGACCGGCGCGGCCAGCGGGTCGCGCTCAAGGTGATCCGCCCCGACCTGGCGGAGGATCAGGAGTTCCGTTCGCGGTTCGCGCGCGAGGTGTCGGCGGCCCGGCGGATCCGGGGCGGCTGCACGGCCCGGCTGGTCGCCGCCGATCTGGAGGCGGACCGCCCGTGGTTCGCGACGCAGTATGTCCCCGGCCCCTCGCTGCACGACAAGGTGGCCGAGGAAGGCCCCCTGTCAGCGGCCGAGGTGGCCTCGATCGGGGCGGCGCTCTCCGAGGGCCTGGTGGCGGTCCACGAGGCGGGGGTGGTCCACCGCGACCTGAAGCCGTCGAACATCCTCCTCTCCCCCAAGGGCCCCCGCATCATCGACTTCGGCATCGCCTGGGCGACCGGGGCGAGCACGCTCACCCATGTCGGTACGGCGGTGGGGTCGCCCGGGTTCCTCGCGCCCGAGCAGGTCCGGGGCGCGGCGGTGACGCCCGCGACGGACGTCTTCTCGCTCGGCGCGACGCTGGCGTACGCGGCGATGGCCGACTCCCCCTTCGGGCACGGCAGTTCCGAGGTGATGCTGTACCGCGTGGTGCACGAGGAGCCCCAGCTCCACGGGGTGCATGACGCCCTGGCCCCCCTGGTGCGCGCCTGTCTGGCGAAGGACCCGGAGGAGCGGCCCAGCACGCTGCAACTGTCCATGCGGCTCAAGGAGATCGCGGCGCGCGAGGCACAGGGGCTGCACGAGAGCCGGCCGCCCGTCCAGCGCTCCGCCCAGGACGCGGACCGGGCGACCGGCCGGATGGCCGATCCGTACGCCGAGCAGCACACCCGCCGGGCGGAAGGGCCATCGGCATCCCGCCCGCAGCAGGGCAGGCGTCCCGCGCCCGCCCGTTCGGGGGCGCCGCGCACCGGTGGGTCGCGTCCGCAGGCACCGCGCACCACGACGCGCTCCGGCTCCGGGAGGCGGCCGGGACCGGCGGCCGGGACGAACGGCAGGCCGCGCACGCGTTCCGGGGCACGGACGACGTCGGCGGGGCGGCGGCCGGCCAACCCGCGGCTGCTGCGTCAGCGGCTGGTGGTGTTCGTGGTGGTGACGCTACTGGTGGCGCTGGGCATCGCGGCGGCGCAGGGCTGCCAGGGACCCGCCCGTGGTCTCGGCGGGACCGAGCGGCCTGCGGGCGGGGCATCGCAGCCGCGGTCTCAGTCGCCGGTGGACGTACGGAATGGCGCTGTTGACGGCGGCTTCGGCGTGGGGCGTCAGGGCCGGAACGCGTAAGGCAGGACCTACGGCAGGGCGCGGCGCAGTCGTGCTGCTGCCGGACACTGCCGTCCGCGCTCAGCTCTCCGGGCGGCCCGTCGCCACCGCGTAGAAGGCCACGGCCGCCGCCGCGCCCACGTTCAGCGAGTCCACGCCATGTGCCATCGGGATACGGACCCACTCGTCGGCCGCCATCAGCGCCTTCGTGGTCAGCCCTTCGCCCTCGGCCCCGAGCATCAGCGCCACCCGCTCCAGTCGGTGCGGGGCCGCCTCGTCGATGCTGGTGGCCTTGGCGTCGGGCGTCAGCGCGAGGAGCCGGAAGCCGGCCTCCCGTACCGTCTCCAGCGACCTGGGCCAGGCTTCGAGGCGGGCGTAGGGAACGGAGAACACCGCGCCCATGGAGACCTTGACGGAGCGCCGGTAGAGCGGGTCGGCGCAGTCCGGGGAGAGCAGGACGGCGTCCATGCCGAGGGCGGCGGCGCTGCGGAAGATCGCGCCGATGTTGGTGTGGTCGTTGACCGACTCCATGACGACCACCCGGCGTGCGGTGGTGAGCAGTTCGTCGGAGGTGGGGAGCGGCTTGCGCTGCATGGAGGCCAGCGCGCCCCGGTGGACGTGGTAGCCGGTGACACGTTCGGCGAGATCCGGGGCGACTGCGTACACGGGGGCCGGGACCTCGTCGATGACGTCCCGCATGACGTCGACCCACTTGGCGGAGAGCAGCATGGACCGCATCTCGTACCCCGCGAGGCGGGCGCGCCGGATCACCTTCTCGCCCTCGGCGATGAAGAGGCCCTCGGCGGGCTCGCGCCGTCGCCGCAGCTCGACGTCGGTCAGTCCGATGTAGTCGCTCAGGCGCGGGTCGTCGGGATCGTCGACGGTGATGATGTCTGCCACAGGGTGATACTGCCTTGTCCGGGGTGAGGTGCCAACGCCTGGGATGAAGATGCCCGGGTGTGCCCGCGCGGTCAGTCGGCCGCGGCCGGGGCGGGCCTCGGCGCGGAGTCCGGTCCCACCGCGACGACCTCGCCGATCACGATCACCGCGGGTGGGCGCACGTCCTCGGCGACCGCGCGCTCGCCGACGTCCGCGAGCGTGGCGTCGACGCGGCGCTGGGCGGCGGTGGTGCCCTCCTGGACGAGGGCGACCGGGGTGGCCGGGTCCTTGCCGTGGGCGATCAGGGCGGCGGCGATGGCACCGATCTTGTCGACGGCCATCAGCAGGACGAGGGTGCCGCGCAGCCGGGCGATCGCCTCCCAGTCGACCAGCGAGCGCGGGTCCTCGGGGGCGACGTGGCCGCTGACCACGGTGAACTCGTGGGCCACTCCTCTGTGGGTGACCGGGATACCGGCCGCACCGGGGACGGAGATGGTGCTGGAGATGCCGGGGACGACCGTGCAGGGGATGCCCTCGGCGGCCAGCGCCTGGGCCTCCTCCATGCCCCGGCCGAAGACGAACGGGTCGCCGCCCTTGAGCCGGACCACGGCCTTGCCCGCCTTGGCGTGCTCGATCAGCGCCTGGTTGATGGCCTCCTGGGCCATGAACCGCCCGTACGGGATCTTCGCCGCGTCGATCACCTCGACGTGCGGCGGCAGTTCGTCGAGCAGGTCGCGGGGGCCGAGGCGGTCGGCGATGACCACGTCCGCCTCGGCGAGGAGGCGGCGGCCGCGGACCGTGATCAGGTCCGGGTCGCCGGGGCCGCCGCCGACCAGGGCGACGCCGGGGGTGCGGGTGCGGTGGTGCGGGGCGGCGAGGGTGCCGTCGCGCAGGCCCTCGACGATGGCGTCGCGGATGGCGGCGGAGTGCCGGGGGTCGCGGCCCTGGGACGTGGTGGTGAGGACGGCGACCGTGACGTTCTCGCTGCGGCCGGTGGCCGGGGTCCATGCGGTCGCGGCCTCGGCGTCGTCGGCCCGTACGCACCAGGTGCGGGTGCGCTCGGCCTCGGCGGAGGCGGCGTCGTTGGCGGCGGTGTCGGAGGAGGCGACCAGGGCGTACCAGGTGTCGGCGAGGTCGCCGTCCCGGTAGCGGCGGCGCTCCCAGCGGATCTCCCCCGCGTCGGCCATCGCCTCGACGGAGGGCGTCGCGGACGGGGAGACCAGCGTGATGGCCGCGCCGGTGGCGATGAGCTGCGGCAGGCGGCGCTGGGCGACCTGGCCGCCGCCGATGACGACGACGCGGCGGCCGTGCAGGCGCAGTCCTACGGGGTACGCGGGGTGATCGGCGTGATCCGCGTGCGCGGCGTGGACTGCGTCCTCGGCGTGACCTGCGTGGTCTGCGTGCTCGGCCATGGCGGTGCGGGCTCCTCGTGCGGGGTGCTGCGTAGGCGCCGCTGCGGCGGTGGAGCGGCTGTGACGTGCGGAAGTGGGGGTTCCTGGGTGGGGAACACGATACGGGGTGGGCGGGGGTGGGGCCTGGGGCCGGTGGGCGGGTGGAGTACCGGGCGGGCCTTGTCCCCCACTCGCCCCCTCCCGGAACCGGGGGCTCCGCCCCGGCCCCCGCTCCTCAAGCGCCGGAGGGGCTGGGAAGGGCCGGAGGGGCTGGGAAGGGCCGGAGGGGCCGCAGGAGCTGGAGGGGTCGGCCCCGGCTACTTCTCCGTTACTCCCGCCGAGTCGAACGTCGCCACCTCGTGCATCGCCCGCGCCGCGCTCTGCACGATCGGCAGCGCCAGCAGCGCGCCCGTGCCCTCACCCAGGCGCAGGTCCAGGTCGACCAGGGGGCGCAGGCCCAGCTTGTTCAGGGCCGCCACATGGCCGGGTTCGGCGCTGCGGTGGCCCGCGATGCAGGCGGCGAGCGCCTCGGGGGCGATCGCCCGTGCGACCAGGGCGGCCGCGCCCGCGCTGACGCCGTCCAGGATCACCGGCGTACGCAGGGATGCTCCGCCGAGGAGGAAACCGGCCATCGCCGCGTGCTCCAGGCCGCCGACCGCTGCGAGGACGCCGATCGGGTCGGCGGGGTCGGGCTGGTGGAGGTCGAGGGCGCGGCGTACGACGTCGACCTTGCGGGCGTGCATCTCGTCGTTGATGCCGGTGCCCCGGCCGGTCACCTCGGCGGCGTCGATCCCGGTGTACACGCAGATCAGCGCGGCGGACGCGGTGGTGTTGGCGATGCCCATCTCACCGGTGAGCAGGGCCTTGTTGCCCGCGGCCACCAGGTCGCGGGCGGTCTCGATGCCGACCTCGATCGCGGCCAGGACCTCTTCCCGGGTGAGGGCGGGACCCGTGGTGAAGTCCGCCGTACCCGGGCGCACCTTGCGGGGCAGCAGGCCGGGGGTCGCGGGGAGGTCCGTGGCGACGCCCACGTCCACCACGCACACCTCCGCGCCGACCTGGGCGGCGAACGCGTTGCAGACAGCTCCGCCGCCGAGGAAGTTCGCCACCATCTGGGCGGTGACCTCCTGCGGCCAGGCGGTGACGCCCTGGGCGTGCACCCCGTGGTCACCGGCGAAGATCGCGACGGCCGCGGGCTCCGGGATCGGCGGCGGGCACATCCGGGAGAGGCCGGACAGCTGCGCGGAGATGATCTCCAGCATGCCCAGCGCACCGGCGGGCTTGGTCATCCGCTTCTGGCGTTCCCACGCCTCGCCGAGCGCCTTCGCGTCCAGCGGGCGGATCGCGGAGATCGTCTCCTGGAGCAGGTCGTGCGGCTCCTCGCCGGGCAGGGCGCGGCGGCCGTACGTCTCCTCGTGGACGACCCAGGACAGCGGGCGGCGCTTGGACCAGCCCGCCTGCATCAGCTCCGGCTCCTCGGGGAACTCGTCGACGTAACCCACACAGAGGTACGCCACCACTTCGAGGTGCTCGGGCAGGCCGAGTGCGCGAACCATCTCCCGTTCGTCGAAGAAGCTGACCCAGCCGACGCCGAGGCCCTCGGCGCGGGCGGCGAGCCAGAGGTTCTCGACGGCGAGGGCCGAGGAGTACGGCGCCATCTGCGGCTGGGTGTGCCGGCCGAGGGTATGGCGGCCGCCCCGGGTCGGGTCGGCGGTGACGACGATGTTGACCGGGGTGTCGAGGATCGCCTCGATCTTCAGTTCCTTGAACTGCTTCGCCCGGCCCTTGGGCAGCGACTTGGCGTAGGCGTCGCGCTGGCTCTGGGCCAGTTCGTGCATGGAGCGACGGGTCTCCGCCGAGCGGATGACGACGAAGTCCCACGGCTGCGAGTGACCGACGCTCGGCGCGGTGTGCGCGGCCTCCAGCACCCGGAGGAGGACCTCGTGCGGAATCGGGTCGCTGCGGAAGCCGTTGCGGATGTCCCGGCGCTCACGCATCACCCGGAGCACCGCTTCGCGCTCGGCGTCGTCGTAGCCGGGCGCGGGGGCGGTGACGGGGGCAGGGTCGGGAGCGGGAGCGGGAGCGGTGACGGGCGAGGTGGAGGGCTCGGTGACTTCCTCGGCCGACTGCGGTGACTCAGCCGACTGCGGTGCCTCAGCCTGCTGCGGCTCCTCGGACTGCTGCGGCGCCTCCGCCTGCTGCGGCTCCTCGGACTGTTCCGGTGCTGCCGCCTGCTGCGGCTCCTCGGACTGTTCCCGTGCCGCCGCCTGTGCCGGTTCGTGCGCCTCCGCCGGCTGGTCGGGCTGCTCGTCGGCCTGCGCAGGCCGGTCCGGCTCCGTCAGCTCCGGGGTCTCGATGATCTCGGGGCCCGTCCCGTCCTCCGCGTCGGGCTCAGTGGCCTGGGTGGCCTCGGTGGCCTGTGCGGGGGCGGGCGCGGGGATGTCGGTCGCCGGCGGTTCGGGCCGGGCCTCCGGCTGGGTCCCCGGCTCGGCGGCGGGTGCCCCCGCCTCCGGGGTCTCGGCCACCACCACGACCGGGGCCGGTTCGGGCGCGGTCGCAGGCTCGGGCGCGACGGGGGGTGCCTGGTCGGCCACGGCAACCGGCCCGGCGGGCGTCACCGGTTCAGCCACGGCCACGGCGATCGGCTCGGTGGGCACCGCGTCCGGGGCGGGAGCCGGGGCCTCCGCCTGCGGCTCGGGAGCGGTCGCGTGCGTCGGGACTGCCTCCGCTGCCACTGCCTGGGGCTCGGGCGCCAACGGCTCGACCGGGGCCTCGGCCCCGGCATCCGGAACCTCCGGCGTCTGCGCCACGGGGGCCGGGACCTCGGACGGCTGCTCGGCCGGAGGCTGGATCACGGCCTCCACCGGTGCTTCCGGCTGTGGCGCCTCGGGGACGACCGTTTCTTCCGGGATCGCCTGCTGAGGCGGCTCGACCGGCTCAGCGGGCTCAGCCGACTCGATCGGTGCGACCGGCTCGGCCCGTTCGATCTGTTCGGGCTGGGCGATCTGTTCGGGCTGGGCAGACGGCTCCGACGGTTGAAGCTGCTCCGGCTGCTCCACTTGCGGAGGCTGTTCCTGCTGAACCGGCTGCTCGACCACGGGCTCGGCGGCAACCGGCTCGGCGGGCTGGGCCGGCTCGGCGGGCTCGGTCGGCTCGGCGGGCTCGGTCGGCTCGGCGGGCTCGGTCGGCTCGGCGGCGACCGCGACGGGCCCCGCGGGCTCCGACGACTGCGGAGCTCCCCACGGCGCGCCGCCCTGCGGCGGGATCTCGCCCAGCTGGGGGCCCGGCAGCGCCGAGGAGTCCTCGACCGGGACGTCGAAGTACTCCGGTCCGGTGGTCGGCGGGCCCGCGTGGCGGGCGGGGGACGCGGTGCGCACCGCTCCGGCGGGGCCCCGGTCGGCCAGCGAGCGGACCACGCCACCGCCCTGCGTACCGCCGGCGTACGACGGGGCCTCGGCCGAGGCGGGGCCGCGGTGCAGCGGGCGACGGGCAGGAGCGGGGGCGGCGGGGGCCGTGGCCGCCACGTGCGCGCCGACCGGCGCCGGTGCGGGCGCGGGGGCCGGGATGCGTACGGCGCTCACGTCGACGGAGCCGGAGTCCCGGCCGCCGGACTCGTGCGTGCCGTGCGACTCGGCGGGCACCGGTGCCGTCTGGCCTTGCACGGGCACCTGGGGCTGGGGCTGTACGGCGTACTGCTGCGGCTGGGTCTGCTGCGTGGGCTGTTCGAGCGCGGGGGCCTGGGCAGGGGGCTGCTGCGCCACCGCGGGAGCAGGGGCGGGCGCCGTCTGCTCCTGCGCTGGGGCCGGGGCGGCCTGCGGGTCGCTCCAGGCGCCCTGGGAGGTCGGCATCAGCAGGAGGTCGTCGTCCTCGGGGGTGTGCTCGGAGGGGTCGAGGAAGGTGTACGCGCCCGGGGCGGGGATGCCCGGCTGCTCCACCATGCCTGCGTTCTCCGGCAGTCCCTCGCCCGGGATCTGGCCGGTGTCAGTCATGCGTACCCCTCGCCCATCGTCAGTGCTCCTTCGGCCCTTCGCCCGGGACGCCGAACCACGGCACGCCGGTGCTCGTCATCAAGAACGAGCGGGCTCGCCGCGCGGCACGAGACGCCCGCGGAGCTTCCTATTCTCGCGGCCGTTCGCCGCCGCGGCGGGCAGTTCCGCCACGGCTCACTGTGGACTACGCCACGTTGCGCGTCCCCCGGGTAGTGCCGTACCACAGTGCGGACCAAAACAGTCCACTTTTCCGGACATTGACGAACGAAACGTCGAACGGCCGGGCGCGGTACAACAATCGGCCAGCCTACCTTCCGTACCGGGCGGAACGGGTCAGGGGGCGAGGTCCGAACGGCGGCCGGACAGCAGGAAGACGACAGACCGTTCGCGTTCGGTCCAGGCGGTGGTGTCCAGGTCGACGGACTGGAGCAGTGAGCATTCGACGGCGTAGCCGTTGCCGGTGAGGGCTCCGCCGAGGGCCTCGGCCTCGTCCCGGGTGGAGGCGTGGGTCACGATGCGTTCCGGGCGGCGGTCCGCGACGGCGGTGGCCACCGGCACTCCCCCGCCGCCGATCCGTACGACGTCCGGTTCGGGCAGCCGCTCCAGGACGTGCGGGGCACGGCCGCGGACCACCTGGACGGGGACGCCGAAGGCGCGGGCGGCGGCTTCGGTACGTGCGCAGGCTGCCGGGTCGGCGTCCACCGCCAGGACCGCCGCGCCGAAGCGGGCCGCCTCGACGGCCAGGGCGCCGCTGCCGGAGCCGATGTCCCAGACCAGGTCGCCGGTGCGGGGGCCGAGGCGGGCGAGCTGCGCGGCACGCAGGCCCGGGAACTCGCCCTCGCCGGACTCCTGCATCCGCTCCGCCCCTGCCTCCCGGTAGGCGGCTGCGGGCAGGGCCCAGCCCCGTATGCCCTGGGGGTAGGCGGGTCGGCGGCCCGCGATCCAGGCGCCCGCGGCGGTGGTGTCGGGGCCGCTGCCGATGACGATGACGACGTTGGGGTCGCGCCAGGCGTGGTCGGCGGCCTTGTCGGAGGTGAGGACGGTGACGCGTTCGCGGTCGGTGCCGAGCTCCTCGCAGATCACGAAGGTGCGGTGTACGCCGTCGAGGAGGAGGGCCAGTTCGGCGGGGCCCGCGCCCGGTGAGGTGAGGACGGCGACCTTGTGGTGGGCCCGGCAGACGTTGACGGCGCGGCGCAGGGTGCGCGGGTGGGCGACGACGATCTGGGCGTCGTCCCAGGGCATGCCGGCCCGGGCGAACGCGGTGGCCACGGACGAGACGGCGGGGACGACTTCGACTTCGAGGCCGTGTTCGCGGGCGCGCAGGGTGCGGACGACGCCGAAGAAGCCGGGGTCGCCGTCGGCGAGGACCACCGCGCTGCCGCGGTGTCCGGCGATGCGGCGGGCGGCCAGGTCGACGCTGCCGAGGCGGATGCGTTCGGCGTTCGGGGGCACTTCGGGCAGGGCGAGGTGGTGGGCGGCGCCCGCGACGAGCGTGGCGGCCGAGAGCGCGGCCGTGGCCGCTCTGGTCAGTGGCGAACCGTCCCAGCCGATCACCGTGACCCGGTCGGCCATCGTCGTCTGTCTCCTGGGGTGTCGGAGGGAGCGGGGGTGCGCCCTGGCGTGGTGGGCGCGGTGCCCCGGTTGAGCTGGGCAGGGGTGAGAGTACCTGGTCCGGAGCTTGGCCTCTCGGGGGCCTCGGGGGCCCGGGGTGCTACTTCCAGTCGTTGTACGTGCCGTAGCCGCCGGCGTCGGCGAGCTGCTCGGCGACCCCTTCGAGGTCCTCGGGCAGGAGCCCCCAGACGATCAGGTCGGTGCGGATGTCGGTCCAGCCGCCGTCCGTGCCGTTCTCGGTCCGGGTGCGGGCGATGCGGGCGTTGCGCAGGACGCCCTCGCTGATGCAGCCGAGCTTCTGGGCGACCTGCTGGGCGGCGGTGTTGTCGGCGGGCGTGCGCAGCTCGATGCGTTCGAAGCCCTGGTCGCGGAAGAGCCATTCGGCTATGGCGAGCACGGACTCGGTGGCGTACCCCTCGCCCCGGGCCCAGGGGGCGGTGATGTAGCGGACCTCGGTGGACAGGGTGCGCCAGTCGGTGCTGAGGAGGCGGACGCTGCCGACGAGTCGCTGAGTGAGGAATTCGGTGACCGCGAAGACGATGCCGTGGCCGGTGGTGCGTTCCGCAGGAGCGATCCTGCGGACCCAGCGTTCGGCGTCGACCTGGGTGTACGGGTGCGGTCCGTCGGTCCACGCGGTGACCATCTCGTCGTTCATCATCTCGATGTACGCGGGGATGTCGGCCATCTCGAAGGGACGCATCACCAACCTGTCCGTGCTGATGGAGATGGACGGAAAGGTGGTAGTCATGCGCAGCTCCATGCCGAAGACCGGGTAAAAGCACAGCATGCAGCATCGGTGCGGCGTTGTGCATGGGCGGGTCCGCACGACGGAGCCCCGCCCCTCCCGGGCGGGAGGGGCGGGGCTCCGTCGGCAAGTCCGGTGCGGGCGTCAGGACTTGGCGGGGGCGCCGGAGGCCGGGACGATCGAGCCCTGGTAGGTGTCCTCGATGAACTTCCTGACCTCGTCGGAGTTGAGGAGCCTGGCGAGCTTCTCGACGCGCGGGGCCTTCTCGTTGCCTTCCTTCACCGCGAGGAAGTTGGCGTACGGGTTGCCCTCGGCCTTCTCCAGGGCGAGGGAGTCCTCGGCCGGGGA
Source organism: Streptomyces sp. NPDC033165 (assembly GCF_055577965.1). Lineage (NCBI taxonomy): Bacteria > Bacillati > Actinomycetota > Actinomycetes > Kitasatosporales > Streptomycetaceae > Streptomyces > Streptomyces sp. NPDC033165. The sequence goes on from NZ_JBVIPK010000005.1 coordinate 204,441, forward strand.
GAGCTTGGCCTCGATGGCGTAGTTGCCGTTGATGACGGCGGCGTCCACGTCGTTCAGGGCGCGGGGCACGGTGGCGGCCTCCAGCTCCTTGAACTCCAGGCCCTTCTTGTCGGTGATGTCGCTCAGCTTGGCGCTGGTGCCGACACCGTCCTTGAGGGTGATCAGGCCGTTCTCGGCGAGCAGCTGGAGGGCGCGGCCGCCGTTGGTGGTGTCGTTGGGGACGGCGATGGTCTGGCCGGACTTGATGTCCTTGAGGTCCTTGACCGTCTTGGAGTAGAGCCCCAGCGGCTCCAGGTGGACGTCGACGACCGGGACGATGGTGGTGCCGTTCTTCTTGTTGAAGTCGTCCAGGTAGGGCTTGTGCTGGAAGAAGTTGGCGTCGACCTGGCCGTTCTGGGTGGCGGTGTTCGGCAGGACGTAGTCCGTGAACTCCTTGACCTCCAGCTTGAGGCCCTCCTTCTCCGCCAGGTTCTTCTTGACGAAGTTCAGGATGTCGGCGTGCGGCGTCGGGGACGCGGCGACGACCAGGGCCTTGGAGGTGTCGGCGCCGGCGCCGGTCCCGCTCTTGGAGGAGGCCGGGTCGGAGTCCGTACCGCAGGCGCTCAGACCGAGGGCGAGGGCGGCGGCGGAAGCGGCGGCTGCGGTGATCTTGATGTTCTTGCGCACGAAAAGTGCCTCTTTCCTACTGGTGGTGGTGCGTCCGGACAAGGAGTTCGGACTTGGTGGGGAAGGGAGGTTCAGGGGGCCCGGCGGGCCTCAGGAGGCGGTGCGGCCTCGGCGGGCCAGCAGCCGGACGGTGAGGTCGCCGATCAGCTGGATCACGGTGACGATGACGATCAGCAGCGCGACGGTGATCAGCATGAACTGGTTGTCGAAGCGCTGGAATCCGTAGGTGACGGCCTTGGAGCCGAGCCCTTCGCCGCCGACCGCACCGGCCATCGCGGAGTAGCCGATGAGCACGATGAGGGTGGTGGTGACGCCCGAGACGAGCGAGGGCAGGGCCTGCGGCAGGAGCACCTTGCGGACGATCGTGGGGATCGAGCCGCCCATCGACTGGACCGCTTCCACGAGCCCGTGGTCGACCTCCCGGATCGCCGTCTCGACGAGCCGGGCGAAGAACGGGATGGCGCCGACGGCCAGCGGGACGATCATCGCGGTGGGGCCGATGAAGGTGCCGACGACCCAGGTGGTGAAGGGGATCAGGGCGATCAGCAGGATGATGAACGGCAGTGAGCGGCCGATGTTCACGATGACCCCGATGACCTTGTTCACCACGGTGTTCTGCAGCAGTCCGCCCTTGTCGGTGAGGACCAGCAGGACGCCGAGCGGCAGTCCGCCGACGACGGTGGCCAGCGCCGACCACAGCACCATGTAGAGGGTGTCGACGGTGCCCTGGGTGAGCAGCGGCTGCATTTCGGACCAGGTCACTTGACGACCTCCTTGGTGAGCGGGGCGGTCGGCTGTTCCGGCACGACGTCGGCGGTGGCGGCGGGGTTCTTCGGCTCGGTCTCGGTCTCGGTCTCGACGACCTCGGCCTGGAGGCCCTGCTCGCGCAGGAAGCCGATCGGCACGACGTTCTCCTCGAAGCGGCCGGGCAGCTCGATGCGCATCCGCCCGATCTGCTTGCCGCCCACGGTGTCCATCGCCGCGCCGAGGATCGAGATGTCGATGTTGTACGTACGGGAGAGCTGGGAGATGACCGGCTGCGAGGCCGACTCCCCGTGGAAGGTGACGTCGACGACCGTACGGTCGGGGCCGGAGGCGGTGCCGCCGACCGGGAACAGCTCGTGGGCCAGTTCGGAGCCGGGGGTGGCGAGGAGTTCGCCGACGGTCCCGGACTCGACGATCCGGCCGCGCTGCATGAGCGCCGCGGAGTCGCAGATGGTCTTGACGACGTCCATCTCGTGGGTGATGAGCAGGACCGTCAGGCCGAGCTGCCGATTGAGGTCGCGCAGCAGCTGGAGGATGGAGCGGGTGGTCTCGGGGTCGAGCGCGGAGGTCGCCTCGTCCGAGAGCAGCACCTTGGGGTCGCCCGCCAGGGCGCGGGCTATGCCCACGCGCTGCTTCTGGCCGCCGGAGAGCTGACCGGGGTAGGCCTTGGCCTTGTCGGCGAGGCCGACCAGGTCGAGGAGGTCCTTGGCCTTGCGGGTGCGCTCCTGGCCGGAGACCCCGAGGATCTCCAGCGGCAGTTCCACGTTGTCCAGCACCGTGCGGGAGTCCAGCAGGTTGAAGTGCTGGAAGACCATGCCGATACGGGTGCGGGCCCGGCGCAGCTCGGCGCTCGCGCGTCGGCCGCGGCCGGCCAGGGCGGTGAGGTCCTGGCCCGCCACCGTCACGGTGCCGGAGGTGGGACGTTCCAGGAGGTTGACGCAGCGGATCAGGGAGGACTTTCCGGCGCCGCTCTGTCCGATGACGCCGTACACCTCGCCTTCGCGGACGTGCAGGTCGACGCCGTCGAGTGCGGTGACCTCACGGTCGCGCGACTGGTAGACCTTCGTGAGGCCCGTAGTGGTGATCACAGGGGTTTCCGTCACTGTCGAGTGCGCGGCGCGGTGTCCGCCGGGCACGGGGCAATCGTCTGAAGAGACTGTTCTGGCTGGTCGGCCGGTTACGTCTCGGCACGGCTGAGGACGGCGGTCGGCCGGGAGGCAGCACATGCGCGGGCAGGCTCGTTCCACAGGGGGCAAACGGCGCAGGCTCGGTCTCGCTTCGGGGCGCGAGGCTCAGGCGGGGGCCCTCAGAAGGCGCGCATTCGACACATACAACGAGCACCGGGCGTGCTGATCGCCTCGGTCGCAAGGGTGCGGCTGCTCGTCGTGGTCATGGGCCAAGTAAAACAGACGTGCGGTGCCCGTGAACGACGTTGTCCGGATAGCGGACAGCGGTGGACTGCCGGAGGTTCCCGTTCCGGCCCTGTCGCCCGATCCTCGGAACAAAGCTGTGACCTGCGACGATACGGGCCATCCAAGGGTTCGTCCGGTGCGGTGCGGGTGCCCGGGATACGGAACTCCTGCCGCCGGTTGTGGCCAAGGCCACGATCTCCGCCGCCGGTGCCCCCGAACCGCCCGTACGCCTCAGGCCCGGGGTCGCACGCGGGCGGGCATTCCGTCCGTAATACCCTCACTGCATGCTTGACGCCCTGACGGTCGCGGTCGCCGTGACCGCGCTCGCCCTCGCCGCCTGGTGCGGACATGCCGCCTACCGGGACCAGCCGACGAAGGACTGGCATTTCATCGGGATGGCGATCGTCTCCGTCCTGGCGCTGGCCCAGTTGGTGGTGGGCGTCGTGCAGCTGGCGCGTGGGGAGCGGCCGGAGCAGGGGACGACGGTCTTCATCGCCTACCTGATCGGTTCCTTCGCGGCTGTGCCGGCGGCCGGATTCCTGTCGTTGTCGGAGCGGACCCGCTGGGGCTCGGTGACGGTGGCGGCGGGTGCGCTCGTGCTCGCGGTGCTCGAAGTGCGGCTCTACGACATCTGGGGAAACTGACGTGAGCGACACCGACCGTCCCGAGGCGGACCCGGCGGCGAAGCCGTCCTTCGAGCTGGGCACCGGCCCGGGCCGGGTCCTGGTCTGGTTCTACGGCGTGTTCACGGTCGCGGCGGCATCCCGCTCGATCGTCGAGATGATCAGGGGCTTCGACCGCGCCCCGCTCGCCTACACGCTGTCGGCCGTCGCGGCCGTGGTGTACGGCTTCATCACCTACTCCCTGGTGCGCGGCGGCGAGAAGGCCCGGCGGGCAGCGCTGGTGTGCTGCGCGGCCGAGCTCCTCGGCGTGCTGGTCGTCGGCGCGTGGACGCTGGCCGAGCCGTCCGCCTTCCCCGACTCGACGGTGTGGTCGGACTTCGGGATGGGCTACCTGTTCATCCCGGTGATCCTGCCGGTCACCGGGATGATCTGGCTGCGGCGCGCGAAGAAGGCGTGACCGCCTCCATGGCGTGACCCGTCTCGAAGGCGTGGCCCGCCCTCTCCGGCGCAAGACGGTGTGACCCGCCCTCAGGCGCCGGCGGCATGGTGCCGGTCAGGCGCTGGCCACGTAGTGCCGGTCCGCGGCCTCCTTCTCCAGCAGGATGAGCTGGACGCCGTCCGCCCCGGTCACGGCTCCCACTCGGGCGTACCCGGCCCGTCGGCAGAGCCGCAGATTGGTCTCGCTGCGGTGCCCGCTGTGCAGCCGGAAGCGGATCGCCGCCCGCTCGGCCGACAGTGCCGACTCGGCGGCGAACAGCAGCCGGGAGCCGAGGCCGTGCCCCTGGAGGCGGGGGTGCACACAGAGCTTGCCGATCAGGCCCGTGCCCTCGGCGTCGGTGAAACCGCGTACCGAACCGACGACTTCGTCGCCGAGCCGGGCCACGAACACCAGGTCGTCGGCGACTTCGGCACGCAGCGCGTCGAGGGTCTGGACGAGCGGGTCGATCCGGTAGTTGTCGTACAGCTCCGCCTCGCGCTGGAAGCAGAGGTACTGAAGTCTGAAGATCTGCTCGACGTCCTGTGCCGTCGCCGCCGAGATGGTCACGCTCATGCCCATGTGTGCACGCCTCCCGCTCACCTGTCCGCCGGTTGCCTACCGCTCCTTTCCCCGCACGGAAGGAGCGACAACCTCCGCAGCGAGCATTCTGCGCAGACATCCAAGGCAACGGGAACGGATCGGTCCCAAACTCCCCTGTGACATACCCAACTCCCCTGCGATTTCCCGGTAGGTCGGGTCGCTGGGGGCGAGCAACGCCTCCAGGAGCCGGGGGCAGTGTCCGGGCAGCCGGGCCACCGCGGCGCGCAGCGCCCGGCGTTCAGCGGCCCCGAGCGCGGCACGCTCCGGGCAGGCGGCCGGTCCGGCGGCGGGCTCCGTTCCGGCGTAGGGGCGTTCCCGCCGGGCGGTGCGGCGCCCCCGGCGGGCCTCCGCGCGTACGGTGTCGCGCACCCAGCGCGCCGGGTCGGCGGGCGGTCCGGCCGCGTCGGGGCGCTCCAGCAGCCGCAGCCAGACGCCCTGTTCGAGGTCGGCGGGGTCGAGCCCGGCGGCGGGAGCCTCGGCCCGCGCCTCCGCGCGCACCAGGGGCTGTAAGGCGCGGACGACGAGGGCGGTGGCCGCTGAGTCGGGTTCATGATCGAGAAGCGTCATGTCCCGGCGGACGTACCGGTGGCGGCGGCCGGTTGCCCCTCGGGCGTCTCACCACCCGACCGGGGCACGGCGGGGCGGACTGCTGACGGCGGGCGGCCCGTCGTCCCGACCGGGCCCCCGTCGCCCCCGCACATCGCCCCCGTACGCGGTCAGCGCCCCTTGGAGTCGGCCGCCGCGAGCAGTGCGGTGTCCGGTTGGTCGGCGAAGATGCCGTCGATGCCGGTGGCGAAGTACGCGGCGCAGGCCCCGAAGACGTCGCCGTAGGCGTTGGGGTCGGTGCCGCGCCGGAAGTCGGCGGGCAGGAAGCCGTTCTCGTTGCGCAGCGTGTACGGGTGCAGCAGCAGTCCCCTGGCGTGCGCGTCCCGTACGAGCGTGGTCGGGGTGGTGAGCCGTCCCGAGGCGTCCTTGGGGATGACCAGGTCGAGGGTGGGGCCGATGCCTTGAGCGTACGAGGCGATCCACTTCAGCCCGGCGGGCTTCACCAGATCGGCCACCGTGCGCGGGTCGCCGGACTCGACGAAGTCCCAGGGGCGCGACTTCGGGCCGGACAGCAGGACGATCCGCGGGGTGCCGACCAGACGGGCGAGGCGCTGGACCGAGCTGGGCTCGAAGGACTGGAGGATGAGCGGGGAGTTCTTGCGGTGGCGGCCGTGGCGGCGCAGCAGCCGGGCGAGCGGCTCCTCCAGGCCGAGGCCGAGCTTCCGGAAGTAGGTGGGGTGCTTGGTCTCCACGTACAGCCAGACAGGCCTGCCGCGCCTGCGCCCCTCCTTGTCCGCCCAGCGCAGGACCTCGTCGAAGGTGGGAACCGTCCAGCGGCCGTCGTAGAGGGTGTTGTCCGGGCGGTTGCCGGGGATGCGCTCCTTGGCGCGCAGGGTCTTGAGCTCGGCGAGGGTGAAGTCCTCGGTGAACCAGCCGGTGGAGGAGACACCGTCGATCGTCTTGGTGGTCCTGCGGTCCGCGAACCCGGGGTGGTCGGCGACGTCCGTGGTGGCGGTGATGTCGTTCTCGTGGCGGCAGACGAGGTGGCCGTCCTTGGTGGGGACGAGGTCCTGCTCGACGATGTGCGCGCCCATGTCGAGGGCCAGCTGGTAGGAGCCGAGGGTGTGCTCGGGGCGGTAGCCGCTGGCCCCGCGGTGGCCGATGACCGTCGGGACGGGCAGCTCGCGCAGTGATCCATGGCCGCCGCCATGCCCGTGGCCGCCACCGTGCCCGGGTCCGTGCCCGGTGGCGTGGGCCGCGCCGGGCAGCCCCAGGGCCGCCGTGCCGAGGACTGCGGCGCCCAGCAGGGTCCGTCGGCCAGGGGTCGTGCGGGCACGCTCCGTCATGAATGCTCCTCGCTCGGTGATGTCCGGGACCGGTCGAACGAGGCCCGATCGTAGGCTGGGAGGCGTACGGGAGGGCGGATCGACGGCCAACATGGCGGAAACACACGTCAACACCGCGTATCCGCTACGTGAACCCGATGTGCGATCAGCTCATACCCGCGAGTATCGTCCTCACCTGCACGACCATCGCCCGTCGGCTCCGGCCACCGCCCGTTCCACCCCATCCAGTCCACCGCGGCCGGCCCGGCCACCACACCGGAGGAACCCGTTGTCCCGTCTCACGGTCTTCAAGGCAGTGCTCGGACCGATTCTGCGCCTGATGTTCCGCCCACAGGTGGAGGGCGTCGAGAACATCCCCGGGACCGGGCCGGTGATCCTCGCGGGCAACCACCTCACCTTCATCGACTCGATGGTCATGCCGGTCTGCGTCGACCGGCCGGTCTTCTACATCGGCAAGGACGAGTACGTCACGGGCAAGGGCCTCAAGGGCCGGCTGATGGCCTGGTTCTTCACCGGCGCCGGAATGATCCCGGTGGACCGGGACGGCGGCCGGGGCGGTGTCGCGGCGCTGATGACCGGGCGCCGGGTACTGGAGGAGGGCCAGGCCTTCGCGATCTACCCGGAGGGCACCCGCTCCCCCGACGGCCGGCTCTACCGGGGCCGTACGGGCATCGCGCGGCTGACCCTGATGACGGGCGCCCCGGTGGTCCCGTTCGCGATGATCGGGACCGACAAGCTCCAGCCGGGCGGCGCGGGGCTGCCCCGGCCGGGCAAGGTGACGGTGCGTTTCGGCGAGCCGATGGAGTTCTCGCGCTACGAGGGCATGGACCGCGACCGCTATGTGCTGCGGGCGGTGACCGACTCGGTGATGTCCGAGGTGATGCGGTTGTCCGGCCAGGAGTACGTGGACATGTACGCGACGAAGGCCAAGGCCGCCTGAGCGCGTAGAGCCTGGTAGGCGGAAGGGCCCGCACCCCGGAAGGAAACGGGGTGCGGGCCTTTCACTGTGAACGGCTGCGGCTACGGGTGCTCGACGCCGTCCTCCAGCTTCTGGCCCCGCAGCAGGAACCAGGAGGCGACGGCCGCCGCGAGCAGCACTGCCGCGCCGACGCCCGCGGCGGACCGCAGCCCGTCGACGAACGCCTCCTGCGCCGCGGAGACCAGCGGGCCGGCCTGGGCGGCGGGCAGCGCCGTGGCTGCCTCGACGGCTCCCCCCAGCGATTCGTGGGCGGCCGACTCGACGTCGGCGGGGGTGCCGACCGGGGTCGGGAAGCCCCGGTAGACGCCGGTGACGATGGAGCCGAGCAGGGCGATGCCGAGGGCCGCACCGAGTTCGTACGCCGTTTCGGAGACCGCGGAGGCCGAGCCCGCCTGCTCCTTGGGGACGCTGGAGAGGATGACGTCGGCGGTGACGGTGAAGGAGAATCCGGCGCCGACACCGACGACCAGCAGCATGGAGCCCAGCAGCGGGTAGCCGGTGTGCTGGTCGAGCAGGGTCACCGTGCCGAGCGCGAGACCGACCGCGCCGAGTCCGCCCGCCACAACCGAGCGCACCGAGAACCGGCGGGCGGCGAATCCGGCCAGCAGACCGGCGGTCACCGCGCCGATGGCCGCCGGCAGTTCGGCGAGCCCCGCCTCCAGCGGCCCCCGGCCCTGCACCAGTTGCAGGAACTGGGAGAGGAAGAAGACCAGACCGGACAGGCCGAGGATGGTCAGCAGGTCCGCGAGGACCGCGCCGGAGAAGCCCCGGTGGTGGAAGAGCCGCATGTCCAGGAGGGGCGCGGGCAGCCTCAGCTGCCTGCGCACGAACCAGGTGAGCGCGACGGCACCGAGGACGGCTGCCGCACCGGCCTCCCAGCTCAGCCCGTGCGAGGCCGTCTCCTTGATGGCGTACACGACGCCGATCATGCCGACCAGGGAGAGCCCGACGCTGAGCATGTCCCACGGGCCGGGGGCCGGGTTCCTGGACTCCGGGATCAGCTTGATGCCGACGACCACGAGCACGGCCATCACGGGCAGGTTGATCAGGAAGACCGAGCCCCACCAGAAGTGCTCCAGCAGGAATCCGCCGACGACCGGGCCCACGGCCGCGCCCGCCGAGGCCATCGCGCCCCAGATACCGATGGCGAGGCTGCGCTCGCGCGGGTCGTGGAAGAGGTTGCGGATCAGGGCGAGGGTGGACGGCATCAGGGTGGCGCCCGCGACCCCGAGCAGCGCCCGGGCCACGATCATCATCTCGGGCGTGGTCGCGTACGCGTTGAGCACGGACACCGCGCCGAACGCCACGGCACCGATCAGCAGCAGCTTCTTGCGGCCGATGCGGTCGCCTAGGCTGCCCATCGAGACGAGCAGTCCGGCGATGACGAAGGAGTAGACGTCACCGATCCAGAGCAGCTGGGTGCCGGTGGGCGCGAGGTCCTCGCTGAGGAACGGGGTGGCGAGCCCCAGCACGGTGGCGTCGACGGCCACCAGCAGCACGGCGAGGACGAGCACGGCGAGCGCGATCCACCGCCCCGGGCGGCGTACCTCGTCCACGGTCTTCGGGTGCTGGTCGATGCTGGTCATTGCTCCACGCTCCGGCGGGCTCCGCCGAGCAGCAGCTCGACGACCATGTACTGGAAGTCCTGTGCGGCGACCCGTCCCACCTGGACGGCCCAGGCGCCGGTGCCGACGAGCCCGTAGAGGGCCTCGGTCAGCCAGGCGGGGGTGAGGTCGATACGGAATTCGCCGCGCTCCTGGCCACGGCGGAAGAAGGCGGAGACACGGGCGTCGGCCCGGTTCCAGCCCTCGTTGACCTCGTCGCCCTCGAAGAGCTGGTTCTCGTTGACGAGGAAGGAGAGGAGTCCGGCGCTGGGCTCGACGGCGGCGATGAGGCGGCGCAGCGCCTCATCGGAGGTGCCTTCGTCGAGCCGGGCGGTGTCGAGGGCTGCCTCGAACTCCTGGATGCCGAGATCCTCCAGCGCCTTCACCAGGGCGTCTCGCCCGGCGAAGTGACGGTGGAGGGTGGCCCGGCCGATACCGGCTGCCCTGGCGACCTCGTCCATGGTGGCGGTCGATTTGTGGGACAGCAGGGCGGCGGCGCTGCGCAGCACCTGCTCACGGTCGAGAGTCATGAGACAACCATAACCCATTTGAGACACCAATGTCTCACCGAGAGGTCATGAAGGTCCCGGTCGTGGCTCATGAAGGTCCCGGCCATGAAGGGACCCGGGGTCACGGACGACCCTGAGGAGATGCGGGGAGACGCGGCGACGGTCACCCGCGGGGAGGGTGCCGGGACGAGCGGCGGGATCGGCAGGAGGTGAACCCACTCCTTGCCACTCTCAACTTATAGCGCATGGGGGGCCTTGCGGCAAGGCCCCCCAAAGGCCGCAGAATCGTCGGCCGAAGCCCGGATACACCGGTGGCTTCCGGAGATTCGACGTCGACAGGGGCGGAATAGTGATGATCGACGCAGGCCCAGATATGGGCGCAGACGCCGACGTAATCGTCGTCGGCGGTGGACCGACCGGGCTGATGCTGGCCTGCGAGCTGCGGCTGGCCGAAGTGCGCACGGTCGTCCTGGAGAAGCTGACCGAGCCGACCCGGGAGTCGCGGGGGCGCGGCCTGCATGTGCGCAGCGTCGAGGTGATGGACCAGCGGGGGCTGCTGGACCGGTTCCTCGCGGTGAGCGAGACGTTCCAGGTCGGCGGGTTCTTCGGCGGCATCCAGAAGCCGTGGCCGGAGCGGCTGGACACCGCGCACCCGTACGGGCTGTCAACGCTCCAGCCGGTCACCGAACGGCTGCTCGGCGAGCGGGCCGTCGAGCTCGGCGCCGAGATCCGGCGCGGCTGCGAAGTGACCGGGCTGAGCCAGTCCGCCGCCGACGGGGTCACCGTCGAGCTGGCGGACGGCACGCGGCTGCGCTCCCGGTACCTCGTCGGGTGCGACGGCGGCCGCAGCACCGTACGCAGGCAGCTCGGCGTCGCCTTCCCCGGCGAACCCGCCACGGCCGAGACGCTGCTCGGCGACATGGAGATGGCCGAGGACCAGGAGACGGTCGCCGCCGTCGTCCAGGAGGTTCGCCGGACGCACCTGCGCTTCGGCACCATCCCCAACGGGGACGGCACCTTCCGCGTCATCGTGCCCGCCGCCGAGGTGGCCGGGGACCGGGCTGCCGCGCCGACCCTGGAGGAGTTCCGGCAGCGGCTGCGGGCCGTGGCGGGCACCGACTTCGGTGTCCACTCGCCCCGTTGGCTGTCCCGGTTCGGCGATGCCACCCGGCAGGCCGAGCGCTACCGGGTCGGCCGGGTGCTGCTGGCCGGGGACGCGGCCCATATCCATCCGCCGACCGGTGGGCAGGGGCTCAACCTCGGTGTGCAGGACGCGTTCAACCTCGGCTGGAAGCTGGCTGCCGAGGTCAACGGCTGGGCGCCGGAGGGGCTGCTGGACAGCTACCACACCGAGCGGCACCCGGTGGGCGCGCGGGTGTTGGACAACACCCGGGCGCAGATGAAGCTGCTGGGCACGGACGCCGGTGCGACCGCGCTGCGGGAGCTGCTCTCGCGGCTGATGGACTTCGAGGAGGTGAACCGCTACCTGACCGGCATGGTCACCGCGGTCGACGTCCACTACGACCTCGGCGAGGGGCACGAACTCCTCGGCCGCCGCATGCGGGACCTGACACTGAAGCGGGGCCGCCTGTACGAGCTGATGCGCAGGGGCCGCGGACTGCTGCTCGACCGGACCGGCGAGCTGTCGGCGGCGGGCTGGGAGGACCGGGTCGACCACGTGGTCGACCGTGCGGAGGAGCTGGACGTGCCGGCCGTGCTGCTGCGGCCCGACGGCCATGTGGCCTGGGCCGGGCAGGACCCGGCGGGGCTGCCGGACGCGCTGGTGCGGTGGTTCGGCGCACCCGCGGGCTGAAGCACCGCCGCGCCCCGGAGAGCCGGGACAGGCCGGAGAAGGCCGGAGAGGGCCGCCTTGTACGGACGAACGTGAGATCGGAACTGACGACGTGAAACCCCTGACCACCACCAGTGCCTTCAACCTCCCCGACCGCCTCGCCGCCAAGGCCGACCCGGCCCTGGTCGCCGACGACGAGGACCACTTCGCCGCCATCGCCCGGTGTCTGGAGGCGTCGATCGCCGAGCTGTCCGAGCGCCTCGACGCCGAACGCCGGGCGCCGGGCGGCGGCGGGCGTCAGGCGATGGACCGGGACGCGGAGATCCACCGGCTCAGCACCCGGCTGCGCACCCTGCGCCGCTTCGGCGTGGACCTGTGCCTCGGGCACATGGCCGCTGCGGACGGCTCCGCCCCGGTGTACGTCGGACGGCTCGGCCTGACCGACAGCACGGGCCGCCGACTGCTGATCGACTGGCGCTCCCCCGCCGCCGAACCGTTCTTCGGAGCCACCCACGCCAACCCGATGGGGCTGGCGAGCCGCCGCCGGTACCGCTGGACCGGCGGCCGGATCAGCGACTACTGGGACGAGGTGTTCACGGCGGACGCCCTGGCCGGGCATGCCGCGCTCGACGACCAGTCCGCCTTCATCGCGGGCCTGGGCGACAACCGCTCGGCCCGGATGCGCGATGTGCTCGGCACCATCCAGGCCGACCAGGACGCCATCATCCGGGCGGGCTCCCGGGGCGCCCTCGTCGTCGACGGCGGCCCGGGCACGGGGAAGACCGTCGTCGCCCTGCACCGCTCCGCGTATCTCCTCCACTCCGATCCGCGCCTCGGTCACCGCCGGGGCGGGGTGCTGTTCATCGGCCCGTCCCGGCCCTACCTGGGGTACGTCGCCGATGTGCTCCCGAGCCTGGGAGAGGAGGGTGTCCAGACCTGCACCCTGCAAGACCTCGTCGCCGAGGGGGCCGGGGCGGGAGTCGAGACCGATCCGGAAGTGGCCCGCCTCAAGGCGTCCGCGGACCTGGTGAAGGCGATCGAGCCCGCCGTCCGGTTCTACGAGGAGCCGCCCGCCACGGGGCTGCGGGTCGAGACGCACTGGTCCGACATCCGGCTGAGCCCCGCCGACTGGGCCTCGGCGTTCGAGGCGGCCGACCCCGGCACTCCGCACAACGAGGCGCGCGACCGGATCTGGGACGAGCTGCTCACGATCCTCGTGGACAAGCACGACGGCGATGCCCCCGAGGAGCAGCTCCGGGCGTCCCTGCGGCAGAACCGGGAGCTGCTCGCGGCCTTCGACCGGGCCTGGCCCCTGATCGAGGCGGCCGATCTCGTCGGGGACCTGTGGTCGGTCCCCGCGTATCTGCGTAAGTGCGCGCCCTGGCTGAGCCCCGAGGGCGTACGCAGGTTGCAGCGGGCGGACCCGCAGGCCTGGACGGTGTCCGACCTGCCGGTCCTGGACGCGGCACGGCAGCGGCTAGGCGACCCGGAGGCTTCGGTGCGCAGGCGTCGGCGGGAGGCGGCCGCCGCCGCGGAGCGCGAGCGGATGGCCCAGGTCATCGACAGTCTGCTGGCCGACGAGACCCTGGCCGAGGCGGACGCGGACGGGGAGGGCGCGCTGATGATGCTGCACGGCCAGGACCTGAGGAACTCCCTGGACGACGTGGAAGGGGCGAGCGGTATCGCGCCCGACCTGCTCGCCGGGCCGTTCGCCCACATCGTCGTGGACGAGGCGCAGGAGCTGACCGACGCCGAGTGGCAGATGCTGCTGGCCCGCTGCCCGTCCCGGAGCTTCACGATCGTCGGGGACCGTGCGCAGGCCCGGCACGGGTTCACCGAGCCGTGGCGGGAGCGGCTGGAGCGGGTCGGGCTCGACCGGATCACCCTGGCCTCCCTGAGCATCAACTACCGGACGCCGCGGGAGATCATGGCCGAGGCAGAGCCGGTGATCCGGGCCGTGCTGCCGGATGCCAACGTGCCGGCGTCCGTCCGTGACGGCGGCCTCCCCGTCGCCCACGGTTCCGCCTCGGACCTGGACGCGGTGCTCGGCGCCTGGCTCGCGGAGCACGCCGAAGGGACGGCCTGCGTCATCGGCGCCCCCGCGTTCCGGGGGACGGCCCGCGTGCGGTCGCTGAGCCCGGAGCTGGCGAAGGGGCTCGAATTCGACCTGGTCGTGCTCGTGGACCCGGAGGCGTTCGGCGCGGGGATCGAGGGGGCGGTGGACCGCTATGTCGCGATGACCCGGGCGACGCAGCGGCTGGTGGTCCTCACGAGCCCCTGACGGTGGCCGCGCCTCGGTTCAGTGCCAGGGCAGGGCCGCGCGGTGCCGCCAGTAGGCCTCCGGGTCCTCGACCAGGGCGTCCAGCCGGGCCCGCTGCTCCTCGTCGAGGTCGACGACGGGGGCGTGCAGGTTTCCGGCGAGCTGGGTGACGGTGGCGGCGCCGGAGAGGACGACCCCGGCCCACGGCTGGTGCAGGACGAGCGCCAGGGCCACCGCGTCGCCGCCCACCCCCGCGTCGGCGGCGATCTCCTGGAACACGGCGGGGGCCTCGTCCCCGGCGAGCCGCCCGTTGGCCATGCCCTCCTTGACGATCACGGTGAGCCCGGCGTCGTGGGCCTCGGCGAGAGCGGGGGCGGCCGAGGTCTCCAGAGCGTTGTAGGTGGCCTGGACGGTACGGAAGAGGGGGACGCCGTCGACCGTGACGGCGAGCGCGGCCCGGATGGCGTCCGCCTGGGCGGGACCGCTGGTGGAGAACCCGACGGCGACCCCCTCGGCGGCGAGTGCGGCCAGGCGTTCGTGGAGCTCCTTGTCGGCGAGGGCCGGGCTGTCGGGGGTGAGCGAGTGGATCTGGTAGAGGTCGAGCCGGTCCCCGAGGAGTTCGCGGGTCTCGGCGCGCTGCCGCTCGAAGGTGGCGAGGCTGTGGTCCTTCACCTCGTGGACCTCGGCCACGACGCTCCAGTCGGCGGTGTAGGTGTACCCCCACTTGGAGCCGACGACGAGGTCGGTGAAGGAGGGCCGGGCGTCCAGCCACTCACCGAGGAACTCCTCGGCGCGGCCGTAGGAGCGGGCCGTGTCGACGTACCGGACGCCCTGCGCGTACGCCGCGTCCAGCAGCTCGTGCGTACGGGCGCGCAGGGCGTCCGCATCCCGGCCTTCCGGCAGGTCCCGGTCGCGGTGGAGGTTGATGTATCCGGGCCTCCCGACGGCTGCGAGGCCCAGTCCGATGTGGGCGGTCGGGGTCGTCGCGGTGGCCAGGGCGGTGAAGGGCATCGCGGGCTCCTCGGGGTCGGTTGCGGATACTCCTACCCCGGTCAACGTAGCCCGCGACGCCTTTCGTACGCCTGTGACGGCACCGTGCGTACGGCTGTGGCGTCCTACGAGCGGGCGGCCGCCCAGGCCGTCTGGACCTCCAGGTCCCGCTTCACCTCGGCCAGCTGTACGGCGACGGCCAAGGGCGCGGTGCCGCCCCGGCCGCTGCGGGAGGCGAGGGCGCCCCGCACGTTGAGGACGGTGCGCACCTCGGGGGTGAGGTGCTCGGAGATCGCGGCGAACTGCTCGTCGGTGAGCTGGTCGAGCTCGATGCCGTGCTGCTCGCACTCCTTCACGCAGGCGCCCGCCACCTCGTGCGCGACCCGGAAGGGGACACCCTGCTTGACCAGCCACTCCGCGATGTCGGTCGCGAGCGAGAAGCCCGCCGGGGCCAGCTCCTCCATGCGCTCGCGGTTGACGGTGAGGGTGGCCATCATGCCGGTGAAGGCGGGCAGCAGGACCTCCAGCTGGTCGCAGGAGTCGAAGACGGGCTCCTTGTCCTCCTGGAGGTCCCGGTTGTACGCGAGCGGGAGCGCCTTGAGCGTGGCGAGCAGGCCGGTCAGATTGCCGATGAGGCGGCCGGACTTGCCCCGGGCCAACTCGGCGATGTCGGGGTTCTTCTTCTGCGGCATGATCGAGGAGCCGGTGGAGAAGGCGTCGTGCAGGGTGACGAAGGAGAACTCCTTCGTGTTCCAGATGATGACCTCCTCCGCGATCCGGGAGAGGTTCACGCCGATCATCGCGGTGATGAACGCGAACTCCGCGACGAAGTCCCGCGAGGCGGTGCCGTCGATGGAGTTGGCGACCGAGCCGTGCTCGAAGCCCAGGTCGGCGGCGACCGCCTCGGGGTCGAGCCCGAGCGAGGACCCGGCGAGGGCCCCGGAGCCGTACGGGGAGACGGCCGTGCGCTCGTCCCACTGGCGCAGCCGCTCGGCGTCCCGGGACAGGGACTGCACATGGGCCAGCACATGGTGGGCGAAGAGCACGGGCTGGGCGTGCTGGAGGTGGGTGCGGCCCGGCATCGCCACGTCCGGGTGGGCCTCGGCGAGGCCGACCAGCGCGCCCTGAAGCTCGGCGAGCAGGCCGCCGATGATCCGGGCGTGGTCGCGCAGGTACATCCGGAAGAGGGTGGCGATCTGGTCGTTCCGCGACCGTCCGGCCCGCAGTTTGCCGCCGAGGTCAGGGCCGAGGCGCTCCAGCAGTCCGCGTTCCAGGGCGGTGTGGACGTCCTCGTCGGCGACGGTTCCGGTGAACGAGCCGTCCGTGACGTCGGCTTCGAGCCGGTCGAGCCCGGAGAGCATCCGGGTCAGCTCGTCCTCGGCGAGGAGGCCCGCCTTGTTGAGGACGCGCGCGTGGGCGCGGGAGCCGGCGATGTCGTACGGCGCGAGCCGCCAGTCGAAGTGGACGGAGGCGGACAGCCTGGCCAGGGCCTCAGCCGGTCCGTCGGCGAACCGGGCGCCCCAGAGCCGGACGTCACCGTTGTTGCTGCTCACTGCGTGCTCCTCATGGGCAAGGGTGCGAATATGCGGCCGCCTCCCCGCCTCCCCGCCGCGCACGGGCAGGGAGGCGGCTGTACGGCGAAGGGGAAGCTCCTGTAGATCGTCAGGCGAGGTCGCGCTTGGCCGCGATCTTCGAGGAGAGGCCGAAGATCTCGATGAAGCCCTGCGCCTTGGACTGGTCGAAGGTGTCGCCCGAGTCGTAGGTGGCGAGGTTGAAGTCGTACAGCGACTCCTCGGACTTCCGGCCGGTGACGACGGCCCGGCCGGCGTGCAGGGTCATCCGGATGTCGCCGGTGACGTGCTGGTTGGCCTCGTCGATGAAGCCGTCCAGCGCGCGCTTGAGCGGGGAGAACCACAGGCCGTCGTAGACCAGCTCGCCCCAGCGCTGCTCGACCTGCCGCTTGTAGCGGGCCAGCTCGCGTTCGACGGTGACGTTCTCCAGCTCCTGGTGGGCGGTGATCAGCGCGATCGCGCCGGGCGCCTCGTACACCTCACGGGACTTGATGCCCACGAGCCGGTCCTCGACCATGTCGATCCGGCCGATGCCCTGGGCCCCGGCCCGCTCGTTGAGCTGCTGGATCGCCTGGAGGACGGTGACGGGACGGCCGTCGATGGCGACGGGCACGCCCTCCTTGAAGGAGACGACGACCTCGTCGGCCTCGCGCGGGGTGGCGGGGTCGGCGGTGTACTCGTAGATGTCCTCGATCGGGGCGTTCCAGATGTCCTCCAGGAAGCCCGTCTCGACGGCGCGGCCGAAGACGTTCTGGTCGATGGAGTACGGGGACTTCTTGGTGGTCGCGATCGGGAGGTTCTTCTCCTCGCAGAAGGCGATCGCCTTGTCCCGGGTCATCGCGTAGTCGCGGACCGGGGCGATGCACGTCAGGTCGGGGCCGAGCGCGGAGATGCCGGCCTCGAAGCGGACCTGGTCGTTGCCCTTGCCGGTGCAGCCGTGGGCGACGATCTGGGCGTTGTGCTTCTTGGCGGCGGCGACGAGGTGCTTGACGATCGTCGGCCGGGAGAGGGCCGAGACCAGCGGATAGCGGTCCATGTAGAGGGCGTTGGCCTTGATCGCCGGGAGGCAGAACTCCTCGGCGAACTCGTCCTTGGCATCCGCGACCTCGGCCTCGACCGCACCGCAGGCGAGCGCGCGCTTGCGGATGACGTCCAGGTCCTCGCCGCCCTGTCCGACGTCCACGGCGACGGCGATGACCTCGGCGCCCGTCTCCTCGGCGATCCAGCCGATGGCGACGGAGGTGTCAAGGCCGCCCGAGTAGGCGAGTACGACGCGCTCGGTCACGGGTTTCTCCTTACGGTGCATTCACTGATGGGCATAACTATGCAGACCTTCGTATGACTTGTCAAAGCTCCAGGTCAGGGCGGCGGAAAAGGCGGCACTCCGGGCCGGTGGGCATCCAGCATCGACAGCTGACGAGGGGAGGCCCACGTGAACAGCAGCGAGGAGAAGGCCCGGGAGTCCGTGGTGCGGGCGTCCGGGGGCGCAGCTCCGGACGAAGCGCTGGAGTCCGCCTCGGCCGAGGCATGGGTGGCCTTCGGCACCGCCGTACGGGCGACCCTCGCCCACCGCGCCTGGCCCCTGACCCAGTCGGCCGGGGGGGCGGGGGCGGCCGGGGCTGTCCGCCCTGTTCGGCCGCGCCCGTACACCGCCGCCACCGCCCCTTCCGCCCGCACCGGCCCTGTGTCACCCGGACGGGCGGGTCCGGGAAGCGGCGCTGGAGGGGTTCGGCGGCAGCCCGGAGCTGCGCCCGCTCCTGGCCGACCGCTCCGCCGTCGTGCGGACCTGCGCGCATTACGTCCTGCGGCAGGGCGGCATCGACCCGCTCCCCCTGTACCGGGCCCTGCTGCCGGCGGCCGCAGGGATTCCGGAGGCCCCACGAGATCGGGCAGTGTTGATAATCAGCCCATGGGAAAAACATACGAGCGTATTGACGGATGACTCAGGAGCTTCATCGAGGAACAGCCCGTCTTCTTCACGGCCACCGCCCCACTGGACGCCGAGGGCACCGTGAACCTCTCCCCCAAGGGCGTCACCGGATCGTTCGCCGTCCTCGACGAACGGACCGTGGCCTACCTGGACTTCGCCGGGAGCAACGCGGAGACCGTCGCCCACCTCCGCGAGAACGGGCGTATCACGCTCATGTGGTGCGCCTTCCAGGGACCGCCGAACATCGTGCGGGTCCACGGCCTCGGTGAGCCGGTCTTCCGTGACGACCCCCGGTTCACCGAGCTGCTCGCCCGCTTCCCCGATGTCGACCCCACCCCGCACGGACTGCGCGCGATCATCGTGGTGACCGCCGAACTGATCCGCGACACCTGCGGGTTCGCCGTGCCGCTGCTGAGCTACGAAGAGGACCGCGCGCTCCACGCGGACCGCTTCCGGCGCGAGGACGACGCGAGCCTCGACGCGTACTTCACGAAGAAACCGGACATCGCGACGAGCATCGACGGACTGCCGGGGCTGCCACTCCCGCTGCCGCCCCTGCCGAAGGGGGCTTCCCTGCCGGAGTGAGCCGCTGGGCCGTACGGAGCAGGTCCGGTGGGCCCTCGCCCCCGGCCGCCGTACGGTCCGGAGCATGCACCGACCTCTGCTGACCTTCGCCGCGCTCCTCGCCCTGGCCACCGGCTCCCTCGGGGCCGCCCCCGCCGGCACGCCGCCTCCCCTGCCGTACCGGATGGCGGACACGGGGGGCGGCTCCCAGCTCATCACCGCCGAGGCCCCGCACACGGGGTCCACGACGGGCACGGTGACCTGGTGGGAGCGGCGCGGCGGCAGATGGACGAAGGCCGGTTCCGCGCCCGCGCGGTTCGGGGCGAACGGGCTGGCCGAGGGGTCGGCCCGCGAGCAGGGCACCAGCACCACGCCGACCGGCCTGTACGACCTGCCGTACGCCTTCGGCATCGAGGAGGCCCCGGCGGGCACGACGTACCCGTACCGGAAGGTGACCGAGGGCTCCTGGTGGTGCCAGGACAACGCCTCGCGCGCGTACAACCGGTGGGTGGAGCCGCGCCCCGCCGACTGCCGGGCGGACGAGGCCGAGCGCCTGGTCGCCTACGGCACGCAGTACGCCCGGGCGCTGGTCATCGGCTTCAACTACGACGAGCCCGTACGCGGCCGGGGCGCCGGGATCTTCCTGCATGTGAACGGGCGCGGGGCGACGGCCGGATGCGTCTCGGTCCCCGCGGAGGCGATGGCCGGAATCCTGGCCTGGGCCGAGCCGGAGCGGCGGCCGCACATCGCGGTCGGGACCTCGTCGGGCCCGACCGCGATCACGCGGTACTGAACGGGACCGCTCAGCGGTCGTTCTGAGCGAGCCTCAGCAGATGGTCGGCGAGCGCCTGGCCGCCGTTCGGGTCGCGGCTGATGAGCATCAGCGTGTCGTCGCCCGCGATGGTGCCGAGGATGTCGTGCAGCTCGGCCTGGTCGATCGCCGAGGCGAGGAACTGGGCGGCGCCCGGCGGCGTACGGAGCACCACGAGATTGGCCGACGCCTCGGCCGAGATGAGCAGTTCGGCCGAGAGCCTGCGCATCCGCTCCTCCTTGGCCGAGCCGCCCAACGGGGCCTGCGGCGTGCGGAATCCGCCCTCGCTGGGCACCGCGTAGATCAGCTCGCCGCCGGTGTTGCGGATCTTCACCGCGCCCAGCTCGTCGAGGTCGCGGGAGAGCGTCGCCTGAGTGACGCTCAGCCCGTCGTCGGCGAGCAGCTTGGCCAGCTGGCTCTGCGAGCGGACCGGCTGCCGGTTCAGGATGTCCACGATCCGGCGGTGGCGGGCGGTGCGGGTCTGCGGCACGGACGGTCCGCCGTGCTCGGTTTCCTGCGCCTCGGTCATCGTCGTCGCCTCATTCTCCGGAGGGTCATGCTCCGGATCGTCCGTCCCCGTGTGCCGCGTCGAGAGCGCTCGGCAGGATCTCCAGGAACGCGTCCACCTCCGCGTCACCGATGATCAGTGGCGGCATGAGCCGTACGACATCGGGGGCGGGCGCGTTCACCAGGAGGCCGGCTCCCTGGGCCGCCTGCTGCACCTGCGGTGCGAGGGGTCCGGTGAGCACGATACCCAGCAGCAGGCCACTGCCGCGGACATGGGATACGAGCGGGTGGCCCAGCGCCTCGATTCCGTCGCGGATCTTCTCGCCGAGCCGCTTGACGTCGTCGAGCACGCCGTCGGCCGCGAGGGTGTCCAGGACCGCCAGTCCGGCGGCGCAGGCGACCGGGTTCCCGCCGAACGTCGTGCCGTGGTGACCCGGCTTCATCAGGTCAGCGGCCGGTCCGAACGCCACGGTCGCGCCGATCGGCAGACCGCCGCCGAGCCCCTTGGCGAGGGTGACGAGGTCGGGCTCGACGCCCTGGTGGGCCTGGTGCTCGAACCACTGGCCGCAGCGCCCGATCCCGGTCTGCACCTCGTCGAGGACCAGCAGGGTCCCGGTCGCGCGGGTGATCTCCCGGGCGGCCTCCAGATAGCCCTTGGGCGGTACGACGACACCGTTCTCGCCCTGGATCGGCTCGATGACGACGAGGGCGGTTTCGGTGGTCACCGCTGCCCGCAGGGCGTCCACGTCCCCGTACGGGACATGGGTGACGTCACCGGGGAGCGGGCGGAACGGCTCCTGTTTCCCCGGCTGTCCGGTGAGGGCGAGCGCGCCCATCGTCCGGCCGTGGAAGCCTCCGTCGGTGGCGACCATGCGGGTGCGCCCGGTGAGCCGGCCGATCTTGAAGGCGGCCTCGTTGGCCTCCGCACCGGAGTTGGCGAAGAAGACCCGGCCCTCGCGGCCGAACAGCTGGAGCAGCCGCTCGGCGAGCGCGACGGGCGGCTCGGCGATGAACAGGTTCGATACGTGGCCGAGGGAGGCCACCTGGGCGGAGACGGCCTCGACGACGGCGGGGTGGGCGTGGCCGAGGGCGTTGACCGCGATCCCGCCGACGAAGTCGAGGTAGCGGTTGCCGTCCTCGTCCCAGACGTGGGCGCCCTCGCCGCGGACCAGGGGCAGGCGGGGGGCGCCGTAGTTGTCCATCAGCGCGCCCTGCCAGCGCGAGGTGAGCCCTTCGGCTCCGGTGCCGGTCATGATTCCCCCTGCTGCTGGTGTCCGTCGGCTGTCTGTGCGCCGGCTGTCTGTACGTCGCTGGAGGCGTCCGGCACGACCATCGTGCCGATGCCCTCGTCGGTGAAGATCTCCAGCAGGATCGAGTGCTGGACCCGGCCGTCGATGACGCGGGCGGTCTCGACGCCGTTGCGCACGGCGTGCAGACAGCCCTGCATCTTGGGGACCATGCCGCTGGACAGCTCGGGCAGCAGCTTCTCCAGCTGGCTGGCGGTGAGCCGGCTGATCACGTCGTCGCTGTTGGGCCAGTCCTCGTAGAGCCCTTCGACGTCCGTGAGGACCATCAGCGTCTCGGCGCCCAGGGCGGCGGCGAGCGCGGCGGCCGCGGTGTCGGCGTTGACGTTGTAGACGTGGTGGTCGTCGGCGGAGCGGGCGATGGAGGAGACGACCGGGATGCGGCCGTCGTCCAGCAGCGCCTGGATGGCCCCGGTGTCGATGGCGGTGATCTCGCCGACCCGGCCGATGTCGACGGATTCGCCGTCGATGGTGGGCCGGTGCTGGGTGGCGGTGATGGTGTGGGCGTCCTCACCGGTCATGCCGACGGCGAGGGGGCCGTGCTGGTTGAGGAGGCCGACCAGCTCGCGCTGGACCTGTCCGGCGAGCACCATCCGTACGACGTCCATCGCCTCGGGGGTGGTGACCCGCAGCCCGGCCTTGAACTCGCTGACCAGGCCCTGCTTGTCGAGCTGGGCGCTGATCTGGGGGCCGCCGCCGTGCACGACGACGGGCTTGAGGCCGGCGTGGCGCAGGAAGACGACGTCCTGGGCGAAGGCGGCCTTCAGCTCCTCGTCGATCATGGCGTTGCCGCCGAACTTGATGACGACGGTCCTGCCGTTGTGCCGGGTCAGCCAGGGCAGCGCCTCGATGAGGATCTGCGCCTTCGGGAGTGCGGTGTGCTTCCGCGCGGCGCTCATGAGCTGTACGCGCTGTTCTCGTGGACGTAGTCCGCGGTGAGGTCGTTGGCCCAGATGACGGCGGACTCGGCGCCCGCGGCGAGGTCGGCTGTGATCTTGACCTCCCGGTAGCGCATGTCGACGAGGTCGCGGTCCTCGCCCACCTGGCCGTTCTTGCAGACCCAGACATCGTTGATGGCGACGTTGAGCTGGTCCGGCTCGAAGGCGGCCTTCGTCGTGCCGATGGCGGAGAGGACACGGCCCCAGTTGGGGTCCTCTCCGTGGATGGCGCACTTGAGGAGGTTGTTACGGGCGATGGACCGGCCGACCTCGACGGCGTCGTCCTCGGTGGCCGCGTTGATCACCTCGATCCGAATGTCCTTGGAGGCGCCCTCTGCGTCCCCGATGAGCTGCCGGGCGAGGTCGGCGCAGACGGCCCGGACGGCCTCGGCGAACGCGCCCTGCTCCGGCGTGATGCCGCTGGCTCCGGAGGCGAGCAGCAGCACGGTGTCGTTGGTGGACATGCAGCCGTCGGAGTCGACCCGGTCGAAGGTGGTCCGGGTGGCGTCGCGGAGCGCGGCGTCCAGCACGGGGGCTTCCACATCGGCGTCGGTGGTGAGGACGACGAGCATGGTGGCCAGGCCCGGGGCGAGCATGCCCGCGCCCTTGGCCATACCGCCCACCGTCCAGCCCTCGCCGCCCGCGAGCGCCGTCTTGTGCACGGTGTCGGTGGTCTTGATGGCGATGGCGGCCTTCTCACCGCCGTGCTCGCTGAGGGCCGCGGCTGCCTGCTCGATGCCGGGAAGCAGCTTGTCCATGGGGAGCAGGATGCCGATGAGCCCGGTGGAGGCGACGGCGACCTCGCCCGCGCTGTGCCCGTCCAGCACCTCGGCGACCTTCTCGGCGGTGGCGTGGGTGTCCTGGAAGCCCTTGGGCCCCGTACAGGCGTTGGCGCCGCCGGAGTTGAGGACGACGGCGGTGACCTCGCCGCCCTTGAGGACCTGCTCCGACCAGAGCACGGGGGCGGCCTTGACGCGGTTGGAGGTGAAGACGCCCGCGGCGGCGCGGCGGGGCCCGTGGTTGACCACGAGGGCCAGGTCCGGGTTACCGCTCTCCTTGATCCCGGCGGCGATGCCCGCCGCCGAGAATCCCTGTGCTGCCGTGACGCTCACGGTGCGACTCCGATCGTCGAAAGACCTGTGTCCTCGGGGAGTCCGAGGGCGATGTTCATGCTCTGGAGGGCGCCGCCCGCGGTGCCCTTGGCGAGGTTGTCGATGGCGGCGACGACGACGATCCGCCCGGCGGCCTCGTCGTACGCGACCTGGACCTGTACGGCGTTGGACCCGTACACCGAGGCGGTGGCGGGCCACTGCCCCTCGGGCAGGAGATCCACGAACGGCTCGTCCGCGAACGCCTTCCCGTACACCGCGCGCAGGCTCCCCGCGCTCACGCCGGGCTTCGCCTTCGCGCTGCACGTGGCGAGGATGCCGCGCGGCATGGGGGCGAGGGTGGGCGTGAAGGAGACGGTGACCGGCTCACCGGCGGCGGCGCTGAGGTTCTGGATCATCTCGGGCGTGTGGCGGTGCCCGCCGCCGACGCCGTACGGGGTCATGCTCCCCATCACCTCGGAGCCGAGCAGGTGCGGCTTGGCGGCCTTGCCCGCACCCGAGGTGCCGGACGCGGCGACGATCACAGCCTCCGGCTCGGCGATGCCCGCCCCGTACGCCGGGAAGAGCGCGAGGGACACGGCGGTCGGGTAGCACCCGGGCACCGCGATCCGCCGCGACCCGGCGAGCACGTCCCGCCCGCCCGGCAGCTCGGGCAGCCCGTAGGGCCAGGTCCCGGCGTGCTGGGACCCGTAGAACTTCTCCCAGTCCCCGGCGTCCTTCAGCCGGAAGTCGGCCCCCATGTCCACCACGAGCACCTCGTCCCCGAGCCGCTCGGCGACGGCGGCGGACTGCCCGTGCGGCAGAGCCAGGAAGACGACGTCGTGCCCGGCGAGGGCCTCGGCGGTGGTGGGCTCCAGCACCCGGTCGGCCAGCGGCCGCAGATGCGGCTGGAGCGGGCCGAGGGTCTGCCCGGCGTTGGAGTGAGCGGTGAGCGCACCGATCTCGACGTCGGGGTGCGCCAGCAGGAGGCGGAGCAGCTCACCGCCGGCGTATCCGCTCGCTCCTGCCACTGCTGCACGTACGACCATCGGTGACCCTCCTCGTTGATGGCATGACTATACGCAGCGCCGCACTTTTATGCAATCAGTGATCGTCGGGCGGCCACGAAGGCGACATCGAGAAGGACGGGGCGCTCAGATCCACGGTGATGGCCGCCCCGTCGGGGACATGGCGGTGGACGCACCGCGGGAACGCCGCCTCCGGGGCGAAGTCGTCGACGAGAATCACGCCGTCGTGCGATGGGCGGTGTACGTGGACGCCGTTTCGAGGCCCGGTCCCTGCGAATCGCTGCGAGCGACGTACGCGGCGCGGAACCGCAGCCGGGCGGCAGGGCTCCGGAGGGGCTCACCGCTCGGCGGAGCGGGCCTCCGGGCGGCCCTCCCGGGCCGCCTCCGGGCGGCCCTCCCGGGCCCACTCCCATCTCCAGAACGCGGCGAGGCGGTGGTCGTGCTCGTAGCCGGGGCGCATGTGGGACCCCACCCGTTCGATCGCTTCCCCGGTACGCGGGTCGTTCCGGCGCAGGAGGCCGTAGGCGGCGTTGAGCCGCGTCCCCAGGTCGTCCTCGTCGAGCAGGGCCACCAGGGCGTCTGCGACGGCAGCCGTACGGTCCGCGCCGTCCGCGACAGCCTCGGCGGTGACGGCCCGCACGTCGGCCGCCGGATCCTGGAGCAGCGCGACGATGGCGTCCGTGACCTCGGCTCCGCCGTCATGAGCCGCGACCAGAGCCCGGCCGGCCCCGGCGCGCACCGCCTCGTGTTCGTCCCCGGCGAGCTCCAGCAGGGCGGCCCGGGCCGCCGCGCCGAGGACGGTGCCGGGCGCGTCCCGGCCGAGCAGGAGGCCGGGGACCTCCGCGCGGACGCGCGGGTCCGGGTGGTCGCCGTACCGCAGCCCCACCGCGTCCGTTGTCCGGTGCTCCGTCTCGCTCAGGACGTTGAGCACCTCGGCGAGGACGGCCGGGTCGTCCTCGCCCCCGTCGGCCCAGGCTTCGAGCAGCTCCGCCGTCTCCTTCCCGTAGGAGTTCCGCCGGCCCGACCACGTCAGCTCGTACCAGCGCAGGACGTCGAGGGCGAAGCGACGGCACTCCGGGTGCGGGCTGTGGCGGTGCGCCGCGACGGCGGACCAGGTCTCCTTGCTGCGGCGTTCGCTGAGGACCCATCGGGCGGACGACCAGTCGACGTGGTCCGCGTCCGAGTGCGCCACGGCCCTGGCCACCAGCTCGTCCACGGGCGTCAGGACGCGGAAGGCCCACTCCAGATCGGTCAGGATCGCACCGTGCCCGGCGCGGACCGTGGCGCCTTCCAGCGTCAGCTGTGTCACGTGGTCGTACTCGTCGTCTTG
This sequence comes from Streptomyces sp. NPDC033165, assembly GCF_055577965.1. Lineage (NCBI taxonomy): Bacteria > Bacillati > Actinomycetota > Actinomycetes > Kitasatosporales > Streptomycetaceae > Streptomyces > Streptomyces sp. NPDC033165. The sequence continues at coordinate 230,082 of NZ_JBVIPK010000005.1, forward strand.
CACCCGGACCCGGTGCACAGGGCCGGTTCCGCTCGTCCTGCTCCGGAGCCCGGCTTCCGCGCCCCGCTCGTACCGGTCCCGGGCCAGGGCGAGCAGGTGCTGCCGTTCGGCCTCCGGGAGGCGCAGCCGGGGTTCCCGGCCCAGCACGGCCTTCACCATCGCCGGAGAGCCTCCGTCGATGGCCCGTACCAGCGGGGTCGTGCCGTCCGGAAGCCTGCGGTCCGGGTCCGCGCCGCCCTCGACCAGCGCCTCGGCCACGGCGGCGTGACAGGCGCCGACCGCCAGGCACAGCACAGGCAGGCCGTCCTCCGTGGCCGTGTCCGGGACCGCCCCCGCCTCCAGCAGCGCGGTCACCGCCTCGGCGTCCCCCCGCCGGACCCCCGCGATCAACTCCGTGGCGCTCAATGTGCCGTTCCCCTCTGTTCCGTGACCGCCGTCGCCTGCTCGGCCCGTACGCCCCCCCGCCCTGTACTCGGGGCACCGCCACCACCACCGTGACCGGGAGGACGACGGCGGACTCGGAGACAACGGCGGAGGCGGCCGCCGCGTTCCCGAGTTCCCGACGGGCTGGACCGGACGGTCGTCGATGCGGGCGATCGAGGGCGTGGGAGAAGGTGAGCACCGCGGATCAGGGGCGGGGGGCGATACTGGTCGTGGCAGTCACCTCGCCGCCGATCCGGCCCCGGGCCGGTCGCGGCCGGTGGGGCCCCGTCCTCGGCCGACGCTCTTGAGGGGAGCCGTTCATGACCACGGCGAAAGACCTGTTCATCATCGCGATGGACCCGGCGCCGGAACACACCGTGGGGCAGGGCGACCTGTCGCTCGCACTCGCGGGAGCCGAGCTGCTCGATCTCATCGGTGCGGGAGCCGTCACCGTGGACGACGACCGCATCGTGCCGGGCGGGGCGTCCGCGCCGGACGACCGGCTGCTCGGCGAGGCCGCGGGGCTGATCACCCCGCAACGGCCCTACGAGCGGATCGAGGATTGGCTATGGCGCCGCGGCCGGGACCTGTCGGCCACCTACCAGGACGCCCTGGAGGCGGACGGCGAGCTCGCGCAGCGGAGGAGCGGCTGGTTGCCCTTCGGCCCGAAGCGCGTGGAGCTGGTGGACACGCCCGGCCGCCGCCGGGCCGTCGGCCGCCGGGAGGAGGGGGAACCCGTCCTGGCCGCCCTCGCGTCGGTCGTGGGCCTCGACGGCGGACCGTCCGACGACGGACTCCGCCTCGACGACGAGACGGTGACCACCGTGGTCGCCGCCGTTCACGACGCGGTGATGGAGCTGGAGGCCGTACGTCAGCGGCGGACCATCGAGAACACGGCCTTCGCCAATGTCTGGCGCGGCCCCTGATCCGCGTCGGTCACCGAGGCGTCCGGCCGGGCAGCCCCCGGCCGGGCAGCCCCCGGCCGGGGCGGCCGGTCCAGGAGCAGCGGGATCGCCAGGACGGGCAGCAGCCAGACGAACACGATGAGGCGGTAGCCGAGAAGTTGGGCCAGGTTCGGATGGCCCGCCTGGTTCAGGAGGCCCGCCGCCCCTGCCGCCAGGGCCACGGGCAGCACCACGGAGCGCCGCCGCAGCAGCGCCCAGGCCGAGAGTGCGAGCAGGGCGGGAAGGACGGGGTACGTGGCCTGGCGGCGTAGCCAGGCCGTCCAGAAGACCCACTCCTGAGCGAAGAACTCGGGCCAGGGGTTCGGCAGGTCGGGGCGCCGGTAGTGGTGGGTCAGCAGATCCTGGGCGCTGTCCTGGCCCGTCGGCCAGGACAGGAGGTGGACGCCCGCGTGGATCGAGGCCGCCAGGACCGCGCACAGGACGGCCGCCGCGCCGGTACGGGCCACCGGCTGCCCCCGCAGGCGGCACCACCCCCACCAGAGCGTGAACCCGGCCGCCAGCGCGGCCGCCAGCAGCAGGGCCTGCGAGTAGCGCACCGGGAACATCAGCGCCAGCCCGCCCGCGACGAGCGCCGCACCGAGGCGCGGCCGGTCCCGCAGCAGCAGGACACAGCCGAGGACGACCGCCGTGCCCAGGGCCAGGGTGAGCCCGTCGCTGAGCGGGTTCATGGCGACGGTGCCGGTGGGCAGGGCGAGATACAGCGCCTGACCGGCCAGGCCCGCACGCCAGGAGGCGCCCGAGCAGCGGAGGGCGAGCAGAACGCAGACACTTCCGGCCAGCGCGACGGCCAGCCCGGCGAGCCAGAGGCCCCACACCACGCCGAAGAGGGTCAGGAAGGGGACGAGGAAGAGCGGGTAGCCGGGGCGGGCCTCGAAGATGGCCATGAACCGGTGGTTCGCGAACGGCGCGGTCATTCCCGAGGTGTTGCCGTTACGGGACCAGTGGGCGACCGAGTCCGTCAGCCGGCGTACGCATGCGGCCTCCGTCTCCCCCGCCGCCTTCCTGCTGGTCCAGGGGATGGTGGACAGGGGTGCGCGCTGCCCGCTGTCGCAGGAGTAGGCGATGGCCCGCCGGCCCGCTTCCTCCCGGCTCTCGCCGCTGAGGCTCAGGGCGTAGGAGAGGTAGTTCTTGGTGTCGGGCGAGGCCCGTCCGGTGACCGCTGTCAGCTGGAGTCCGGTGAAGGCCACGGCGATGAGCAGCATCCCGATGAGGACGAGGTGCTGGGTTCTGCGGGTGTTCGGCATCGGACGGGCGCTCCCCTGCGTACGGCGGTTGTCCCATCAACGAGAGAACCGGCGCGGGGTGGCGTTCCGAGGGGGAAGTCCCCGCCGGAACGCGTGCGGCCCGACCGCTCGGGGAGCTACCGGCCGCGCGGCTTTCCGCGCTTGCCGCTCTGGCCGCCTGCCCGGCCGCCCGCCTGGGGCTTCCTGCCCGACGCGGACTTGTGCCGGGCACCGCCCGACCCGCCGCCCTTGGCCTTCCCGGTGGCCTTGGCCCTGCCCCTCGCCTTGTCCTTGGTCTTCGCCTTCGCCGTCTGCTGCGGCGGGGCGGCCGCGCGGCCGCGGGTGCTGTTGACGGTGCGCCCCCGGACGATGCCGATGAACTCCTCCACCAGGTCGGGGGTGATCTCCGCCTCGGGCCAGGAGAGGGCGATGCGTGACTCGGGGGCCTCCAGGACCGGACGGTAGGTGAGGTCCTTGCGGTGGTGCAGCCGGGCCAGGGACTGGGGCACGAGGAGGACGCCGACGCCCGCCGCCACCAGCTCGATCGCGTCCGCCGTGGTGGCCGGGCGCTCGATCGCGGGGCGGCCCGGGAGGGTCTCCCAGCCGAGGACGTCGTCGAGCGGGTGCAGCACGATCTCGTCGGCCAGCTCGTCGAGCGAGAGCTCCTCCGCGGCGGTCGCGACGTGGTCCTTGGGGATCACGACGACGGTCGTCTCGGTGTAGAGGGGGATGGCGCTCAGGACGTTCCGGTCGACCGGCAGCCGTACGAGGCCCGCGTCCGCGCCGCCGTCCGCCAGCAGCTCCGGCGCCTCGGCCGCCGTGGCCTGGACGAGCTCCAGGGGGGTGCCGGGCAGCCGCTCGTGCCAGACCCTCACCCACTTGGTGGGCGTCACGCCGGGGACGTACGCGAGCCTGAAGGATGAGGGGATGTCCGAGCCTGTCACGGGTTCAGGCTACCGGTCCGTGGTCGGAGGTATGTCCCACGGTCGATACCCTGGACCCATGACGTCGCACAAGACCGCCCAGACCATGAAGCCCGCCACCGCGGCGAAGAAGCTGGGTGTGTACCTCCAGGCCACCCCCGCCGAGTTCCAGGAGGGTGCCGTCTCGCGCACCGAGCTCAACGCCCTCCAGACCGACCCGCCCGCCTGGCTGGTGGAGCTGCGCCGCACCGGCCCGCACCCCCGCCCCGTCGTCGCGGCGAAGCTCGGCATCTCCATCGCGGGGCTCGCCCGCGGCGGGGTCACCGAGCCGCTCACCACCGAGCAGATCGACCAGCTGAAGAACGAGATGCCCGAGTGGCTGCAGAAGGAGCGCGCCACCCAGGCGGAGGTCCGCAAGGAGGCCGCCCGGATCAAGGAGCGCAACGCGGAGCGGGCCGCCCAGGCGGACTGACCCCCCGCGGTTGCGACAGCGCAACGGAATGCCCGGCCGACGCGATGGCGTCGGCCGGGCATTCCGGCTGTCGGGCCCGAGGACCTGACGTGGGTCGGAGGACCTGCCGTAGGTCAGAGAACGCCGGACTCGGCGATGGTGACCTTGGCGCTGGTACGGCCGCTGGAGGAGCCGAGCGCCTCGATCTTGCGGACCAGGGCCATGCTGTCGTCGTCGGCGACCTCGCCGAAGACCACGTGCTTGCCGTCCAGCCACGGGGTGAGCACCGTGGTGATGAAGAACTGCGAACCGTTGGTGTTCGGTCCGGCGTTGGCCATCGAGAGCAGGCCCACACGGTCGTGCTTGAGCTTGAAGTTCTCGTCGGCGAACTTCTCGCCGTAGATGCTCTTGCCGCCGGTGCCGTCACCGCGGGTGAAGTCACCGCCCTGGAGCATGAAGTCCGTGATGACACGGTGGAAGGACGAACCGGCGTAGCCGAAGCCCTTCTCGCCGGTGGCGAGCGCGCGGAAGTTCTCCGTCGTCTTGGGGACGACGTCGTCGAACAGGTTGAACGTGATCCGCCCTGCGGGCGCGTCGTCGATGGTGATGTCGAAGTAGACCTTGGTTGTCATGCTGACATCCTCACATTCCTGGCAACCGCAGGGGAAACCCGGGTGGGTGCGGCACGCCGGATGTCCGCCTGCGTCCGCCCCCGGCGGAATCCCGGCGGTCAGCGGATGCCTGCCTGCAGGCTGAGGCTCCAGCGGCCCGGCAGACCGGTCAGCGTGACGGTGGAGAGCGGGCGGACGTCCACGTTCCAGTACGCGGCGGGCGGGGCGTTCAGCGCGTAGACGAGGGCTGCCCGGATCACGGCGGGTTCCGCGACGGCGACGATGAGGCCGTCGCTCGCCGGGCGGGTGTCGAGCCAGCCGCCCACCCGCCCGATGAAGCCGAGCAGGGACTCCCCGCCGTGCGGGGCGCTGCGCGGGTCGGCGAGCCAGGCGTCGACGGCGGCCGGTTCGCGGGCGGTGACCTCGCCCAGGGTCAGCCCCCGCCAGCGCCCCATGTCGCAGTCGCGCAGGGCGGGCTGCGCCATCGGGGCGAAGCCGAGGGCGTCTCCGGTGGCGCGGCTGCGCGGCGTGGGCGAGCAGTAGCGCAGCTCGGCCGCGCCGAGCGGGACCAGCGTGTGGGCGACGAGCTGCACCTCGTGCCAGCCGGCCTGGTCGAGCGGCCGGTCGTCGTCGAAGCGTTCGGCCAGCCGGGAGGAGCTGCGCGCCGCTGCGACCAGGGAGACCCGAAGCGTCATGGCGGGATCGTGGGGCCGAACGCCTGTCCGGTCAAGGGGGCTCGCACCGGCACGGTCCCGGCCGTCCGCCGTCCTCCTTCGGGCGCACCCCCCATCAGCCGTACGGGCCAGACGAGTTCGCCCTGCGGCGCGATGCCCCCGGGTTCCCCGGCTGGAACCTTGGTCACCGGACAGGCCGGACGTCGGCCCGCCGGACCGGCCGCACCGGGCCGGGCCGGCGCTGCACCAGGAACGAGGACGCTCATGAAGCTGTCACCCTCCGTCGAGGACTCCGCGGCCATCCGCCCCGGACGGTCCCGGGGTGCTTGACGGGCGGCCCACGAACCCGTGGCCGGAGTGTCCCGGCCGATGCGGTTCATCGCCTACGCCGTGCCCCTCACCGTTCTGCCCTCGGCCGTCTGGCGCCTGCCGATCCTGTTCGACGGCACGGCCCCGCTCGGCGAGCGGGCCTATGTGGTCCTGCTGTCGGTCGTGTCCGAGGCGCTCGCGTTCACCGCGGTGGGCCTGGTCGCCCGCTGGGGCGAGGTGGTACCGCAATGGGTCCCGGGGCTGGCGGGCCGCCGCATTCCTCCGATGGCCGTCGTCGTCCCGGCCGCCTCGGGGGCGGTGGCCCTCACCCTGCTGTGGACCGTGCTCGCCCTCGTCACCGAGCTCAGGGGCACCACCGTCCGGGGCGACGAGCTGCCCAGCACCTTCCCGGGCCAGGCAGGTGGCTGGGAAGCGGCCTGGTACCACATCTGCTACACACCGCTGACCCTGTGGGGGCCGTTGCTGGCCGTGCTCACGGTCGCGTACGCGCTGCGGCGTCGGCGGACGCGGACGTGACCGGCGCCCCGGGGCCCGCCAGTGACTCGTACGCGGTACGGAGCCGGCGGACGCCCTCCGCGATCTCCGCCGCCCCGGAGACCGCGGCGAAGCTCAGGCGGACGTGTCCGGCCGGGGGTTCGGCGCAGAAGTAGGGGCGGCCGGGGGCGATGGCGACCGAGGCGCGCAGGGCGGCGGAGACGACGGCGGGTTCGTCGGCCCCCGTGGCCGCGCCGCTGCCCGGCAGCCGGAGCCAGAGGCTGCCGCCGCCCGCCGGGAGGTGCGGCAGCGTGAGGGCGGGCAGCTCTCTGCGGAGGGCGGCCGCCATGACCGTACGGCGCTGGCCCAGCTCCCTCGCGACGGCGGCCAGGTGGCGGCCCCAGGACGGGGAGCCGACCAGTTCCAGCGCGGCTTCCTGGAGCGGCCGGGGCACGAAGAAGCTGTCGACGACCTGGATGGCGCGGAGGCGCTCCAGCACCGGGCCCCGGGCGGCCAGCGCACCGACCCGGAGGCTGGGCGAGGTGACCTTGGTGAGCGAGCAGACGTGCACGACGACGCCGTCGGGGTCGTCGGCGGCCAGCGGCGCGGGCAGCGGCCCGGCGTCGTCGTGGACGAGCCGGCGGGCGAAGTCGTCCTCGATGACGAAGGCCCCGGCCGCACGGGCGATGGCCAGGACCTCCGCGCGGCGGGCGGGGGCGAGTGTGGCCCCGGTGGGGTTCTGGAAGAGCGGCTGGGTGACGAAGACCCGGGCTCCGGTGGCCCGGAACGCGTCGGCGAGCAGCTCCGGGCGGACCCCGTCGGCGTCCATCGGGACGGGTACGGGGCGCAGTCCGGTGGCGCGGGCGGCGGCGAGCATTCCGGGGTAGGTGGGCGACTCCACGAGGACCGGGGCGCCGGGCGGGGCGAGCGCGCGCAACGCGGTGGCCAGCGCACTCTGGCCGCCCGCGGTGATCAGGACGTCGGTGCCGGAGACGGCGGGCCCGATCTCGCGGGCGAACCAGGACCGCAGTTCGGGCAGTCCGTCCGTCGGGGGGCGCCCCCAGGCTCCCGGTCTGCGGCCCGCGCGGGCCAGCGCCGCGGAGAGGGCCCGCTCGGGCTGGAGCGAGGTGTGGAGGTAGCCGCCGTTGAACTCGATGACGCCGGGCGGCGGTTCGGCGAGGGTGACCAGCACTCCGGAGGCGTCGACGGTACGCGGCACCACCTCGGGGCCGCCGTCGCCGCTCAGCGACACCTCCTGCCAGGACGTGTCGCCCGGCTCGGGCAGCGCGGTGCGGGGCTGCGCGCGGAAGGCGCCCGAGCCGGGGCGGGTGACGACGAGCCCTTCGGCGGCGAGCTGCGCGATGGCCCGGGAGACGGTGACGGGGCTGACCCTGAACCGTTCGACGAGTGCACGACTGGACGGCAGCTTTCCACCTGGAGAGTAGCGGTTGAGCTCCGCCCGCAGGGAAGTCGCCAGTTCCGCAACACTGCTACGCTCATGCATGAGAGCAGAGAATAGCGCTATCCCGTCCTCCGCGATAGCGGCCAGGGTCCCCGCGAGCGCCCCGGCGCCCACACTGTCCGCGCCGGACTCCGCGACCGCTCCGGCCGCTCCGGCCTTGCCCGCGCCGACGACCGGCCGCGGCGGCACCGTACTCGCCGGACTCGGCGTCGTCGCGTTCTCGCTCACCTTCCCGGCGACTACCTGGGGCCTGGAGAGCTTCGGCCCGTGGTCCCTGGTCGCCCTGCGCAGCGTCCTCGCCGCCGTGATCGCGGGCAGCTTCCTGCTGGCGGCGCGCGTCCCGTTGCCCGAGCGCCGCCACTGGGCCGGACTCGCGGTGGTGGCGGGCGGTGTGGTGGTGGGCTTCCCCCTGCTGACGACGCTGGCGCTCCAGACCTCCACCACCTCGCACGCGGCCGTCGTCGTGGGCCTGCTGCCGCTGACCACGGCGGTCCTGGGGTCCCTGCGCACCGGCGAACGCCCGTCGCGGGCGTTCTGGGTCGCGGCCCTCGCCGGGGCCGCGATAGTGATCGTCTTCACCGTGGGACAGAGCGGCGGGTCCCTGACCTCGGGTGATCTGTATCTGTTCGGCGCACTGCTGGTGTGCGCCGCCGGGTACACCGAGGGCGGACGGCTGGCCCGGCTGATGCCGGGCTGGCAGGTGATCGGCTGGGCACTGGTCCTGTGCCTGCCACTCGCGGTGGCGGGCAGCGCGGTGGCCCTGCCGCTCGAACCGGTGCACCTCAACGCCCACGGCGTCCTCGGCCTGGTCTGGGTGGCCGCGGGCTCCGCCTTCCTCGGGCTGTACATCTGGTACCGGGGCATGGCCGCGATCGGCGTCGCCCGCGCCAGCCAGCTCCAGCTCGCCCAGCCGCTGCTGACGCTGATGTGGTCCTACTTCCTGCTCGGCGAGGAGGTGTCGGCGAGCGCGCCCGTCGCGGCGGTGGCGGTCCTCGTCTGCATCGCCGCCACCCAGCGGGCGGGCCACCGCCGCCGCACCGGACGGGAATCCCGGTCCGTACAGCCCTAGACTGGTCGATACGGATCACCCTCGCCCACTCGTGAGGAGGTCACTCCCGATGGAGGCACACGCGGGCGACCGGCTGCTGATGCACGGCAGGACCGTGGGACAGCACGACCGGGTCGCAGAGATCATCGAAGTGCTCGGGGACGGGGGCGCTCCGCCCTACCGGCTCCGCTTCCCGGACGGCCATGAGCATCTGATGTCCCCGGGTCCCGACAGCGTCGTCCAGCACATCGAGGCGCCGAAGGACCGGCAGCCGCAGTAGACACACGGCCGCAGCCGACGGACCGTGCCGGGGGCAGAGCACCGCGCCCTCCCCCCGGCCGCTCCTGTCCTGGGTTTCCCCCCCGGCCCGGGTCGCTTCCGCACGGGCTGCCCCGGGCCCCGGCTCACCCCCACCGGCCGTGCTCCGGATACAGCCGCACCCGGTCCGTGTAGTGGTCGTCCACCACGCGCCGCATCGCGCCGATGCGGTCGGCCATCACGCTCCTGCCGGAGAAGAAGACATGGCCGCCCACCTCCTCGCGGTCCCGGGCGAGGGTGAGGTGGCGGGAGAGTTCCGCGGGGTCCTGCCAGGCCGCGGGCTGGGCCGGGTCGCCCGCCTTGTACAGCGCCTCACCGACGTACAGGTCGACGCCCGTGCCCCGGACGGTCTCACTCCACCAGGCGAGGAGCTTGGCGTAGTCAGCGGCCTCGAATCCGATGTTCCAGTAGATCTGCGGGCAGATGTAGTCGACCCAGCCCCGCTTGATCCATTTACGGGTGTCGGCGTGCAGGTCGTCGTAGGTCTGGACGCCCGCCCGGGTGTCCGAACCCAGCGGGTCCGTCGCGGCGTTGCGCCAGACGCCGAAGGGGCTGATGCCGAAGCGGACGTGCGGCTTGATCCACCGGATTCGCTGGGCGGTCTCACGCACCAGGCGGTCCGTGTTGTCACGCCGCCAGGCCGCCCGGTCCGCGAAGCCCCCGCCGTACCGTTCAAAGGCCGCGTCGTCGTCGAAGCTCTGACCTGCCACCGGATACGGGTAGAAGTAGTCGTCCCAGTGCACCGCGTCGATGTCGTAGCGGCGCACCGCGTCCAGCATCGCGTCCTGCACGAAGCGGCGGACCTGCGGCAGCCCCGGGTTGTAGTAGAGCTTCCCGCCGTACGGCACGACCCACTCCGGGTTCAGCCGGGCCGGGTGGGAGGCGACGAGGCGGCAGGGGTCCGTGTGGTTCGCCACCCGGTAGGGGTTGAACCAGGCGTGCAGCTCCAGGCTGCGGTCGTGTGCCGCGCGCACCGCCGTGCCTAGCGGGTCCCAGCCCGGGTCCCGCCCCTGCTCCCCGGTGAGGCATTCGGCCCACGGCTCGTACGGCGAGGGCCACAGCGCGTCGGCGGTCGGCCGGACCTGGAGCACCACCGCGTTGAGCCGCAGCTCGACCGCCCGGTCGAGATACGCGAACAGCTCGGCCTCCTGCCGCGCCGCGCTCAGGCCCGGCTTCGAGGGCCAGTCCACGTTGGCGACCGTCGCGACCCACATGCCCCGCAGCCGCCCGGGCTCCTCCCCGGGCCGGCCGCCGCCGCCCTTCGCCGCCGCCGGGGAGGCGGCCGCGTCACCGGCCGTGGTGATCGCCGCCAGCAGTCCGGCAGCGCTCAGCACGAAGGCCCTTCTGGCCACTCCCGTACGCCCCATCCTGGTCCACCTCTCTCCGCTCTCCCGCACCGAGCTCCGATCGCTGTGCGTAACCGCATCATGCCCACCCGTAGCCGCGATGACCCGCAGGTCGTCCGTGTCGGCGCGCGGAGTAACGTCGTGGGGTCGAGGCGGGCACCGGAATCACACGGGACCCTGCGATACGGAGATCAGCGAAAGGCACGAGGTGACGGACTCTATGGCCGACATTGCACGCGTCGGAGTGGTGGGCTGTGGCCAGATGGGCGCAGGTATCGCGGAGGTGTGCGCGCGCAGCGGCCTCGAAGTGAAGGTCGCCGAGACCACCGGCGAGGCCCTGGAGATCGGCCGCACCCGTCTGCACAACTCGCTCTCGAAGGCCGCCGAGCGCGGCAAGATCAGCGTGGAGGAGCGGGACGAGACCCTGGCCCGGCTGAGCTTCACCACCGACCTCGGGGAGTTCGCCGACCGCGATCTCGTCATCGAGGCCGTCGTGGAGAACGAGCAGGTCAAGACCGAGATCTTCCAGGTGCTCGACCAGGTGGTGACCCGGCAGGACGCGATCCTGGCCTCCAACACCTCCTCGATCCCGCTGGTCAAGCTGGCCGTCGCCACCTCGCGCCCGGACCGGGTCATCGGCATCCACTTCTTCAACCCGGCCCCGGTGCAGAAGCTCGTCGAGCTGATCCCGGCGCTGACCACGTCGGACGAGACCATCAAGCGCGCCGAGGCCGTGGTCCACGATGTGCTGGGCAAGCACGCGATCCGCGCCCAGGACCGGTCCGGGTTCGTCGTGAACGCGCTGCTGATCCCGTACCTCCTCTCCGCGATCCGGATGTTCGAGTCCGGCATCGCCAGCCGCGAGGACATCGACAACGGCATGGAGATGGGCTGCGCCCACCCGATGGGCCCGCTCAAGCTCGCCGACCTGATCGGCCTGGACACCGTGGCCTCCGTCGCGGACTCGATGTACGCCGAGTACAAGGAGCCGCTGTACGCCGCTCCCCCGCTGCTCCAGCGCATGGTCGACGCGGGCCGCCTCGGCCGCAAGACGGGCTCGGGCTTCTACACCTACTGACCGTCCTACCGGCGGGCCCGGCGCTCACGCAGCCGGGCCCGCCGGGGCACGTTCCCCGAGGCCAGGACCGGTGTGCGGCCCGCATCGCCCCGTCTGCCACCGCCAGCCCGACGCCGCGACGGAACGCTCTCGTTCGACAGACCCCCGCACGGGTGGAAGTGGCGGACCAAGGCCCAACAGAGGTGGCGCCCTGCCGGCCCGGGCCAGATCAGACAAACTGGCCCAGATCCAGCGGATTGCCGACTTCCGGAACAAGAACGCCGACGACGGTCTGCGTTCGGCCGCTCGATCGCTGTGGCAGTGCCTGTCCGAAGACTCCCGCCGCGGTCTGCTTACGCTCTGGGTCGAGCTACGCCCACTCCCTCGTCCACCCGGACGGGCCATGGGCCGGCTTCGCCCCGCGAGACGGTCGACGACTGGCGGAACCTGCTCGCCGCCTGCCAGCCCGCCGCGCCGCGCGACACCAAGGCCGGGGCCGCACAACGCACTCCCGTCCTCGCTGTCCCGCGTGGAGCTCTGCTCGACCTGCCGGCCACCGGCGACGCCACGCGCGCCACCGCAGCGGTACGCCTCCAGCTGGCGCGGCTGGAGGTGGACGAGCGCCTCCGGCCCCTGACTGCCGCCGCGGCAGGCCGCTGACCGGCAGCGGACCTGGCGGCCGAAGGAGAGACGCGGTGAAAGGGTGATCCGTCGCCGGCGAGTGCCGGGAGCCGGCCCTTGCCGTTTCCCGTCAGGTGTTCACGGCCCCGGAGAGGAAGGTCCGGGCACTTTGGCCGCTTCGGCCCCCGGTGCGACGGCGAGCCGCGCGACCTCGGCCCGCAGTGCGGTGACTTCCGCGGTCAGGGCCTCCAGGAGGGCCGTCTGCCTGCGTTCCTCGGCGTTGTCCCGTTCGAAGCGGGAGATGAACCAGGCCGCGATGTTCGCCGTCACGACACCGAGCAGTGCGATGCCGGAGAGCATCAGCCCCACGGCGAGCAGCCGGCCGAGCCCGGTGGTGGGCGCCAGGTCCCCGTACCCGACCGTCGTCATGGTGGTGAAGGACCACCACACCGCGTCGCCCAGCGTGCGAATGTTGCCACTGGGTGCGTCCCGCTCCACCTGGAGCACCGCGAGCGAGCCGAACATCATGAGCCCGACGACCGAGCCTGCGACGTAGACCGTCATCGTGATCTGCGGCGCGTGCCTGGCCCGTCGGCCCACCAGGAGCAGGGTGGAGACCAGCCGCAGCAAGCGCAGCGGCTGAACCAGCGGCAGGGCGACGGCCAGCAGATCCAGCGGATGGCTCCGGACGAACGCCCACTTGCCGGAGGCCAGTGCCAGCCGAACCGCGTAGTCGACGGCGAACGCCGCCCAAACGGTCCACTCGGCGGCACGGCACGCCGCGTTCACCCAGTCCGGTGCGTCCGGAGCGAGGACAGGGAAGGCATATGCGACGGCGAACAGCACTGCCAGCAGCAGAAGGGGCGTACGCGTGGGCTGTTCCCATCGGCTCAGCCTGGTTCCATGCTTCATACGGGAATCGTAGGATCCGGGAACCCGAAGTCCGTCGGCAGCACCGGGATCACCCCGGCCTGGCCGACCTCGGGCTGTCCTCGCATCGGGAGAAGGCTGTTGCGGAGTCGGTGGTCGTGCACGCACTGGTCGAGTTCCACAACCGCGCGCACCTCGACGTGCTGCGAAGCGTTCACAGCATCCTCGTCGAGAACGGCACCGCAGGGAGCGAGAACGGCGACGCCCAGCGGTGAGGGTGGCGCCGGGCAGGCGCACGCCCCATCAGTGTCGTCATGGACGGCCCTGCTGACCTCCCCGCTGAGCCTGGCCGCCGAGATCCAGCACCGGCCGCTGCCCACGTCGTCGGCCTGCGAGGCGGCCCGGTTCGCGGCCGCCGGGCCTTGGAGCCGGCCGTCCAGGAACTGGACCTGCGGGCCGGGGGCCGGGGGCCGGCTGGTCATGGTCACCGGCGGAATGCTGGAGCGCAGCGCTGGGGACCTCGATCTGCCGGTCCGTGATGTATCCGGATGCGTACGGCACCGGCTCCACCCGCCGCGACGCCGACCACGGCGCCGACGAGAAGCCGGCCCGTCTCCCGCCTCGGACCAGGCGGAGGACTGTTGGCGGCCGTACCGCTCACAGGGGGTTCAGCGCCTTCGGCGACTGGGGCCCCGGCACCGCCCAGCCCGGAGCGGCACCGCAGGAAAGCGGGCCGCCGGTCGACGAATATGATTGGCCCCATGTCGAAGCCTGACGCGCTGCTCGTTGACGTTGCCGCCCTGGTGGAGTCCGGGCGCAGCAATCAGATGTCGTTGACCGTGGTCGCCGGTGGTGCTGTCATCACGGGCCGGCTGGCTCCCGAAGCCGTCTGGCGGCAGCGGGTGTCGGAAGTCCTCGCGGACTCGGCCCGCCTGAGCGCCTTTGCCGGCCTGTTCACCACCACTGCACCCGAGGAAGGGCCGCCCACGCATCTGCACTTCCACGTGGCGCGGATTCTGCAGGGCGCCGTGGGAATCCCGGAGACGGGTGGGATGTACCGGGTCGCGATCGAGGACGTCAGCGCCTGGACGATGGGCGACTTCAGCTACTCCGACAACTGACCGGCTGACTCGCCGGGAAACCCGGGTACGCGGTGAGGGTCCGGCCGGATGCTCCGGTCGGACCCTCACCGCTGCTCGCCGACGGCTCACGCCTGTCTGTCGCTCAGGCGGCCACAGGCGCGCCGAGCATCGCGGACGCCTGCTGCAACGGGTCGAGAACCCGCGTGGGTGCGGGGGCCGGGGCCAGGTTGCGGCAGGTGAAGCCGAGCTGGGTCATGGCCCGCAGGACTTCTCCCGCGCTGAAGTCGCGGCGGTCCTGGCGTGTGATGACCTGGCCGACCTGTTTGACGGGGTAGGTGCGTCGGCCGATGACCACGGACTCGCCGGATGCTTGCTCGGGTTTGACGCCCTTCATCGATTCCAGGACACCGCTCTTGGTCAGGTCGAAGGGGAAGCGGGCGATGACACAGCGCATGATGCCTCACAGGGAGAGGAGCGGAGAGGGGGGTGTTTCTGCTGCGGATGGGACGGCTCAGCGGGCCAGGGCGAACACGCCCAGCGCGCTGCCGTGTTCGTCGACCACGGGCAGGGCGTCGACGTGGCTGTAGTGCATCAGGTGCCCGGCTTCGGCCATAGTGGTCACCGGTGAGATGAACGGCCCCCGGTCGCCGAGGATGTCCCGCAGCTGGACCCTGTCCGAGTACGCGGAGCCGTCACGGACCGCTGCGAGCCGGGACCGGGTGACCAGTCCGGTACACCGGCCGCTGTCGTCGCAGACGAGCAGATGTCCGGTGCGGGCACTGGCCATGACCGCCAGGGCCACCTCGACGGTCATGTCGTCGCAGACCTGCGGCCCGGCGGTGTCCATCGCGTCGGCCACCGTCCTGCCTGCGGGCGTGGCGTGCGTCGAGCCCGGCTGCATCTGGACCAGCGTCAAAAGGTGCCTCCTGCACAGATGGGTCAGCTTCCGGATCACGAAGTTTCAGGCAGCCGCATCGAAGGAGGACTGACGTGCGGTCACGCGCCGGGCCGCGGAGGCGGGGCTGCGCCGGCCGCGTGAGGAGGCGCTGCGCCGTCGCCGCTCGACCACCGGCGCGGTGATCGTCACCGGAATACCGGAGGGGGTCCGGGCGCCGGTGATCCGGCCGAGTGCCTCCTCGCCCGAGCGGACCTGGGTCGTCTCGGGCACGATGCCGGCGGCGGTCATGAGGCGGCTCATGCCTCGGCGCTGGCTGGGGGTGACGAGGGTGACGACGCTGCCGGACTCTCCTGCCCGCGCGGTACGGCCGCCGCGGTGAAGGTAGTCCTTGTGGTCGGTGGGCGGGTCGACGTTGACGACGAGGTCGAGGTTGTCGACGTGGATGCCGCGGGCGGCGACGTTCGTGGCCACGAGCACGGTGACGTGCCCGGTCTTGAACTGGGTCAGGGTCCGGGTGCGCTGCGACTGCGCCTTGCCGCCGTGCAGAGCGGCGGCCCTCACACCGCTGGCCAGCAGGTGGTCGGTGAGTTTGTCCACGGCCAGCTTGGTGTCCAGGAACATGATGACCCGGCCTTCCCGCGCCGCGATCTCGGTCGTTGCCCGGTGCTTGTCGGTACCGTGGACGTGCAGCACATGGTGCTCCATCGTCGTGACCGCCCCGACGGCGGGATCGACGGAGTGGACGACCGGGTCGCTGAGGTAGCGGCGGACCAAACGGTCGATGTTACGGTCCAGGGTGGCGGAGAAGAGCATCCGCTGGCCCTCGGGGCGAACCTGGTCCACGAGCTCGGTGACCTGGGGCAGGAAACCCATGTCAGCCATCTGGTCCGCCTCGTCCAGCACAGTGATCGCAACCTGGTCCAGCCGGCAGTCACCCCGGTCGATGAGGTCCTTGAGCCGCCCCGGCGTCGCCACGACGACTTCCGCGCCACCGCGCAGCGCGTTGGCCTGCCTCCCGATCGACATTCCGCCCACGACGGTGGCCATGCGCAGCCTCACCGAGCGGGCGTAGGGGGCCAGGGCGTCGGTCACCTGCTGGGCCAGCTCGCGCGTCGGCACGAGGATCAGGGCCAGCGGCTGCCGGGGCTCGGCACGTTGACCGGCGGTACGGGCCAGCAGAGCCAGGCCGAAGGCGAGGGTCTTGCCGGAGCCGGTGCGCCCGCGTCCCAGGACGTCGCGGCCCGCGAGGGTGTTGGGCAGGGTCGCCCCCTGAATCGGAAACGGGACGCTCACCCCCTGCGCGGTCAGTGCCGCCAGCAGCGGCCCCGGCATGTCGAGGTCGGCGAACGCCTCGACCGCCGGCAGTGCGGGAGTGACCGTGACCGGCAGGGCGAACTCGCCCTGAACCGTGGCGGGCCGCCGCCCCTGGCCACCCGAGCGGCCCGAGCCGCCAGAGCGCGCCGGGGCGGCGGAACGGGCCGGGCCGGGCGAGTTGAAGCGGCTACCGCCCCGGCCGGAGTCGGCGGCACGGCTGCGGGACGAGCGGCTGCTCGTACGTGTGGAATTCATTCAGAACCTTCCCTGATACGGCACGTATCAAGGAATTTCCGCAGCGGAGGAACAGCGCAGGGAATCACAAGAACGGGCCGAGCGGATGCGAAATCAAATGAGGCCTGCGGTTGATCCCGGAGCGGGATGCAGACCATGGGACGAGTGGCGCCATATAGGCGAGGAATCCAGTTCCACCGGTGGCGGGACTCGGAAGGAACGGGCAGCCAGAGGACTCTGCGGGAAGGTTCCGCCGCAGATGGCACCGCTCCGCAAGAATGCCCGTAGCTGGGTCCCGCACCCCGAGGGATACGGGACCCAGCTACGAAGTACGCGCCAGTGTCAGGCGGGAACGATGTTCTCGGCCATCGGGCCCTTCTGGCCCGCTGCGATCTCGAAGGTGACCCTCTGCCCTTCGAGCAGCTCACGGAGGCCCTCGGCGGCGATGTTCGAGAAGTGGGCGAACACGTCAGCGCCGCCGCCGTCCTGCTCGATGAAGCCGAAGCCCTTGGCCGCGTTGAACCACTTGACCGTGCCTGACGCCATGTCACATCTCCTTCGAGGGCAGTGCGCCGAGAACCGCGATGCACGGATCCCGCGTCGCCGCGATGATGCCCCGACCGGAGAGAACCGGAAATACAAAAAAGCTCTTCGGGCCGGAAGCCTCGCCCGAAAGCTCAGAAATTTGGGTACCACAACTGCAACTGAGATCGACAGTAGCATGCCGTAATGGTCCGCGTACGGTGAAAAATTCCGCTCTCTTTGCTGCGCCAATAATGCTCCCGGCACGGCACATTGAACCCTCACCCCGCGGCCATAGATATTGGCCCGCCCCGGGCACAGCGTTGCAGGAAGGATGCTTACGCTTCACAGCGCGAGGGCGCCGACCACTCGCACGCAGGCCAGCACACCAGCGCGTCGTCCGTCAGGACGAAGGTCAGGAAAGGGCGCGGCCGAAGCCCCTCACCGTGGTGAAGTCGCCCCGCGGGGGAAAGAGAAGGCCAACGAGCGCAGTTCCGGGGCAGGGGGTTCGGCACCTGCCGGTCTTCCACCGGCCGCGCAGGCTTCAGGCTACGGGCGGTGTGCTGGGCGGCTGGGCGGCTCGGTGGTGTTCGGCGTTGATGCGCTGGGCTTCTTCGAGTTGGTCCTCAAGGATGATGATGCGGCAGGCGGCCTCGATCGGGGTCCCGCCGTCGACCAGCTCGCGGGCGCGGGCGGCGATGCGAAGCTGGTAGCGGGAGTAGCGGCGGTGGCCGCCCGCGGAGCGCAGGGGTGTGATGAGGCGGGCTTCACCGATGGCGCGGAGGAAACCTTGCGTGGTGTTGAGCATCTCGGCTGCCCGGCCCATGGTGTAGGCGGGGTAGTCGTCGTCGTCGAGGCGGCCGAACGAGTCGTCTGCTGTCATCTGTACCTTCCTGTGGAACACGCGTTGGGGGGCCCTGGCGCCATTGGCACCAGGGCCCCGAAGGAACTGCTACACCATCAGCCGGCCTGATCGGCTACGCCGGCTCTGTGTTTCCGCATACCTGCCGGGAAGAGGCCCGGGGGTTGCGGGGATCGCGGTTGCTTGACCGGAGACCACCTCACTATCGATGTCCTGCGGTACCCGGGCCCAAAAGTTCCGCCCGGGCGATCCTGATGGCGTTCAACTCCTCCGTTCTTTCCCTCTGGGCAACTGCTTCCGTACTCCTGGTGGCCTCTCACAGCGCCACTTCGGCAGCCAGCCCTGCGGCCCGTCCTGCATCTGCTCTGGCCGAGAACCCCACTGCCGAACTCCCCGGTACGCGCGCCGCAGCCTGACGCCATTTACCGAGGGACCACTGGTACTGCGGACTGCACTTGGGTCCTGCGGTTCTGCTCACGGCAGCCCCTGAAACTGCGGGCCACCCGGTCCGGGGCCAGTCCCGTCGCCATCCTGCAACAACCCCGGCTCCGGAACTCCACCACCGCACCGACCTGCGCACTGCAACTGCAACTGCTGAGTACTACCGCCCGGCAGTTCGTCTCTGCCAAGCTCTCTTGTCCCTCTTGGATACGAGAGAAACCATAGCCATCCCACACCCCAATGTCTACCCCAGCGAGCACAGATTTCCAGATGTTGGTCAGGAAGGCTTTCTGCCTGAACCACCGACGGAGCGCGAGCGGGCCACCCCGGCCGAGACCACTGCATCGGACCTGCACCCGGCAGCGGTGTCCGTACCGGAGGCGGCCGCGGCGCCCAGGCCGATGCCGTCGAGCCCGACCGGGCGTCCCGCGCATGCGTGCCCCCGAACTGAACGGCGACACCGAAGGCTTCGGCCCGTGGCCATCCGGCTCGCCCGCACCGCCGCGGCGCCAGACCGGGCATCCCGTGGCAAGAGCCGGGTTTTTTTACCCGTACGCCGGGCTTCGCCCTTCGAGGAGCCGGCCTCGGGCACCCGGAGCCGCCTCCTCACGCGTGGAGGCGTACGGGACACCTGTGCCGGACGGGTCAGCCCAGTCTGAGGTGGTGCAGCATCAGCAGCGCGGCCGCCATGTTCGCGGCGGGCACCTCGCCCCGGGCGATCATGTCCGGGACCACCTTGAGCGGTATCCACTCGCGCCGGGACGACTCGAAGGCGTCCTGCGGAGGCCCGGTCCAGTGCGCCTCGTCGGACCAGTAGAGGTGGTGCCGGGCGTCGGTGAGGCCGTTGGCGGGCTCGACGGTGAGCAGTCGGCGCAGCTCGCCGGGGCGCCAGCCGGTCTCCTCCTCCATCTCGCGGGCCGCGGCGGCCGCGAGGTCCTCGCCGTCCTCGACGACGCCCGCGGCCAGCTCCCAGCCCCAGCTGTCGGTGATGAAGCGGTGCCGCCAGAGCAGCAGCACCTCGTTGGCCTCGTTGACGACGGTGGCCGCCGCGACCGGGCGCAGCCGGATGACGAAGTGGTCGAGGTGGCTGCCGTCGGGCAGCTCGACATCGGCCAGATTCACCCGGAACCAGGGGTTCTGATACACATTCTGTTCGCTTAAGTTCGTCCACTGCACGGTTCTGCCGCCTTTCGACATGTTGAGGTCAACATGTCAGCAGGGTCGACGCAGAAGCGGAACGAACGGCGGGGCGTCGCCGGAGCTCACAGAGGCACGCGGAGCGCCCCCTCGATGAGACCGGCGGTCTGTACGGCGTCGGCGCAGCCGCTCTCGGCCAGCTGTGCCCGGACCTGCCGCAGCCGGTCGCGCAGCCGCTGGGACTCCATCCCCCGGGCCCGTTCGGCCATTTCGGCGGCGGTACCGGCCGCGCGGTCCGGTTCGCCCTGGAGCAGTTCGATATGGCTGAGCATCGCAAGACGGTGCACGCGCCCCCGGTCGTGCGCCGGGGCGCGCACCGCGGAGGCCGCGTGCTCCCTCGCCCCGGGCAGGTCCCCGAGGCTGAGCAGGGCTTCCGCCACCTGGACGTCCACCAGGCCGGGCTGGACGTACCCCGTCTCGTCCGGTTCGCGTCCCGTGTGAATGCGGCCGGCCTGGGCCTCGGCCCGGCCGATACAGGCCCGGGCGCTCGCCGCGTCGCCGAGGCGGCCGTACGCCTTGGCCTGCATGGCGTGCAGGTCGGCGGCCAGGGCGGGGGTGATGTGGTCGCCGGCGGCCCGCAGCGCGGCCTCGGCGAAGGCGATGGAGCGGCGGTAGTCGCCGAGGAACAGGGACTGGGTGACCAGCAGGGCGATCACATAGCCGCCGAGCGCCCGGTCGCCGCTGGACTTGGCGAGCCGCAGTGCCTGGTGGAAGTAGCGCTGGGCGAGCCCGTGGGCGTCGGAGTCGTAGGCGCAGATGCCCGCCACCGCCACCAGACCCGCCGTCGCCCGGTGCAGGCTCCGGCCCAGGGCGTCGCTGCAGCCGCCGCGCAGCAGGGGCGCGGCCTCCGCGTTGAGGAAGCGGACGATCCGGGACCTGGTCGCGACGCCCCCGGTCTTGCGGTACATCTGCTCGTAGTGGTCACGGGCCGCCCTGAGCATCGCTATGTCGGCCTCACTGACCCGGCCGGGTCCCGGCCGCGAGACATCGGTGTCCTCCGGGGGGTTCTCCCACTCCCAGACCGGCATCACCGCCGTGGTGCCGGTGACGGCGGGCACGGTGGCCAGATGCGGGCGCTGCTCGTCGGAGTGCCACAGCGCGGTGGCCCGGTCGACGAAGCCGGAGAGGGACGTGCACTCGGCGGCGGTCTCCGTGCCGGAGGCGGACGCGGCGCCCAGGCCGATGTCGTCGAGCCCGACCGGCCGTCCCAGCCGACCGCCCAGCACCTCGCAGATCAGGTCCGGCACCTGGCCGCGCGGCCGCTGGCCCTTCAGCCAGCGGGAGACCGCGGTGTGCTCGTACCGCAGGCTCAGGCCACGGCTCCGGCCCGCCCGGTTGACGTGGCCCGCGAGGCCCGCCCGGGACACACCGGCCTCCTCGATCAGGGATTCGAGCAGGACATTCGGCTCCATCGTCCCCCCAGGTACATGTCGCGATGAGCCTAGTGGAGCACGATTCACACGGGGTGTGAACGGAATGCCCGAACCCTCCTGCTGTGCGCTCTGCCGCGCCGCTCCCCGGCTCGGTTGAATGAACACCCTCGCAAGAGGCGGCCGGGTCGTCGGCTCCCCCTCGTAACGGTTGACGACCCGCCCCGCGCCGTCCGCACTGCTGACCTGCCCGACACTCCGTGGCAGCGCGGACGGCGCCAGGACCGCACGGCCCACTGACCGACGACGAAGGAGGGTGGCTGCGGAACGGAGGCCCGGAACCGCATTCCTCCCGGTTCCCCTCCGGATCCGGCGTGGGGTCCCTCCGCCGCTCGGCGGGAGAAGGAGAAGGGGCGTATCCGGTGGCCGGATACGCCCCTTCTCAACGCCTTCGCAGTTACTACGCCCCGCGCAGCACCGCACCCGTGCGCTCGGCGGCCAGGGCCACCGCGCTGTCGCGGGCGGCCGAGGCCTCCTCCACGGTCAGCGTGCGGTCGGCGGCGCGGAAGCGCAGCGCGTACGCCAGGGACTTGTTGCCCTCGCCGATCTGCTCGCCGGTGAAGACGTCGAACAGCCGCAGCGATTCGAGGAGTTCACCCGCGCCCTCGCGCAGCGCCCGCTCCACGTCGGCGGCCGGGACGTCCCCGGCGACGACGAGGGCGACGTCCTGGGTCGCCACCGGGAAGGTGGAGATCCGGGGCGCCTGGAGCGCTCCGTCGACGGCCTGCTCCAGGACGTCGAGCTCGATCTCGGCGGCGCAGGTCCGCTCGGGCAGGTGGAGCGCCTTGATGACGCGCGGGTGCAGTTCGCCCGCGTGTCCGAGGAGGGTCTCCTCGCCGTTCACGGTGACGTACAGCGCGGCGCAGCGGCCCGGGTGCCACGGGGCGTGCTGGTCGGCGCGGACGTTGACCTCGACACCGGCCTCCGCGGCGATCGAGCGGGCCGCCTCGACGGCGTCCGCCCAGGTCGCCGGGGTGCCCTTGCCCCACCAGCCGGCCTGCTCGCGGGCGCCCGCGAGAACGACGGCGGCGCGGCGCGGCTGACGCGGCAGGGCCGCGTTCAGTGCGGCGACCTCCTCGTCGGTGGGGCGGCGGTCGACGGGCAGCCGGACGGCCTGGGTCTCCTCGCCGGTGGGCCGGAAGACCAGGCCCGTCTCGAAGAGCGCGAGGTCGTGGCTGCCGCGGCCGTCGTTGCGCCGCAGTGCGCCGAGGAGGCCCGGCAGCAGCGTCGTGCGCAGCGACGGCTCCTCGTCGGAGATCGGGTTGACGAGCTTGACCGTGCGGCGGCGCGCGTCGTCCGCCTCCAGGCCCAGCTGGTCCAGGACCGCGTCGCCGATGAACGGGTAGCTCAGCGCCTCGACGTACCCGGCTCCGGCCAGCACCCGGCCGATGCGGCGGTGGAGCCGCTGGCGGTCGGTGAGACCGCGGCCGGAGGGGGGCGTGGGCAGGGTGGAAGGCAGGTTCTCGTAGCCCTCCAGCCGGATGACCTCTTCGGCGAGGTCGTTCGGCTCGTTCAGGTCGGGCCGCCAGGACGGGACGGTGACGATCAGCTCGTCCTGCCCGTAGACGTCGCAGCCGACCTGCTGGAGGCGGCGGACGACGGTCTCGCGGCCGTACTCCACACC
The DNA here is from genome assembly GCF_055577965.1 of Streptomyces sp. NPDC033165. Classification (NCBI taxonomy): domain Bacteria; kingdom Bacillati; phylum Actinomycetota; class Actinomycetes; order Kitasatosporales; family Streptomycetaceae; genus Streptomyces; species Streptomyces sp. NPDC033165. The sequence continues at coordinate 252,482 of NZ_JBVIPK010000005.1, forward strand.
GGCGACCTTGTCCGGGTGGTTCGCCGGCATGGCGATGGTGCGGGGCGCGTGGGGTGCGGTGATCTCGGTGACCCCGGCCTCGGCGGTGCCGCCCGCGAGCAGGACCAGCAGGTCGACGGTGCGCTGCGCCGCTGCTGCGGCGGCCTGCGGGTCGACGCCGCGCTCGAAGCGCTTGGACGCCTCGGAGGACAGCTTGTGGCGGCGTGCGGTGCGGGCGATCGAGATCGCGTCGAAGTGCGCGGCCTCGATGACGACCTCGGTGGTGAGGGCGTGCTCGCCGTCCGCGTCGGCGATCTCGGTGTTGGCGCCGCCCATGACGCCCGCGAGGCCGATCGGCCCGCGGTCGTCGGTGATGACCAGGTCCTCGGCGTCCAGCACGCGCACGGTGCCGTCAAGGGTGGTGAGCTTCTCGCCCTGCTGGGCGCGGCGCACGCCGATGGGGCCTTCGACCCGGGTGCGGTCGTAGGCGTGCAGCGGCTGGCCGAGCTCCAGCATCACGTAGTTGGTGATGTCGACCGCCAGCGAGATGGGGCGCATCCCGGCCTTCTGGAGGCGGCGCTGCAGCCAGATCGGGGAGCGGGCCTCGGGCTGGAGACCGGTGACGGTACGGGCGGTGAAGCGGTCGCAGCGAGACGGGTCGGAGATCTGGACCGGGTAGCCGTACGCGTTGGGCGCGGGCACGTCCAGCAGCGCCGGGTCGCGCAGCGGCAGCCCGTAGGCGGTCGCGGTCTCACGGGCGACACCGCGCATCGAGAGGCAGTAGCCCCGGTCCGGGGTGACGGCGATGTCGAGGACCTCGTCGACGAGCTGGAGCAGCTCGATCGCGTCGGTGCCGACCTCGTGCTCCGGCGGCAGCACGATGATGCCGTGCGTTCCGTCGTCGCCCATGCCCAGCTCGTCGGTGGAGCAGATCATGCCGTGCGAGGTCTTGCCGTACGTCTTGCGGGCGGAGATCGCGAAGTCGCCCGGCAGCACGGCGCCCGGGAGGACCACGACGACCTTGTCGCCGACCGAGAAGTTACGGGCGCCGCAGACGATCTCCTGCGGTTCGCCGGTGCCGTTGGCGGTGCCGACGTCGACGGTGCAGAAGCGGATGGGCTTCTTGAAGCCCTCCAGCTCCTCGATGGTCAGGACCTGTCCGACGACCAGGGGGCCCTTGAGGCCCGCACCGATCTGCTCGACGGTCTCGACCTCAAGGCCGACGGAGACGAGCTTGGCCTGTACGTCTCGGCCGGTCTCCGTCGCCGGCAGGTCGACGTACTCCCGCAGCCAGGAAAGCGGGACGCGCATCAGATCTCCATCCCGAACGGCCGGGTGAACCGGACGTCACCCTCGACCATGTCTCGCATGTCTTCGACGTTGTGGCGGAACATCAGCATCCGTTCGATGCCGAACCCGAAGGCGAATCCGCTGTACTTCTGGGGGTCCACGCCGCAGGCGGTGAGCACCTTGGGATTGACCATGCCGCAGCCGCCCAGCTCGATCCAGCCCTCGCTGCCGCAGGTGCGGCAGGGGCGGTCCGGGTTGCCGACGGACTCGCCGCGGCAGACGTAGCAGACCATGTCCATCTCGGCGGACGGCTCGGTGAACGGGAAGAAGTTCGGCCGCAGCCGGGTCTTCATGTCCGGTCCGAAGAGCGCCTGGACCATGTGGTCCAGGGTGCCCTTGAGGTCGGCCATGGTCAGGCCCTCGTCGACGGCGAGCAGCTCGATCTGGTGGAAGACCGGGGTGTGCGTGGCGTCCAGCTCGTCGGTGCGGTAGACCCGGCCGGGGCAGACCACGTAGACGGGGGGCTTCCGCTCCAGGAGCGAGCGGGCCTGGACCGGCGAGGTGTGCGTACGCAGCACGACGCCGGACTCGTCGCCCTCGGTCGCCTGGCCGTCGGGCGTGGTGCCCCGGACGAAGAAGGTGTCCTGCATCTGGCGGGCCGGATGGTCGGGCACGAAGTTCAGGGCGTCGAAGTTGAACCACTCCGCCTCGACCTCGGGGCCCTCGGCGATCTCGTAGCCCATGGCCACGAAGACGTCCGCGACGCGCTCCATGATGGTCGTCAGCGGGTGGCGGGCGCCTGCCGGGATGCGGTCGTAGGGCAGCGTGACGTCCACGGCCTCCTCGACGAGCACCCGGGCGTCCCGCTCGGCCTCCAGCTCGGCCTGGCGGGCGGCCAGTGCCTTGGAGACGGCGCCGCGGGCCTGGCCCACACGCTTGCCCGCCTCGGCCTTGGCCTGCGGGGGCAGGGCGCCGATCTCGCGGTTGGCGAGGGACAGCGGCGAGGTACCTCCGGTGTGCGCGGTCTTCGCCTGGGCGAGCGCGTCGAGGTCACCGGCGGCGGCGAAGGCGGCGAACGCCTCGTCCCGCAGGCGCTCGATCTCTTCCGGTTTCAGTGCCTCGACCTCGACTGGGTCGTACGACTTGTTCGGTGCCGACATCTCTTCCCGTGCTTCCGATTGGCTGATGGCGCGACCCGGCTCGACGACCGCAGGACGCAAAGGTGCCAAAGGTCGAGTCTAAAGGCCGCAGGACGGTCGGGGAGCCCGTGGGCTGCTCACACCAGGTAGGCGGGCATGCTCACAGGCAGAATAAATCGGAATTCGGCTCCGCCGCCGGGCCCCCGGTCGACGGTGATCGTGCCGCCGTGCGCCTCGACGATGCCCTTGACGATGTAGAGGCCGAGGCCGGTGCCGCCGCGCTTGCTCCCCCGCCAGAAGCGGGTGAAGACACGGCCCATCGACTCCTCGGGGATGCCGGGGCCCTCGTCGCTCACGGTGACAGCCGTTCCCATCTCGTCGCTCGTCCCCGGCGCGGGTGCCGGGGCGATCTCAATGGTGACGGTTCCCTCGCCGTGGCGCACCGCGTTTTCCAGGAGGTTGCCGAGGACCTGGTCGACCTTGTCGGGGTCGGCCCAGAGGGCGGGCAGCGGCCCCCCGGTGCGGACACGGAAGCGTTCGGGGGCCTGGCCGCCCGTGATCAGGCCCTGGACGTGGCGGGCGACGGCGGCGGAGACGTCGACGGGCTGGCGGCGCAGCTCCAGCCTCCCGGAGTCGATCCGGGAGATGTCGAGCAGTTCCGCGATGAGCCGGGTGACCCGTCCGGCGTCCGCGTCGACGGTCTCCAGCATCAGCCGCTTCTGGTCGTCGGTGAACCGCTCCCACTTGGCGAGGAGGGTCGCGGTGAACCCTTTGACGGAGGTCAGCGGGGAGCGCAGTTCATGGGCGACGGTCGCGATCAGCTCGGCGTGGCTGCGTTCGGTACGCCGACGGGCCTCGGTGCCGCGCAGCGAGACCACCACCCGGCGCACGGGCCCGGCGGGCGTCTCGCGTACGTAGCGGGCGGAGACGAGGACCTCGCGGCCGCCGGGGAGCAGCAGATTGCGCTCGGGCTGGCCGCTGCGGGTGGCGAGACCGCCGTACGGGTCGGTCAGCGGCCACCAGCGCTTGCCCTTGAGGTCCTCCAGCGGGAGAGCCGCGTCCAGGGGACGGCCGATCGCGTCGGCGCGGGGGGTGTCGGTGATGCGGGAGGCGGCGGCGTTGAAGCAGATGACGCGCCCGCTCCCGTCGGCGACGACGAGACCGTCGGGGAGATCGTCCGGGTCGATCCCGAAGCCGTCGAGGCCCTCCGGACCCGTCTTCGCGCCGTCCGGGTCCTCGCCCGCGGCGCTGACGACGGCGGTGTGCGCCGGTCGCGGCGAGCTCATGCCGACAGCCATATTCCCGTATCCCCACCTCTCGAACCGGTGCAGTGGGCCCCCGAGTTCGTCACCCTACTAGCCGCCGGTGAACCGGCGACACCCTGTGGGGGCGCGGACAGGAGTGCGCCGGTGGGCGGGGCGCGGGAATGGCCGGGATCGTACGCTGACGGGCCGTCGGGGTGCTGCTCCGGCGGGGTCCGGAGCAGCGGGCGGATGCTCCGTTACGCGCCGGGGGCGCGCCGGGGGCGCTGCGCGCGGGCGGAGGCGTAGAGGCAGACGGCGGCCGCGGTGGCGAGGTTGAGGCTCTCCGCCCTGCCGTGGATCGGGACCCGGACGACGGCGTCGGCGAGCGCGCGCGTCTCCTCGGGCAGCCCCCAGGCCTCGTTGCCGAAGACCCAGGCGGTGGGGCCGCCCATGGTGCCCGCGTCCAGCTCGTCGTCCAGGTCGTCGGCCCCGGCCCCGTCGGCGGCGAGGATGCGCACCCCGGCGTCGCGGAGCCCCTGCACGGCCTGCTCGACGGGCACGCCGACGGCGACGGGCAGATGGTAGAGCGAACCGACCGAGGCGCGCACCGACTTGGGGTTGTAGAGGTCGACGGACGCGTCGGTCAGGACCACGGCGTCCGCGCCCGCCGCGTCGGCGCAGCGCAGTACCGTACCGGCGTTCCCGGGGTCGCGGACGTTGGCCAGAACCGCCACCAGGGTGGGCTTCGCGTCCAGGATCTCCTGGAACGGGGAGTCCAGGAAGCGGCAGACGCCGATCAGGCCCTGCGGGGTGACGGTCTGCGAGACGTCGGCGAGGACGTCGTCGCCGGCCAGGAAGACCCGGGCCCCCGCCGTGTGAGCCGCCTCGACGATGTCGGCGTACCGGTCGGCGGCCTCGGGGGTGGCGAACAGCTCGATCAGGGTCGGCTCGCCGTCGCCGCCCCGGTGCGCCGCGGCCTCGCGTACGGCCTGCGGCCCCTCGGCGATGAACCGGCGCTCCTTGCCGCGGAAGTTCCGTCTGGCCAGCCGGCGGGCGGCGGCGACGCGCGGGGAACGCGGGGAGATCAGTTCGGGGGTGCCCATGGTCGGCGGCGAGCCTCTCTGCGTACGGCGGTGGGGGTCGGCGGCAACGCACCGGACCCGCAGGCGGCGTGCGCCTGCGGGTCCGGTTCGCGTACCTGGAAGGAGCGCCTGGGTCAGGCGGCCTTCGGGGCGTTGACGTCGCTCGGGAGGGCCTTCTGAGCGACCTCGACGAGGGCGGCGAACGCGTTGGCGTCGTTGACCGCGAGCTCGGCGAGGATCTTGCGGTCCACCTCGATGTTGGCGGCCTTCAGACCCTGGATGAGGCGGTTGTACGTCATGCCGTTCTGGCGGGCAGCGGCGTTGATGCGCTGGATCCACAGCTGACGGAAGTCGCCCTTGCGCTTCTTGCGGTCGTTGTAGTTGTAGACCAGGGAGTGGGTGACCTGCTCCTTGGCCTTGCGGTACAGGCGCGAGCGCTGACCGCGGTAGCCGCTGGCGGCTTCGAGGATCGCCCGGCGCTTCTTGTGGGCGTTGACTGCCCGCTTGACGCGTGCCACTTGTTAACTCCTTGTAGCGGGGCCGTGGTCGTACTCACACGGCCCGGAAACGAATTGGTCCCGGTGTGATCGAGGTCGTGCCTCCGGAGCGATCCGGAGGCCGGACCTCACTTGCCGAGAAGCTTCTTGATCTTCTTGGCGTCGGCCGGAGCCACGACGACCGTGCCGGTCAGCGAGCGGGTCTTCTTGGACGACTTGTGCTCGAGAAGGTGGCGCTTGCCGGCCCTCTCGCGGAGCACCTTGCCGGAGCCGGTGATCTTGAAGCGCTTGCTGGCACCGCTGTGCGTCTTGTTCTTCGGCATCGCGCCGTTCTCTCCTCGTCAGTGGCGCCCCTCACGGTGCGGGGCACCGGACAGCAGGGGCGTCAGATCTCTATGGGATTCCGGGGGGACCCGGGGCCGCCTGGATGGCAGCCCCTGAGGTCACGCCTCGGAAGGTGTCTCGGCCGAAGCCTCGGCCGCGTCGGCCGGAGCCTCGGCGGTGTCGCCCTCGGACGGCGCGTCGGACGAACCCTGACGCTCCGCCTTGCGGGCGGCCTGGGCCTCACGGGCTTCGGCCATGGCTTCGGTCTTCTTCTTGTGCGGGCCCAGAACCATGATCATGTTCCGGCCGTCCTGCTTCGGGTTCGACTCGATGAAGCCGAGGTCCTCGACATCCGAAGCGAGACGCTGAAGCAGTCGGAAGCCCAGCTCGGGGCGGGACTGCTCACGACCACGGAACATGATCGTGATCTTGACCTTGTCGCCCTGCTTGAGGAACCGGACGACATGACCCTTCTTGGTGTCATAGTCGTGCGGGTCGATCTTCGGCCGGAGCTTCATCTCCTTGATGACCGTGTGCGCCTGGTTCTTGCGCGCCTCACGGGCCTTCATGGCCGACTCGTACTTGAACTTCCCGTAGTCCATGAGCTTGCACACGGGCGGACGGGCGGTCGCCGCCACCTCGACCAGGTCGAGGTCGTACTCCTGTGCGAGCTCCAGGGCCTTGGCAAGCGGAACAATCCCGACCTGCTCGCCACTGGGACCGACAAGTCGGACCTCGGGAACGCGAATCCGGTCGTTGATGCGGGGCTCGGCGCTGATGGATCCTCCTCGGTAGCACCACGCGACCGCCTGGCGGACAGCCGCGTAACGTCTTATAACGTCAAGACCAACCGAGCCGGAAGCACAAAAATGCCCCGGACGGGACACAGGCGGGGCTCCAGGAACTACCGGAACACCGCCGCGGTGAACCGCGGGGCTATCGGGCGGGCCCATCGTCCGTACGGAACGATGGTCGCCGCCTGACCGGTGACCCGCCGTCCTTCACGGACAGCCAGGTGGGAGATCGGAGCCTCCACTTGTGGGCCGGGCACATAGATGTCCGGCCGGTCGTTACACGAGGCTAGCACCCTGTGCACGCATGCGCTAATCCCGCGCCTCCCCCGTCGTCCCCGCCTCCCGGGCGCGGGAGGGCGATGGCCTGGCCTTATCGTGTGGGCATGAGTGACGCGACCCCCAGCAGTGAGAACCCCGGCTTCGACGACATGGCCCGCGACATCGCGGAGGTCCCCGCGGTCGAGGTGATCGTGACGGTCGCCGTCAACCTGATGAGCGCCGCCGCCGTGAAGCTCGGCCTGACCGAGGAGGGCGAGCAGCACAAGGACCTCGACGAGGCCCGCAAGCTGGTCCACGCGCTGGCCGGACTGCTGGACGCGAGCGCCACGGAGATCAGCACCTTCCACGCCTCCCCGCTGCGCGACGGCCTCAAGTCCCTCCAGCTGGCCTTCCGCGAGGCCTCGCTGGTGCCGGACGACCCGGGCCAGGGCCCCGGCGAGAAGTACACCGGCCCGGTCTACGGCTAGCCACCCCCTCCCCGTACGCGCCCGTACGCGAGAGCCCGCCGTCCCCCCGTGGGGCGGCGGGCTCTCGCACGTGCGGCACCGGGGCCGGGCGGACCTCACAGGGCGTCCTCGGTCTCGGCGGCCTCTCCGGGCAGCAGGTTGGGGCAGGGGTGGGTCAGCCGGTGGACGTAGGCGGCGATCACCCCGCCGACGAGGGGCGCGACGATGAACAGCCAGAGCTGGGAGAGCGCTCCGCCGCCCGCGAAGAGCGCCGGGCCCAGGCTGCGCGCCGGGTTGACCGAGGTGCCGGTCAGCGGGATGCCCACGAGGTGGATCGCGGCGAACGCCAGACCGATGGGCAGTCCGCCGAAGCCCGTGATCGCGACCTTGCGGGTCACCGCGAGAACGACGTAGACGAGCAGGAACGTCAGCATCACCTCGACGAGGAACGCGCCGCCGATGTTGATGCCGACGGCCGACCGGTCTTCGTAGCCGTTGGTGCCGAACTCGCCGCTGGTCTCCAGTCCCGGGATCTGCTTCGCGAGCAGGAAGAGCAGGGCCGCGCCGACGATCGCGCCGAGGAACTGGGCCACCCAGCGCTCGACGGCGCTGCGGAGGTCGATCCGGCGGGCGATCAGCATGCCGAGCGTCACCGCGGGGTTCACATGGCAGCCGGAGACCGGGCCGAGCGCGTAGGCCAGCGCGAGGAGGGTGAAGCCGAAGGCGAGGGCGATGCCCACCGTGCCCAGGTACTCGACGGCGACCACCGCGGACCCCACGGCGAAGAACACCAGCAGCAGGGTGCCGAGGAACTCTGACGCCACGATCCGCGTCTTCATGCGACCACCTCGCGAGCTCGGTCGACTGTTCGGATTTCTCCGAATTTCTCGACAATTCTCACCGGGGCGGGCGCGTTGCGCGCGTCGGAGCCGGGCGGCGGCCTCTCAGCGTGCGAACAGGGGCTCACCCGGAGTGTTCGTCCCGGCGGGCAGCAGAGCCAGGTCCAGCCCGTTCACCAGGCGGGCCCGCAGGACCTCGCTGTCCGCCAGCGCCTCGCCGATCCGGCGGGCCGCCTCGGCGGGGACCGCGTCCGGGGCGAGGACGAGCGCGAGGGTGCCGTCGGCGCTGCCGGGCCCGAGGTGGGCGCGGACGACGGCGGGATCGGCGGCGGCGATCTCCCGCACGGCCCCGATGACGGCGGGGTCCTGGAGCGGGTCGGTGCTGGTGCGGTTCTCGGCGAGGGCCAGGAGCGCCCGCCCGGACAGCTCGAAGGCGACGGGCCCGGCGAGGTCCAGCACGACGGTGTCGGCCTTCTCGTGGGCGGCGGCCTGGAGCGCCTGGTGCAGCGGTACGGCGACGGGGCGGGCCTCCGGGTCCCAGCGGGCCAGCGAGTCGGTCGAGGTGAAGGCGGGCAGCGCGCGCCGGTCGCCCGCGTGGAGGGTCGGCACGGCCATGTCGCTGGTCTTCTCGCGCGGCAGCCCCTTCTCGTCCTCCTCGACCTCGCCGAGGACGGCGACGACGGGGACCAGGAGCCGGGCGTCGCGCAGGGCCGCGAGGACCGGGCCGACGGCGCTCCGGTCCCGGGACCAGGCCTCCAGTGCCCGGGTCAGGGCGGGGGATGCCGAGCCGTCGTCGTCGGAGAAACCGGAGTCCGGGATGTTCTTGAGCGCCACGGGACGAGGGTAGTACCTGGGGCTTCGCCGGTTGTCCGCAGGTCGGGCCGGGCGGAGGCCGGGGCTGTGCCTGTACGCGCGACGGAGTGGGCCGATCGGGTGAGCGGGGGGGGCGGTGTTGCTCGTTCAGCGGCGGCCGGGGGCGTGGGCGTTGCGGCCGCGCCACAGGACGACGGCGACGGCCAGCAGGGCGGCGCCGAGGCCGCCCGCGAGGGGGGCCGCCCAGTGGGCGGTCTCCTCGTCGGTACGGGACGGGGCCGGGCCCGCGCCGAAGTACCGCCCCTGGTGTCCCGTCCGCGCCCCCTGGGCGTTCGGCTCGGCGGGGCGCAGCCGGGAGCCCGCCTCGATGGCCTCCGCCGGATCGACGATGCCGTAACCGCGGGCGTCGTCGCGGCCCTCGGCTGGGGCGTCCCGGGCGGTGTCGGCGAGCAGCTTCTTGATCTGGGCGGGGTCGAGGCCGGGGTGGGCGGCGCGGACCAGGGCGACCGCGCCGGAGACGAACGCGGCGGCGGCCGAGGTGCCCCACTCGATGTAGTAGTGCCCGTCCGGGTTGGCGACCACGATGTCGACGCCGGGGGCGCTGACGGTGGCGTACCAGCGGCGGGTGGAGAACGAGGCGTGTGTGCCGTACTCGTCGACGGCGGCGACCGCGATCACCCCCGGGTAGGCGGCGGGGTAGGAGATCCGGTCCCCCTTCTCGCCGCCGTTGCCCGCCGAGGCGACCACGGGGACGCCCTTGGACAGGGCGTACTGGATGGCCGCGTCCTCGCCGGGGTCGGGGTGGGCGGACTTGCTGTCGTCGCCCAGGGAGAGGTTGATGACGTCGGCGCCGTTGTCGGCGGCCCAGCGGATGCCGTCGGCGAGTGCGGTGCCACGGGTCTTGCGGGCCTTGGCGCGGGCCGGGTCCTTGGACTCCAGGATCACCCGGACGGGCAGGATGCGGGCCTCCGGGGCGATGCCGAGGATGCCGTCGGCGCGGCCCGGACCGTTTCCGCGTCCGGCGATGATCCCCGCCATCGCGGTGCCGTGCAGGGCCCAGGAGGAGTCGCCGCGGGCGGCGCCGAAGCCGATGAGGTCCCTGCCGGGGAGTACTTGTCCGGTGAGGTCGGGGTGGGCGCCGTCGACGCCGGTGTCCAGGACGGCGACGGTCACGCCCTGCCCCCGGGTGGTGGCCCAGGCCCGGTCGGATCCCAGGGCATCCAGGGCCCACTGCTGGTCGCGGATCGCGTCCGCGCGGGCGGGGGCCGCGGGGGTGAGCGCGAGGACGGCGGCGGCGCAGACCGCGGCGAGGACGCGGTGGGGTCGCCGGGTCATCCGGGCCGCTCCGTGAGGTCGTCGACGGTCGTGCGCAGCCGCCGCTCCACCCGGTCCGCGATGCCTTTCGCCTCGTGGCCGAGCCCGGCCTGCGCGATGTCCGTGGTGGCGCCCGCCGCCATCGCCTCGGCCGCGGGCTGGGGGGCGGCGACGGTACGGCCGTCCGCGAAGCCGGAGACCGCGAGGACGACGACGGGGATCTCGGTGAGCGGGTTGACGGTCCAGCTGGCGCGCTGCCCGTCGCCGAAGGAGGCCGCGACGGTGCCTTCGGGAGCGTACGTACGGGGCATGAGGTCCTTGCGCGCGGTGAGCCTCTGCTCGATGAACCGGGTGCGCAGGGCCTCCATGGCGGAGGCGTCGGCCTCGGTGAAGACCAGGCCGACGGTGGTGACGCTGGAGCGGGTCGCGTCGGTGTACGTGGCACGCACGAGCCGTTCGCAGCCGACGGACCTGAGGGTGGTTCCGAGCAGCGGGTCCAGCCCCTGGCCGCAGGCGCTGTCGGCGGCGACGGCGACCCGCTTCCAGGTGCGGTGGGTGCCGCCGGGGCCCGCGCCCCTGCCGTCGAGTGTGCGCGGGAAGAGCGTGTCGACGGGAACGCTGTGCCAGGCGGTTCTGCCGGTGCTGTACGGGGTACGGGTGGGCTCGGCCGAGGAGTCGCCGGTCAGCCAGGCACCGGTGACTGCCCCGCCGATCAGCCCGAGCCCGAGCACGACGCAGGCGGCGGCCGACGCGGCCCGCCCCCGCTGCCGGGGCCCCGGCGGGACGGGCCGCAGCCGCGTGGTGGTGTCGACGGCCGTCTCCGGGTAGCCGTAGCGGTCCGGTGCGCGGTACGGGGTCCGGGGCGGGTGGGCGGCTCCCGGTGCGGGAGTGATGTCGACGGCACCGACGGGCCTGCGCCGGGTGGCGGCGGGGGGCGGGCCCGCGTGCGGGGGGTGCGGAGGGCGCGCGGGGGCGCTCAGGTGCGGAGGGGCGGGCGTCCCGGTCGCGGGCGCGGCGGAGGGCGCGGGCGCGGCCGGGCGCGGCAGGGGCGGGCCCTGCGGGCGCGGTGGGGCCGACGGGGGCGCCGAGGCCGGTCGGGCCGATGAGGCCGACGGCTGCGGCGGGGCCGTCGAGGTGGCAGGGGCAGGCGGGGCCACCGGGGCGGAAGCGGCCGTCGGGGCCGGAGGGGTTATAGGGGCCACAGAGGCCCTCGGGGGCCCCGGAACCGACGGGTCCGCGCCCGGAACCGACGGGTCCGCGGAGGTCGGCAGGACAGGCGAGGCCGGAGGGGGCGTCGGGACCGGAGCGGCCGTCGGGGCCACAGCGGCCTCCGGGGTCGAAGGGGTCGCCGGGCGGGGAGGCACGGGAGCGCGTTGCGCTTCGGTACTCATCCGGCCCCCTGCATACACGTTCTCGTACCGACCACGGATCACCATGACTGACAGGCCCGTTGGTGCTCGCGTGCACGTCACTCTACGGGCTGCGGGCGGGCGGCGGGGAACGGGACGCCCCGGGCGCGGGGATCTGTCCCGATCGTCCCCTACCCAGTCCTCGCGGCTCTCTGGCAAGCTGCGGCCATGACTGCCCGCGCCGCTGACCGGGCCCGCTACAACCGGGCCACCGCTCATCTCGACGCCCCGATCGCCGTCGTCGATCTGGACGCCTTCGACGACAACGCAGACGATCTGGTGGGCCGGGCGGGCGGGAAGCCGGTCCGGGTGGCGAGCAAGTCGGTGCGGTGCCGGGCCCTGCTGGAGCGGGTGCTCGCGCGGCCCGGGTTCGCCGGGATCATGTCGTTCACGCTGGCGGAATCGCTGTGGCTGGCCAGGGCCGGTTTCGACGACGTCCTGCTGGCCTATCCGTCGGCGGACCGGGGTGCCTTCGCGGAGCTGGCCGCCGATCCGAAGCTGGCCGCGGCCGTGACGGTGATGGTGGACGACCACTCCCAGCTGGAGCTGATCGACGCCTCCCGGGGCGGCGGGGGCGAGGAGATCCGGGTCTGTCTGGAGCTCGACACCTCGTTGCGGATGCTGGGCGGGCGGATCAGGATCGGTGCCCTGCGCTCACCGCTGCGCTCCCCCGCGCAACTCGCCGAGCTGGCCCGTTCGGTGGCGCGCAGGCCGGGCTTCCGGCTGGTGGGGCTGATGGCGTACGAGGGCCATGTCGCGGGGGTCGGCGACGCCCTGGCGGGGCGGCCGCTGCGGTCCCGGGCGATCCGGCTGATGCAGGCCACCGCCCGCAAGGAGCTGGCGGTCCGGCGGGCCGAGGCGGTGCGGGCCGTGCGGGCGGTCGCGCCGGAGCTGGAGTTCGTCAACGGCGGCGGCACGGGCAGCGTGCAGCACACGGCGGCCGAGGACGCGGTCACGGAGATCGCCGCGGGGTCGGGGCTGTACGTGCCCCGGCTGTTCGACAACTACACCTCGTTCACCGGCCGTCCGGCGGCGCTGTTCGCGCAGCCCGTGGTGCGGCGGCCCGGCGTGGGCGTGGTGACGGTGCTGGGCGGCGGCTATCCGGCGTCGGGGGCGGCCGGGGCGGACCGCTCGCCGGTGCCGTATCTGCCGGAAGGGCTGCGCTACGACCCGCAGGAGGGCGCGGGCGAGGTGCAGACGCCGCTGCTGGGGTCCCCCGCGGACGATCTGCTGATCGGCGACAAGGTGTGGTTCCGCCACGCCAAGGCGGGAGAGCTGTGCGAGCGCTTCGACACGCTGCACCTCATCGAGGGCGACCGGGTCACGGCGAGCGTTCCCACGTACCGGGGCGAGGGGCGGACCTTCCTCTGACGGGACGGTCCGGGCCGCGCTCGTATCCCTGACGCGGTGGAACCGGCCGCGCTCGTGTCCCTGGACGGGACGGAACCGGGCCCGTCCGCATCCCTGACGGGACGGACCCGGCCGCGTTCGTATCGCCGTCTCAGGGGCCGATCGACGCGCCCACTCCCCCGCTCGTCCCGCTGTCGCCCAGTGGCCGGATGCCCCGCATGATCGTGTCCATCAGCGAGAGCGGCAGCTCCGCCACGTCCGCGTCGAAGGCGAACCGGACGATCACCGGGGTCTCGCTGCCCACCGTCGAGGGGAAGGCGAGGGACTGCACGACACCGCCGGGGCCCTTGCCCGTGGTGACCCGCCAGCGCACGAGGTAGCCGGTGCGTCCGGCGACGGTCACCTCCTGCGCCTTGAGCACCTGGTGGGACGTGATGCCGCCGTGGCCGCGCCGGCCCACGGTGTCCTCCTCGTAGGCGTTGTCGGCGGCGGTGATGATGTCGGCCTCGGCCAGGGCCTTGGGGTCGCTCTCGCCCGACTGCGCGGTCCGGGTGCTGACCGTGCCGTGGTAGCAGTAGGACGACCCGCCGGGGCAGTCGTAGGAGTCCTTGGTGCGGATGGTGGGCACGTCGTTGAGGGTGTTCCCCGGCTTCTCCCAGCCGTCGGGCACCGGCAGCGTGATCCCGTTGAGCTGGTCGACCAGGACGGCGGGGTCGTCGTCGGGGTCCGCCTCGGCGGACGGGGTGGCGGTGGTCGTCGGGGTGGTGCCGGGGGCCGGTGCCGATGTGGTCGTCGTCGGGGCCGTCGGCGTACCGCTGTCGTCACGGCCGAGCAGGACGGCCCCGGTGACGGCCGCGCCCAGCACCAGCACCCCGCAGAGCGCGATCGCGACGACCTTCGTGCGGCTGCCGGTCCCGGGCCCGTCCTGGGCGACGCGCTGGTGCGGCAGGGGCACCGACGGGGGCCCGAACCCCGACGGGGTCTGCGGCTGCCGGGGATCGGGGTGGGCGGCGGCGAGCGGGCGGGTGTGCGCGGTCCAGGCCGTGCCGTCCCACCAGCGTTCGGTACCGGGGGCTCCCTCGTCCGGGTACCAGCCGGGCGGCGTCGCGTAACTCATTCCCACACTCTAGGGAGTGGGGCCGTACGAGGGGTCAGGAGTCCCGGCCCGTCAGGGTCAGCAGGTCGCGGGCCGGGCCGGTGGGGCGGTGGCCCGCGGGCCAGACGGCGCGCAGTTGGCGGCGCAGCCGTACGCCCGCGACCGGGACCTGGACGAGGCGGCGGGCCGACAGCTCCTCGCCGAGGGCCAGTTCGCTCAGGACGCACGGGCCCGCGCCGCTCTCCGCCGCGCTCTTGGCCGCCGTGGTGGAGGAGACCTCCAGGAGGGGCTGGGAGAGGCCGCCGTGCACGGCGAGCGCGGCGTCCAGGACCTGGCGGGTGCCCGAGCCCTGTTCGCGCAGGATCAGCGGTGTGGCGGCGAGTTCGCCGGGGAGCAGCGGGGTGCGGCGGCGGGCCCACCGATGGGTGGGGGCGACCACGACGACGAGGCGGTCGTGGGCGATGACCGTGCCGTCGAGGCCCTCCGGTATCGACAGGCCCTCGACGAAGCCGAGGTCGGCCTCGCCGCTGACCAGGCGGCGGGCGACGGCCGCGGAGTTGCCGACGAGGAGCGAGACCGCGGTGTCCGGGCGCTCGGCCCGCAGCGCGATCAGCCAGCCCGGCAGCAGGTATTCGGCGATCGTCATGCTGGCGGCGACCCGCAGCCGGGAGTCGCGGCGGTCGCGCAGCGCCTGGGCCCCCGCGTCGAACGCCTCGGCGGCCTCGACGATCCGGCGCGCCCAGTCGGTGACCAGCGCGCCCGCGTCGGTGAGCCGGGAGCCGCGCGGGGAGCGGTCCAGCAGGGCGACGCCGAGCTGCCGCTCCATGGACCGCACACGGCTGGAGGCGGCGGGCTGGGTGATGCCGACGTCCCGCGCGGCCCGGCCGAGACTGCCGTGGCGGGCGACCGCGAGCAGCAGTTCCAGTGCCCCGAGGTCGGGGACGCGGTGGGAGAGGGGGGCGGGGGGAGTGTGCACGTCGTCGCCGGTCATAACTCCAGCTTATGACCTCATAGGGACGGGGCCTCTGGTGGGCCGGTGCACCCCCACGAAGAATCGTGGCATGGCCGTCTTTCCGCAGACCCGCACCTCTGCTCCACCGCCCTCCGCCGCCGCGCTCCCCCCGTCCCACCCGGCGGGCACGACGCGGGTGCCGTCCCTGCGGCACATCGGCCCGAACTGGTACGCGAGCGTCATGGGCACCGCGATCGTCGCGGGTGCCGGCGCCGCGCTCCCGGTGGACGTGCCCGGTCTGCGCGCCGCGTGCATCGTGGCCTGGGCCCTGGCGGCCGTGCTGCTCCTGACCGTCCTGAGCGCCCGGGCCGGGCACTGGCTCTGCCACCGCGACCAGGCCCGCGCCCATCTGATGGACCCGGCCGTCGCGCCCTTCTACGGCTGCCTGGCGATGGCCCTGCTCTCGGTCGGCGGGGCGACTCTGACGGTCGGCCGGGACGTCGTGGGCGCGCAGGCGGCGCTCGCGGTGGACGTGGTGCTGTTCGCGGCGGGTACGGCGGTGGGGCTGGCGGCCGCCGTCGCGGTGCCGTACCTCATGGTCGTACGCCACCGTCCCGCCCCCGGGACCGCGTCGCCGGTCTGGCTGCTGCCGCTGGTCGCGCCGATGGTCTCGGCCTCGCAGGGCGCGCTGCTGGTGCCCCATGTCGCGGCCGGGCAGGGACGTGAGGCGCTGCTGCTGGCCTGCTACGCGATGTTCGGCCTGTCGCTGCTGGCCACGCTGGTGGTGCTGCCGCTGGTCTTCTCCCGGCTGGTCCACCACGGTCCGCTGCCGCTCGTGCTGACCCCGACGCTGTTTCTGGTGCTGGGGCCGCTCGGGCAGTCGACGACCGCGGTCAACCAGCTGGCCGACGCGGCCCCGGGCGCGGTCGCGGGCCCCTATGCCTCGGCGTTCGGCGCGTTCGCGGTGCTGTACGGGGTGCCGGTGATGGGCTTCGCGCTGCTGTGGCTGGCGCTCGCGGGCGCGATGGTGGTGCGGGCCGCGCGGGACGGGATGGGGTTCGCGATGACGTGGTGGGCGTTCACCTTCCCGGTCGGTACGTGTGTGACCGGCGCGGCGGGTCTGGCGCGGCACACCGGGCTCGACGCGTTCACGTGGCTGTCCGCGGCGCTGTACGTGTTCCTGGTGGGGGCGGTGGCGGTGGCCGGGGCGCGGACGGTGGGCGGGGTGCTCAGCGGAGCGCTGACGGCAGCTCCCGTGCCGCCTCGGCCAGCGACGGCCCGTACCAGGTGAGCAGCCGCCCCCCGACGAGGGCGGCGGGCAGGGCGGGGAAGGCCTCGGGCCCGTCGTCGGCGGTGAACCGGTAGGGCTCGTCGGGCAGGACGACGAGCTCGGCGCCGGACGCGTTCAGCTCGTCGACCGGGATGCGCGGGTAGCGCTCGGGGTGGTCGGCGTACACATTGCGGATGCCGAGGCGGGCGAGCAGGTCCCCGGCGAAGGTGTCGCGGCCGAGCACCATCCAGGGCCTGCGCCAGATCGGTACGACGGCGGGGCGCGGCTCTCCGGCCGGGGCGGGGAGAGCGGCCCAGGCGGCCTCGGCCTCGTCCAGCCAGGAGGGCCGGGCGAGCCCGCAGCCGTCGACGAGGACCCGGTCCAGCTCGGTGAAGGCCTGGTCCAGGGTGCGGACCTCGGTGACCAGGACGGTCAGCCCGGCGGCCCGGAGGTCGGCGAGGTCGGGGGCCCGGTTCTCCTCCTCGTTGGCGATCACGAGGTCCGGGGCGAGGGCGGCGATCGCGGCCACGTCCGGGTTCTTCGTGCCGCCGATCCGGGCGGCGCTCAGGCCCGCGGGGTGCGTGCACCAGTCGGTGACCCCGACGAGCACCCCCGGCGCGGTGTGGGCGACGGCCTCGGTGAGCGAGGGGACGAGGGAGACGACGCGCGCGGGCACCCCGGTCAGGCCCTCAGCGCCGCGAGTCGTACGTGGCGTCGATGTGTTCGGCGACCGCGACGACCAGGAGCCGCGTGCCGGGCGCGGTGGCGCGCCAGCGGTGGCGGACCCCGCCGGAGAGGAACAGCGTGTCTCCGCTCTCCAGTCGGTGCACCTGCCCCTCGGCCTCGACGTCGACCGCGCCCGCGACCACGTACATCAGCTCGTCGTTGCGGTGCTGGAACTCGCGGCCGAGATCCGGCTCGCCGGAGAACTCCAGGGCGCTGAGCTGGTGGCGGCCGCGCACCAGCCGGCGTACGCCCTCGCCCTCCTCGCCCCGGACGACGTCCACGGCGCGCGCCGAGTCGGCGGCGGCCCGCAGCCGTGCGGTGGTGGTCTCCAGCGCTTCGGCGACCCGGTCGAGGGAGCGGGCGCTCGGGCGGGCCCGTTCGTTCTCGACCTGGCTGAGGAAGGGCACGGAGAGCCCGCTGCGCGCGGCGACCGCGGCCAGCGTGAGCCCCAGGGTTCTGCGCCGACGGCGGACCGCGGCACCTACCCGCGGTGTGTCCTTGTCGTCCATCTCCGAGCTCCCTCCCGCCCCCGCCATCCTCCCGGTTGCCAGCACCTTACGCACATGGTTGCGCACGACGTCCGGTAAACGACCTTCGGGCAGCCGGAAGGGGTGGCCCCGCCCGACGGCGGGGGCCACCCCTTGCGACCTGTGCTTTCGTGCCCGTGGAGCCCCTACTGGGGTGCCATGGTGTCCGCGATGCCCGGGTTGTCGTCCATCCAGACCTTCACGGCTTCCTCCTCGTGACCCGCGCCGTGCTTCTGGATCTCGTTCTCCAGTCCGGCGAGCTGCTCCTCGCTGAGCTTGAAGTCCTTGAACCACTCGGTCAGCTGCGGGTACAGCTCCGGGAACTCCTTGGAGGCGATGGTGTGCAGCCGGTCGCCGTCACCGAACGCCTTCTTCGGGTCCTTGAGCTTGGTCATGCCGTACTGGTTGTACGCCCAGTGCGGGGTCCACAGCAGGACCGCGATGGGCTCCTTCTTGGCGTAGGCCCGCTTCAGCTCGGCCAGCATGCCGGGCGTGGAGGAGTCGAGGACCTCGTACTCCTTGTCCAGGCCGTACTGCGGCAGCACGTTCGTCTTGAGGTTCTCCATGGCTGCTGCGCCGGGCTCGATGCCGACGATCCGGCCCTTGAAGTCGGAGCCCTTGCCCTTGAGGTCGTCGAGGGACTTGACGTCCTTGACGTAGTCGGGGACGGCGATCTCGACGGAGGTCGGCCCGTACCAGGAGCCGATGTCGGTCAGCTTGTCGCCGTACTTGTCCCAGTAGTTCTTCTGGGTGTACGGCAGCCAGCCGTCGAACTGCACGTCGATCTGGCCGCGCGACATCGCCGCGTACATGGGCCCGACGTCGAACTGCTTGAGGTTGATCTTGTAGCCGCGCTCCTCCAGGACCGCCTTCCACAGGTACGTGGCGGCGATGTCCTCCTCCCAGGGGAACCAGGCGATCTCGACGGCACGGTCACGCTCGTCCTTGCCGTCGGCGGCCCGGTCGTCCTTCGGAAGCGGGGACCACTTGTCGGCGACGCCCGGGTTGGCCTTCAGCCAGGTGCGGACGGCCTCCTGCTCCTTGCCCGAGCCGGCCTTCTGGATCTCGGCCTCCAGGCTGGTGAGCTGGTCCTCGGTCATCTTGAAGTTCTTCAGCCACTTCCCGACCTCGGGATTGTCGGCGGAGAAGCCCTTGCGCGCCAGGGTGTGGATGCCGTCGCCCTTGCCCCACAGACCCTTGGGGTCCTCAAGCTTGGTGAGCTCGTACGCGTTGTACGCCCAGTGCGGCGACCAGAGCGGAACGACGATCGGTTCCTTCTTGGCGTACGCGCGCTTCAGCTCGGCCAGCATGGACGGCGTGGAGCCGTCGAGGAGCTCGTACTCCTCGTCGAGGCCGTAGCCCGGCAGGAGCTTGTCCTTGAGCAGTGCCGTCTCTCCGGCGCTCGGCTCGATGCCGACGATGCGGCCCTTGAACTCGGAGGCCCGGCCCTTCAGGTCCTCCATCGACCGGATGTCCTTCATGTACGCGGGGACGGCCAGCTCCAGCGAGGTGGGTCCGTACCAGGAGCCCAGGTCCTCCAGGTCCTCCCGGTACTTCTCCCAGTAGCTGGCGTGGGTGACCGGCAGCCAGGAGTCGGTCTGGAAGTCGATCTGGCCGTTGGCCATACCGGTGTACAGCGCGCCGGCCTCGTACTGCTTGACGTCGACCTCGAAGCCGCGCCGTTCCAGCATCTCCTTCCAGAGGAAGGTGGAGGCGATCCCCTCGTCCCACGGGATGTAGCCGATGGAGATCTTCTTGCCGTCGCCGATCCGCGCGCTCCCGCCCGCGGTGTCGTCCTTGGACCCGCCGAAGACGCCCATGCCTCCCGCGACGAGCGCGAGGGCGACGACCCCGGCGACCGCGACGAGCGGCTGCGGGCGGTAGGTCCAGATCTTCCAGCCCTCGGCCGCGGCCTGCGCCTTGGCGACCGCGCGGCGGCCCAGCGGGGAGACCTCGGTGCCGAGCGCGCCGGTCATCCGGTCCAGGTACATGGCGAGGATGACGATGGAGATGCCCGCCTCGAAGCCGAGACCGACATCCACGTTGCCGATGGCGCGGTAGACGGAGCCGCCGAGGCCGCCGCCGCCGACCATGCCCGCGATGACGACCATGGACAGGCCGAGCATGATGACCTGGTTGATGCCCGCCATGATCGTGGGCAGGGCGAGCGGCAGCTGGACGCGCAGCAGGGTGTTGCGCGAGGTGGTGCCGAAGGCCTCGGCCGCCTCGACGAGTTCGCCGTCGACCTGGCGGATGCCGAGTTCGGTCATCCGGACGCCCGGGGGCAGCGCGAAGATGATGGTGGCGATGATGCCGGGGACCACGCCGACGCCGAAGAAGATGACGCCGGGGATCAGGTAGACCATGGCGGGCATGGTCTGCATGAAGTCCAGGACCGGCCGGGTCACCGTGCTGACGGCCTTGGACCGGGAGGCCCAGATGCCCAGCGGTACGGCGATGACGAGCGTGACGAGGGTCGCCACCAGCACCAGGGTGAGGGTGTCCATCGCTTCGTCCCACAGCTCGACGGAGTCGATGAGGGCGAACCCGGCGAAGGTGAGCAGGGCCGCGGGCAGACCGCGCAGCCACCAGGCGATGATGGCGACGATGCCCGCGAACAGCAGCGGTGCGGGGGCGGACAGGACGGCGGCTATGCCGTCGAACATGCCGCTGACGATCGAGCTGATGGCGTCGAAGAGCCAGGCGAGGTGGGTCTGCAGCCAGTCGACCGCGGAGTCGACCCATTCGCCGAGGGGGAGCCTAAACACCGGCCACCTTCTTCACGCTGTCGTCCGCCGCCGGTTCGGCGTCGCGGGGGCCCTCGGCCGGGGTCATCGGCTCGCCGAGGACGGCGAGCAGCCGGGAGCTGGGGACCACGCCGACGAGCTTGCCCTTGGCGTCGGTCACGGCGACCGGGTTCGTGCTCTGCGAGCAGGGCGTGAACAGGTCGATGATCGGCGTGGACTCGGAGACCGCGGCGGGGGCCGCGGCGAGCACGTCCTGCGGGGTGCGCAGTTCCTTGCCGTCCTCCGCGGTGGAGCCCATGGCGGTGTGCGGTTCGGCCATGATCGCGCCCGCGGTGAGCACCCGGGAGCGGTCGACGTCCTGGGTGAAGGAGGCGACGTAGTCGTTGGCCGGGGTGACGAGGATGTCCTCGGCGGTGCCGAGCTGGACGATCTCCCCGTCGCGCATCACGGCGATCCGGTCGCCCAGGCGCATGGCCTCGTTGAGGTCGTGGGTGATGAAGACGATGGTCTTCTTCAGCCGCTTCTGGAGTTCGAGGAGCTGGTCCTGCATGTCACGGCGGATCAGCGGGTCGAGCGCGCTGAAGGACTCGTCCATGAGCAGCAGGTCGGCGTCGGTGGCCAGGGCGCGGGCGAGGCCCACGCGCTGCTGCATGCCGCCGGACAGCTCGTCGGGCCAGGACTTCTCCCAGCCTTCGAGTCCGGTCAGCCGCAGCGCCTCGGCGGCGCGCGCCTCACGCGCCTCACGCGGTACGCCCTGGACTTCGAGGCCGTACGCGGCGTTCTCCAGGACGCTCCGGTGGGGGAAGAGCGCGAAGTGCTGGAAGACCATGCTGATCTTGGTGGAGCGGACGTGCCGCAGCTCGCGGGGGGTGAGGGCGGTCAGGTCCTGGCCGTCGAACAGCACACGGCCCGCGGTGGGGTCGAGGAGGCCGTTGAGCATCCGCAGCAGGGTGGACTTGCCCGAGCCGGACAGCCCCATGACGACGAAGATCTGTCCCGGCTCGACCGTGAACGAGGCGTCGATCACCGCTGCGGTGGTTCCGTCGGCGCGCAGCTCGTCGCGGTCCGCGCCGGCTTCGAGCTTCCGCACGGCTTGATCGGGTCGTCTGCCGAACACCTTGTACAAGTGCTCGGCTTGCAGCCTTGACACATACACCTCACGCGTTGAACCGAGAACGGTCTGCCACCCCCACCAAGCAGTCCGTGGAGCGGTGCGGATTCGGCCCGCATGGCACATGCACTAGTTGAAAATGCGACGTGGTCCACTCCGGTGCCGCGCCTGCCCGTCCTTACGCCCACCAAACGCGGGAGTGATCCACCTCACCAGGGAATTACGCGGTGCCCGCCAGAGGTCACCCACGGCGACTGTCGGCGCCGTGGGGCATCATCGGGTCTGTGACGCGACGCCTGATGCTCCTCGACACCGCTTCCCTGTACTTCCGCGCCTATTTCGGGGTCCCCGACTCGGTCCGCGCCCCCGACGGCACACCCGTCAACGCCGTGCGCGGGCTGCTGGACTTCATCGGCCGCCTGGTGCACGACCACCGGCCGGACGAGCTGGTCGCCTGCTGGGACAACGACTGGCGTCCGCAGTGGCGCGTCGACCTGATCCCGACGTACAAGGCGCACCGGGTCGCCGAGGAGACGCCCGCCGGGCAGACCGACGAGGAGGAGATCCCCGACACGCTGTCCCCGCAGGTCCCGATCATCGAGGACGTGCTGGCGGCACTCGGAATCGCCCGCGTCGGCGTCACGCCGTACGAGGCGGACGACATCATCGGCACGCTCACCGCGCGCGCGACCGGCCCCGTGGACATCGTCACCGGCGACCGCGACCTCTACCAGCTGGTCGACGACGCCCGCGGGGTGCGCGTGCTCTACCCGCTCAAGGGCGTCGGCACGCTCCAGGTGACCGACGAGGCGTGGCTGCGCGAGAAGTACGGCGTGGACGGCGCAGGGTACGTGGATCTGGCCCTGCTCCGCGGCGACCCGAGCGACGGCCTCCCGGGCGTGCCGGGCATCGGCGAGAAGACCGCGGCGAAGCTGCTGGACGCCTTCGGTGATCTCGACGGGATCATGGCGGCGGTGGACGACCCGAGGGCGAAGCTGACTCCGTCGCAGCGCAAGCGCCTGGACGAGTCGCGGGACTATGTGGCCGTCGCCCCGAAGGTGGTCCGGGTCGCGAAGGACGTCCCGCTCCCCGCATTCGACCCGGCGCTGCCGCGCGAGCCGCGCGACCCGGCCGCGCTGGAGGCACTGGCGGAGCAGTGGGGTCTCGGCGGGGCGCTGTCGCGGCTCCTGACCACTCTTCAGCCCTGAGCCCCGAGGTGTTAGCTTAGGTATACCTAAGTAATCGAACCAGGGAGTACCTCGTGGCAGAGCGGCCGGCCCGGCAGGGACCCAAGGCCCAGGGGGCGCAGGTCGTGCGCACCGAGCAGATCACCCCGCACATGGTGCGCGTGGTCTTCGGCGGTGAAGGGCTCGCGGACTTCACCCTCTCCGGCTTCACCGACCACTACATCAAACTGTGCTTCGCGCCCGAGGGCGCGGACTACGCCCACCCGTTCGACATGGCCGCCATCCGCGAGAACCACCCGCGCGAGCTGTGGCCCACCACCCGCACCTACACGGTGCGCTCGTGGGACCCGGTCGCCCGGGAGATGGCCGTCGACTTCGTCGTGCACGGCGACGAGGGCCTCGCCGGGCCGTGGGCGCGGCGGGCGCAGGTCGGCGAGCAGGTGACCTTCCTCGGCCCCGGCGGCGGTTACGCGCCGGAGGCCTCGGCCGACTGGCATCTGCTGGTGGGCGACGAGAGCGCGCTGCCGGCGATCGCCGCCGCGCTGGAGCAGATGCCGACGGACGCGCTGGTGCACGCCTTCATCGAGGTGCCGGACGCCTCGGAGGAGCAGAAGATCGTGACGCCGGACGGGGTGGCCGTGACCTGGCTGCACCGCGGCGACCGGCCCGTCGGCGAGCTGCTGACCGCGGCCGTGAAGGAGCTGGACTTCCCCGAGGGCGAGATCCAGGCGTTCGTGCACGGGGAAGCCGGCTTCGTGAAGGAGATCCGCCGCTATCTGCGCGTGGAGCGGCAGATCCCGCTGGCCCGGCTGTCGATCTCGGGCTACTGGCGCCTCGGCCAGAACGACGACGCCTGGCGCGCGGTGAAGCGCGAGTGGAACGAGCAGGTGGAGCGCGAGCAGGAGAGCGGCACGACGGCCGCGTAGGCCCACCCCGGCGCCGGTGCGCCCGGTGCGGCCGCCCAGGGCCGCCGATCGCCGCCGAGCCCCGCCCCGGGGAGGCCGGCGCACCCGAGCGGCCGCGCCCGGAGGCACCGCCCCGGGCCGCCCGGCGAGCAGACCGTGGGACCCCGTCCGCCGCACATCGCGGCGGGCGGGGTCCGCGCGTGGGCCTCAGACCTCCGCAGTGCCTTCCGGAGCGCCTCCCCGAGCGCCTTCCCCCGACGGAGCCGCACGGCCGTCCGCCGGGCCGCTCCCCTCCACCCGACCGTTCCCCTCCACCGGGCCGTTCCCCTCCACCGGGCCGGAAAGATGCCCCGGGGACTCGAAGAGCCGGTAGGACGCGTCGATGTGCGCCAGCCTCCGCAATGCGCCGAACATCGCCTCGCCTAGGACGGTCCCCACCACGACGCTCTCGACCAGGTCCTCGCGGGCCACCCGCCGCCGCACGTAGTCGAGGTCGGCGCGGGCGACCGGCTCGGCGGCGTCCGCGTAGGCGTCCAGCAGGCTGATGTATCCCCCGTGCCCGGCCCGGCGCAGCGCGGCCAGCACCTCCGCCAGTGACTCGGCGGCGGGGCTCTGCTCGTCGGCCTGCCAGTCGCGCCGCCTCAGCAGCTCGGCCACCTCCTCGCGCGCGTCCTCCAGTTCGGGCCCCGGCTCCTCATCGCCGGTCGGCGCGATGCCGTCCGTCGCGATGCCGAGCACCTTGTGCACGGGCTGCTCGGGGTCGTCCATGGCCTCCAGGACCTCACCGATGGCAGCGAGCGAGAGACCGCCGACGTCCAGCAGTGCCCGGATGAGGCGCAGTCTGCGCTCGTGCCCGGGGCCGTAGTGCGCCTGGTTCGGGCTGGTCAACTCCCCTGCGGACAGCAGCCCTTCACGTAGGTAGTACTTGATCGTCGGCACCGGAACCCCGGACCTGCGACTCAATTCTCCGATGCGCACCGCGTGTTCGCCCTTCCGCCCTTGCCAGAAACCGCACCCATCATAGATAGTCCCCCTATCGGATAGCGGGCAGTGCAGCTATCCATAACTTCCCATCGTCGTCACAGGGGGTCCCTCATGTCGTCATGGCGTTCCTGGCATCGCCCATTAGTCGTGTTCTCCGCCGTGATGGCCGCTTTCGCCGTCGTCTGCGCCGTCGGCCTCCTGATCGACGACCGGGTCCTGGTGGGCGCGCCGATCTGGGAGAAGCCGTTCAAGTTCGCCGTGTCCTTCGCCGCGTACTGCCTGACACTGGCCTGGATGCTGACGCTCCTCACGCGCGGGCGACGGATCGGCCGGTGGGCGGGACACCTCGTCGTACTGACGAGTCTGGCCGAGATGGTGATCATCACCGTGCAGGTCGTCCGCGGGGAGCGCAGCCACTTCAATACCGCGACCGCCTTCGACTCGGCGCTCTGGAGGGCGATGGGGATGACCATCGTCGTCCTGTGGGCGGCCGCCCTGGTGATAGCCGTCCTGCTGCTGCGCACCCGCATCGCCGACCGCGCGACGGCCCTGGCCGTCCGGGGCGGCCTGCTGATCGCCATGGCCGGTGCGGCCCTCGGCTTCCTGATGGTCCTGCCGAGCGAGAGCCAGCGGGCGGCCGGGAACCTCGACACCGCCGACGTCATCGGCGCGCACTCCGTGGGCGTACCGGACGGCGGTCCGTCCATGGCCCTGACCGGCTGGTCCACGACCGGCGGGGATCTGCGGGTCCCGCACTTCGTGGGCATGCACGCCCTCCAGCTGATACCGCTCCTGCTGATCGCGCTGGTCGTGCTCGCGCCCCGCTTCGCCCCGCTGCGCGACGCCGGGATACGGCTGCGGCTCGTACGGGTCGCCGTCGGCGGTTACGCGGCGCTCGTCGCACTCTTCACCTGGCAGGCGCTCCGGGGCCAGCCGCTGATCCGTCCGGACGGGGCCACGCTGCTCGCCGCCGGAGCGATCCTCGCGGCGGTGGCGGGCGGCACCTGGATCGCGCTGCGCCCGACGGCAACCGCCCGCCCGGTCCGTACCGCCCTCGGCGACAAGGAGCCCGTCGCGTGACCGGCGCACTCTTCGAGATCACGTTCTGGCTGGCCGCCCCGTTCTGGCTGCTGATGATCTTCGCCCCCACCTGGTCCGGCACCGCCCGCGTCGTCGCCTCGCCGCTGACCGTGCTGCCGGTGCTCGCCGTCTACGTCGTCCTGGCCGTGCCGGTGTTCCCGGAGCTCTGGACGGCGGTGAGCAGCCCGGACATCGACACCTTCCGTGAGCTGACGGCGCTGGCCGGCGGAGCGGGAGCGATCTGGGCGCAGGTGATCGCCTGGGATCTCCTGCTCGGGCAGTGGATGTACCTCCAGAGCCGGAAGCTGGGGCTCTCGCCGTGGCTGACGGGGCCCCTGCTGGTCCTGACGATCGCGCTGTCCCCGTTCGGGCTGCTGGTCTTCCTCGCCGTCCGCGCCGTCCGGCCGCGGCGGCGCGAAACGCCCGCCGGCTGAGTCGCGCGTCCTCCCGGGGCCTGCTCTGAGAAGATCGCCCGCACCCGACCAATCCACACGGCCGTCCGCTCCGAACCACTGCCGGAAGCGACGATCGTCCCGGGAGGAAACCCGCGTGAAGGAAGCCGTACACATCAGTGGGGTGCCCTCGCCCGGTCCCGACCTCCAGGAGCTCCTGGGTCGGGTCGCGCGGGGCGACCAGGACGCGTTCGCCGCGGTGTACGACGCGGTGAGCGGGCCCGTGCTCGGCCTGGTGCGCAGCGTGCTCCGCGATCCGGCGCAGTCGGAGGAGGTGGCGCAGGAGGTGCTGGTGGAGGTGTGGCGGACCGCACCCCGTTTCCAGGCCTCCCGGGGCAGCGCGATGAACTGGGTGCTGACCCTGGCCCACCACCGGGCCGTCGACCGGGTCCGGGCGGCCGAGGCCTCGGCCGCCCGGGAGCACAAGGCGGCGCTGCTGGACCGGACGCCCGCCTTCGACGAGGTGTCCGAACAGGTCGAGACCCGGTTGGAGAGAGAACAGGTACGGCGCTGTATGCGCACCCTGTCCGAGCTGCAACGGGAGTCGGTGACCCTGGCCTACTACCGGGGCCTGACCTACCGTGAGGTTTCCGAACTCCTCGCCGTGCCGCTGGGCACCATCAAGACACGGCTCCGCGACGGCCTGATCCGCCTTCGCGACTGCCTGGGGGTGAGCGCATGAGCACGGCCGAGCTGCACACACTGACCGGGGCCTATGCCCTGCATGCGCTGCCGGAGTCCGAACGGCAGGCGTTCGAACGGCATCTGGAGGACTGCGAGGCCTGCGCCCAGGAGGTGCGGGAGCTGTCGGCCACCGCCGCCCGGCTCGGCCTCGCCGTCGCCGAGCCACCGCCGCGCGAGCTGCGCGCGAGGGTGTTGCGGGCGATCACGACCGTACGCCAGGAGACTCCGGCACCCGGCAGACGGGAGCGGACGGGCGGGGGCGGACGCACCGGCCGGCGGTACGCCTACGCTCTCGCCGCCTGCATCGCGGCGGCCGCCGCGTTCGGCGGGGTCGCGGTCTGGCAGAACCAGGTGGCGCAGGACGCGCGGCAGGACGCGCGGCAGGAAGCGCGGCAGGCGCAGCGGCAGAACGAGCAGCTGGCCCAGGTGCTCTCGGCCCCGGACGCGAAGACCGCCTCGGGCGAGCTGACCGGCGGCGCGCGGGGCACCGTCGTCGTCTCGCAGAGCCAGAACCGTGCGGTGTTCCTGGCCTCGGGGATGGAACGGCCGCCGAGCGGCAAGGTCTACCAGCTCTGGTTCAACGACGAAGGCACGATGCGAT
Source organism: Streptomyces sp. NPDC033165 (assembly GCF_055577965.1). NCBI lineage: Bacteria > Bacillati > Actinomycetota > Actinomycetes > Kitasatosporales > Streptomycetaceae > Streptomyces > Streptomyces sp. NPDC033165. The sequence continues at coordinate 279,603 of NZ_JBVIPK010000005.1, forward strand.
CCGCCGGTCTGATGGACCCGACCGCGAGCGACGACGCGGTCCTGCTGGACGGGCCGGTGGACCAGGCGTCCGGGATGGGCATCACGGTCGAGCCCGCCGGAGGATCCGCCGAGCCGACCTCGTCGCCGGTGGCGCTGATGGACTTCCCGACGGCCTGACCACTCACCCACGAAATCCTGCAAGGGAGCACCCGTTCCATGAGTGTCGCGGTGGTGCTGTTCACCTCCGATCTGCGAGTTCACGACAACCCGGTGCTGCGTGCCGCCCTGCGGGACGCGGACGAAGTCGTCCCGTTGTTCGTCCGGGACGACGCCGTCCACCGGGCCGGGTTCGACGCACCCAACCGGCTGGCGTTCCTCGCGGACTGCCTGGCGGATCTGGACGCCGGACTACGGCAGCGGGGCGGCAGACTGGTCACCCGCCAGGGCGAGACGCCCCGCGAGGTGAAACGGGTCGTCGAGCGGACCGGGGCGGCCTCCGTGCACGTCGCCGCAGGCGTCAGCCGGCACGCGGCGCGGCGCGAGCAGCGGATCGGTGAGGCTCTGGCGGGCACCGGCTGCGCACTGCGCATCCATGACGCGGTGGTCACCGCGCTCGCGCCGGGCCGGGTGGTCCCGACGGGCGGCAAGGACCACTTCGCGGTGTTCACCCCGTACTTCCGCCGTTGGGAGGCGGAGGAAGTACGGGGCACCCTGACGGCTCCGCGTACGGTCCGGGTGCCGGACGGCGTGGCGAGCGACCCGCTGCCGGACCGGGACGCGGTCGAGAACCTCTCCCCCGGTCTCGCCCGGGGCGGCGAGGACGCGGCCCGCAAGCTGGTCACGTCCTGGCTCCACGGACCGATGGCCGGCTACGAGGACGGCCACGACGATCTGGCCGGGGACGCGACGTCCCGGCTCTCCCCGCATCTGCACTTCGGTACGGTCTCCGCCGCCGAACTGGTCCACCGCGCGCGGGAGAAGGGCGGGCCCGGCGCCGAGGCGTTCGTGCGGCAGCTGGCCTGGCGCGACTTCCACCACCAGGTCCTCGCGGCCCGCCCCGACGCCTCCTGGTCCGACTACCGGCCGCGCCGGGACCGCTGGCGCGGCGACGCGGACGAGATCGACGCCTGGCGGACCGGGCGGACGGGCTATCCGCTGGTGGACGCGGCGATGCGGCAGCTCGCGCACGAGGGCTGGATGCACAACCGGGGCCGGATGCTGGCCGCGAGCTTCCTCACCAAGACGCTGTACGTGGACTGGCGGGTGGGCGCCCGGCACTTCCTCGACCTGCTGGTCGACGGCGACCTGGCGAACAACCAGCTCAATTGGCAGTGGGTGGCGGGCACCGGCACGGACACCCGGCCCAACCGGGTCCTCAACCCGGTGATCCAGGGCAAGCGCTTCGATCCTCGGGGCGACTACGTGCGGCGCTGGGTCCCGGAGCTGGCGGATCTGGAGGGGGCGGCGATCCACGAGCCCTGGAAGCTCCAGGGCCTGGACCGGGCGGGCATCGACTATCCGGACCCGGTGGTGGACCTGGCCGAGGCCCGGTCCCGGTTCGAGCGCGCCCGCGGCCTGGACTGACCGGACGAGAGTACGCGCAAGGGCCCGCCCCGCTCGCTGCGGAACGGGCCCTCGTCGATGTGCTCAGGTGCTGCGCGGCGGCCGGGGGAGGAAGCCGCTGGTCCGCGCGACGTATGCGGCGTATCCGGGCCGGTCGGCCATATGGCGCTCCAGCAGGGCCGCACCGCTGCCCTTGGTCAGCAGGAAGCTCATCACCAGCGGAGCGACGACGGTGGCGGCAGCGGCGGCCGGGGCCTGGCAGACAAGAAGGAACAGGCCCCACCACACGCAGAAGTCGCCGAAGTAGTTCGGATGGCGGGTCCAGGACCACAGCCCCCGGTCCATGATCTTCCCCTGGTTGGCGGGGTCGGCCTTGAACCGCGCCAGCTGTGCGTCACCGATCGCCTCGAAGGCGAGGCCGACCGCCCACAGGAGCACCCCGGCCCAGGCCCACCAGGCCAGTGGCGCGGTGAGGTACTGCGCCGCCTGCACCGGGAGCGAGACGAGCCAGACCAGCGCGCCCTGGAGCAGATACACCTTGCGCAGGGCGTACAGGTTCGGGTTGCCGGGGGCCTTGGCCAGCATCTTCGCGTAGCGCGGGTCCTCCCCATGGCCCCGGCCGCGCCGCCCGATGTGGACGGCGAGGCGCAGCCCCCAGACCACGGTCAGCGCGGTCACCAGGAGTCGGCGGCCGTCATCGCCCTCACCCGCCGAGAGGCCGTAGGAGACCAGGGCTACGGCGGCGAACGCAACGCCCCAGGCGATGTCGACGATCCGGTGCACCCCCTTGTTCAGGGCGACGGCGAAGGTGACGAGCATGACGCCGAGGGCGGCGACGGCCGCCGCCGCGAGCCCGTTCGCGAACGCGGCCCAGGCGAAGCCGCTCACCGGTCCGCTCCCGGGTCCCCCGCTCCGCGGGTCAGCGCGGGGGCGGCCGGGGCCTCATGGGGTCCGGTGTCGCCGCCTCCCCGCATCCGCGTCCCCAGGGGCGGCCCGCCGCCGAGGGACCGCTCGGTCAGCGGTTCGGCGCGTTGGGCGGCCCCGGCCGGGGTGCGCCGGGCAAAGGGGCTGGTGGTGGCGGTCACGCGGTCTCCTCGCGGGTCAGCAGCAGTTGCTGCACATCGAGATAGCCCGAGCGGAAACCCGCTTCGGAGTAGGCGAGATAGAAGGTCCACATCCGGCGGAAGACGGCGTCGAAGCCGAGGGCGTCGACCTCGGCGGCCCGTTCGGTGAACCTCTCCCGCCACAGCCGGAGCGTCTCGGCGTAGTGCGCGCCGAAGCGGATGCGCCGGGTGGTGCGCAGGCGGGTGTGGCCGGTGGTGATCCGCTCCACCGCCTCGGTGGAGGGCAGCAGTCCGCCGGGGAAGATGTACTTCTGGATCCAGGTGTACGTGGAGCGGCTGGCGCGGAGCCGGTCGTCGGGCATGGTGATGGCCTGGAGGGCGATCCGGCCGCCGGGGGCCAGCAGCCGGTCCAGGGTCCCGAAGTAGACAGGCCAGAACTCCTCGCCGACCGCCTCGACCATCTCGACGCTGACGATCGCGTCGTAGTCGCCGGTGACCTGGCGGTAGTCGCTCAGCCGCACCTCGACGCGGTCCTCGTACCCGGCCTCGCGGATACGGGTGCGGGCCAGTGCGCGCTGTTCGGCGGAGAGCGTGACGGTGACGACCCGGGCGCCGCGGGCGGCCGCGCGGATGGCCAGTTCGCCCCAGCCGGTGCCGATCTCCAGGAGGCGGGTGCCCTCGCCGACCTCCGCCGCGTCCAGCAGCCGGTCGATCTTGCGGTGCTGGGCGGCGGGCAGCAGGTCGTGCTCGGCGGGGAAGCCGCGGAAGACGGCGGAGGAGTAGGAGAGCGTCTCGTCGAGGAAGAGGGCGAAGAGCCCGTTGGAGAGGTCGTAGTGGTGGCTGATGTTGTCCCGGGAGCCTTCGGGGGTGTTCATCTGCGCTGCGGGCCTGCGCAGCGCCCAGATGCCACGCAGGCGCTGCAGCGGCCGGGGGACGAGGTCGGCGGCGTTGTCGGCGAGCACGGTCAGCACGCCGACCAGGTCCGGCGCGTCCCACTCCCCCGCCATGTAGGACTCGCCGAAGCCGATGAGCCCGCTCGCGCCGATCCGCCGGAAGAAGGCGTCGGGGTCGCGGATGTCCATGAGCGGCCCGCCGAGGCCGATGTCCTTCCTGCCCGCGAGCCGGGCGCGGAGCGGAAGCCGGCCGAGCGCGTGGCGGACGATGCGTTCGGCGACGGCCGTCCGGGCGCGGGAGGCCCGGGGCAGCGCGACGATGTCGGGCCAGGGTTCCGGGTCGGCCCCGGGGGTGTGTTCTGCCGGCGGCGCAGAGGTGGGCGCGGTCACTGCATGCCTTCCTGTGGGCGGTGCGGGGGACGGGGCTGCACGGGGAGCCCGCGCAGGTAGAGCCGGATGCCGTGCAGGCGGATCGCGGCGGAGACGAGGACGGTGGAGAGGGGGTGGCGCAGGGCGAGGCGCACCAGTTCGCGAGGGGTGGCCGGCCGGCGGCCGCCCCGTACGGTGGCGGTGAACGGGCGGTTCCCCTCCCGCTCCAGACAGACACTCAGGTCGAGACGGGGCCCGGGCTCGGGCAGCCGCATCCGGTAGCCGCCGTCCACGGGGAAGAACGGCGAGACGTAGAAGTCCTTGCCGGTCACGGCTCGGTGGTCCCCGTCGGGACGCAGCAGATAGCCGTGCCGTCCGCCGTACGTGTTGTGCACCTCGGCGACGACGCAGAGCGGAGTGCCGTCGGCGCGGTGGCACCAGTAGACGGTGATGGGGTTGAAGACGTAGCCGAACACCCGGGCCTGGGTGAGCATGGTGACGGTCCCGTCGCCGAGCTCCACCCCCCGCGCACACAGGAAGCGCTCCAGCCCGGCCCGGATCGTGGGCGCGGTACCGCCGAAGTGGTCGCGGGCGTCGAAGCGGGCCAGCGGCCGCAGGGCGCGCGGCAGCCGGGGCGGCCGGTCGGGGTCGATCAGCCACAGATACGTACGGTGGCGGAACGCGTACTTCCGGGGGCGGGTCCGTACGTGCGTGATGGTGCACGGGTAGAGGGCGTTCACCACCTCACCCCCAGGGCGGCCGCGGCCTCGACCCCCGAACGGCAGCCGTCCTCGTGGAACCCCCAGCCGTGGTACGCCCCCGCGTAGGCGGTGACGGGACCTGACAGGGCGGGCAGCCGGGCCTGGGCGGCGACCGACTCCGGGGTGTGGACGGGGTGTTCGTAGACCATGCGGGCGCGGACGGTGTCCGGGTCGACCCGGTCGGAGCCGTTCAGCGTGACCACGAAGGTCTCGGGCGCGTCGAGCCGCTGGAGGCGGTTCATGTCGTAGCTGACAGTCACGTGGTCGGCGTCCGCGGCGCACGAGGGCATCAGATAGTTCCAGGACGCCCTGGCTCCCCGGGCGCGCGGCAGCAGGGCGGTGTCCGTGTGCAGCAGCGTCGGGTTGCGGGAGTACCGGAACGCGCCGAGAGTGCCGCGCTCGGCCTCGGTCGGGTCGGCGAGCAGCCGTAGCGCCTGGCCGGGGTGGGTGGCGATGACGACGGAGTCGTACGGGGTGGTCGTGCCGTCCTCGGTGGTGACGTCGACGCCCTCCGCGTGCCGGGTGACGGCGCGCACCGGGGTCGCGGTGTGCACGGCGGTGAGCTGCTTGGCGACGCGGTCGACGTACGCGCGGGAGCCGCCGGTGACAGTGCGCCAGACCGGGGAGCCGCCGACGGCGAGCATGCCGTGGTGATCGAGGAACCGGAAGAGGTGGCGGGCCGGGTAGCGCAGGGCGGTGACCGGGTCGCAGGACCAGACGGCGGAGACCACGGGCGTGAGGAAGTGGGCGTGGAAGTACGGCGAGAAGCGCCCGCGCCGGCCGAACTCCCCCAGCGTCATCGCGCTCGCACCGCTTTCCGGCTGCGCCAGCAGGGCCCGGGCCGCACGGTGGAAGCGCGGCACCTCGGCGAGCATCCGCAGATAGCGTCCGCGCACCGCTGAGCGCGGCTGTGCGAAGAGTCCGGCGGGGCCGCGTGCCCCCGCGTATTCGAGGCCGCACCCCTCGCACCGTACGGACATCGACATCTCGGACTCCTGGGTGGCGACCCCGAGTTCGTCGAAGAGCCGCAGCAGCTGCGGGTACGTCCGGCGGTTGTGCACGATGAACCCGGAGTCGACGCGGTGCACCCGGCCGTCGGACGCGCCCAGATCATGCGTGTGGGCGTGCCCCCCGACGCGGTCGTCCGCTTCGTACAGCGTCACCTCATGAGCGTTCCGGAGAACGTGGGCGGCGGTCAGTCCCGCCACTCCGGCTCCCACCACGGCCGTCCGCCGCCGTTCCCCTGTCATTCCGGCTCCCTCCGGGTCTTTCCACTGCGGTCGGAGCGCTGCTGGAGCCCTCCTCACCCTCCATTCGTTGCCGGTGCCCGGAAGGATTGGTCGGGTCTCCGATCACTGCTCCGATCGAGTGAAGGGGGGCCCGGGACCAATCCGTCGGCCGGCCGGCGCCGAACCCCCCGTGTGAGAACAGAGCGGAACGACGCGCGGACGGACGGGGCGCTGCTGCCCCGGCCGGTCCCGCTCGGCGCGCGGCCCTCGCCCCCACCCCCCACTCCGCTCTGCGCACCGAACCTTCGATCCAGGAGAAACGCCATGAACACGCTCCTCTTCCGCCGCGCAGCCGTCGCCGTTTCCGCAGCAGCCGTGCTGCCGCTGACGCTGGCCGCCTGCTCGTCGGACGATTCCTCCAAGGACTCGGCGGCCGGATCGACGCCCACCGCGTCTGCGCCAGTGAGCCCCTCGGCCGATGAGTCGAAGCCCATGGACGGGCCGTTCGGCCCGGCCTGTTCGTCGGTGCCGCAGCAGGGCGCGGGCTCGTTCGACGGCATGGCGAAGGACCCGGTCGCCACGGCCGCCTCGAACAACGAGGAGCTGTCGACGCTGGTGGCCGCCGTGCAGCAGGCCGGCCTGGTCGACACGCTCAACAACGCCGAGGACATCACGGTGTTCGCCCCGACCAACGACGCGTTCGCGAAGATCCCGAAGGCCGACCTGGACGCGCTGCTGGCGGACAAGGCCGAGCTCACCAAGGTCCTCACCTACCACGTGGTGGGCGAGAAGCTGACCCCGCAGCAGCTGGAGACGGGGACCTTCGACACGCTGGAGAAGAGCGAGCTGACCACGGCCGGCTCGGGCGTCGAGTACACCGTGAACGACTCCTCGAAGGTCGTCTGCGGCAACGTCCCGACCGCCAACGCGACGGTCTACATCGTCGACACGGTCCTGATGCCCCCGAAGTAGCGCTCACGCAGACCCCACGGACGAGGGGCGGAAAGTCGCACCGAGGTGCGGCTCCCGCCCCTCGCCGCGCGCGGGCGCTGCCTTAGCCTGACCGGATGACGGATCGTGAACCCCCGAGCCGTGCCGACCGGGTGTCCGGCGCCGTGGTCGGCTCCGCTGTCGGTGACGCGCTCGGCGCCCCCTTCGAGTTCGGCGCCGCAGGGGTGTTCACCGACCGTTTCCCGGACGGCGTCGGGACGTTGTGCGGGGGCGGCGGCTGGGAGCCGGGCGAGGCGACGGACGACACGCAGATGGCTGTGCTGGTCGGGGAGTCACTGCTGGAGCAGGACGGCCTCGACCTGCCGGACGTGTTCGGCAGGTTCCGGCGCTGGGCGGCGGGCGCTCCGAAGGACATCGGTCTCCAGACCGAGGACGTGCTGACCAACGGCGAACCGTGGGACCTGGCCGCGGTCCTGCACTTCCAGCTCAACGGGCGGGCAGCGGGCAACGGTTCACTGATGCGGGCGACCACCTCGGGCGTGTATTTCGCCCACGCGGGGCGCGCGGCCACGATGGAGGCGGCACGGCGGATCGCGGCGCTCACCCATGGCGACCGGGCGGCCTGGGAAGGCACCGCCGTCTTCCACGAACTGATCCGGACGGCGCTGCTGGGCGACGATCCCCTCGCCGCCGTCCCCGGGGCACTGGACGAGGTGCACGCCGATCACCGGGCGCGCTGGGCGAAGGTTCTGGCGCCCGACTGGCACCCGGGGCTGGCGACCGAGTTCAACGGGGCCGTATGGCCCTGCCTCGGCACGGCGCTGTGGGCCCTGCGGACGACGGACACCCTCGAACGGGCCCTTGCGGCCGCCGTCGACGTGGGCGGGGACACCGACACGGTGGCAGCAGTGACGGGCGGGCTGGCGGGAGCGGTGTACGGCTTCGGCGCCGTCCCGGACCGCTGGCGCACGCCCTTGCACGTGCCGCTGCCCGGGTACGGGGGCCGCGTGCTGCGTACGGCGGACCTGATCGCCCTGGCCGACCGGCTGGACCGTCAGGGAGCACAGGCAGCCGGTACCGGAGATCCACCCCGATCCATATCGCCGGAAATGTACACATAAGCGCCGGATAAGCGCACTATGGGTATGGGCGCCTGCCGCACCTTCCGCACAGCGGCAGGGCCCGCAGGACCGAAGGAGACGAGAACTCATGAGCAACGTCTCACACGCGAGGAGCGACATATCGGGCCACCCCGATGCCTCCGAAATGCGCGCGCGGTACGACCGGATGATGGGCGGCCGCGATGTGGCTCTGGTGGACGCGCCGGTGTTCCTGGTCGGCCTGTACTGCGCTGTCTCCCCGTGGGTGCTCCACTTCACGGCCAGCCAGCCGGCCCTGGTGACCCACAACCTGGTGATGGGTATCGCCATCGCGGTGCTGGCCCTCGGCTTCACCGTGATGCCCGAGCGCATGTACGGGCTGAGCTGGGCGATGTGCGCCATCGGAGCCTGGGTCATCGTGTCGACCTGGGTGGTCGGGAGCAGCCCGGACGCCGGGATCGTCATCAGCAACATCATCGTCGGCGGACTGGCCATCCTGCTGGGCATGGCCTGCGCCGGGGCGGCGGCCAAGAGCCGCAGCACCTGACACCGACCCCCACCGGGCCCCGCCTCTCAGGCGCCTCCAGCCCTTGCGGCGCTTGGGAGCGGGGTCTGCTCCCGGCCCCTTCGCCGCTCGGCGCCTTCCAGCCCTTACGGCGTTCCAGGAGCGGAGGTGACGAGGCGGCGCCCCGGTTTCAGGAAGGGGCGGGCAGGGGAACAAGCCCGCCGCAGGCGCCCCACACCCGCGTCCAGGCCCCCTCACCCCACAGAGCTGTACGCCACAACCCCCCGCAACACCGCGTCAACCGCCTTCCTCGCGTTCCGAGCCACAGAACCGGCCGCCCCCGCAGACCCGGCCCCCTCCCGAGGAGCCGCCGCGGCCACCTGGCCCAGCACATCGATCACCTGCTTGCACCACCGCACGAAGTCCCCCGCCGGCATCTCCGCCTCGCGCAGCACCTCGTCCAGCGTGCGGCCGGAGGCCCACATGTAGACCGCCCAGGCGAAGCCGAGATCGGGCTCGCGCTGCCCGACCCCCTCCGTCTGGTTGATCTTGAAGTCCTCCTCCAGGGCATCCAGCCGACCCCAGATCCGCACCATCTCGCCCATGGCGACCTTGGCCGGCCCGGACGGCAGCTTCGGCGCGACCGCGTCATCGGCCTGCCGCGCCTCGTACACCAGCGCCGAGACGCACGCGGCGAGTTCAGCGGGGTTGAGCCCCTCCCACACACCCTCCCGCAGGCACTCGCTCGCGAGCAGATCCAGCTCCCCGTACAGCCGGGCCAGCCGCCGTCCGTTCGCGGTGACCTCGTTGCCCCGGAGGTAGTCCAGCTCGGTGAGGAGCGCGACGATCCGGTCGAAGGTGCGGGCGATCGTGTTCGTCCGGCCCTCGATCCGCTTCTCCAGCTGCCGGGTGTCCCGCTGCAACCGGTGGTAGCGCTCGGCCCACCGCGCGTGGTCCTCGCGCTCGTCGCACCCGTGGCAGGGGTGGGCGCGCAGCTCGGTCCGCAACCGGCTGATCTCCCGGTCGTCGGCCGCGGCCGCCCGCTGCTTGCGGTGCCGCTCGGGCGCGATGTGCCCGGCCTTCGTCCGCAGCGCGGAGGCCAGATCGCGCCGGGACTGCGGCGAGCGCGGATTGAACGACTTCGGCACGCGCATCCGGTCCAGCGCCTCCACCGGCACCGGGAAGTCCATCGAGGCCAGCCGCTTGACCTGCCGCTCGGCGGTCAGCACCAGCGGACGCGGTCCGTCGTGGTGGTCGAACCCGCGGTGCCCGTTGGCCCGACCGGCGGGCAGCCCGGGATCCAGCACCAGCGCCAGACCCGCGAACTTGCCCGTGGGCACGTGGATGACGTCCCCCGGCTTCAGCTTCTCCAGCGACGAGGCCGCCGCCGCCCGCCGTTGCGCCGCGCCCTGCTTGGCCAGCTCCGTCTCGCGGTCCTTGAGGTCGCGGCGCAGCCGCGCGTACTCCTCGAAGTCCCCGAGGTGGCAGGTCATGCCCTCCTTGTAGCCTTCCAGGCCCTCCTCGTTGCGCTGGACCTGCCGGGAGATCCCGACGACGGACTTGTCCGCCTGGAACTGGGCGAACGAGGTCTCCAGCAACTCGCGCGAGCGGTGCCGCCCGAACTGCTGCACAAGGTTGACCGCCATGTTGTACGAGGGGCGGAAGCTGGAGCGCAGCGGATACGTACGCGTGCCCGCGAGGCCGGCCAGCGCCGTGGGGTCCATGCCGCGCTGCCACAGGACCACCGCGTGGCCCTCGACGTCGATACCGCGGCGACCGGCCCGGCCGGTGAGCTGGGTGTACTCACCGGGGGTGATGTCGGCGTGCTGCTCGCCGTTCCACTTGACGAGCTTCTCCAGCACCACGGAGCGCGCGGGCATGTTGATGCCGAGCGCCAGGGTCTCAGTGGCGAAGACGGCCTTCACCAGGCCCCGGACGAACAGCTCCTCGACGACTTCCTTGAAGGTCGGCAGCATGCCCGCGTGGTGGGCGGCGATGCCCCGCTCCAGGCCTTCGAGCCACTCGTAATAGCCCAGGACGTTCAGGTCCTCGCCGGGGATGGAGGCGGTCCGCTCCTCGACGATCTCCCGGACCAGTCGGCGCTTGTCCTCGTCGTTGAGGCGGAGTCCGGCGTACAGGCACTGCTGGACGGCGGCCTCGCAGCCGGCCCGGCTGAAGATGAACGTGATGGCGGGCAGCAGCCCCTCGGAGTCCAGCCGGTCGATGACCTCGGGCCGGCCGGGCGTCCAGATCCGGCCGCGCTGCCGCCGCTCGCGCTCGCGGTCGGCCTCGCGGACCATCTTGCCCCGGCGGCGCTCACGGGGGTTGTAGCCCTGCTGGTTCTCCTGGCGGGCGAGACGGACCAGGTCGGGGTTGACCTCGCGGCGTCCGGCGCCGCGGCCGCCGTGGTCGGTCTCCTCCTCGAAGAGGTCGTACATCCGGCGTCCGGCCATCACGTGCTGCCACAGCGGCACCGGCCGGTGCTCGGAGACGATGACCTCGGTGTCGCCGCGCACGGTGTCCAGCCAGTCGCCGAACTCCTCGGCATTGGACACGGTGGCCGACAGGGACACCAGAGTCACCGACTCCGGGAGGTGAATGATCACTTCCTCCCAGACCGCGCCCCGGAAGCGGTCGGAGAGGTAGTGCACCTCGTCCATGACGACGTAGCCGAGGCCGGCGAGCGACTGGGAGCCCGCGTACAGCATGTTCCGCAGGACCTCGGTGGTCATCACGACCACGGGCGCCTCGGAGTTGACGCTGTTGTCGCCGGTCAGCAGACCGACCTTGTCCGCGCCGTACCGCTTGACGAGGTCGGCGTACTTCTGGTTGGAGAGCGCCTTGATCGGCGTGGTGTAGAAGCACTTGCGGCCCTGCTCCAGGGCCAGGTGGACGGCGAACTCGCCGACGATCGTCTTGCCCGACCCCGTGGGGGCCGCGACCAGCACCCCCTTGCCTTCCTCCAGGGCCTGGCAGGCCTCGATCTGGAACGGGTCCAGTCCGAATGCGTACATCTCCCGGAAGGGCCCGAGGGCCGTCGCCATCTCGGCCGCACGGACCCGAGAAGCCTGGTATCGCTCAGCTGGTGAGAGGTCCTCTGTCATCTTGGCTACGAGCCTACCCGCCACCTCTGACACTCAGCGCGATCTTTAAATGCCCTTGGCCTTTCGCCCGGCCAGCACCCGCACGGCCCCCGGTACACAGGTGGCGGTGAGCGGCAGCGCGCCCATCGGTTCACCGTCCGCGTACGCGGTGACACCGGCCGCGGCCAGCTCGATCGAGGAGACGCGGTGCACGGTGACGGCGGGGTGGCTCAGATGCGTGCCCTTGTAGACCCTGGGGAAGACCCTGAGGAGGGTGGCACGGGAACACTCCCCCACCACCGTCACGTCGAAGAGCCCGTCGTCCATCCGGGCCTCGGCGCAGATCCGCATGCCTCCGCCGTACGTCGTCCCGTTGCCCACCGCGATGAGCGTCGCCCTGATCTCGCGGGCCTCTCCCCCGTCCAGCCGGATGCGGTACGGGATCGGCTCGAAGGCGGCCAGTTCGGCGAGGATCGCGAGGTCGTACTTGAACCGCCCGCCCACCAGCCGCATCCGGTTGCCCCGGTCGTTGACCCGCGAGTCGAACCCGGAGGCGAGCACCGTACCGAACCAGCGCTCCCCGACCCGCCCGAGGTCGATGTCACGGTGACCGCCCTCCTTGAGCGCCCGCGCGGCCAGCGCACCGGCGGCGGCCGGGTCACGGATCGGCAGGCCCAGCGCCCGGGCGAAGTCGTTGCCCGTGCCGGCAGCCACGACGCCGAGCGGCGTGCCCGTCCCCGCGACGGCCTGGAGGGCGAGGGACATCAGCCCGTCCCCGCCCACGGCTATCAGCGCCCCGGTACCCGCCGCCACGGCCTCACGGGCCCGGCGCAGGGCGTCGTCGGCGTCCACGCCGAGCACCGTACGGACGGAGAATCCGGCGTCCCGCAACGCGGAAGCGGCCGGCTGCGCGGCGTGCGCGCCCCGGCCGCTTCCTGCGGTGGGATTGACGAAGAGGGTGATCTCGCTGGTCACCCGCCGGACCCTACAAGGTCAGGTGATGTCGTCGTAACCGTTCATCCGGCGCGGTCCCGGCCCGTCCGCCTCACCGGAGGCCTGCCCCGGCAGCGCCCGGCGCGGGTCGGTCCCCGGCTCGACGCCGCCGACCGGCTCGGGGGTCAGGTCGAGCTGCGAGGCCTCGTCGTCGCTGAGCTCGGCGTCGGGGTTGTTGCGGTTGCGGCGCTTGTCGTTCAGCAGGGAGAAACCGACGGCGATGAAGTAGAGCACCGCGAGCGGACCGGCCAGCAGCAGCATCGAGATGGGCTCGCCGCCGGGGGTCGCGATGGCCGCGAAGGCGGTGAGGCCGACGATCATGCCGCGCCACCAGCGCAGCATACGGGCGCCGGAGAGGACGCCCGTCATGTTGAGGGCGATGAGCAGCAGCGGCAGTTCGAAAGCGAGCCCGAAGACGATCACCATGCGGGTGATGAGGTCGAGGAAGTCGTCCAGCGGCAGCAGGTTCGTGACGTTGGCGGGCGTGAAGCCCAGCATGATCTCGGCCGTCTCCGGCAGGATCGCGTAGGCCAGGTAGGCGCCGGCGACGAACAGCGGGACGCCCGCGGCCACGAAGGCCAGGGAGTACCGCTTCTCCTTCTGGTGCAGGCCGGGGGCGACGAAGGCCCAGAGCTGGAAGAGCCAGACAGGCGTGGCGAGCAGGACGCCCGCCATGAGGGAGACCTTCAGCGCGATGGTGAAGGGCGACAACAGACCGTTGGTGGTCATCTCCGCGCAGGGGCGGCCGTTGACCATCGTCTCGACGCCGTTCTTGCAGCCGACCGAGTCGAGGATCGGCTTCATCAGGAACTCGAAGATCTCCTTGTGGAAGAAGGCGGCCCCGATGACGGCGATCACGACCGCCAGCACGGACTTCAGTAGCCGGTTACGCAGCTCACGCAGGTGATCGAGGAGAGGCATCCGCCCCTCGTCGTCCTTCTCCTGCTTGCGGGCAGACTTGAGCAACCCACTTCCCTCGTCTCGTACGGCGGCTGTCGGCGGAGCGCGTCAGCGGTCAGCTCTGGGTGGTGGGCTTGGCCTCGTTGACCGGGCGGGAGCTGGTGACGTCCCCGGGCGCGGCCTGGATGGTGCGCGCGGTGGTGGACTGCGGCGGGGCCGGGTCCTCGACGGTCTCCGTCGTGGCCGCGGCGGCCGCGTCGTCCTTCTTCATCGCCTTGGCCTCGCTCTTGAGGATGCGGGCCGACTTGCCGAGCGAACGCGCCATGTCGGGAAGCTTCTTGGCACCGAAGAGCAGCAGGATGACAGCGATGATCAGAACGATCTCTAGGGGCTTCAGATTGCCGATCATGTGCGACTTCCTTCTCACTGAGGCGGCTGGAGGGTGGGCTCGCTACCCGTTCGACCGGGCATACGTCCGATCATTGCGCTGGCAGCGATCGTAACCTGCGGGAGTAAACGCGAGGCAATGCCCGCGCGTACTGCGGCTTGCGGCCCGCACCTCCCTGTCTGGGCCGCCCCCAGCAGCGTACCCCTCGGTGCCGACGGGCATCAGCCCGCAGTGCCCGTCAGCGCAGGCCGTCGCCGGTGGCCGCGAGGCGGGTCGCCGCCTGTTCGAGGTCCTCCGACGCCCGGTTGATCCGCTCCGTGGTGGCCGTGACCTGGCGGCCGAGCCGCCGTGCCTCGACGAAGACCTTGATGCCGAGCACGCCGAGCACGAAGACCCCCAGAAATCCGAGGGCGATGGCGAGCATGGGCCAGAACATACGGCGTGCCTCTTTCCTGTACGGCGCTACGGGGTGGCGTGCAGGCGCAGCGTCCGTACACCGCCGCCGGTGAGCAGTTCGATGATGCGCTCCCCGGCGGGTTTGCGGACCGAGACGCCGCACTCGGGGCAGGTGAAGGTGTAGAAGGTGGTGCGGCGGGTGGCGCCGATCGCCAGGCGCAGCTCCCCGGCTGCGAGTTCGAAGCGCCCGCGGCAGTCGGGGCAGCCGGCCCGGAACCGTACGGCGGCGGGAACCGGCACCGGTACGGGCCCGGTCCCGGCGGTCGCCCGCGGTGTCGCCGGGCTGATCCCGGGGGCGGCCGGAAACAGGGGCGTCCCGTTCATCGTGGTCTCCGCTCCTCGGCCTCCGGGCCCGTGTCCTCGTAGGCGGCGAGCGCCTCGCGGGCCGCCTCGCGGGCGCTGTCGGCGAGCGCCGGCGGGTCGACGATGCGGCCCTCTCCGCCGAGGCGCAGGGCGAGGCGGCGCAGCGAGGCCGGGTCCGGGGTGCGCAGGGTGATCCGCAGTCCGCCGTCGGGCAGTTCCTCGGCGGAGTCGTGCGGGTAGTACTCGGCGACCCAGCGGCCTCCGGTGCCGACCTCGATCACCACTTCGGGGTCCTCGGCGGCGGGCTGGACGAGCCCCGCGGACAGGTCCCGCAGCTCCAGTTCGGGCGGGGCGGCGGGGGCGTCGAGGAGGCGGATCTCGGCGACCCGGTCCAGGCGGAAGGTCCGGCGGGCCTCGGAGAGCCGGCACCAGCCCTCCATGTAGGTGTGGCCGACGGCGAAGAGCCGGATCGGGTCGACCTCGCGCTCGGTGAGTTCGTCGCGGGCGGGCGAGTAGTAGCGCAGCCAGAGGCGGCGGCGCTCGGAGATGGCCCGGTCGACGTCGGCGAAGACGCCGCCCTCGGACTCGAAGGTCACCGAGAGCCGGGAGCTGGCCGCCCCTGACTCGCCTGCGGCCGTCTCCAGCTTGGCGGTGGCGCGGACCAGGGCCTGGCGGTCGCTCTCGCGGAGGCCGGGCAGGGTGGCGACGGCACGGGCGGCGACGAGCAGGGCGGTCGCCTCGTCGGCGGCGAGCCGCAGCGGCTCGGCGACGTCGTCCGGGTTGTGCCACCAGATCCGGTCGCCGTCGGTGTCGATGTCGAGGAGGTCCCCGCCGCGGAAGCTGGTGCCGCACATGGGCAGCACGTCGAGGTCGGAGATCAGCTCGTCCTCGGTGATCCCGAAGGCCCGGGCCACGTCCTGGACGTGGGCGCCGGGGCGCTCGCGCAGATACGTCACCAGGGACAGCATCCGGCGGGTCTGGTCGATCGCGTTCGTGGCCATCGCTTCGGTCCCCTGGTCCCTTAGTTCTTGGCCACGGCGCGCAGCCGGTCCACCACATCGGCCCGCAGGTCGGCGGGCTCCTCCACGACGACGTCCGGCCCGAACTCGACGAGCCAGGCGTCCAGTCCGTGTCCGTACGGGATTTCCAGCTCGTCCCAGCCGTCGCCGCGCTCCGTGACGGATATCGCCCGGGACCGCAGCGGGTAGCCGGCTCCGGCGCGGAGCCTGATCCGCGCGGTACGGGTCGCGGTCTCGCCGGCCCAGCTCTCGACGGTCTCGCGGACGGTGACCACGTCGGGCACCTCGGCGGTGAAGGCCCCGGCGCGGGAGCGGACCCTGCCGGTGATGCGGGAGAGCCTGAAGACGCGCTCGGCGCCCCGCTCGCGGTCCCAGCCCGCGAGGTACCAGTGGCCGCGCCAGCATTCGAGGGTCCAGGGTTCGACCTGGCGCTGCTCGGGGCGGGCGGAGTTGGCCTTGCGGTAGTCGAAGGTGACCGGGCGGCGGTCACGGCAGGCCAGCATCAGGGGCTCGAACGCGCTCTCGTGCACGGGGATACGGGGTTCGAGGGCGCTGTGCACCTCGTAGTCGTCCTCGGCCTCGGGCATCCCGGCGGCGCGCAGCTTCTGGAGGGCGCCGCTGGCGGCCCCGGCGAGGCGGGCCTGCTGCCAGACCTTGGCGGCGAGCCCGAGGGCCGCGGCCTCCTCGGCGTCCAGGGTGATGGGGGGCAGCCGGTTGCTGTCGCGGCGGGCCAGATAGCCGGTGTCGCCGTCGAGGTTCTCGACGGTCTCGATGACGAGGCCGAGCTCGCGCAGATCGTCCTTGTCGCGCTCGAACATCCGGTTGAAGGAGTCGTCGCTGCCCGCTTCGAGGTAGGCCTCGATGGAACCGCGGAGCTCACGCTTGCTGAGCGGGCGCCGGGTCCCCAGCAGGCACAGCGCGAGGTTCATCAACCGCTCGGCCTTGGCAATCGCCATCGACGCCCTTTCTCTTGTGCGCTACGACGGTCGACCGTACCGCCCCGGGGTGTGGGGGACCAAAGCCGGGCCGGGGCCGGTAGACGAGGAGGGCCCCCGCCGTGCGGCGGGGGCCCTCGTTCGCGTAACCGGAGCCGGTCAGACGGAGACCAGGTCGCAGACGAAGATCAGCGTCTCGCCCGGGGCGATACGGCCGCCCCCGGCGCCGCGGTCGCCGTAGGCGAGGTGCGCGGGGATGATCAACTCGCGACGGCCGCCGACCTTCATGCCCTGCACGCCCCGGTCCCAGCCGGAGATGACCTGGCCGGCACCGAGCTGGAACTGCAGCGGGGTGCCGCGGTTCCAGGAGGCGTCGAACTCCTCGCCGGTGGAGAAGGCCACGCCCACGTAGTGCACGGAGACGGTCTGGCCGGCCTGGGCCACCGGGCCGTCGCCCTCCCAGATGTCCCTGATCGCCAGGTCTGCCGGCGGCTCGCCACCCGGGAAGTCGATCTCGGGCTTGTCGATGCTCACTGAACTGCTCCTCTAAATGATGAACTGGACAACCGGGACAGTCTTACACCTTGGCGAGGATGTCCACGGCGAAGACCAGGGTGGAGTTCTTCGGGATGGCCTGCTGCTGCTGGTCGCCGAAGGCCTGGTCCGGCGGGATGACGATGAGCACCCGGCTGCCGACCTTCTTGTCGATGAGGCCGGTCTTGAGTCCCTTGAGGGTGACCTGCGACAGCGGGAAGGTCTGGGTCTTGCCGGTGGAGTAGGTGTTGTCGAACTCCTTGGCGTCCTTCCAGACCATGCCGACGTAGTTCACGACGACGCTGTCGGACTCCTTGACGACCTCGCCGTCGGACTCCAGGACGTAGGTGGAGGCCAGCTTCTTCGGCGGGTCGCTCTTGGGGATGGTGACGGTGGGGGCCTTGCCGTCGGTCTTCACTCCGACCTTGGGCAGGTCGATGTTGTCCTGGGCGACCTCGGTGCCCTTGGCGGAGGCCGGGATCTGGGTGGCCTTGAGGACGTCGACGACGAACACGAGGGTGGCGTTCGGCTTGATGTCGCCCTGGCCCTGCTCGCCGTATCCGAGCTCCGGCGGGATGACCAGCTCGACGCGGCTGCCGACCTTCTGCCCGACCAGGCCCTTGTCCCAGCCCTGGATGACCATGCCCGCACCGAGCGTCAGGTCGAAGGGCTGCTTGCGGTCGAAGCTGTTGTCGAAGGGCTTGTCGGAGTCCCAGGCCTGACCGAGGTAGTTGACCTGGATCGCGTCGCCGTTCTTGAGCTTCGCCCCGTCCCCCTCGCTGATGACGTCGGTCTTCAGCTCCTTGGGCGGGTCACCCTCGCCCTTGGAGAGGGTGGGCTTCTCGCCGAACTTCGCACCCGCGGTGATCGCGGGGACGCCGTTCTTGGACGAGGCGGAGTCGGAGGCCTTGTCGGTGCCGCACGCCACTGCCGACAGCAGCAGGAGGGGGGCGACGAGAAGGCCGGCAATTCGGCGCACTGGTTCCTCAGATCTCAGGGGGCACGGTGGTTTCAGTCCCGGAACACTCTAGGGCCTCTCATTCCGTTCGGGACGGACCTCGCACACAGCCCCGGCCCCCGGGACCGGTGGGTCCCGGGGGCCGGGGGCGGTGCGTGCGTGCGCTCACATACCGGCGATCAGCTTCTCCACCCGCTCGTCCACGGAACGGAACGGGTCCTTGCACAGCACCGTGCGCTGCGCCTGGTCGTTGAGCTTGAGGTGGACCCAGTCGACGGTGAAGTCCCGCCGCTGCTCCTGGGCCCGCCGGATGAAGTCGCCGCGCAGCCTGGCCCGGGTGGTCTGCGGGGGCACCGACTTGCCCTCGAAGATCTTCAGGTCGTTGCAGATGCGGGCGGTCTGCCCCTTGCGCTCCAGGAGGTAGAAGAGACCCCTTCGGCGGTGGATGTCGTGGTAGGCGAGGTCTATCTGCGCGACCCGCGGATTCGACATGGTCATGTTGTGCTTGGCCCGGTACCGCTCGATGAGCTTGTACTTCATGACCCAGTCGATCTCGGTGTCGATCCGGTCGAGGTCCTCGGCCTCGACCGCGTCCAGGGTGCGGCCCCACAGCTCCAGGACCTGGTCGACGGTGCCGGTGCGGATGCCCCGGCGCTCGACGAAGTCCACGGCCTTCTCGTAGTACTCCCGCTGGACCTCTATGGCCGAGGCCTCCCGGCCGCTGGCCAGGCGGACCTTGCGCTGCCCGGTGAGGTCGTGGCTGACCTCGCGGATCGCCCGGATCGGGTTCTCCAGGGTCAGGTCGCGCATCACCGTGCCCGCCTCGATCATGCGGAGCACCAGGTCGGTGGCGCCGACCTTGAGCAGCATGGTCGTCTCGGACATGTTGGAGTCACCGACGATGACGTGGAGGCGGCGGTACCGCTCGGCGTCGGCGTGGGGTTCGTCGCGGGTGTTGATGATCGGCCGGGAGCGGGTGGTGGCGGAGCTGACGCCCTCCCAGATGTGCTCGGCGCGCTGGCTGACGCAGTAGACCGCGCCGCGCGGGGTCTGGAGCACCTTGCCCGCCCCGCAGATCAGCTGCCGGGTGACGAGGAAGGGGATGAGGATGTCCGCGAGCCGGGAGAATTCTCCGTGCCGGGCCACGAGGTAGTTCTCGTGGCAGCCGTAGGAGTTTCCCGCCGAGTCGGTGTTGTTCTTGAAGAGATAGACGTCGCCCGCGATTCCCTCCTCGTGCAGGCGGCGTTCGGCGTCGACGAGCAAGCCTTCGAGAATGCGCTCGCCCGCCTTGTCGTGCGTGACCAGTTCGGTCACGTTGTCGCATTCGGGGGTGGCATATTCCGGATGCGATCCCACGTCGAGGTAGAGGCGGGCGCCGTTCCGCAGAAAGACGTTGCTGCTGCGGCCCCATGACACAACACGGCGGAAGAGGTAGCGCGCCACTTCGTCAGGTGACAGTCGGCGCTGTCCCCTGAACGTGCACGTGACGCCGTACTCGTTCTCCAGCCCGAAAATGCGGCGGTCCATGACTGAACATTACGCCTTACGGCCTCTGCTGAAACCGGGTTCGACAGCACCGTTCCGATCATTTTCGGATCCGGTCACGACGGCGGGTGCGCGGACGGGCACCGAGTCGGCCCCCAGAACCCGTCCGGTGGCCAGCAGGACCACCAGGGCCGCCACTCCCCCGGCCCCCGCGACGGCGAAACTCCAGGCCGTGGAGCCGAACTCGACGGCCGGTCCCGCGACGGCCGTTCCGACCGCCGCGCCCACGCCGAAGGTGGTGACGAGCCAGGAGAAGGCCTCGGTCACCGTGCCGCGCGGGGCGTGCCGGTCGACCACGATGAAGGAGCAGGCGATGGCAGGGGCGAGGAACACCCCGGCGAGGGCGGCGAGGGCGGCCATCACGGGCACCGAGGGGGTGAGCGTGAGCGGCAGGTAGCCGAGCGCCAGCAGGCCGACGATGACCCGCAGCCGCTTCTCCGGCGCACCGGCCCACTGGCGGGCGCCGTAGGCCAGGCCGCCGATCAGCGCGCCGAGGCCGAGCGCGGCCATCAGCCAGCCGTACACCGATTCCCGGCCGTGGTCGTCGGCGTACGCCACTCCGGCCACCGTGATGGAGCCGAGCGCGAGGCCGACGAAGAAGAAGGCGCCGAGGAGGGCGAGGAGTCCGGGCGAGCGCAGGGCGCCCAGCCAGTGCGCCTCGCGGGGTGCGGAGCGCCAGGTGCGCGAGGGCTCGGACAGGACGACGGACAGGGCGCCCAGGACTCCGATGGCGTTGATGACGAGGAGGGCGGCGGCGGGGGACCAGAGGGCGACGAGCAGCGTCACCAGGAGCGGCCCGACCGTGAACATGACCTCCTGCGCGACGGCGTCCATGGCGTACGCCCGGTGCAGCTGGTCCTCGCGCGTGAGGACGCTGGGCCACAGGGCGCGCAGGCCGCCCTCCAGGGGCGGTGTGGCGACTCCCGCGACGACGACGGCGGCGTAGGCCAGCGGGAGCGAGCCGAGGCCCGCGACCGCGAACAGGGCCATGCCGAGCGCCGAGAGGACGGCGGCGGGGAACTGGACGCGCGGCTGCCCGTACAGGTCCACGGCCCGGCCCAGCAGCGGCTGGCCCACGGCGGTGGCGAGTCCGTAGGCGGCGGCCAGCGCGCCCGCGAGGGTGTAGCTGCCGCCCTCGGCGCGGGTGAACAGCACGATCGCGATGTGCGCGGTGCCGTTGGGCAGCCGCCCCACCAGCGTGCCCGTGAGCAGCCGGGCAGCGTGCCGCGCCCGGAGGATGTCCAGATATCCCGCGGCCATGTCCGCCCCTCTCCGCCCGGCCCGGGCTGCCGCCCACCGAGGTTTTACGTATAACGTCGACGGTCATACGTACCATGTCCGCAGCCCGCGGGTCCACCTCGCGGCGCTGTGGAGACACCCCGCACGGAGGCCCGAGTGACCAGCGCCCATCAGCCCGTACCCGCCCGGCCCACCAGCCGGGACGTGGCCCGCGCGGCGGGCGTCTCCCAGGCGACGGTCTCCCTGGTGCTCGGCGGGAAGTGGCCGGGACGGGTCTCCGAGGCCACGGCCCGGCGGGTCCGGGAGAGCGCGGCGGAGCTGGACTACCGGCCCAATCTGGCGGCCCGCAGCCTGCGGCTCGGCCGGACCAGGACCGCGCTGCTGGTGGTCCCCGCGCTCACCAACGAGTTCTTCGCCCGGGTGTACACCGGGGCGGCGGCGGTCGCCGCGGAGCACGACTTCGGTGTGGTGCTCTACCCCTCCCCCGACGGCACGGGCCCGGCCCGGGACCCGTTCGCCTCGGCCCGCGCCTCGCTGGACGGGGTGATCGCGTCCTCGATGGCCGCCGGCGCCCTGGACGCACTGCGCGGGGCCGAGCTGCCGCTGGTGATGCTGGACAGCGATCCGGCCGACACCGGCCCCGCGGCCCAGGTGAACCTGGACATCGGCAGCGGGATGCGGCAGGTGACGGACCATCTGCTGGGGCTCGGGCACCGCCGCTTCCTGCACCTGGCCTCCGCCGTGGACACCTGGACGTTCGCGGTCCGGGCCCGGGCGCTGCACGACGCTCTGGGCGCGGCGCCGGACGCGAGCCTGCGTACGGTACGGGCCCCGCTGGACGTACGGGCGGGGCGCGAGGCCGCGGAAGGGGCGCTGGCGGCCACCGGGGAGAGGCCGACCGCGATCGTCTGCGACGACGACATCCTGGCCGCGGGAGCCTGCAAGGCGGCCCGGCGGCTCGGGCTGCGGGTGCCGGACGAGCTGTCGGTCACCGGCTTCGACGATCTGGCGCTGGCCACCGCCGTCGAGCCGGAGCTGACCACGGTTCAGCTGCCCGCCGAGCGCGTCGGGGAGCGCGGCATGGAGGCGCTGCTCGCCGTGCTGGACGGCCGCCCCGTCGAGCCGGGCGGTCTGCCGGTCCAGCTGGTCGTACGCGGCTCGACGGCTCCGTGCCCCGCCGCCCGGGCATGACGATGCCCCCGGGCCGGGGCCCGGGGGCACCAGAGGCGCCGGCGCCTACTCCTCCGTGGAATCGGGCGTGGTGGCGGAGTCGTTGTCCTCGGTGTCGGACGGGGCGTCCGTCGGGGTGCTGCTCGCGGCTTCCGTCTCCAGCAACCGGGTCAGCTGACGGCCGACGATCCGCTTGAACTTGCGCTGCTGGGGGCGGGTGCGGTCCAGGACCGCGACCTCCAGGCGCTCGGCGGGGATCTCCCGCTCGCCGCCGCCCGGCTCCCGCGAGAGCGCCTGGACGGCCAGCTTGAGCGCCTCGGCGAGCGTCATGCCGTCGCGGTGGCGCTGGTCGAGGAAGCTGCTGATCTGTTCGGCGTTGCCGCCGACGGCGACCGAGCCGTGCTCGTCCACGATCGAACCGTCGTGGGGCAGCCGGTAGATCTGGTCGCCCTCGGGCTCGGCGCCGACCTCGGCGACCACCAGCTCCACCTCGTAGGGCTTCTCGGCGGCGCTGGAGAAGATGGTGCCGAGCGTCTGGGCGTAGACGTTGGCCAGCCCACGGGCCGTCACATCGTCCCGGTCGTAGGTGTATCCGCGCAGATCGGCGTAGCGCACGCCGCCGATGCGGAGGTTCTCGTACTCGTTGTACTTCCCGGCGGCGGCGAAGCCGATCCGGTCATAGATCTCGCTGAACTTGTGCAGCGCACGGGACGGGTTCTCGCCGACGAACACAATGCCGTCGGCGTACTGCAGCACAACGAGGCTGCGACCACGGGCGATGCCCTTGCGGGCGTACTCCGCCCGGTCGGCCATGGCCTGCTGGGGTGAGACATAGAACGGCGTCGACACCGGCTATCCGTCCCTTCCTGTCAGTGACGAGTGCATCTCTAAAGGCTCGGAGTCCGGGTCAGAGCAGCGCGGCGCGCGGGCCGTCGGGCTGCTCCAGTCGGCGTTCCAGGACGGAGCGCGCGATCTCGGAGGACTCCTGGTCGCTCAGCCTCCGGAAGCCTTCGTCGGTGATGACGGTGACGATCGGGTAGATGCGGCGGGCCACGTCCGGGCCGCCGGTCGCCGAGTCGTCGTCCGCGGCGTCGTACAGCGCCTGCACGACCAGGGTGAGGGCCTGCTCCTCCGTCAGGTCCTCGCGGTAGAGCTTCTTCATCGCGTTGCGGGCGAAGATCGAGCCGGAGCCGGTGGCGGCGTAGCCGGTCTCCTCCGAGCGCCCGCCGGTGACGTCGTAGGAGAAGATGCGGCCCTTCTCGCGGTCGACGTCGAAACCGGCGAAGAGGGGCACCACGGCGAGGCCCTGCATGGCCATGGCCAGATTGCTGCGGATCATGGTGGAGAGCCGGTTGGCCTTGCCCTCCAGGGAGAGCTGGGCGCCCTCGACCTTCTCGAAGTGCTCCAGCTCCAGCTGGAACAGCTTGACCATCTCCACAGCCAGTCCGGCGGTGCCGGCGATGCCCACCGCCGAGTACTCGTCGGCCGGGAACACCTTCTCGATGTCGCGCTGCGCGATCATGTTGCCCATGGTGGCGCGCCGGTCACCGGCCAGGACCACGCCGCCGGGGAAGGACGCCGCGACGATGGTCGTCCCGTGCGGCGCCTCGATGGCCCCCTGGAGCGGCGGCAGGCTCCGGTTGCCCGGGAGCATCTCGGGCGACTGGTCGGACAGGAAGTCCATGAACGAGGACGACCCCGGCGTCAGGAAGGCTGCTGGTAGACGCCCGGTGCTACGAGTGTTGGCTTCCACGCGTTTCCCTCCACGTATGCGGCTGCACGCCTTATGGCATCCGGCCGATCCTTGAACTGCCCCAGGGCTGCGTTGCAGCTGAAGCACAGTACGCCACGGACCCTACCCGCCCCATGGCAGTGATCCACATGCTCAGCCGGAGCGATTGGACAGATACGGCACTCGCCCTGCTGAGCCGCGATCAGCTCGTCCGGCTCGGCAGGAGCAAGACCCCGCGTGCGCTTGAAGCAGCCGATCCGGTTTCGCTGCGCCCCGCGTTCGCGGCAGAAGCCCGACCAGCCGTCGGAAGACGACTCGTTGCGCTCCCACTGATCGTGCGGCTTCGCCTCGCCGCACCGCGGGCAACGTCCGGGGTCCCGTGGCACCGGCACCTCGACCCGGACCGGCTTGCCCCTGGCCTTGGCCTTGGCCTCCTGACGCTGCCGGCAGTACTCGGCAGAGCACTTCCGGCAGTACGCCTGGAGGCCATCACGCATGGCCCTTTACCGGCGAAGGACTGCCGCGGCCGATTCTTCCGTCGACGAGAGCGCCACCTCTTCGCGGAAGAGTCGGACACTCAGCCCTATTCCCCGCCCTTTTGGACAAACGACCTCACGAAGTCCTCGGCGTTCTCTTCCAGGACGTCGTCGATCTCGTCCAGCACCGAGTCGACGTCGTCGCTCAGCTTCTCCTGGCGCTCCTTGAGGTCCTCGGACGCCTGCGCGTCCTGCGCCTGCTCCTCGACCTCCTCGGTGGAACGCGTCGCCTTCTGCTGTCCGCCGCCGGTGTCCTTGGTCGCCATGTAGCTCACCCCGCTCGGTTCGAAGCAATCGAAGCTCTTGATCAGACCCTACCCACGGGGTCCGACATTTGGCCCGGTACTTGTCCAACGTCCGGGCCTCAGGTGATTGATTCCCCGTCCGGAGGCCTTTCAGCCGCCGGACAGCGCCCGGACCAGCTCTTCCGCCGTACGGCACCGGTCCAGCAGGTCCTTGACGTGCTCGCGCGTCCCGCGCAGCGGCTCCAGCGTGGGCACCCGCTGGAGCGAGTCGCGGTCCGGCAGGTCGAAGATGACCGAGTCCCAGGAGGCGGCCGCCACGTCGTCGGCGTACTGCTCCAGGCAGCGGCCCCGGAAATAGGCCCTGGTGTCCTCCGGAGGCTTCGTACGGGCCCTGGTGACCTCGTCCTCGTCCAGCAGCCGCTTCATCCGCCCACGGGCCGCCAGGCGGTTGTAGAGGCCCTTGTCGGGCCGTACGTCCGCGTACTGGAGGTCCACCAGATGCAGCCGGGGGGCGTCCCAGTCCAGCGCGTCGCGGCGGCGGTAGCCCTCCATCAGCTCCCGCTTGGCGATCCAGTCCAGCTCGCCCGCCAGACTCATCGGATCGGTCTCCAGCCGGTTGAGGGTGTCCTCCCAGCGGGTCAGGACGTCCTTGGTCTGCTCGTCGGCGTCGGTGCCGTACCGCTCGTCCACGTACTTGCGGGCCAGCTCGAAGTACTCCATCTGCAACTGGACAGCGGTGAGTGTCCGGCCGCTGCGGAGCGTGATCAGCTGCCGCAGATCCGGGTCGTGCGAGACCTGGTGCAGCGTGCGTACCGGCTGGTCGACGGCGAGGTCGACGTTGATGAAGGCGTCCTCGATCATGGACAGCACCAGGGACGTGGTGCCCAGCTTGAGGTAGGTGGAGATCTCCGAGAGATTGGCGTCGCCGATGATCACATGGAGCCGACGGTACTTCTCGGCGTCGGAGTGGGGCTCGTCCCGGGTGTTGATGATGGGACGCTTGAGCGTGGTCTCCAGGCCGACCTCGACCTCGAAGTAGTCGGCGCGCTGGCTGATCTGGAAGCCGTGCTCATGGCCGTCCTGGCCGATGCCGACCCGGCCCGCGCCCGTGACCACCTGGCGCGAGACGAAGAACGGCGTCAGATGGCGCACGATGTCCGAGAACGGCGTCTCCCGCTGCATGAGGTAGTTCTCGTGCGTGCCGTAGGAGGCGCCCTTGTTGTCGGTGTTGTTCTTGTAGAGGTGGATCGGCTGGGCGCCGGGGATGGCGGCGGCCCGTTCGGCCGCCTCGGCCATGATCCGTTCGCCGGCCTTGTCCCAGAGCACCGCGTCCCGCGGATTGGTGATCTCCGGGGAGCTGTACTCGGGGTGCGCGTGGTCGACGTACAGCCGGGCGCCGTTGGTGAGGATCACATTGGCCAGGCCGATGTCCTCGTCGGTGAGCTGGCTGGAATCAGCGGTCTCACGGGCGAGGTCGAAGCCTCGCGCGTCGCGCAGCGGATTTTCCTCCTCGAAGTCCCAGCGGGCGCGGCGCGCCCGGTGCATCGCCGCCGCGTAAGCGTTGACGATCTGGGACGAGGTGAGCATGGCATTGGCGTTGGGGTGGCCGGGGACGGAGATCCCGTACTCCGTCTCGATGCCCATTACTCGCCGTACGGTCATGCGGCCCTCCTTGCCCGGCGTCGGTCCCCTCCGGGAGCGACGCTCAAGTACCGCTGCTGTGTCCGGTGCGTGTGCGGTGCCCGTCACCACACTGCGCGACTCGGCGGTACCGCAGAGCCTAGAGCGCCTCTGCGCCGGTGGGGAGATCAATTACGACATTGCTCCGGCATGGCCGGATCGGTGGAATGCGAGCGGCTGCGGATACCCCCTCCGGGCATCCGCAGCCGGTCCGCGTATTACAGGTACTGGCCGGTATTGGCGACCGTGTCGATGGACCGCCCGGTGTCCGCGCCCTGCTTTCCGGTGACGAGTGTGCGGATGAAGACGATCCGCTCACCCTTCTTGCCGGAAATCCTGGCCCAGTCGTCCGGGTTGGTGGTGTTCGGCAGGTCTTCGTTCTCCTTGAACTCGTCCACACAGGCCTGCAGGAGATGAGCGACCCGCAGCCCCTTCTGGCCGTGTTCGAGGAATGCCTTGATGGCCATTTTCTTTGCCCGGTCGACGATGTTCTGAATCATCGCGCCGGAGTTGAAGTCCTTGAAGTACAGGACTTCCTTGTCGCCGTTGGCGTAGGTGACCTCAAGGAAGCGGTTCTCCTCGGACTCCGTGTACATCCGCTCCACGACCGACTGGATCATGGCGTGGGCGGCGGCCTCCCGCGAGCCGGTGTGCTCGGACAGGTCGTCCGCGTGCAGCGGGAGCGACGGGGTCAGGTACTTCGCGAAGATGTCCTTCGCCGCCTCGGCGTCCGGACGCTCGATCTTGATCTTCACATCGAGGCGGCCGGGGCGCAGGATGGCGGGGTCGATCATGTCCTCGCGGTTGGAGGCGCCGATGACGATGACGTTCTCCAGGCCCTCCACCCCGTCGATCTCGGCGAGCAGCTGCGGGACGATGGTGTTCTCCACGTCCGAGCTGACGCCGCTGCCGCGGGTGCGGAAGAGGGATTCCATCTCGTCGAAGAAGACGATGACGGGGGTACCCTCGCTCGCCTTCTCCCGAGCACGCTGGAAGACCAGGCGGATGTGCCGCTCGGTCTCGCCGACGTACTTGTTGAGCAGCTCGGGGCCCTTGATATTGAGGAAGTAGCTCTTCCCCGCGGGCTGCCCGGTCACCTCGGCGACCTTCTTGGCGAGCGAGTTGGCGACGGCCTTGGCGATCAGGGTCTTGCCGCAGCCGGGCGGACCGTAGAGCAGGATGCCCTTCGGCGGCCGCAGCTCGTGCTCCTTGAAGAGGTCGGGGTGCAGATACGGAAGCTCGACCGCGTCGCGGATCAGCTCGATCTGGTCGCCCAGGCCGCCGATCTTGTCGTAGTCGATGTCCGGGACCTCTTCGAGGACGAGCTCCTCGACCTCGCTCTTGGGGACCACTTCGTAGACGTAGCCGGACCTGGAGTCCAGGAGCAGGGCGTCGCCGGAGCGGATGGTGATGTCCAGCAGCGGCTCGGCGAGCCGCACCACCCTCTCCTCGTCGGTGTGCCCGACCACCAGGGCGCGCTCGCCGTCCTCAAGGATCTCCTTGAGGGTGACGATGTCCCCGGCCCGCTCGAACTCCATGGCCTCGACCACGTTGAGCGCTTCGTTGAGCATGACTTCCTGGCCGCGCCGCAGGTCGTCGAGCTCGACACTGGGGCTGACGTTCACCCGGAGCTTGCGGCCCCCGGTGAAGATGTCGCAGGTGCCGTCCTCGTTGGCCTGCAGGAAGACCCCGAAACCGGCCGGCGGCTGCGCGAGCCGGTCGACCTCCTCCTTGAGGGCCACGATCTGGTCACGCGCCTCACGGAGCGTGTTGGCGAGCCGCTCGTTCTGCGCGGACACGCCCGCCAGGTTCGTCTGCAACTCGACGATCCGCTCTTCGAGAATCCTCGTATGACGCGGAGAGTCGGCGAGCTTACGTCGCAGGACGGCGATTTCCTGCTCTAGATAGGCAACCTGGCCGGCCGGGTCCTCTGACCCTCGCGCGGGCCGGATGCCGCGGTTGATGTCGTCGTCGTGGGCTGCCACGGTCCTCACCTCCTCCATGGGGAGCTGGACGCTTCCTGACCCTACCTGGGTGGGTGATGATTGAAACCCCTAGATCACAAAGACTCCGGGGTGTGTCCGATCTTCACCCTTGCGCTCTCCCTCACGTCAAGGGAATACCCACCCTTCGGCACCGGAAAGCCGCCGGTTGTATCGTCGAACCGGTCAACACCCGTCAGGGCTGGCTCCAATTGGTTCGGATACGCAGGAACGGCAGGACTCAATGACCGTGCAGCAGGACTCGCCGGGCGACAGCGGCACCCAGGATCTGGAGGTCTGGATCGACCAGGATCTCTGCACGGGCGACGGCATCTGCGTGCAGTACGCCCCCGAGGTCTTCGAGCTGGACATCGACGGCCTGGCGTACGTGAAGAGCGGTGACGACGAGCTGCTTCAGGACAAGGGCGCGACCACGCCGGTGCCGCTGCCGCTCCTCCAGGACGTCGTCGACTCGGCCAAGGAGTGCCCCGGCGACTGCATCCATGTGCGGCGCGTCAAGGACAGCGTCGAGGTGTACGGGCCGGACGCCGAGTAGCTCACACGCTGCGCGCGAGGTCCCCGGAGGTGCGGACGAACGCCTTTCCCTTCCACCGCCAGGAGGCCTGTTCCACCTGGTCGGGGCAGCAGCGGGGGACGTCGAGCGAGGAGTAGCCGAGCAGGGTCGCCGAGACGGCGCCGTCCCGTACGGCGAACTCGCCGACCGTCTTCCTGTCAGCGGGGTCCACCAGGGTCGCCACGACCCGGGGTGCGGCCCCGCTTCCCTGTGTCAGTACGTAGATGCCGCTCGGCGGCGTTCCGGAGCCCGCGTCGCAGTGCACCACGGCGACGGTTTCCGGCCGCCCGTCGCCGTCGAGGTCCCCGGGCGCCTGTCTGGCGACGGTGGTCCCGGCGCCGCCGCACTCCAGCGGGAAGTCCACGCCGGCCGGGTCCGGGGCGGGGGCCTGCTGGCCGTGCCGGGTGGTGGTCCGCTGCTCGGGGGCCGTGGCGGTGGCGGTGGCCGTACGGGGCTGGAGCAGCCCGGCCAGCGCGACGACGCCGGCCATCGCGGCGGCCGTGGCGAGCCAGTGCACGGGCTTGGCGGCGGTGTGCGCCAGCTCCGGGAGCGCGGAGGTCTGCACGCGGTATGTCTCCTGATGGTTCCTGGGAGTCCCGGGAGGAGGTGGGGAGCACCCCCGAGGGGTGGCCAGCATCGTGCCACACCTCACACCCCGGCGGAACGGCGGGGTGGGTACGGGTTCCACGAACGGGCCGCTGTGTCGGCGGCAACGAAAAGGCGCCGCCGCGGAGTTCCCCGGTCGGTCGGGGAACTCCGCGGCGGCGCCGGTGCGTTGGACGGATCAGCCGCGGGAGGCGGCGGAGCCGCTCTGGCTGCCGGGGCCGTCGTAGTCCTCGCCGTAGGCGCCCTTGGAGGGGCGGCGGCGGCGCAGCGGCGGCTCGACGCCGTCCGCGAGGCGGCGGGCGGTGACCAGGAAGCCGGTGTGGCCGATCATGCGGTGGTCGGGGCGGACGGCGAGGCCCTCCACGTGCCAGTTGCGGATCATCGATTCCCAGGGCTGCGGTTCGGCGAAGCAGCCGATCTCGCGGATGGACTCGACGGTGCGCGAGAGCTGGGTGGTGGTGGCGACGTAGGCGCAGAGGATGCCGCCGGGCACCAGGGCCTTGGAGACAGCCTCCAGGCACTCCCAGGGAGCGAGCATGTCCAGCACGACGCGGTCGACGTCGGTGTCGGAGAGGTTGTCCTGGAGGTCGCCGACGGTCAGCTGCCAGGCGGGGTGCGGCGAGCCGAAGTAGCGCTCGACGTTCTGCTGGGCGATCTCGGCGAAGTCCTCGCGGCGCTCGTAGGAGTGCAGCATGCCCTGCTCACCGATGGCGCGCAGCAGGAAGGTGGAGAGCGAGCCGGAGCCGACCCCCGCCTCCACGACGCGGGCGCCGGGGAAGATGTCGGCGAAGGCCAGGATCTGGCCCGCGTCCTTGGGGTAGACCACGGCGGCGCCGCGGGGCATGGACAGGACGTAGTCGGGGAGCAGGGGGCGCAGCGCGAGGTAGGCGACGTTTCCCGTGGTTCGGACAACACTGCCCTCGGGAGCACCGATCAGCTCGTCGTGCTGGAAAGAACCCTTGTGGGTGTGGAAGCTCTTTCCGGCCTCAAGCGTGAAGGTGTAGTGGCGTCCCTTGGGGTCGGTGAGCTGGACCTGGTCCCCGACCTTGAAGGGCCCACGTCGGCGGGCGGCACCGGTCGGTTCAGACATGTGACCAGCGTACCGGTGTTTCAGGGGCCGCCGACCGCCCGGTCCGGGCGGCGGCGGGAGCCCCGGCGGCTCAGGTGCCGGGGCGGGCCATGGCCTTGACGAAGGCGCGCTCCACGTCGGCGGTGGAGAGGACTCCGTAGATCTGGCCGGTCTCCTCGACCACCAGGTACTCGGTGGCGGGGGTGGCCTTGAGCCGGTCGAGGAGGGCTTCCCCGGCCAGCTCGGCGGGGACCTTCATACCCTCGGTGAGGTCCTGGGCGAGGCCGCTGACGGCGACCCAGGGGCGGCGGTGTTCGGGGACGCCGACGATGGCGGCCTCGCGGACGACGCCCTTGGGGGTGCCCTGTCCGTCGACGACGACCAGGGCGCGGGCGCCCGCCTCGTTGGCCCGGCGCAGCGCTTCGGAGAGCGGGGTGGCGGACTCGACGGGGACGGCACGCCGGGTGAGGGTGCGGGCGCGGAGGTCGGGCAGGTGCTCGCGGAGCCGGGCCATGCGCAGGCTGTTCCCGGCGCCGGTCCAGATGATCGCGGCGAGGATCGCGGCGAGCAGGGCGTCCATGACGGTCTCGACGCCGCCGATGCTGTCGGGTGCGGCGCCCAGGGTTCCGGTGTGGGTGAGCAGCGGCAGTCCGATCAGGACGGTGACGGCCAGGCCGCGGCCGACCCAGGCGGCGGCGATGGTGCCGCTCATGGGCTTGCCGGTGATCTTCCAGACGACGGCGCGGAGCATCCGGCCGCCGTCGAGGGGCAGACCGGGCAGCAGGTTGAAGGCGGCCACGATGAGGTTGGAGATCATCAGGCCCGCGAGCAGGACACCGGGGACGGTGCCGGGCTCGACGAACTGCATCGCGCCGTAGAAGACGCCGCCGAGGACGAGGGAGAGGAGCGGGCCGACGAAGGCGAGGATGAACTCGCGGCCGGGTGTCTCGGTCTCCTTCTCGATCTCCGAGACGCCGCCGAAGAACTGGAGCTGGATACGGCGGACCGGGAGCTTGTAGCGCAGGGCGGCGACCGTGTGGGCCAGTTCGTGGACGAGCACGGAGGCGTAGAAGGCGATCGCGAAGAACAGCGCGACGAGATAGCGGGCACCGCCCAGCTCGGGCAGCACCCGGTCGAGCTGGTCGCCGAAGACCCAGGTGATCAGCGCGGCGACGACGAACCAGCTGGGGGCGACGTAGACGGGCACGCCGAAGGGGCGGCCCATGAGCAGGCCGCCGCCCGGCTCCGCGGGTCGTTCGGGCTTGCCGTTCTCGGGGGCGGCGCCGGGGTCCGTGCCCCCTGCGCCGGGCTGCGGCCGCCCGCTGTCGCCGCTCTCGTCCACGGGGTCCCTTCGGTTCGGTGAGTGGCCTTTGCCACGATCATGCAGTGTGCGAGGGTCTACCGTCGATGGTATGCCGCTGACTGTCAGTGGCGGGCCGTAGGGTCTGGAGACATGACTTCCGTGCCGCGGCCGCCTCAGCCGCCTTCGTCCCTGTCGCCGTCGCGGGCGAGCGATTTCATGCAGTGCCCCCTGCTCTACCGCTTCCGGGTCATCGACAGGCTCCCGGAGAAGCCCAGCGAGGCGGCTACCCGCGGCACGCTGGTCCATGCCGTGCTGGAGCGGCTCTTCGACGCCCCGGCGGCGGACCGTACGGCGCCGCGGGCGCGGGCGCTGATTCCCGGCCAGTGGGACCGGCTGCTGGAGACGAAGCCGGAGCTGGGCGAGCTGTTCGCCGAGGACCCCGGGGGTGAGCGGCTGACGCGCTGGCTGGGCGAGGCGGAGCGGCTGGTGGAGCGGTGGTTCTCGCTGGAGGACCCGACGCGTCTGGAGCCCGCCGAGCGGGAGATGTTCGTGGAGACGGAGCTGGACTCGGGGCTGCGGCTGCGCGGGGTGATCGACCGGGTGGACGTCGCGCCGACCGGCGAGGTCAGGATCGTCGACTACAAGACGGGCAAGGCCCCGCGACCGGAGTACTCCGAGGGCCCGCTGTTCCAGATGACGTTCTACGCGCTGGTGATCTGGCGGCTGAAGGGCGTCGTGCCCCGCCGTCTCCAGCTGGTCTATCTGGGCAGCGGCGATGTGCTGACGTACGACCCGGTGGTGGCGGATCTGGAGCGGGTGGAGCGCAAGCTGCTGGCGCTGTGGGACGCGATCGCGCTGGCGACGGAGACCGGCGACTGGCGGCCGCGCCCGACGAAGCTGTGCGGCTGGTGCGACCACCAGGCGGTCTGTCCGGAATTCGGTGGGACTCCCCCGGTCTACCCCCTGGCGGTGCGCCCGGCGGAAGCGGGTGAGGATGTGCAGGGCAGAATGGGACCGGTCCGGGCCGAGGCCGGCCGAGCCGTGGCCCTTGAGGGCCCTTAAGGAGTTCCTGTGGCGATCCGCGTCCTTCTGGTCGACGACCAGCCCCTGCTGCGCACCGGTTTCCGGATGATTCTGGAGGCCGAGGGCGATCTGGCCGTGGTGGGTGAGGCCGGTGACGGTCTGCAGGCCATCGACCAAGTGCGGGCGCTCCAGCCCGATGTGGTGCTGATGGACATCCGGATGCCGCGGATGGACGGGGTGGAGGCGACCCGTCAGATCACCGGCCCCGGCAAGGACGGCCCGGCGAAGGTGCTGGTGCTGACCACCTTCGATCTCGACGAGTACGTGGTGGAGGCGCTGCGTGCGGGGGCGAGCGGCTTCCTGCTGAAGGACGCCCCGGCGGCCGAGCTGGTGCAGGCGATCCGGGTGGTCGCGGCGGGCGAGGCGATGCTCGCCCCGAGCATCACGCGCCGGCTGCTGGACAAGTACGCGGACCATCTGCCCTCCGGTGAGGACCCGGTCCCGGACGCCCTGCACACGCTGACGGACCGTGAGGTCGAGGTGCTGAAGCTGGTGGCGCGCGGGCTGTCCAACGCGGAGATCGCCGCGGACCTGTTCGTCAGCGAGACGACGGTCAAGACCCATGTCGGCCATGTGCTCACGAAGTTGAGCCTGCGCGACCGGGTGCAGGCCGCGGTGTACGCGTACGAGAGCGGGCTGGTTCGCCCCGGCGCGCAGTAGGGGTCCTCGTCGCGAGCGAGCTCTGCGCAGAAGGCGTAAAAGCCGTCCGGCCCGCCCCCCTCCTGTTCCAGGAGGGGGGCGGGCCGGACGGCTTTTCCGGTGCGAGCCGGCCTCAGGCGCCGGGCCGGTGGAGCTCCCACAGCTGGAGCTCGGAGGTGGCGCTGACGGAGTGCTCCACCCCGGCGATCCCCTCGCGGGAGGCGACGTACTGCTTGCCCTGCCAGATCGGGAGCACGGGGACGTCGGCGGCGACGATGTCCTGGAGCTTCTCGTAGGTCGCGGCGGCGGCGGTGCGGTCGGCCTCACGGCGGGACTGCGGGATGAGGACGTTCTGCGCCTCGCGCGAGCGGTAGGGCGAGTTGAGGAAGTTGTCCTTGTCCAGGAACGGCGCGGTGTAGTTGTCCGGGTCCGGGAAGTCGGGGAACCAGCCCATGCCGTAGGCCGCGTAGTCGCCGCGCTTCTGCTCCGGGCGGTACTTCGACCACTCCGTGCCCTGGACATCGATGTCGAAGAGGCCCGAGCTGTTCAGCTGCTGCTGGATCGCCTTGAACTCCTTGGCGGTGGCCGAGCCGTAGTGGTCGTCCGTGTAGTGCAGGGTGAACTTCACCGGGGTCTTGATCCCGGCGTCCCGCAGCGTCGCCTCGGCCTTGGCGGTGCTGGGCTCGCCGTACTTGTTGAAGAAGGCGTTCGTGTGCCCGGAGATGCTGGACGGGATCAGGGAGTAGAGCGGCTCGGCGGTCGTGCCGTACACCTTCCCCGCGATCTCGCCCCGGTCGATGATCTGGGCCATGGCCTGCCGGACGGCCTTGTTGACCACGGGGTCCTTGGTGTTGAAGCCCAGGTAGCTGATGGCCAGGCCGGGCATCTCGGTGAGCTCGATGCCTTCCTTGGGGCTGACCAGCATGTCGCGGGCCTGCTCGGGCGACATGGCCCGGGTCATCATGTGGATCTTCTTCTCGTCGAGCGCCTTGCCCATGGCTTCGGCGTCGGCGAAGAGGTCCATCTCGACCTTGTCATTGAGCACCTTCAACTCGCCCTTGTACGTAGGGTTCTTGGAGAAGGTGATCTTCACGACCCGGCCGTCCTCGACCTGCGGCTTCATGGTGTACGGGCCGGAGCCGTCGACCTGGAAGCCCTCGCGCGGGGACTTCGCCGGGTACTGCGCCTTCGGGACGATGCCGGCGGCGGGCGTGGCGAGCTTGTACGGGAACGTCGCGTCGGGGGTCTTCAGGTGGAAGATCACCTGGTCGTCGCCCTTGGTCTCGATCGTGTCGATGTTGGAGAGCAGGCCGACCGGGCCGCTGTCCGAGTCGATGTCGATGACGCGCTGGATGGAGTGCTTCACGTCCTCGGCGGTGACGGGCGTCCCGTCGGCGAAGGTGAGGCCCTCGCGCAGGGTGCAGCGGTAGCTCTCGCTCTCGGTGTCCGTGAAGGCGCAGCTGCGGGCCGCCTCGGGCGCCGGTTCGCCGCCTCCGTTGGGCACGGCGGTCAGCGTCTGCACGGTCTGGCGCAGGACGTTCCAGACACCCGCTTCATAGCCGATGGCCGGGTCGAGGGGCGCGGGGTTCTCCGCGGAGGCCACGAGCTGGTCCGTGGTGCCGACGACGATGGCTCCCGTGCCACCGGCGCCGCTGTCCGTGCTGCCGCAGGCGGCGAGCACGGGGGCGAGCAGGCCGACGACGGCCGGCAGCACCAGGGTCTTGCGGTTCATCTGGACGTTCTCCCTCATCCCGGCAGGTGAGGAATCAAAGTTAGTAGCCGCCGACGACCTCTCCCGACCGCCCGGATGGCAGCTCGCTCCCCTCAGGCGGCCGGAAGGGGCGACACATGATCACCATTCCGGACATCTCATATGATCCCGGAGGCCACCTGACGGCTCCCGGGTGAGGAAGCTCACCCTCCCTACCTCTTCACATATGTGCACAGTGGCTGATTCACGTCCACGGAAAGTTGCCGGAATGCGCACGGCGGGGAAGGGGAATCCGCCGCTCGTCCATCGGTCGGGCTCTCCGCCCGGGTCAGCCCATTCCGGTGATGAGCTTCCGCAGGAAGGCCAGGTCGACCTCTTCGAGCGAGCTGACGACCACACGTCCGGCGGCAGGGGCGATCGGGGCGACCGACGGCACGACGACGACCCGGCACCCGGCGGCCTCCGCGGCGGCCACCCCGGTCGCGGTGTCCTCGATGACGGCACAGCGCCAGGGGTCGGCGCCGAAGCCCGCGGCGGCGGTGAGATAGGGCTCGGGGTGGGGCTTGGTCCGGGCGACCTCGTCCCCGGCGACCGTGAGCGCGAAGTGGTGGTGGCCCACCGAGTCCAGGACCCGGTCGATGATCCGGCGGTGGGAGGCCGAGACGAGCGCGGTGGGCACCTCGTACACGGCCAGCTCGGCCAGTAGCCGCTCGGCGCCCGGCATCAGGGGCACCCCGCGCGCGATACGCTTCTCGAAGCCGTCGTTGAGCAGCCCGGTCAGCTCGTCGAGCCGGATGTCGGCGCCGGTGACGTCGATGAGGTATCCCGCGCTGCGGGTCATCGGACCGCCGACGACGACGTCCCGCCAGGCCTCGTCCAGCCGGTGTCCGAGGCCGGCGAAGACCTCCTTCTCGACGTCCCACCAGAAGCCCTCGGTATCGACCAGGGTTCCGTCCATGTCGAGAAGGACCGCCTGCAGAGCGGCGCCTTCGGCCGTGCGGGTCGAGGACGCGGGGACCGTACTGGTCATCCGGCACACCTTCCGTAAGGGACGAGAAGGCCGGCCGCCATTCCCAGAAGTGGGAGGGCGACCGGCCTGCACTGGACCGACCAGTGTACGACGTGTCCGGCTACGGCGCGCGAAGGGCGCGGCAACGGGCGGTGAGCACCGCTCTACCGGGCGTTGAAGTACTTCGCCTCGGGGTGGTGGATGACGATGGCGTCGGTGGACTGTTCCGGGTGGAGCTGGAACTCCTCGGAGAGGTGGACGCCGATGCGCTCCGGCTGGAGCAGGTCCGCGATCTTGGCCCGGTCCTCCAGGTCGGGGCACGCTCCGTAACCGAGGGAGAACCGTGCGCCCCGGTACTTCAGAGCGAACATGTCCTCGACGTCCGCCGGGTCCTCCCCGCCGAAGCCGAGCTCACCGCGGACCCGGGCGTGCCAGTACTCGGCCAGGGCTTCGGCGAGCTGGACGGACAGGCCGTGGAGTTCGAGGTAGTCGCGGTAGGAGTTGGCGGCGAAGAGTTCGGCGGTGGCTTCGCCGATCTTCGAGCCGACGGTGACGACCTGGAGGCCGATGACGTCCCGCTCCCCGGACTCCTCCGGCCGGAAGAAGTCCGCGAGGCAGAGCCGGCGGCCGCGGCGCTGGCGCGGGAAGGTGAAGCGGGTGCGCTCCGAGCCGTCCTCGTGCAGCAGGATCAGGTCGTCGCCCTTGGAAACGCACGGGAAGTAGCCGTAGACGACGGCCGCCTCCAGCATGTTCTCGGTGTGGAGCTTGTCGAGCCAGCCGCGCAGATGCGGGCGGCCCTCGGTCTCCACCAGCTCCTCGTACGTCGGTCCATCGCCATTACGGGCCTGCTTCAGGCCCCACTGGCCCTTGAAGAGGGCGCCCTCGTCGAGCCAGGAGGCGTACTCCTTGAGCTGGATTCCCTTGACGACCCTGGTCCCCCAGAACGGGGGCTCGGGCACCGGGTTGGTGACGGAGACGTCCGAGCGGACACCCGCCTCCGGCTCCTCGACCTCGATCACCGGGACATCCCGCTTCGGCACCCGGCGCTGCTTGAGTTCGGGGAGGACGGCGCCGGGGACTCCGCGCTTGACGGCGATCAGCGCGTCCATCAGGCGCAGTCCCTCGAAGGCGTCACGGGCGTAGCGGACTTCGCCCTCGTAGATCTCGTGGAGGTCCTGCTCGACGTAGGCCCGGGTGAGGGCGGCGCCGCCGAGGATGACGGGGTAGTCGGCGGCCATGTTGCGCTGGTTGAGCTCCTGAAGGTTCTCCTTCATGATCACCGTCGACTTCACCAGCAGACCCGACATCCCGATCACATCGGCCCGGTGCTCCTCGGCCGCCTCCAGGATCGCCGAGACCGGCTGCTTGATCCCGAGGTTCACGACGTTGTAGCCGTTGTTGGACAGGATGATGTCGACGAGGTTCTTCCCGATGTCGTGCACATCGCCCCGGACGGTGGCCAGCACGATCGTGCCCTTGCCGTCGTCATCGGTCTTCTCCATGTGCGGCTCCAGATACGCCACCGCGCTCTTCATCACCTCCGCCGACTGGAGGACGAAGGGCAGCTGCATCTGGCCGGAGCCGAACAGCTCCCCGACCACCTTCATGCCCTCCAAGAGGGTGTTGTTGACGATGTCGAGAGCCGGGGTGTCCGCAAGGGCTTCGTCGAGGTCGGCCTCCAGACCGTTCTTCTCCCCGTCGATGATCCGCCGCTGGAGCCGCTCGTCCAGCGGGAGGGCGAGGAGCTCCTCGGCCTTGCCCGCCTTCATCGACTTCATGTTGACGCCCTCGAACAGCTCCATCAGCTTCTGGAGGGGGTCGTAGCCCTCGGCGCGGCGGTCGTAGATCAGGTCGAGGGCGACCTTGACCTGCTCCTCCTCCAGCCGGGCGATCGGCAGGATCTTCGAGGCGTGCACGATCGCGGAGTCCAGGCCCGCCTTCACGCACTCGTCGAGGAAGACGGAGTTCAGCACCACCCGGGCGGCCGGGTTCAGCCCGAAGGAGATGTTGGAGAGGCCCAGCGTGGTCTGGACGTCGGGGTGGCGCTTCTTGAGTTCGCGGATCGCCCCGATCGTCGCGATGCCGTCGCCCCGCGACTCCTCCTGACCCGTGCAGATCGTGAACGTCAGCGTGTCGATGAGGATGTCCGACTCGTGAATGCCCCAGTTCGTGGTGAGGTCGGCGATCAGCCGCTCGGCGATGGCGACCTTGTGCTCGACGGTGCGGGCCTGGCCCTCCTCGTCGATCGTCAACGCGATCAGGGCGGCGCCGTGCTCCGAGGCCAATGCGCTGACCTGCGCGAACCTCGACTCAGGGCCGTCGCCGTCCTCGTAGTTCACCGAGTTCAGCACCGCACGCCCGCCCAGCTTCTCCAGGCCGGCGCGCAGCACGTCCAGCTCGGTGGAGTCCAGCACGATGGGCAGGGTGGAGGCGGTGGCGAAACGGCCCGCCAGCTCCGCCATGTCGGCGACGCCGTCACGGCCGACGTAGTCGACGCACAGGTCGAGCATGTGCGCGCCCTCACGGATCTGGTCCCGCGCCATCTCCACGCAGTCGTCCCAGCGCGCTTCCAGCATCGCCTCACGGAACTTCTTGGAGCCGTTGGCGTTCGTCCGTTCACCGATGGCGAGGTACGACGTGTCCTGCCGGAAGGGCACGGTCTGGTAGAGCGAGGCGGCACCCGGCTCCGGGCGCGGCCGGCGGACCGCGGGCGTCAGGTCCCGGACCCGCTCCACGACCTGGCGCAGGTGCTCCGGTGTCGTACCGCAGCAGCCGCCGACCAGCGAGAGTCCGTACTCGTGGACGAAGGTCTCCTGGGCGTCCGCCAGCTCGGCCGGGCCCAGCGGGTAGTGCGCACCGTTCTTGCCGAGGACCGGCAGACCGGCGTTCGGCATGCAGGAGAGCGGGATACGGGAGTGCCGGGCCAGGTAGCGCAGGTGCTCGCTCATCTCGGCCGGACCGGTCGCGCAGTTCAGGCCGATCATGTCGATGCCCAGCGGCTCCAGCGCCGTCAGCGCCGCACCGATCTCCGAGCCGAGGAGCATCGTCCCCGTCGTCTCGACCGTGACCGAGCAGATCAGCGGGAGAGTGAGGCCGGTGGCCTCCATGGCGCGCCGGGCTCCGATGACCGAGGCCTTGG
The DNA here is from genome assembly GCF_055577965.1 of Streptomyces sp. NPDC033165. NCBI lineage: Bacteria > Bacillati > Actinomycetota > Actinomycetes > Kitasatosporales > Streptomycetaceae > Streptomyces > Streptomyces sp. NPDC033165. The sequence goes on from NZ_JBVIPK010000005.1 coordinate 318,850, forward strand.
TCTGGAGCAGGTCCTGGGTGGTCTCCACCAGGATGGCGTCGGCGCCGCCCGCGATCATGCCCTCGGCGTTCTGCTGGTAGGCGTCGCGGAGGGTGATGTAGGGGGCGTGGCCCAGGGTGGGGAGCTTCGTGCCCGGGCCCATCGAGCCCAGCACCCAGCGCTGCTGCCCGGTCGAGGCGGTGAACTCGTCGGCCACCTCACGCGCGATCCGCGCGCCCGCCTCGGCCAGCTCGTACACCCGCTCCGGGATGTCGTACTCCGCGAGCGCCGCGTAGTTCGTCCCGAACGTGTTCGTCTCCACGCAGTCCACACCGACCGCGAAGTACTCCTCGTGGACCGAACGCACGATGTCCGGACGCGTGATGTTCAGGATCTCGTTGCAGCCTTCGAGGTTCTCGAAGTCCTCAAGTGTGGGGTCCTGGGCCTGGAGCATGGTTCCCATCGCCCCGTCGGCCACCACCACGCGGGTGGCGAGTGCCTCTCGGAGGGCGTCTGCTCGGGTCCGGCTGTCGGCGGCGGATGTCGGCAACGAGGCCATGGATGATCTCCCAGGGATGCGACGGCTGTCGGCTTTGCGTCCTTCTTGGGGAAGGCGCACGTCGCCAGCCTAGCCGGACGGCACCCCGGGCGGTCAGGGCGTCCATGGGGCGGACTGCATGCTGTGCGGGGTGCGGCACGTGTGGCCCAGTGGCGGAGACTTTCCCCCGGAGTCAGGCATAGGTCGGCATCGACCGATAGTGTTCAGCATTGTCGAACCGAGGTGGAGGAGTACGGCGCGATGGCCAAGAACATCCAGTCGCTGGAGCGGGCGGCCGCGATGCTGCGTCTGCTGGCGGGCGGCGAGCGCCGGCTCGGGCTCTCCGACATCGCCTCGTCGCTGGGGCTGGCCAAGGGCACCGCGCACGGCATCCTGCGCACCCTCCAGCTGGAGGGGTTCGTCGAGCAGGACACGGCTTCGGGGCGCTATCAGCTCGGCGCGGAGCTGCTGCGACTGGGCAACAGCTATCTGGACGTCCACGAGCTGCGGGCGCGCGCCCTGGTCTGGACGGACGACCTGGCCCGCTCCAGCGGCGAGAGCGTCCACCTCGGGGTGCTGCACCAGCACGGCGTCCTGATCGTCCACCACGTCTTCCGGCCCGACGACAGCCGCCAGGTACTGGAGGTGGGGGCGATGCAGCCGCTGCACTCCACGGCGCTGGGCAAGGTGCTGTCCGCCTACGACCCGGTGGCCCACAGCGAGGTCATGGAGGCGGAGCGGCGCTCCTTCACCGGGCGCACCGTCACCACCGCCGACGAGTTCGAGGCGATGCTCGACCTGATCCGGGCCCAGGGCTGGGCGGCCGACGCGGAGGAGACCTGGGAGGGCGTGGCAGCCGTCGCCGCCCCCGTGCACGACCGGCGCAGGATGCCGGTGGGCGCGGTCGCCGTGACGGGTGCGGTGGAGCGGGTGGCCCCGGACGGGACGCTGCGGCCCGAGCTGATCGCGGCCGTACGGGACTGTGCCCGCGCGGTCTCCCGGGACCTGGGCGCCGGGCGCTTCTGAGGGCCTTGGCCCGCCACGTACGCCCCGCAACGTCACCCACCCCCACGGCAGCGCGCACACCCAAGGGCCGTCCCGTACGCCGGGCCACGGCGCCGCGCGCGCCGACGTGCCCCACGCGCGCGAAGGGCCGGATAACGATCGCGTCGCGCACCGAGTCCTCCGCCACAGAACCCTTGACGCTTCCTTCACTCGGGGGAAACACTGCCGTTCAACGGTCGGCATTGTCGAACGCCTAACGGCAATACGCGTTAGGGTGTGACAGTGCCAAGGGCCGGTCAAGCCCTTACAGGTGGGCTGCCCACGCTTTGTGGATACCCATCTGGGGCGCGGACCACCGGAGGGACCCGGTGTTCCGCTCTCCCCTGGACGAAGGACAAAGGAGTCGCGGGTGTCCAGCTCCGACATTTTCATCGGCGAGACCTTCGGGACCGCCATACTCATCCTGCTCGGTGCCGGCGTTGTGGCCGCCGTCACGCTGAAGCACTCGAAGGCCCGCGACGCGGGCTGGCTGGCCATCACCTTCGGGTGGGGTTTCGCCGTACTCACCGGCGCCTATCTCGCCGGCGGCGTCTCGGGTGCCCACCTCAACCCGGCCGTCACCCTCGGCCTCGCCGTCAAGGGCGGCACCGAGTGGGGCGACGTGCCCCTCTACCTCGGCTCCCAGCTGCTCGGCGCGATGATCGGCGCCGTACTGGTCTACGCGGTGTACTACGGGCAGTTCCACGCCCACCTCAACGACCCGGAGATCATCGGTACCAAGGGCACCGAAGAGGGCATGGTCGACCAGACCGCCGCCCCCAAGGCCGGACCGGTGCTCGGGATCTTCTCCACGGGCCCCGAGATCCGCAACGCTGTGCAGAACGTCGTCACCGAGATCATCGCCACCGTCGTGCTGGTCCTGGCCATCCTCACCCAGGGCCTCAACAACGAGGGCAACGGTCTGGGCACACTCGGAGCCCTGATCACGGCCCTGGTGGTCGTCGGCATCGGCCTCTCCCTCGGCGGGCCCACCGGCTACGCCATCAACCCGGTCCGCGACCTCGGACCGCGCATCGTGCACGCGGTGCTGCCGCTGCCGAACAAGGGTGGTTCGGACTGGGGCTACGCGTGGGTACCCATCGTGGGTCCGCTCATCGGCGGCGCGCTCGCCGGCGGGCTCTACAACCTCGCCTTCGCCTGACCCGAGACCGGGACGCGGACCCGAGGCCGGGTATCAGCGCCGTAACCCCTATCACTTCACAGACTTCCGGGAGCACACCGTGACCGAAGCACACACGACCGGCACCCACGGCACCGGGCCGTTCATCGCGGCCATCGACCAGGGCACCACCTCCAGCCGCTGCATCGTCTTCGACAAGGACGGCCGGATCGTCTCCGTCGACCAGAAGGAGCACGAGCAGATCTTCCCGAAGCCGGGCTGGGTCGAGCACGACGCGACCGAGATCTGGGAGAACGTCCAGGAGGTCGTCGCCGGGGCCATCGTCAAGGCCGGTATCACCTCCGCCGACGTCAAGGCGATCGGCATCACCAACCAGCGCGAGACCACGCTGATGTGGGACAAGAACACCGGTGAGCCGGTCCACAACGCGCTGGTCTGGCAGGACACCCGCACCGACGCGCTCTGCAAGGAGCTCGGCCGCAATGTCGGGCAGGACCGGTTCCGCCGCGAGACCGGGCTGCCGCTCGCCTCGTACTTCGCCGGGCCCAAGGTCCGCTGGCTGCTCGACAACGTCGAAGGGCTGCGCGAGCGCGCCGAGGCGGGCGACATCCTCTTCGGCACCATGGACTCCTGGGTCATCTGGAACCTGACCGGCGGCCCCGACGGCGGCGTCCACGTCACCGACGTCACCAACGCCTCGCGCACCCTCCTGATGAACCTGCACACCATGGCGTGGGACGAGAAGATCCTCCACTCCATCGGCATCCCCGCCGCCGTGCTCCCCGAGATCCGCTCCTCCGCCGAGGTCTACGGCAACGCCAAGGGCGGCATCCTGGACGGCGTGCCGGTCGCCTCCGCACTGGGCGACCAGCAGGCGGCCCTGTTCGGCCAGACCTGTTTCGCCGAGGGCGAGGCCAAGTCCACGTACGGCACCGGCACCTTCATGCTGATGAACACCGGCTCCACCCCGGTGAACTCCTACAACGGGCTGCTCACCACCGTCGGCTACCAGATCGGCGACAAGCCCCCGGTGTACGCGCTGGAGGGCTCCATCGCGGTCACCGGTTCGCTGGTGCAGTGGATGCGCGACCAGATGGGCCTGATCAAGTCGGCCGCCGAGATCGAGACGCTGGCCTCCTCGGTCGAGGACAACGGCGGCGCCTACTTCGTGCCCGCCTTCTCCGGTCTGTTCGCCCCCTACTGGCGGCCCGACGCCCGTGGCGTCATCGCCGGTCTCACCCGCTACGTCACCAAGGCGCACATCGCCCGTGCCGTCCTGGAGGCCACCGCCTGGCAGACCCGCGAGATCAGCGACGCCATGACGAAGGACTCCGGCGTCGAGCTGGCCGCGCTCAAGGTCGACGGCGGCATGACGTCCAACAACCTGCTGATGCAGACGCTCTCCGACTTCCTGGACGCACCCGTGGTGCGGCCCATGGTCGCCGAGACCACCTGCCTCGGCGCGGCCTACGCCGCCGGTCTCGCCGTCGGTTTCTGGCCGGACACCGACGCGCTGCGCGCCAACTGGCGCCGGGCCGCCGAGTGGACCCCCCGCATGGACGCGGACACCCGTGCCCGCGAGTACAAGAACTGGCTCAAGGCCGTCGAACGGACCATGGGCTGGATCGAGGACGAAGAAAGCTGACGAGGAGCATTCACCATGACCACCCTGCAGAGCGTTCCCGCCCTCGGAACGCACCCGGCCTCCGGCTCCCTGCCGAGCCGCGCCGAGACCCGGGACCAGCTGTCCCGGGCCACGTACGACCTCCTGGTCATCGGCGGCGGCATCCTGGGTATCTCGACCGCCTGGCATGCCGCGCAGTCCGGGCTGCGGGTGGCTCTGGTGGACGCCGGTGACTTCGCCGGCGCCACCTCCTCCGCCTCCTCCAAGCTGCTCCACGGCGGACTGCGCTACCTCCAGACCGGCGCGGTGAAGCTGGTCGCCGAGAACCACTTCGAGCGGCGCGCGGTCTCCCGCGAGGTGGCCCCGCACCTGGCCAACCCCCTCACCTTCTACCTCCCCGTCTACAAGGGCGGCCCGCACGGCGCGGCCAAGCTCGGCGCGGGCGTCTTCGCCTACTCCGCGCTCTCCGCGTTCGGCGACGGCGTCGGCCACGTCATCTCTCCGGCCAAGGCCCAGCGTGACGTGCCCGAGCTGCGTACGGACGACCTCAAGGCCGTGGCGGTCTACCGGGACGACCAGATGAACGACGCCCGCATGGCGCTGATGACGGTCCGCGCGGCCGTCGACGCGGGCGCGGTCGTCCTCAACCACGCGGCCGTCACCGGGCTGCGCTTCACCCGGGGCCGGGTCACCGGCGCCGAGCTGAAGGACAGCACGGACGGCACCGAGTTCGGCGTCGACGCCCGGCTCGTGCTCAACGCGACCGGCCCCTGGGTCGACCACCTCCGCAAGATGGAGGACCCGAACGCGGCCCCCTCCATACGTCTGTCCAAGGGCGCCCACCTGGTCCTCAAGCGGACCCGGCCGTGGCGGGCGGCTCTGGCCACCCCGATCGACAAGTACCGCATCACCTTCGCGCTGCCGTGGGAGGACATGCTGCTCCTCGGCACCACGGACGAGGAGTACGAGGGCGATCCGGCGGATGTCGCGGTGACCGAGGCCGACACCGCGCAGATCCTCGACGAGGCGGCGTTCTCGATCAAGGACCAGCAGCTGTCGCGCGATCTGATCACGTACTCCTTCGCGGGTCTGCGGGTGCTGCCGGGCGGGCCCGGCGACACCTCCAAGGCCAAGCGCGAGACGGTCGTGACCGAGGGCCGCGGCGGGATGCTGTCGGTCGCGGGCGGCAAGTGGACGACGTTCCGCCACATCGGCCGTACGGTGATGAACAAGCTGGCCGCCCTCCCGGGCCACCCGCTGGCCGAGGACATGGAGCCGATGAACCGGCTGCCGAGGAAGCTGCCGCTGCCCGGGATCGCCAACCCGAACGCGGTCGCGCACCGGCTGCTGGTCGACGGCCCCGCCCCCGGCCCCCGTATGGCGCCGGACACCGCCCGGCACCTGGCCACGCACTACGGCTCGCTCGCCTTCGACATCGCGCGCCTGGCGAACGAGAACCCGGCCCTGGCCGAACGCGTCCACCCCGACGCCCCGGAGATCTGGGCCCAGGTCGCCTACGCCCGCGACCACGAGTGGGCCGAGACGGCGGACGACGTGCTGCGCCGCCGGACCACGCTGACGATCCGCGGCCTGGCCACGGACGACGTCCGCGACGGTGTCGAGAAGCTGCTGGCCGACCGGGACTGACCCGCCCCCCACGGGTACGAGGGCGGGGGCGGCTTCCGAGCGGGAGCCGCCCCCGTCGGCGTTTCCACGGGCCCCGGCACGTACCGCACTCCCCAGATCCTCGGCCGGCACGAGGACTGCCGCCTCGGCCCTCGGGCGGTCACCGCCGACGGCTTCGGGCCGGGCCGGGACCAGTGGACGAGCGGGGCTCCGGGAGCGAACGAGCAGGGTTCACCCGGCCGTGCAAGACGGCTGCGGCAGAAGGCCTCCGACGCCGTAAGGTTGCTCCGTACGTATGGAGACATCGGAAGGAGGCCCGGGTGATCGAGCTCGAGTCGGTGCCCGAGCTGATCGACCCGGTCATGGTGGCCGCGTTCGAGGGCTGGAACGACGCCGGGGACGCCGCCTCGACAGCGGTCGGCCATCTGGACCGGGAGTGGAAGGGCGAGGTGTTCGCGGCGCTGGACGCCGAGGACTACTACGACTTCCAGGTCAACCGGCCCACGGTGTGGCTGGACGGCGGGGTGCGGAAGATCACTTGGCCGACGACCCGGCTCTCCGTGGTGCGTGTCGGCGGGGACAAGCCGCGGGACCTGGTCCTGGTGCGCGGGATCGAACCGTCGATGCGCTGGCGCTCGTTCTGCAACGAGATCCTCGGCTTCGCCCATGAGCTGGGCGTCGAAATGGTCGTCATCCTGGGCGCGTTGCTGGGCGACACCCCGCACACCCGGCCGGTGCCGGTGAGCGGAGTCACCTCCGATGCGGATCTGGCGCGGACGATGGACCTGGAGGAGACGCGCTACGAAGGCCCCACCGGCATCGTCGGCGTCCTCCAGGAGGCCTGCACGCACGCGGGCGTGCCCGCGGTGAGCCTGTGGGCGGCGGTGCCGCACTACGTGTCGCAGCCCCCGAACCCGAAGGCGACACTGGCCCTGCTGAACCGGCTGGAGGACCTGATCGGGCTGCGCATCCCGCTGGGCGAACTGCCCGAGGACGCGCGGGCCTGGCAGCTCGGCGTGGACCAGCTGGCCTCGGAGGACAGCGAGGTCGCGGAGTACGTCCAGACGCTGGAGGAGGCGCGGGACACCGCGGAGCTGCCCGAGGCGTCCGGCGAGGCCATCGCCCGGGAGTTCGAGCGCTATCTGCGGCGGCGGGACGGCGGCCCCGGCCAGGGGCCCGGCGGCCATGCGACGGAGACCGGGGACGGCTCCTACCTGCGGGACCCCTCCAGCGGCCGCACCCGCCCGCCGAAGCCGCCGCGCCCGGAGTCCGGGCGGGGCAAGAACCCCGACGACAGGGGCGACAGGGGCGACCAGGGGGCCGACGGCCCGTCCGGTGAGACTTCGGGGGACGCTCCCGAAGAGGAGTGACCCCGGCTGGGGTGCGAACGGCGGGGGCCCCGCACGGAAGTCGATCCCGTGCGGGGCCCCCGCCGTTCCGGCGGCTCAGGCGCAGTGGAACTTCGCCGCCGCCCAGTCCCCGTGGTCCCCGGTCTTGGACCCGTTGGTGTCGGTGACCTTCAGCCGCACCTGGCGTACTCCGTCGAGCCCCACGTCCACCGGTACGGTCGCCGAGGCCCCGGTCAGCTTCGGTGAGGTCCACAGCACCTCGCCGTCGCCCTCCACCGAGAACGCGACCTCCCCGTAGCCGTCGATCTCGTCGTCGATGCCCACGTCGGCGGTGAACGCGGTGCAGCGGCCGCCGAGGTGGATCGCGATGTCGGAGTCGGCGTGGGTGCCGATGCCCTTCTCGTACGTGGTGCCCGCGAGCGTCAGCGTATGGCCGTCCTCCGCCCCGGACTCCCCGTTGGAGCGGTCGCGTTCGGCGGGCCCGTAGCCGTTGGTCTCCGAGAGCCAGACCAGGTCGCTCGCCCAGGCCTCTCCGGTGGGCGGCGGTGGAGTCACCGAGACGGCGAGCCGCTGTTCGCTGCTGCGGGCCTCACCGGCGGCCCGGTAGCGGGCGAGCGCGGTGAGCCGGGTCTCGCGCACCTCGGCGTCCTTCGCCGGGGTGACCTCGACCGCGACCCGCCGGGTGGTGCCCGCCGGAATCCGCCCCGGGACCTCCGCCGTGACGGTCCGCCAGCCCTCGGGGACCTGGAGGGTGACCGAGGTGCCGGTGAGGTCGGCGCTGCCCGCGGTCACGTCGACCAGAACCTCACCGGGCGTCCCCGCTCCGGCCTCCTGGCCCGTGGGGGCGGCGAGGACGGCTGCCGCGGCGGCCTGCCTGCCGCCCACGGCGCTGGTGCCGAGGAGCTTCACGGTGAACTTCTTCGCCGTGCTCAGGGGCGCGGTCTTCACGTGCACCACGCCTCCCCGGTCGTCACGGTCGTACCACCAGCCCTGCCGGGCCTTGTCGTACGCGGTTCGTGAACCCAGCTCCGGAAGGGCGCGGCCCAGCTTGACCGCGCGGGGCTCGGAGCCGGTGTGGACGGTGAACTCGTAGGGGCGGGCGGCCTGTTTGCCGGTGAAGCTCCCCCGGCTCTTGTTGATCGTGACGGAGACGTGCCCCGCGCCGCGCACGGGGGCCTTGACGTCGGCGCGCTGGGTGGCGTACTCGCCGTCGCGGTGCTGCCGGGTGACGCCGTCGTCCTCGTAGAGGGTGAAGGAGGTGTTGCCCTGCGGGTAGACGTCCCAGGCGAGCGGGGAGTCGGCGGTGCGGTCGCGGTAGGAGCGGATGCCGGGCCACATCGGGACCGCCGCGCCCGCCTTCACGAACAGCGGCAGGGTGTCGAGCGGGGCGCCGTAGGTGTCGATGGTGGTGGGGCCCTCGTAGGTGCGGCCGCTCCAGTAGTCGATCCAGGTGCCCTTGGGGAGGTAGATGCCCTTGCGCTCGGTGGTGTCCTGGTAGACGGGTGCGACGAGGAAGTGCTCGCCGGAGAGGAATTCGTACGTCGCGGCCTCCGTCGCGGCCTTCGGGTCGTCCGGGTATTCGAGGACCAGCGGGCGGACCAGCCCGACGCCCGTCTTGGTTGCCTCGTGGGCGTAGCTGTACTGGTACGGCAGCAGCGACTCCTTGAGCTTGAGGTAGTCGCGGTTGACGGAGGTGTACGGCTCCCCGTGGCGGAAGGGCTGCTTGTCCATGGGGGCCCAGCCGTTCATGGCCATCGTCGTGCCGAGGAACATCTTCCACTGGAGGTCGCGCGTGTACGTCTTGGCGCTGCCGCCGAAGATGCCGTCGATGTCGCCCGTGGTGTAGGCGAGTCCGGACATGGTCGCGCCCGCGTAGGTGGGGATCTGCCAGCGGATGTACTCCCAGCTGCCTGCCTGGTCGCCGGACCACTGGACTCCGCAGCGCTGTGCGCCCGCCCAGCTCTCCGGCGCCCAGGTGAAGCCCCGGGCGTCACTGTGGTCCTCGATGCCCTGGTAGGCGTCCTTGCAGGCGTCGAGCGCGAACTTGTAGCCCGGGCCGACCCAGGCGACGTCCAGCTTGGCGACCCGCTGCCCGGCCTTCACCTGGGCGCCGAGGTTCTCGATGCCGTCCTCGGTCCACAGGCCGAGCTCCATCTTGCGTTCCGTCAGGCCCTGGGCGGTCTCCTCCAGGTCCTCGTAGCCGCAGCCGTAGCCGTCGTTGACCAGCATCCAGCCGTTGGGCATGTCGTTCTCGACGTAGCCGTCGGCGACCTTCAGCGCGTCCAGGGTGCGGCGCTCGCCCCGGTTGGCGTTGTGGAGGTAGCAGTCGGCGTCGCCGGTCTCCATGCCGTAGATGGGCGGCAGGAAGGGTTTGCCGGTGAGGTCGGTGTACTGGCCGATGACGTCCTTGGCCCCGTCGCCCGCGAAGTAGTAGGCGTCGAAGCGCTGTTCCTTCGCACTGGTCGTCACCGGGTCGGTGAAGGCGTAGGTGCCCGGGGCGTAGGTGTTGCGGAAGACGCCGTAGCCGGCCGAGGAGAGGTAGAAGGGTACGGAGTTGGGGTGGCCGCCGTCGTCCCAGTTGTAGTCGACGGCGACCTCGACGGTCTTGTCTCGGTGGGAGGTGTTGCCGCGGCCGTTCTGCATCCCGGCCCCGTAGAACTGCTCACCGGCGCCCCGGGCCAGGGTCTGGACGGTCTTCTCGCCGGTCCAGCTCAGCCCCTTGGCCTCGGACCAGATCCGGCTGCCGTCGGCCCGGTGCAGGGCGAAGCGCAGCGGCTTCTTGTAGGCCCGCAGGGTGACCTCGCTCGTCGACAGCTCGTAGCGGTCGCCTCGGTCCTTCCAGCGGGTACGGGGCTCCTTGCCCTGGGGCAGGACGATGTCGTCGCCGGTGGGGTCGGTGAACCTGCCGTCGGGGGCCAGCTCGATACGGAAGGTCTCGGCGGAGACGAAGCTGACCCGGGCCTCGGCGGGCCCGGCGCTCAGCCGGTAGACCGCCCCGTCCGCCCGGAATCCGGTCACGTCCCCGACGGTGGTGGTCTCGGTGGTCTCCGGCGGGGCCTCGTCGGCGCGGGCCCCGCCGGGTCCCGTGAGGACCGCGACCAGTCCGAGCAGGGCAGCAACCGCTGCCGCTCTCATGCGCGTTGATGTTTGCATGATGAGCTTTTAGCGCAACTTCGAGCAGATGACCACGGACAAAAGGGAACCGGCCCCGAACTTCGTAGAGAAGTCCGAGACCGGTCCAGGTAGTCGGGGGGAGCGCTGACGCCCCTACAGCGCGACCCCCAGCAGGGCGTCGGCCGTACGCGACACGAGGCCGGGCGCACCCTCGTCCGTGCCGCCCTCCGCGCCCTGGAGCGCGGCCCAGCGGTCCACCGCGGCGAGCGCCGCGGGGCTGTCCAGATCGTCGGCCAGGGCCGCGCGGACCTCCTCGACCAGCGCGTCGGCGGACGGCCCGTCGGGGCGCGAGACGGCGGCCCGCCAGCGCGCGAGGCGCTCGACGGCGTCGGCCAGCACCTGGTCGGTCCACTCCCAGTCGGAGCGGTAGTGGTGCGAGAGCAGCGACAGCCGGATGGCCGCCGGGTCCACGCCCTCGCGGCGCAGCGCCGAGACGAAGACCAGGTTCCCGCGCGACTTGGACATCTTCTCGCCGTGCAGGCCGACCATGCCCGCGTGGACGTACGCCTTGGCGAACGGGTGCTCGCCGGTCAGCGCATGGGCGTGGGAGGCGCCCATCTCGTGGTGCGGAAAGGCGAGGTCGGAGCCGCCGCCCTGAACGTCGAAGCCCATACCGAGATGGTCGAGCGCGATGGCGACGCACTCGATGTGCCAGCCGGGACGGCCCGCGCCGAGCGAGGCCCCGTCCCAGCTCGGCTCGCCCGGGCGGGCGGCCATCCAGAGGATCGGGTCGAGGGGGTTCTTCTTGCCGGGGCGCTCCGGGTCGCCGCCGCGTTCGGCCGAGAGCAGCCGCATCGCCTCGGCGTCGAGACCGGAGACCTCGCCGAAGTGCGGGTCGGTGTCGACGGAGAAGTAGACATCGCCGTCGAGGTCGTAGGCGGCGCCCGCGTCCCTCAGGCGTTCGACGAGGGGCACGATGCCCGGTATCGCCTCGACCGCGCCGATGTAGTGCTGCGGGGGCAGCATCCGCAGGGCGGTCATGTCCTCGCGGAAGAGCGCCGTCTCGCGCTCCGCGAGCTCGGTCCAGTCCTGACCGTCGCGCACGGCCCTCTCCAGCAGCGGATCGTCCACGTCGGTCACGTTCTGGACGTAGTGAACCTGCCGCTTGGTGTCGAGCCACACGCGCTGAACGAGGTCGAACGCGTTGTAGGTCGCCGCATGACCCATGTGGGTCGCGTCGTACGGCGTGATGCCGCAGACGTAGATGCGGGCGACGGGACCGGGGTCAAGGGTGATCCGTCCGCCGGTCGCGGTGTCGTGGATCCGAAGGTCGCGGCCCTTGCCGGGCAGGGCGGGGACCTCAGAAGCGGGCCAGGCATGCATGTCACGAGCGTAACCGGACGATGCTTCCGGATACGAACCGGATCCGGAAACCTGTCCGAAGAGGCCCTCTTGCGCGAAGCCCTGGGGCCCGCTACACCGGTGGCCACGGGATCGGCGGCCACTGGCCGCTGGGCCGCGGGTGCACCGCGCTCCTGACCAGCCCGGCGACCCGCTCCCGCAGGGCCTCCAGCTCGGCCCGCGTGATGAGTTCCGCCATTCGGGTGGCCAGGGCGGACCCCGGCGCCAGATCCGTGGCGAGCAGGCTCAGCACCCGCAGCGCCTCGTCGGTCAGCGGCTCGCCCGCCCAGCCCCACAGCAGGGTGCGCAGCTTGTCGTCCGCGTTGAAGGTGACCCCGTGGTCGATGCCGTACAGCCGCCCGCCGGGCGCCGGCAGCAGGTGGCCGCCCTTGCGGTCACCGTTGTTGATCACCGCGTCCAGCACCGCGAGCCGCCGCAGTCGGGGGTCGTCCGCGTGCACCAGCAGCGCGGTCCTCCCCTCCCCCACGTCCGCGAAGCCCACGGCCTTCCAGCCCTCGCCCGGCTCCTCGCCCTCGACCAGTGCCAGCAGCGGCGGTTCACCGTCGTCGGACTCGGTGGGCCCGGGCGCGTCGATCCAGAGTTGGCACATGCCCTCGCCGTACGGCCCCTCCCGCAGCACGGTGGGCGGCACCAGGTCCCAGCCGGTGGCCCGGGAGATCTCGTACGCGGCGACCTCGCGCTGGGCGAGCGTCCCGTCGGGGAAGTCCCACAGCGGCTGCTCCCCCGCGACCGGCTTGTAGGCGCAGGTGCGCTCCTCGCCCTCGTACGCGACCGTGCAGTGCAGCACCGCGTTCGACGCCCCGCCGACCTGCCCGAGCACGGTGAGCGTGCCCTCGGTGAGCAGGGTGAGCAGGTCGGTGCCGGTCAGGCTCCGCGACGGTATCCGTTCTGGCGCGGGCATACGTGTCCTTCCGGATCCAGCGGCAGGCTGCACAGCGGGCACGGCGGGCGGCCGGCGTTGACGACGTCCAGGGCGCGCTTGGCGAACGCGCGGGCCTGGGCGCCGCTGAGCCGGACGCGGAGCATCGGCGGGCCGTTCTCCTCGTCCTGGAGGAGTTTCTCCTCGGCCTCCGCGAGGTCGTCCTCGGAGTCGGCGTCCAGCTCGACGAGGGCCTGCGCCTCGACGATCATGCGCTGTTCCTCGCCGTCCCAGGCCAGGGCCATGGTACCGACCCGGAACTCCTCCTCGACCGGCACGTCGAGGGGTGCGGTGTCGGTGATGTCGGCGGGGGCCACGGCGGGGACCGGGGAATTGCCCCCGGTGCGGCGCACGACCTCGTCGAGCAGCTCGTCGATCCGCTCGGCGAGCGCGGCGACCTGGGTCTTCTCCAGGGCCACGCTGGTGACCCGGCCCTGGGAGGACGCCTGCAGGAAAAACGTACGGCGGCCAGGCAACCCGACCGTACCGGCCACGAATCGGTCCGGCGGGTCATAGAGGAACACCTGACGGGACACGTCCTGCTCCCTTGAGATCGGTGGTGGTTGGGGCGGCGCTACGGCGCGTCCACCCTACTGCCCCAAGCGATCACGGCGCGCCCGCGCCGCCCCCGACCGCCGCGTCCGCGCCGACGGGGCGTTCGTGGGGGGCGAGGGAGGCGAGGCCGCCGGTGTCGCCGAGCCGCAGGAGGTAGGGGCGCAGCCGGGTGTAGCGGATCGCGGTGACCGAGCAGGGGTCGACCTGGACGCGCTGGAAGAGGTCCAGGTGCATGCCCAGGGCGTCGGCGACGAGGCTCTTGATGATGTCGCCGTGCGAGCACATCACGTACGTGGCGTCCTCGCCGTGCTCCGCCTCGACCCGGGCGTTCCAGTCGCGTACGGCGTCGACGGCGCGGGCCTGCATCGCGCGCATGGACTCGCCGCCGGGGAAGGCGGCGGCGGAGGGGTGCTGCTGGACGACGGACATCAGCGGCTCGTCGGCCAGTTCGGCCAGTTTCCGTCCCGACCAGTGGCCGTAGTCGCACTCGCTGATGCGGTCCTCGGTGTGCAGGGGCAGGCCGGGGCGGGCCTCCAGCAGCGGCTGGAGGGTTTCCCGGCAGCGTTCCAGGGGGCTGCTGACGGCGAGGACCGGGCTCAGGGCAGCCAGCCGTCCGGGCAGGGCAGCGGCCTGTCCGGCGCCGCGTTCGTCGAGGTGGACACCGGGGGTGCGGCCCGCGAGCACTCCGGCGGTGTTGGCGGTGGAGCGTCCGTGGCGTACGAGGATCAGCGTGGGCATACTCGCCAGCGTAGAGGGGTGGCGGAAGGTGCGCGGGGGCCGGTCAGGGGGAAGAATGCCCGCCGTGATCGTGGACTGTGCCATCTACCGGGACGGGCGCCGCACCGAACGGCCCGAGGATTTCTCCGGGGCCCTGGCTGAGGCCCGGGGCTCGCGGGACGCGTTCCTGTGGATCGGGCTGCACGAGCCGACGGAGCGGGAGTTCGATCTCGTACGCCATGAGTTCGGGCTGCACCCGCTGGCGGTGGAGGACGCGTTGCGCGCGCACCAGCGGCCCAAGCTGGAGGTGTACGACGACTCGTTGTTCGCGGTCCTCAAGCCGATCGTCTACGAGCCGGCGAGCGACACCGTCAGCGCCGACGAGCTGATGGTGTTCATAGGGGACTCGTTCGTGGTGACCGTCAGGCACGGCGAGAGCGCCCCGCTGGCGGCCGTACGCCAACGGCTGGAGGCCGAGCCGGAGGTGCTGAAGCACGGTCCGACCGCCGTGCTGTACGCGGTGAGCGACGCGGTCGTGGACCACTACATGGAGGTGGCCGGGGAGCTCCAGGTCGACCTGGAGGAGCTGGAGGCGCAGGTCTTCGCGCCGAGCGGCGGCGACGCGAAGAACACCGCGGCCCGGATCTACACCTTCAAGCGGCAGGTGCTGGAGTTCCGCCGGGCGGCGGGCCCGCTGACGGCGCCGATGGCCCGGCTCTCGGGTGCGGGCGTGCCGTTCGTCCACGAGCACGCGCAGCCGTTCTTCCGGGACGTGGCCGACCACCTCACGCGCGCCAACGAGCAGGCGGAGGGGCTGGACCGGCTGCTCTCGGACATCCTGTCGGCGCATCTGGCGCAGATGGGCGTCCGTCAGAACGACGACATGCGCAAGATCTCCGCCTGGGCGGCGATGGCCGCCGTCCCGACGATGGTGGCGGGCGTCTACGGCATGAACTTCGACCACATGCCGGAGCTGCACTGGACGTGGACGTACCCGGTGGTGGTCGCCCTGATGGGCGTCGCGGTGTACGGGCTGCACCGGCTGTTCAAGCGGCGCGGCTGGCTCTGAGGCGCGTTACGCGTACTCGCGCTCCGGTACGGCGGTGCTGCCGAGAGCGTCGCGGCGCTCCGGCATCTCCAGGGTCACCATGCGCCGCCAGCCGACGAGGCGTTCGTACGCGTACATCGCGTGGATGCCCGCGGCGAGCAGGGCCGCCCTGGGGCGGGACCAGCCCAGGACGCGCCCCATGTGGGCCATCACGGCGAGGCTGACGTCGCGGTAGACGCGGATCTCGGCCAGGGCGCACTCGCGCATGGTCCGCTGAATGGTCCGGCCGTGTCCTTCGCGCGCGAGCGACAGCAGTTCCTCGTGGCAGTAGGCGAGGTGGTTGTCCTCGTCGTCGGAGATCATCTTCACCGCGCGGCCGATGTCGGGGTGGTCGGCGAAGTGCCGGCGCAGCAACCGCATCTGTTCGGAAGCGCGCTGCTCGGTGATCCGGCTGTGGGCCAGATAGGTGATGATGTCGCGCTCGGTGAGCCGTTCCTCGCCACGCAGCCGGGAGTGGGCGAGCCCGATCCCCTGCTGTTCCAGGAGCATCGTGTAGTCGGCCTCCGGGGGGACCCGGACCGGCGGGAGGCCGCGCTTCTTGAGGAGGGCGTTGAAGATCCGGCCGTGCTTGTCCTCGTCGGCGCCGTGCCGGACGATCCTGGGAGCCAGTTCACGGCGGTCCTCGGGGACGAGGGCGGCGATGCGGGCGTTCTCCCAGCCGCCCTGGGACTCCCCGCTGGCGGCGATGGAGCAGAAGAGCCGGTAGGCCTCGTCGTCGTCGAGGATCTCCTGGAACAGGCTTTTCGCTGAGAGCATGGCGGCCACCTCCGTACCGGATACCCGCGGACCGCGAGTCCGCGGAGCAACGTTCCGCAGAGAGAGTCAAATGCGCCGCGGGCCGGTCGGCAACCGGAACAGTGGCGGACGGCAACCACCGGGCCGCCGTAACTCCTGGGCGTGGGGCGCGTTGTTCCGGGTGACGGCCGTGGCGGGGAAGACCCCCGAGCCCCCACCACGGCCGTAGTGCTGTGTTCAGGCAGTTCGGACTCAGACGAGTCCGGAGCGCTCCAGGGCGTCGGTGCCCGCGCGCAGGGCGGTGATCCGCTCCTCCAGCGTGAATCCGGCCGGGGCGAGGTTGAGCGTGGTGACCCCGGCGGCGGCGTAGGCCTGCATCCGCTCGGCGATCCGCTCGACGGGGCCGAGCAGCGCGGTCTGGTCGATCAGCTGGTGCGGTACGGCGGCGGCGGCCCCGGCCTTGTCCCCGCCCAGGTACTTGTCCTGGATCTCGGCGGCCTCCTTCTCGTACCCCATGCGCTGGGCGAGCTGGTTGTAGAAGTTCTGCTTCCGGCTGCCCATGCCGCCGACGTACAGGGCGGTGTAGGGGCGGAACATGTCGGCGAGGCCGTTCACGTCGTCGCCGACGGCGAGCGGCAGCGTCGGGGAGACGTCGAAGCCCTCCATGGTCTTCCCGGCCTTCTCCCGGCCCGCGCGCAGCGGCTGGATCGCGGTCTCCTCCAGGTGCTCGGCGGAGGGGAAGATCAGCAGGGCGCCGTCGGCGATCTCGCCGGTCTGCTCCAGGTTCTTGGGGCCGATCGCGGCGATGTAGAGCGGGATGTGCTCGCGCTGCGGGTGCACGGTGAGCTTGATCGGCTTGCCCGGGCCGTCGGGCAGCGGCAGCGTCCAGTGCGCGCCCTCGTACGACACGCGCTCGCGGGTCATCGCCTTGCGGACGATCTCCACGTACTCGCGGGTGCGGGCCAGCGGCTTGTCGAACTTGACGCCGTACCAGCCCTCGGAGACCTGCGGGCCCGAGACGCCGAGGCCGAGCCGGAAGCGGCCGCCGGACAGCGAGTCGAGGGTGGCGGCCGTCATCGCCGTCATGGTGGGCTGGCGGGCCGGGATCTGCATGATCGCGGAGCCGACGTCGATGGACTCGGTCTGGGCCGCGACCCAGGTCAGCACGGTCGGCGCGTCGGAGCCGTAGGCCTCGGCCGCCCAGCAGACGTCGTAGCCGAGCCGGTCGGCCTCCTGCGCGACGGCGAGGTTGTCGCCGTCCATGCCCGCGCCCCAGTAACCGAGATTGATGCCGAGCCGCATAGCCGCTCCCCTTACTGATCAGTAACGTCGCTTTCTCCGGACTCTAGCGCGGGTCGCGGCGATCCGGCAGACCCACACGGCCTCCCGTCCGACCTCCCGTTGTCCACAGGCCTCCACCCGGTGGGGCCCTGGCCAGTAATCTCAGCGCCCATGGAGCAGAGGCATCTCGGCCGTACCGGCCTTCGCGTGTCCCGGATCGGGCTCGGCACCCTCACCTGGGGCCGGGACACCGACGAGCACGACGCCGCCGACCAGCTCAAGGCCTTCTGGGACGCGGGCGGCACCCTGGTGGACACCGCCGATGTGTACGGGGGCGGCGAGGCCGAGCATCTGCTCGGGCGGCTCGTCGGCAGCCTGGTGCCCCGTCAGGATCTGGTCATCGCCACGAAGGCGGGCAACGTCCCGGACCCCTACCGCCGCTTCAACGGCTCGCGCGGGCACCTCCTGGCCGCCCTGGACGCGTCCCTGGAGCGGCTCGGCACGGACTACGTGGATCTGTGGCAGGTCCACGCCTTCGATCCGGCGACCCCGCTGGAGGAGACCCTCCAGGCGGTGGACCTGGCCGTCGCCTCCGGCCGGGTCCGCTACGCGGGGGTGTCGAACTTCTGCGGCTGGCAGCTGGCCAAGGCCGC
Organism: Streptomyces sp. NPDC033165; assembly: GCF_055577965.1. Taxonomy (NCBI): domain Bacteria; kingdom Bacillati; phylum Actinomycetota; class Actinomycetes; order Kitasatosporales; family Streptomycetaceae; genus Streptomyces; species Streptomyces sp. NPDC033165. The sequence goes on from NZ_JBVIPK010000005.1 coordinate 336,655, forward strand.
CACCTGGCAGCTCGCCGCGCCCGGCGTGCGCACCCGACTGGCCAGTACGCAGATGGAGTATTCGCTGCTCCAGCGGGGCATCGAACGCGAGGTGCTGCCCGCCGCGCTGGACCTGGGGATCGGTCTGCTGCCGTCCTCGCCGTTGGGTCGCGGGGTGCTGACCGGCAAGTACCGCCAGGGCACCCCCTCCGACTCCCGGGGCGCGTCCGAGCGGCTGGCCCCGTTCGTCGAGCCGTATCTCGACGACGCGGCGGCCCGCATCACCGACGCGGTGGCGACGGCGGCGGACGGCCTGGCGACGAGCCCGCTCCAGGTGGCGCTGGCCTGGGTCCGGGACCGGCCCGGGGTGGCCGCCCCGATCGTCGGCGCGCGCAACGCCGGGCAGCTCACGGAGGCATTGTCAGTGGAGGCGCTTAGTCTTCCCAACGAGATCTGCCAGGCGCTCGACGATGTGTCGGCGCCCGTGCACCGCTATCCCGATCAGGACTGGAGCACGCTGTGACTGCGCTTCCCGGGGAGACCCCCGGCACCGCCGGCACGGACACGCCGGAGGCCCACGAGCCTCCGGAGGACACCGGCGCCGAGGACCCCGCGCACGCCGAAGCGCCCGAGGCCGCCGAGCCGGCCGGGGCGGACGACTCCGGCACGGACGGCGACGACGACTCCGCCGTGACCGAAGCGCCTGCGGCGGAAAGCGCCGACGCGGCCGCCGCCGAGCTCTCGGAGGCGCAGGCCGAGCTGGCCGCCCAGCGGGAGCTGCGGGAGCGGATCGAGCAGCGCAAGGCGGAGAAGGCCGGGCCCATCGCCGCCGGCACGAAGCTGAGCGGTACGGCCGCCGACCTGCTCGCGGCGGTTCGGGCCGTGGAGAGCGGCGAGAAGGCGGGGGCCACGTTCTTCGACTCGGCCGCCCCGGCCCCCGCGCCCCGGCGTGCCGCCCCGGTGCCCGCCGGGCAGGCGCCCCGGGCCCGGGCGCCCGAGGCCACGGCGGCGGTGCGGGCCGCCTCTCCCGAGGCCACGGCGGCGGCAGGGACGGTGCTCGGTGAGGGCGGGGCCCCCGAGGCGCTGGCCCGCCCGGCCGTCGGCGCCCTGGGCGAGCAGGCGGCCGAGCTGCTGCGCGCCGACCCCTGGCAGCTGCTGGCCGTGCCCGGCGTCCGGCCGGAGCAGGCCGACGGCTTCGCCCGGGCCCTGCTGGGCGCCGGATGCGGCCCGGACGACCGGCGCAGGACGGCGGCCCTGGTCGGCTGGGTGCTGGAGCGCGCCGCCCTCCAGGGCCATACGGCCCTGGACGCCGAAGCCGTACGGGCGGCGCTCGCCGAGCGTGCGGTCAGCGACCCGGACGCGGCCGTGCGGGACGCCGTCGAGGAAGGTGTCGCCCTCGTTTTCCAGGAGCAGGAAGAGGGAGACGGAGAGGCCGGGCTCGCCGAGCCGGAGGCGCCCGAGGGCGAAGCGGAGGCGGCCGAGGAAGCCGGTCAGCCCCAGGAGCCGGTCCAGGTGCTGCTTGGCCTGGACCGCTACGCCCTGGCCGAGGAGAGCCTTGCGGACGGCCTGGCCCGGCTGGTGAACGCCTGTGAGAAGGACGCCGACTGGGCGGAGGCGGCGGGGTCCGCCCCCTCCCCTTCGGCCGCCGAGCTGATCCGTACGGCCGCCTCGGCCGGGCTGGTCGTGCACAGCGGCGGCGAGGCGGCGCGGGCCGAGCCCGCCGCCCTGATCGCGGCGGCGCGCGGGCTGGGCCTGCGGGCCCTGGGCGCCACCCACAGCGAGGACGGCCGCCGACGGCTGGCGGCGGCCACCGGCGACCCGGACGCGGCGGTCACCCTGGCGGGCCTGCTGTCCGGTGCGCAGGGCCCCGGCCGGGACGCGGACGGGGCGCTCGCCCTGGATCTGCTGGTCGTGCTGGACGCCCCCCAGCTGGACGTGGAGAGCGCCGCGGTCCTCGTCGAGGCGCTGGCTGACGGCGCCCGGCTGGTGCTGAGCGGCGACCCCGGTGTGCTGGGCTCGGCGGGCGCCGGCCGGGTGTTCGCCGATGTGCTGGCCGCCCGTGCCTGCCCGCAGGTCGTCTCCCGCACCCCGGACCCCGGGCCCATCGGCGAGCTGGTCTCCGGCATCGGCATCGGTGAGCTGAGCCAGGTGGAGGCGCCCGGCAAGGAGGTGGTGATCGTCCCGGTCCGTGACGCGGGCGAGGCGGTCCACCGTACCGTTCAGCTGGTCGCGGACTCGGTGCCCCGGGCCTTCTCCATCCCCGCCGAGGACACCCAGGTGATCACCGTGGGCCACGGCGGGGCGGCCGGGACCCGGGTGCTGAACGAGGCGCTGAAGCAGCGTCTCAACCCCGGCCCCGGACGGTTCGGCGGCTTCGACCCGGGCGACCGCGTGATCCATGTGCCCGCGCCCGGCCGTGCGGTGCCCGGGGTGGTGCGCTCGGCCGACGCCGAGGGCCTGCACCTGGACTGCGGGGGCGTCCCCGTCGTCGTACCGCAAGGGCGGGTGGAGTCGGCGGTACGGCACGGCTGGGCCCTCAGCGCCCACCAGGCAGCCGGAATGCGCTGGCCCGCCGCCGTCGTGGTGCTGCCGGGCGACGCGGCGCAGGGCCTGAGCCGGCCGTGGGTCTACACCGCGTTCGGCCGGGGTGAGCGTCATCTGTCCGTGGTGCACGGGGTGGACCAGGCGCTCGCGCACGCGGTGGCGCAGATTCCGGCCCCGGAGCGGACGACCCGGCTGCGGCCGCTCCTCGAAGCGCTCCCGACACCCGACACGGCGTCCTGAGCGGACCCGGCCCCGGACAGCGGTGGGCCCCGGCGCATCGCGCCGGGGCCCACCGTCACGTCCGGTGCGGGAGGGAAGAGAACAGCGGCAGCGGGGTTCGGCGTCAGGCGCCGCCCCCGGCCGGTCCGACGAAGTCCTCCTCCGGCTCGTCCTCCTCGTCGAAGACCGCACTGACGTCGAAGCGGCAGACCACAAGTTCGGGTTCGGCGTCCTCGAAGGGCGCCGCGAGCCATTCGCCCGGTTCCGGAAGCGCGTCCGCGGCCGAGACCCAGAGGGTGGAGTCACCCTCCTCCAGGCCGAACTCCTTGTGCCGGGAGGCGATCTCGTCCGGTTCGTACTCTCCGAAGAGCACGCCGAGCGCCGCATGGACGCTGGTGCCGACCACGGGGGCCGAGTCCTCCTCGCCCGGCCCCGCTTCGAGGTCGGCGAGGCGCTGGGCCTGGGCGAGGAGGCGCGGGGGCTCCGCGACCGCGTAGTCGCGCCGGATCAGGACGCTGAGCGCGCTGGGCTCCGTGGGGCCCGCGTAGGGCGGCAGGGAGTCGTCCGCGCCGGGGATCTCGAAGGGGGTGACCTCGTCGTAGCGGTCGTAGAGGAGTTCGTCGTAGACCTCGGCGGCAGCGGCAAGGGCGTTGAACGCGTCGTAGACGGCGGGGTCGTCGTCCCCGGTACGGCGTTCGACCGCGTCGAGGTGACGGTCGATCGCGGCTTTGACCGCTTCGGCGGCGGCACGTACCTCGGCAGCGGTGGGCTGCGCAGCATCAGACATAGTGCAGACGCTATCCGTACCGGGGCTCTGCCCGCACAATAGATGCGATGCCGGAATACGAATTCGTCGACGTGTACGTGCCGCGCGGGGTGTCCCGCAAGGAAGCGGCCCGACTGCTGACCGACCACGCCGAGTACGGACACTGGGAGCTGGACCGACTGACGCTGCGCCTGGACGGCAGCCGCCGGGTGCGGCTGCGCAGACGGATCATCCGTCAGCTACGGGCCACCTGGTGACATGGAGCGGGCCCCGCAGCCGCGGGGCCCGCTCCCTTTTTTCTTCTGTCTGTACGCGCCCGGTGTCAGGCCGCGCTGCGCGAGCGGCGGTAGAGCACCGAACCCATACCGGCCAGCAGCAGCCCGGCACTCGCCGGGATGAGCAGGTCGAGCCCGCCGGAACCGGTCTGCGCGAGCTGCTCCTGCGGAATGTTCCGGGTCTCGGGAGCGTTCGGCTCGGTCGGCGGGTCGACCGGCTTCTCCGGCGTGACCGGGGGCTTCTCCGGCTCCTCGGGCGGCGGGGGTGGCACCTCGGCGTCGTTGGAGCAGCTGTTGCCGAAGGCGGGGTTGAGCAGTCCGCCGATGGTGACGCTGTTCCCGCAGAGATTCACGGGGATGTCGAGCGGTGCCTGGAGCAAGTTGCCGGAGAGGATGCCGGGCGAGTCCTGGGCGGTCCCTTCCGCCGAGGCGCCTCCCGGGGCCCGGTGACGGCCGCTGCCGGGCTCGGTGTGCCGGTCCGTGGCGGTGGTGTCGCCCGCCTGGGCGCCGTTTCCGGAGCCGTCGGCCGCGGTGCGGTCCTGGGAACCGGAGGACCGGTCGGACTGCGCGGACCGGTCGGATGCTGCCGCTCCGTTTCCGCAGTCGTTCCCGCTCGTGGGGTTGAGCAGTCCGCCGACGCTGACGGAGTTCCCGCAGACGTTGACCGGGATGTCGATGGGGACCTGTACCGAGTTGCCGGACAGCACGCCCGGTGAGCCGGACGCCGTACCGGCCGCGCCGGAGTCGGCGTGGGCGTATCCACCACTGAGCGCGAGCACTCCGCCCGCCGCCGCCATGGTGATCAGGCCTTTACGGGTGACCTGTCGCATAGGTTCGTTTCCTGCCTTCTGCCTTCCGAAAAACCCCCGGACATGACCGTGCGGGAGCCGAATGCCGAACGGTCCCGGAGTGCATGGAGTGCACTCCGGGACCGGTCGAGCTCAAACCCTTACAGGTTGACGTTCAACGTCACGCGTTGACGCAGGTGTTGCCGAAGGCGGGGTTCAGCAGACCGATCACGGAGACCGTGTTGCCGCACACGTTGATCGGCACGTGGACCGGAACCTGGACGACGTTGCCGGACAGCACGCCGGGGCTGCCGATGGCCGCACCCTGGGCACCCGCGTCGGCCGAGGCCATGCCCGCACCCGCGAGAACGAGGCCACCCGTAGCAGCCGCAACTGCGACGACCTTCTTGATCATTATTCCTCCTAGTTGGAAATGCGGTCCCAGCCGCGGACCGCAAACCTTGTAACGAGGAGGGTGTGAAGGAGCTACGTGTGAACGGCCCGTTTCACTCGTTCGGACATATCCGCACAGGCGGACGAATCAGCGGCCTCGGCGGCGAACCGGGCACGGTCGGCAGCAGGGCGGTCAGGAGTGGTCGATGAACCGGTCGAGCACCCGTACACCGAACTGGAGGCCCTCGACCGGCACCCGCTCGTCGACACCGTGGAACATCCCGGCGAAGTCCAGCTCCGGCGGCAGCTTCAGCGGGGCGAAGCCGAAGCCCCGGATGCCGAGGTCGTCGAAGGACTTGGCGTCGGTGCCCGCCGAGAGCATGTAGGGCACCGCCCGGGCGATCGGGTCCTCGGCGACCAGCGCGGTCTGCATGGCGTCCACCAGCGCCCCGTCGAAGGTGGTCTCCAGGGCCTTGTCCGCGTGCACGTCCTCACGCTTCACGTTGGGGCCGAGGATCCGGTCCAGGTCGGCGAGGAACTCCTCCTCGTACCCCGGCAGGTAGCGGCCGTCGACATGGGCGGTCGCCTGGCCCGGGATGACGTTGACCTTGTAGCCCGCACCGAGCTGCGTGGGGTTGGCGGTGTTCTGGAGGGAGGCGCCGATGAGCTTGGCGATGCCGCCCAGCTTGGCGAGCGTCTCGTCCATGTTCTCCGGGTCCAGCTCGGTGCCCAGCGCGTCCGAGAGCTCGTCCAGGAAGTGTCGCAGCGTCTTGGTGACCCGCACCGGGAACTTGTGCCGCCCCAGCCGCCCGACCGCCTCGGACAGCTCGGTGATCGCGTTGTCCTTGTGGATCATCGAGCCGTGCCCGGCGCTGCCGTCCACGGTGAGCTTCATCCAGTGCATGCCCTTCTGGGCGGTCTCCACCAGATACAGCCGCAGGTTCTCGTTGACGGTGAAGGAGAAGCCGCCGACCTCGCTGATGGCCTCGGTGACGCCCTCGAAGAGCCCCGGGTGGTTGTCGACGAGGTAGCGGGCCCCGTACGTGCCGCCCGCCTCCTCGTCGGCGAGGAAGGCCAGCACGATGTCGCGCGGGGGCTTGCGGCCGGTGCGCATGCGCTCGCGCACGACCGCGAGGGTCATCGCGTCCATGTCCTTCATGTCGACAGCGCCCCGGCCCCAGACACAGCCGTCCGCGATCTCCCCGGAGAACGGGTCGTGCGTCCAGTCCGCCGCGTTGGCCGGGACGACGTCGGTGTGCCCGTGGATGAGGAGGGCCGGCCGGGAGGGGTCCTCACCCTCGATCCGGGCGACGGTGGAGGCCCGCCCCTTGTGCGACTCGAAGATCTGCGGTTCCAGGCCGACCTCCGCGAGCTTCTCCGCGACGTACTCGGCCGCGAGCCGCTCACCGGGGCCCGAGTGGTCGCCGTAGTTGCTGGTGTCGATCCTGATCAGGTCACGACAGAGGTCGACGACCTCCCTCTCGGCGTTCCCACCGGTGACGGCCTTGCCCGTGCTGCTCTCGCTCACGCTGGTTCCTTCCACTGTCGCTGTGGTGCTCCACTTCATCCTCCCGCGCCGTCGGCGTACGCCCAAGACCGCCCATCGCCGGTCGTACGGCGTTCCCGGCCACGGGGGCGTGATCGAGCACCCTCGAATGTTTGCTATGGTTTTCCACGTCGGAACGGGCCAGGGCCCGCGAGACAGACACCTTGTCCGGGTGGCGGAATGGCAGACGCGCTAGCTTGAGGTGCTAGTGCCCTTTATCGGGCGTGGGGGTTCAAGTCCCCCCTCGGACACCAGCAGAGACCCCAGTTGAACTGGGGTTTTTTGCATTTCTGGGCGGTGGCGTGACCAACCACGTGACCAACGGCCCAGCGGTTCCCCAGGTCAGACCAGGGATGACAGGCCGAGTCGGCCCGCACCGGAGGCGGCGAGCTTCCGCGCTCCGTCCTTACGTGAGTGCCCGTACCGGGCCATCGTGTAGCCCGGCGAGTGGTGCCGGACGTTCGCGGAGACCTCTACGGGGTTCTCCCCGGCTTCCAGATCGTTCGTGACCTTGCTGTGCCGCCAGTCGTGAATCCGGAAGTCCTCCGGCAGGTGCAGCCGGTTCCGTAGGGTGCGCCACCGCGCAGAGACCTTTTCAGGGTCCTGCGGCCCGCCTGCCTCGCCCCGGTAGAGCTTGAAGCCATCACGGGCGAACACCAGGTCATGATCGACCCATGCGGAGCCGAGCCGCTTACGCTCGGCGTCCTGCCGCTCCTTCTGCCATTTCAGGACGTTCATCACGGACTGATCCACATAGATCACGGCGTTGTCATCGCCGTCCTTGGTGAGCTTCCGGAGCCGGTAGGTGTTCCCCTCCTCGACCACCACCCAGCCCAGCTCGATGGACCCTTCATCCCACTTCACGAGGGACCACTTCATCCCCAGGGCTTCACTGCGCCGGACACCCGTAGCGGCGTAGACGGTCCACAGGGGAGCGTCCCGGAGACAGTGGTGAGTGGGGCCACATCACAGGCCCTGTTGCCACAGGGCTCCCACACCGAGCCCAGGAACCGCCCTGTCTGGTCGTCGTCCACGGTCGGATACGCTGCTCCTGTGCCCGTACCTGCCGGGCGGTGGGCGGGTGCGCCGTCGCTGCGGGGTTGGCCGATATCAGTTTCCGAACCGTTCCGGGTTCGATAGGGACTCGATCATTTGAGAGGATCGAGTCATGGCACGTCCTTTCCCGGTACCCGCTTGAGCTGCGCCGTCGTGCGGTGCGGATGGTCGCCGAGGTGTGGCCCGGCTACGACAGCGAATGGCCGCGATGAAAGCGGTCGCCCAGAAGCTGGGCATCGGCACGACCGAAACGGACCGTAATGGTTTCCACGTCGTCCGGACGGACGCCTACCGCCCAGCCTCCCAGCAGGCACCGGAGCCCACGCCAGTGAAGCGGCCGGAACGGGCCAGGGGCTCCAACCCCTTCCACGCTCGCCTCTGATCAGCCGAACAAACCAGATGAACGCCCCTGCCACGATTGGCAGGGGCATTCCCCATCGGACAGTGGCCGCCGTAGATGGTTGTGCCGCAGCCCTGCCCCACCTGGTTTCACGTCTTGACTTCCGGCGGGGAGGTGGGAGAACGCGAGTGTGCCACCCGAAGCCATACGGGATCGAATCAGCGGTAGCAGGGTGTGCGGATCGACGAACCACACGGCACCGAAGATGGAGAGCACGACGTCGAACGCCTCGTCCGTCTCGCTCAGGAATGCCGTCGCCTCTGCCGTGCGGAACTCAAGACCCGCCAGATCAGCCCAGCGTTCCCGCGCGACCGCTTCACGGGCTGATGCAACGTCCACTCCCAGACCCGTCGCACCGAGCGTGACCAGGTGTGCCAGGTTGCTCCCGCTGCCTGAACCGAGTTCCAGCACCCGACGTCCGGCGACGGGTCCGAGAACACTCTCGTTCGGCCCGTGATCGGCGTACTGAGTCCAGTTCAACCACGTCGTGTCGCCCGTGGCGTTCACAGCCCTGCGTGGCTTGCTCCCGACCGCATACTTGTCCCAGGACTCAGCCAATGACATGCAGTGATCCTTTCCAGCAGAAGGGGCCTACTCCCAACGTACGGGGTAGGCCCCAACTCATCTTCCAGGCGGCTCTACTTGGGGCCCCACAAGTCGGGGTCGATCTCGAACCCGGCCGCCTTGATGGCCGTGATCGTCTGTTCCAGGGCGAGTGGTCGGCCAGTCTTGGAGCCGTGCCCGTCCTGCGTCGCCTCGCCGTCGCTGACGCACTGGACCTCGGCCGCCGTTCCCGGAAGCTCCGGAACGTGGTGGATGTACCGGCCGAAGTACCGGTCGGTGAAGTGGTGGTGCGGGATCGAGTCGAGCATGAACGAATGCCATGCCTCGTCCACCTGCTCGGACGGGCCCAAGAGAAGATCCGAGTTCTCGCCGCAGGTGACAAGGTAGGCGATGGCCTGCCCGAACTTGGCTTCCGCCACCTCGGGCGTGTTCGCGGGGTTGCGGAGAAGGAGGGCCACCTCTCGCTCCCACACGTCCGGCGCGACGTACGTTTTCGGGTCGCGGATCACTACTGCCGTACTCATGCTGGCTTGCCTCCACGTAGTTGGATGTACGACGTGTTCCGTTCATGCCGTCCGCCTCTGTACCTGGGACACAGGCACGGGGCCATCACGCCAGTCGCGAGGGGCTCCCCGCCCTCACCCTCGTACAGGCTTCGCGGCTCGGTCTGCGTACCGTCGGCTGTCACCTTGTAGGCGCTGACGGATGGACATGTCGACCATGCTCCGGATTGACCTCGACCATCGCGGCGACGTTCGCGGCGACCCTCGGGCGTCAAACCGGTGTCATTCGAGGTGCTGCGTGGCTAGCCGCGGACTGTGACGACTACGCCCGAGCGTGACCGAGTTCCCAACGACGTACTCACCTCCGTACGCAAGTCGATGAACCTGAGCCAAGACGAGTTCGCCCAGGGATTACGTGGCGCGGGGGAAGAACTGGGCGAACCGAACGAAGCTTCCAAGCGACTCGTGCAACGCTGGGAGTCCGGGAAGACCAGGACGTGCCGCCCGCTGTACGCGCGAGCGTTGAAACAGTTCACTGGCCACGCCCCCGAGTCGCTGGGGTTTACGATCCCTATGACACGCGTCCACTCGGACGACGCAGGAGGCCACGACATGCAAGCTGGGGAAGTCGGCACGACCAGTGCCGTCACAAGCCCGGAGGGAGAGGCCCCACGGATCGCCACAGGACCTCACCCTCCGCAAGCCGTTCAACGGACGGGACATCACAGAGGGTCGAGCAGCCCTCTGCTCTCCACCGACTTCTCCCCTGCGTAGGTAATCCGCACCACATCCTGCGCAGCGTGAACCAACGACTTCTCGTCGAGCGCCCGCACAGTGCGACGCAGGTTCGCCCTGGCGGACAACGGCATCCATTCCATGAGCTCGGCATACCCTGCCCCCCGCGTACCCCGTCGATAGAGCACGACGAGAATGCGGTCACCGGCTCGCAGGTCGGGTCTGAGTACCTTCTGGAACTCACCGAAGTCCTGGACAACAGGCACTCGCCTTGTCACTAGCCCCTCCACCAGTGCACGAGCACGGTCGGGAGTGGTCCCACCACTGAGCCTGACGAATTCCGCCAAGACCCAGTCGAGTACCCCGACCACCAAGGTGGCGTCCTGAAGGTTCGGATCGATCCCGTCCGCCAGATGTGCGGCGTCCCGGCTGTTGCGGATGTCGTAGACGAGACGCAGATTCCGTGGGATGTGCACCCTGATCGACTTGGGGTGGTTGGCGGCCGGGAGGGACTGAAGCCGCTTCGTCACTCCCTCGGTGTCAAGGTTGCCGCCGAGGGGGGTATACGTACCGCTGGTGGCGAACTCCAAGAGCCGATAAGCAGCCTCACAGAAACGTCCCCCCTCTACCGCACTGAGGCGGTGACCACCGAGGTAGAAGTTACGCTGAGCCTGTTCATACGACTCAACCAGTTCCCCGACCAGGAGGGGGTCATAGCTAACCCCGAGCACTTCAGTAACGGTGACTACCACTATTCCCCCTTACTCTGCTGAACCTTCTTTGAGGCAGACTCGCGAGGGCGCCGCGATTTGAACGGAGTATCGCTGAGTACCGCCTTCAAAGCTCCACGGTCCGGAAGAGCTTCCACGACCATCTCGCCCCTCGGCGTCACCTGCTTCTTTCCGTAACCAGCAGTGACGAGGTACCCACTCTGCCTGTCGGCCTTGTCCACGTCCCGGGATGGGTTACCGAACTTGTGAGCGGCAGCCTCGGTGTTCAGCTGCACAATGTCTTTGACCGTGAAGTGCGGAGTTTCCCTGTGGTGTGCAAGGTAGTACCCGAGGCAGGCGATACGCTCCACCAAAGACTGCGGCTTCTTCTGACTGACGAAATCACGCGGACTCAAGGTGCCCCCGCCGGCACGATGGGCAGCGTCCACGCCATTGCCGTCACAATCTGGCGGGGTCTGCCCATCTGTACTGCCTCCGAATACCACCGAGATCCGAGCCCCCCGAACCTCTCCCATCCACTTGACGGCACGGCACCAGCTTTCATCGTCGAGGGGCTTCGCGGCATCGTGCATGGTGTGCATGGCCACAAGCTCGACGTGGGCGCGGTCGGCCTCCTCACTCCGCCCTGTCTGCGACACCTGAAACTCGTCTCCCCCCTTCGGCGACCTGATGACCATTCCCTGGACGACGGAACCGTTCGACTCAATCACTTGAACTCCCTGGATGGCGCGACTGGAAGATCCTTGACGCATCAGCGTCGGAGGGTCACTCTCACACAGGGAATGTCGCAGTTATGTCGCAGCGGAATCGACGTGTCGCCGGAGGAACAGAATGCGGGCACGGAAGGCAGCACTTGACCTTGACTTGCAGACCAGTGGCTCTACGTGCACTTCCGAGAGAGGACAGGGAGCCGCCACCTCCCTGACCTCTCAGACACAGAGCGGCCAGGTGGCCAGCGATCTGCTGAGACATCTCCTCACCACGGATTCCAGGTATCTCACGCAGTGGCAGAAGCGCGCCCGCCGAAAGGGCGCATACATCAATCAGTCTGCTGTCGCGAACGTCCTGGACGATTACTTGTTCGAGTCCGGAGAGGCATGCTCGGGCAAGGGAACTCGGTCTCTCAAAGACCGGGTGTCCCGGGCTCTCTCCGGAACCAGTCTCTCCTGGGAAACTCTGGGCTGGTTCATCAACGCATTCTCCATGAGCGACATCGACGCCAATCGACTCCGAGAAGCCCACGGTGGCAGCGCTCATGGCCCGTCAGGAATCTCGCATACGCTCCGTGGGCGAAGAGAACTCGCCCGACCACAGCGCCATCGGACCATGAACCTCATCGAGAGGTACGAAGTCGGCCCCACGGGCACGCTGGCTTCCCGCCACACGAGCCAGGTCATCCGTGCTGCCGAGGACGGCGTGACAGCGTACTTCTTCAACCATGAGCCCGAAGCCGCCAGTATCGAAGTGCTTCACGGCGGAAGACTCGGCAGACGGTACGAATACGGCGGAGGACTTCTAGGGGTCGAGATCATGCTCTGTGACCCACTCGACCGCTCTGACGTGGCCTTACTGGAGTACCGCACAGCCTTTTCCCCCACCTCCTCCCGCGCGATGGAAGTGCGCAGGCCTGCCTTCGCCCGCGCGGAGAACGTTTCGCTGTCCGTGCGATTCACCGGCGAGAGACGCCCGCGGAAGGCCTGGACCTGTGTCTGGGACGATCCCCTTGGCGAACAGCCAGTGGAGGAGGAAAGCGTCGGCCCCGGAGGCGACTCCCTCTACCGGTTTCTTCCGTACATCGAGGAGACCGTCGTAGGGTTCCGCTGGCAGTAGCCGAGTCGGCCGATGGGCCATTCTGAGCGGAGAGACACGACGATGAGGGGCCGCAGAAGGGCTCCCGGAGCCCCGCTCCCGCAGCGGGAGGGGATCGACCCGGTGCGGGTGCGGTTGCCGGAGGATCCCGAGGGGTGCTGGGGAAGCGTCGGGGAGCATCTTCTTGCGCGGTTCGGCGGGGCGATCGGGGCCGAGCGCGTCGCGGCGATGCTCGGTGAGGGGCGGTTCGTGGGGGCCGAGGGGGCGGCCGTACGGGGCGATGAGCCGTACACCGCCGGGCGGTACCTCTGGTTCCACCGGGACTTCGCGGCCGAGGAGCCGGTGCCCTTCCCGGTCGGGGTCGTGTACCGGGACGCGCGTCTGGTGGTCGCCGACAAGCCGCACTTCCTGGCCACCACGCCCCGGGGGCGGCACATCACGGACACCGCGGTGGCCCGGCTTCGGCGGGAGCTGGGGCTGCCCGCCCTTCAGCCGGCGCACCGGCTGGACCGGCTTACGGCGGGGCTCGTGCTCTTCGTGGTGCGGCCCGAGGACCGGGGCGCGTACCAGACGCTGTTCCGGGACCGGCTGGTGCGGAAGGAGTACGAGGCGGTGGCCCCGTACGACCCGGAGCTGGTCCTCCCCCGGACCGTACGGAGCCGGATCGTGAAGGAGCGCGGGGTGCTCGCCGCCCGGGAGGAGCCGGGCGAGGCGAACAGTGAGAGCCGGGTGGAGCTGGTGGAGCACCGGGGACCGCTCGGGCGCTACCGGCTGCTGCCCGCGACCGGGCGGACCCATCAGCTGCGGGTCCATATGAACGCGCTGGGGGTGCCGATCGTCCACGATCCGCTGTATCCGGTGGTGGCGGCGGAGACACCCCATGAGGACTTCTCCCGCCCTCTCCAGCTGCTGGCGCGGGTACTGGAGTTCACCGATCCGGTCAGCGGGGAGCCGCGCCGCTTCGAGAGCGGGCTGCGGCTCTCCGCCTGGCCGGAGGGGTGAGGGGGCGCGGCTCAGTGGCCGCGCTTGATCCAGTCGTCGAGCTGCGGGGCCTCGGCGCCGATGGTGGTGGGGTCGCCATGGCCCGTGCGGACGGCCGTGTCGCCCGGGAGCGTGAGCAGCCGGTCCCGGATCGAGTCGATGATCGTCGGGAAGTCCGAGAAGGACCTGCCGGTGGCGCCGGGGCCGCCCTGGAAAAGCGTGTCGCCCGTGAAGACCGTGCCGAGGCCGGGGGCGTAGAGGCAGACCGCGCCGGGGGCGTGGCCCGGGGTGTGCAGGACCGTGAGGGCGGTGCCTGCCACGGTCAGTTCCTGGCCGTCGGTCAGGGTGCCGTCGGGGGCGCGGTCCGGGTGGGTCCGCTGCCAGAGCGGGAGGTCGTCCGGGTGGAGCAGGATCGGGGCGCCGGTGGCCTCGGCGAGGGCGGGGGCGGCGTCGATGTGGTCGTTGTGCGCGTGGGTGCAGACGATAGCGCGCAGCGTACGGCCGCCGAGTGCGGCCTCGATGGCGGCGGCGTCGTGGGCGGCGTCGATGACGATCGCCTCGGTGTCGTCGCCGACGATCCAGACGTTGTTGTCGACGTCCCACTCGCCGCCGTCGAGGGCGAAGGTGCCGGAGGTGACCAGGTGGTCGATGCGGGCGGCCATCAGAGGACCACCACCGAGCGCAGGACGTCGCCGTCGTGCATCCGGGCGAAGGCCTGCTCGATGTCGCCCAGGCCGATGGTCTCGGTGACGAAGGCGGCAAGGTCGAGGCGGCCCTGCTGGTGGAGGTCGATGAGCATCGGGAAGTCGCGGGAGGGCAGGCAGTCGCCGTACCAGGACGACTTGAGCGAGCCGCCGCGGCCGAAGACGTCCAGGAGCGGCAGTTCGAGCTTCATGTCCGGGGTGGGGACCCCGACGAGGACGACCGTTCCGGCGAGGTCGCGGGCGTAGAAGGCCTGTTCGTACGTCTCGGGGCGGCCGACGGCCTCGATGACGACGTCGGCGCCGTTTCCGCCGGTGAGGGCGCGGATGGCCTCGACGGGGTCGGTGGAGCGGGAGTTGACGGTGTGGGTGGCGCCCATCCTCTTCGCCGTCTCCAGCTTGCGGTCGTCGATGTCGACCGCGATGATCTTCGCCGCGCCGGCCAGCCGGGACCCCGCGATGGCCGCGTCGCCGACGCCGCCGCAGCCGATGACGGCGACCGAGTCGCCACGGCCGACCTGGCCGGTGTTGATGGCGGCGCCGATGCCCGCCATGACACCGCAGCCGAGGAGCCCCGCGACCTGGGGGGCGACCTCGGGGTCGACCTTGGTGCACTGGCCGGAGGCGACGAGGGTCTTCTCGGCGAAGGCCCCGATGCCGAGGGCGGGCGACAGCTCCGTGCCGTCGAGCAGCGTCATCTTCTGCTTGGCGTTGTGGGTGTCGAAGCAGTACCAGGGGCGGCCGCGCAGACAGGCGCGGCACTGGCCGCACACCGCACGCCAGTTGAGGATGACGAAGTCGCCGGGGGCGACGTCGCTGACGCCTTCGCCGACCGACTCCACGACGCCCGCCGCCTCGTGGCCGAGGAGGAAGGGGAACTCGTCGTTGATGCCGCCCTGTTTGTAGTGGAGGTCGGTGTGGCAGACGCCGCACGCCTGGATCTTCACGACGGCCTCACCGGGGCCGGGGTCCGGGACCACGATCGTCTCGACCCGCACCGGCTCGTTCCTCCCCGGTGCGATGACTGCCTGGACCTGCTGTGCCATAACCCTGCTCTCCCTGCTCCCGAGCTTCGTGAAGATCGAACGCGGACCACCGTACGCCTCGGGGGCGGGTCCTGTGCCACGTCGTGCGGAAGGCTCCGGGGGCTGCCGGAGAGCGCCTACGGGGCGAGCACGTCCAGCTCGTGCAGGGCGCCGGCGGCGATCTCCTTGGTGATCCGTTCGGCGGCCTCCGGGTCGCCCTCGCGGACCGCCTCGGCGAGCCGGACGTGCAGGGTGACGGCAGCCGGGTCGGGGTCCTCGAACATGACCTGGTGGTGGGTGCGGCCCGCGAGCACCTCGGCGACGACGTCCCCGAGCCGGGCGAACATCTCGTTGCCGGAGGCGTTGAGGACGATCCGGTGGAAGGCGATGTCGTGTTCGAGATAGCCCTCCAGTTGCCCGCCGCGTGAGGTGGCGACCATGCTGAGGGCTCGCTCGGTGAGCTCGGCGCACTGTTCGGCGGTGGCGTGGCGGGCGGCGAGAGAGGCGGCGACCGGTTCGATCGCGGAGCGCAGCACGGTGAGGGAGCGCAGCTGGCGGGGGCGGTCGGAGCCGGCCAGGCGCCAGCGGATGACCTGGGGGTCGTAGACGTTCCAGGCCTCGGTGGGGCGGACGGTCACCCCGACCCGGCGGCGGGACTCGACCAGGTGCATGGATTCCAGGACCCGGACCACTTCGCGGACGACCGTACGGGAGACGTCGAAGCGCTGGGCGAGCTCGTCGGTGCGCAGCACGCTGCCGGGCGGGCACTGGCCGGAGGAGATCTCCAGACCCAGGGTGTCCAGCACATGTGTATGCAGCCCCTGGCTCTGTGTGGTCATGGGTCAAGCCTACGGGGAGGCCCCCGGGAAGAAAAAGTACGACGTTTACATCACAGACTCTTGAATACGTCGTACCTAATGGGTTTCAGTAGCGCGACGGACCGATGTCGAAGAAGACAGCGAGGCACCCATGAGCACCCCCCACGTCGTCGTGGTGATGGGCGTAGCAGGAACCGGCAAGACCACGATCGGTCCCCTGCTCGCCGCCGAACTCGGCGTTCCGTACGCCGAGGGCGACGACTTCCATCCCCCGGCGAACATCGCCAAGATGTCGGCCGGCATCCCCCTGGACGACGACGACCGCCGGCCCTGGCTGGACGCCATCGGTGCATGGGCGCACGGGCGGGCGGGGCTCGGCGGGGTCGTCTCCAGCTCCGCGCTCAAGCGGGTCTACCGCGACCGGCTGCGGGAGGGGGCCCCGCACGCCGTCTTCCTGCATCTGACCGGTGACCGGGCGCTGATCGAGGAACGGATGGCGGACCGCAAGGGCCACTTCATGCCCACCGCTCTGCTCGACTCCCAGTTCTCGACGTTGCAGCCGCTCCAGACCGACGAGGCCGGGGTGAGCGTCGACGTGTCCGGCACTCCTGAGGACATCACCCAGCGAGCCGTCGCCGCGCTGCGCCGACTCGAAGACTAAGGACCACCACCGTGACCAGTCTCAGCGTCGAGATGCTGGCAGCGGACGCCGCCGAACCGATCACCTCGGCAGGCAACGCGCAGTTGGGCATCGCCGTACTGGCGGGCATCGCCGTCATCGTTCTCCTGATCACCAAGCTGAAGATGCACGCGTTCCTGGCGCTGACCATCGGTTCGCTGGCGCTCGGCTCCTTCGCCGGGGCGGCACCGGCCGACACGATCGCCAGTTTCACCGCGGGCCTCGGCTCCACCGTCGCGAGCGTGGGCGTCCTCATCGCGCTCGGCGCCATCCTGGGCAAGCTGCTCGCCGACTCCGGCGGGGCGGACCAGATCGTCGACACCATCCTGGCGAGGGCGAGCCGGGGGGCCATGCCGTGGGCGATGGTCCTCATCGCCTCGATCATCGGTCTGCCGCTCTTCTTCGAGGTCGGGATCGTGCTGATGATCCCGGTGGTGCTGCTCGTCGCCAAGCGCGGCAACTTCTCCCTGATGCGGATCGGCATCCCGGCACTGGCCGGGCTCTCCGTGATGCACGGACTCATACCGCCGCACCCCGGCCCGCTGGTCGCCATCGACGCCCTGGACGCCAACCTCGGTGTGACGCTGGCGCTCGGTGTGCTGGTCGCCGTCCCGACAGTGATCATCGCCGGGCCGGTCTTCTCCCGCTACGCCGCGCGCTGGGTGGACATCGAGCCGCCGGAGAAGATGATCCCGCAGCGCCCGTCCGAGGAGCTGGACCGGCGCCCGGGCTTCGGCGCCACCCTGGTGACGATCCTGCTGCCGGTCGTGCTGATGCTGCTCAAGGCGCTCGTCGAGATCGTGGCGGACGACCCCGCGAACAGCGTCCAGCGGATCACCGATGTGATCGGTTCGCCGCTGATCGCGCTGCTCGCCGCCGTACTCCTCGGCATGTTCACCCTCGGCCGGGCCGCCGGGTTCACCAGGGGCCGGCTCGCCGGGACGGTGGAGAGGTCGCTCGCCCCGATCGCCGGGATCCTGCTGATCGTCGGCGCGGGCGGTGGCTTCAAGCAGACGCTGATCGACGCCGGGGTGGGGCAGATGATCCTGGACTTCTCCGAGAACTGGTCGGTCCCCGCCCTGCTGCTCGGCTGGCTGATCGCCGTCGCGATCCGCCTCGCCACCGGTTCGGCCACGGTCGCCACCATCTCCGCCGCCGGTCTGGTCGCCCCGCTCGCGGCCGGCATGCCGACCTCGCACACGGCCCTGCTGGTGCTGGCGGTCGGCGCCGGTTCGCTCTTCTTCAGCCATGTGAACGACGCCGGGTTCTGGCTGGTGAAGGAGTACTTCGGGATGGACGTCGGCCAGACCGTGAAGACCTGGTCGGTGATGGAGACGATCATCTCCGTCGTGGCGATCGCCTTCATCCTGCCGCTGTCGCTGTTGCTGTAGCGGTCCCGTACAGCCCGGTACGCCGTGTGCCCGCCCCGGATCTCCTCCGCGGCGGGCACACGGCGTACGTACGGGGTGTTCAGCGGTCGGCGGACTCGCTCTCGGCCGCCTTCTCCAGCCGGAACGCCTCGTTGCCGAGGCCGATACGGGCGTGCACCTCGGGCTTGACCGAACGCAGGACCGTTCCGTACACGAGACCGCCCACGAGCGCGAGGGCGATCACCCCGGGCAGCAGCCAGCTGAGGGCGGACCCGGGGCCGGTGCCGACCAGCACGTCGAAGTCGCGGACGGTGAAGACGGCGATCGACAGGAGCGCGAGTCCGGCGAGGCCGGAGGCGACCAGGCGCGGGGCCTGGGCCCGGCCCGCGCCGCGCTTGACGAAGAAGGCGATGACGGCGAAGGAGGCCGCTGCCATCAGCAGGATCACGCCGAGCGCCCCGACGTTGCCCATCCAGGTGAAGAGCCGCAGGACGGGGACGGCGGGGTCACCGACCGGGTTGTCGTCGGTGAGGGCGAAGGCCAGCACGATCACCACGGAGACGCCGGACTGGAGCAGCGAGCCGGTGCCGGGGGCGCCGCTCGCCCGGTTGGTACGGCCGAAGCGGGCGGGCAGCAGACCCTCGCGGCCCATCGCGAACGCGTAGCGGGCGACGACGTTGTGGAAGCTGAGGAGCGCCGCGAACATCCCGGTGACGAAGAGGATGTGCAGGACGTCGGTGAAGGTGGAGCCGAGCCGCTCCTCGGTGAGTCCGAACAGCAGGCCGGGGCCCTCCTTGAGGGAGGAGTCGGCGATGGAGCCGGGCCCGGCGGCGACGGTCAGCGCCCAGGAGCTGATCGCCAGGAACAGCGCGGCGTAGCCCACGGCGAGGAACATCACCCGGGACACGACGACCTGCGGGCGGCTGGTCTCCTCCGCGTACACCGGGGCCTGCTCGAAGCCGACGAACGCGGCGATGCAGAAGCAGAGGGCGGTGCCGAGGCCCACGCCGGTCAGGGTCTCGGGGTTGAAGGCGTGCAGCGACAGGCCCTCGGGGCCCGGCTTGCTCACGGCGGCGATGTCGAAGATCACGACGAGCGCGCACTCGATGACCAGCAGCACACCGAGCACCTTGGCATTGAGGTCGATCTTCAGCCAGCCGAGGACGCCGACGACGGCCGCCGAGACCAGGGCCGGTATCCACCACACCACCTCGATGTCGAGGTACGTGGCGAAGATGACGGAGACCTCGAAGCCGAGGATGCCGTAGATGCCGACCTGCATCGCGCTGTACGCCACCAGCGCCACGAGCGAGGCGCCGGCGCCGGCGGTCGGGCCGAGGCCGCGGGCGATGTAGGCGTAGAAGGCGCCCGCGTTGTGGACGTGCCGGCTCATCTCGGCGTAACCGAAGCCGAACAGCATCAGGACGATGCCGAGGATGATGTAGAGGAGAGGCTGGCCGACGATGCCCATCACGCCGAACACCGTGGGCATCACCCCGGCGACGACCATCAGGGGGGCGCTGGCGGCGACCACCGAGAGGAGCAGGCCGGAGGTGCCGAGCCGGTTCGCGCGCAGGGCGCGTTCCTCGCCCTTGTAGGTGTTGATCCCGCCGGTATCGGCCGCCACCTTCGTGGTGGCGGTCTCGCTGGAAAACGAACTGCCCGTCGACATGGCGGGGGTGGTCCCTTCTTCGGTGGTGGCGATGGGTGCGACGTGCGTCAGGGGGTGCCGAGTGCGTACGCCCGCGCGGCGGCGAACGCGTCGTGGGGCTCGCGGCCGGAGTACGACCAGGGGGCGGCGGTGGCATGCGGGCCGATGCGGTGGAACAGTGCGGCGGCCTCGGCGGCCCGGCCCTCGCAGACCTTGGCGTGGGCCAGGAAGTTGAGGTCGATGCGGTGGCGCGGGTGGTCCTCGCGCTCCCACTCCAGCCACCAGTCGAAGGCGGCCTTCATCACCTGGCGGGCCCGGCGCCCCGACCAGTGGCCGGACGCCACCGGGTCGTCGGGCTCGATGCCCGCGGCGGCCAGGACCCGGTAGCGCTCGGCGTGGGCGACGACCGGGAGAACGGCCAGCGGGGAGTCGGCGGGGGCCTGTTCGGCGGCCCAGGCGGCGAAGTCGTACACCTCGTGGAGCGGGTCCTGACCGCTCTCGGGGCTGCTTTCGGCCAGCAGACCGGTCATCAGGTGGTGGGCGTGGTGGTGGTCGGGGTGCCGGGAGCGCACTTCCTCGAAGAGCCTGCCGCACTCGTCACCGCCGCCCTCGCGCCCCCGGTCCAGCAGGAGCAGCGCCAGCCAGGGGGTGGGGTCCTCGGGGGTGATCCGGGCCGCGGCCAGACAGGCTTCCCGGGCGCGGACGGCGTCGGCGGGCCTGGCCTTGGGACGCAGGGCCCGGGTGACGGCGGCGCAGCCCAGCAGCGTGGCGGCGTCGGCGCTCTCGGGCTCGACGAGCAGCCAGTCACCGGCCCAGTCGACGGCGGACGGGGTCCCGGCGAGGGCGAGGCAACGATGTCCGCGGCGGTCCCAGTCCGGCCCGGTGGCCACGAGAAGGGCGCGGGCCTCGGACCATCTCCCCTGGGTGAACCGGTCGCGGGCGGCGATGAGTTCGCCGTCGTCGAGGGCGGGGTCGAAGGCGCGGTCCGAGCGGCTGCCCCGACGGCGGGAGCGGCCCAGGGGCGGCGGAGGCGGGGACATGCCGCAGACTTCCTTCGACGCGGTGTGCGAGCGGATGATCGCGCACAGCCAAGCGGTAGGCAAGGCCCCGCGTCAAGGGCAGCCTTGCGTCAACTCAGCTCGCTCTCCGGATAGTTGGCTGGAAGTCATCCCGCCGGGCGAGCCGTTCGCACAGCGTGCGGGCAGGGCAGGCGGGCACGGAGTGGCGCCTGACACACTGGGGGAATGGAACCTCGCGAACCTCTCAGCCCCTACCTCCTCGCCTTTCCCGGGCCGCTGCGCGACCAGCTGGTGGCAGCGGTCCTGTCCGGCGAGAAGGTGTCCACCTCCGGGCTGCTGGCCGAGTACGAGCGGGAGCAGGAAGAGCTTCCCCCCGTGGGCGAACGGTCCGCGCTGATCGACTCGCAAGGGCGGGAGGTGGCGGTGCTGGAGGTGACCGGCGTACGGGTGCTGCCGCTCGGGGAGGTGGATCTGCAGCATGCGCTGGACGAGGGCGAGGGATACACGTCGGTGGCCGAGTGGCGGGCGGGGCACGAGGCGTTCTGGCACAGCGCGGAGATGCGGGAGGCGCTGGGCGATCCGTCGTTCACGGTGAACGACGAGACGCTGATCGTGGCGGAGCGGTTTCGCGTGGTCGAGCGGCTGGGGTGAGTACCGGGGCCCTGCCCCGGCCCCCGCTCCCCCATGGCCCGGAGAGGCTTGAATCGGCCGCCCGTGCCGTGGCCCGCGGGAGGGGTTCAGAAGGTGACCGCCTCCGCCGCGGCCCGGCCCGCCGCCCTGCCCGAGAAGATGCAGCCGCCCAGGAACGTGCCTTCCAGGGAGCGGTAGCCGTGGACTCCGCCACCGCCGAAGCCCGCCGCCTCGCCCGCCGCGTACAGGCCGGGCAGCGGGGTGCCCTCGGGGGTCAGGACGCGGGAGGACAGGTCCGTCTCCAGACCGCCCAGGGACTTGCGGGTCAGGATGCTCAGGCGTACGGCGATGAGGGGGCCCGCCGCCGGGTCCAGGATGCGGTGGGGTCTGGCGGTGCGGATGAGGCGGTCGCCGAGGTAGGCGCGGGCGCCGTGGATCGCGGTGACCTGGAGGTCCTTGGTGAACGGGTTGGCGATCTCACGGTCGCGGGCGGTGATCTGGCGGCGGAGCTCCTCAGCGTCGATCAGGCCGTCGCCGGTCAACGCGTTCATGCCCCGGACCAGGGCCGCGAGGTCCTTCTCGACGACGAAGTCCACGCCGTTGTCCATGAACGCCTTCACCGGTGCGGGCACGTCCGCGCGGGCCCGGCCGATCACGTCGCGGACCGACTTGCCGGTCAGGTCCGGGTTCTGCTCTGAGCCGGAGAGCGCGAACTCCTTGCCGATGATGCGCTGGTTGAGGACGAACCAGGTGTAGCCGTGGCCCGAGCCCATGATGTGTTCGAGCGTGCCGAGCGTGTCGAAGCCGGGGAAGAGCGGGACCGGCAGCCGCTTGCCGCGCGCGTCCAGCCAGAGGGACGAGGGGCCGGGCAGGATGCGGATGCCGTGCCTGGCCCAGATCGGGTGCCAGTTCTCGATGCCCTCGGTGTAGTGCCACATCCGGTCGCTGTTGATGTGGTGGGCACCCGCCTTCTCGGCGATCCCGAGCATCAGCCCGTCGACATGGGCGGGGACCCCGGAGAGCATCTTCTCCGGCGGGGTGCCGAGGCGCTTCGGCCACTGGGCGCGGACCAGGTCGTGGTTGCCGCCGATGCCGCCGGAGGTGACGATCACCGCCTGGGCCTTCAGCTCGAAGGAGCCGGTGGCCTCCCGGCTGCTCGCGGTGCCGCGCTCGGCCCCGCTGGGCTCCAGGATCTCCCCGGTGACCGTGTCGAGCGCCCCGGCCGTGCGGGCGAGGCCGGTGACCCGGTGGCGGAACCTCAGCCGGACGAGCCCCTTGGCGACGCCCTCGCGCACCCGCCGTTCGAAGGGGGCGACGACCCCGGGGCCGGTGCCCCAGGTGATGTGGAAGCGGGGTACGGAGTTGCCGTGCCCGGTGGCGTCGTAGCCGCCGCGCTCCGCCCAGCCGACGACCGGGAAGATCCGCAGCCCCTGCTGGTGCAGCCAGGACCGCTTCTCTCCGGCGGCGAAGTCCACGTACGCCTCGGCCCACCTGCGCGGCCAGCGGTCCTCCTCCTCGCGGTCGAAGCCCGCCGTGCCGTACCAGTCCTGGAGGGCCAGCTCCCGGCTGTCCTTGATGCGCAGCCGGCGCTGCTCGGGCGAGTCGACGAGGAAGAGACCGCCGAAGGACCAGTGCGCCTGACCGCCGATGGACTGCTCGGGCTCCTGGTCGAGGAGGATCACCGAGCGTCCGGCGTCGACCAGTTCGGCCGTGGCCACGAGCCCCGCGAGTCCTGCCCCGATCACGATCACATCAGCGTCGTACGCCATGGGTTCCATCCTGTTCGGGGAGGCTCAGGGGCGGCGAAACGTTCAAGTTACCCGTGCGTCAGATCTTCGGTACCCGCCGGTGCCACGTCAACCACCCGGGTGCGGTTGGATGGGCGCATGACGCCTTCCGACGAGATCCTGGACATCGTCGACGAGAACGACGAGGTCATCGGGCAGGCCCCGCGCGGTGAGGCGACCGCTCGGGGGCTGCGCCACCGCTGCGTGTTCATCGAGGCGCGTGACGCCGAGGGGCGGGTCTTCGTGCACCGCCGCACGCCCACGAAGCTGGTCTTCCCCTCCCGCTACGACATGTTCGTCGGCGGGGTCGTGGGAGCGGGCGAGTCGTACGACGAGGCGGCGCTGCGCGAGGCCGAGGAGGAGTTGGGGGTGTCGGGGCTGCCTAAGCCCGAGCCGCTGTTCCGGTTCCTGTACGCCGGTGCCGAGCACACCTGGTGGTCCGCCGTCTACCAGGTGCGCTGCGAGCTTCCGGTGGTGCCGCAGGCCGAGGAGGTGGCCTGGCACGCGTTCCTCGACGACGCGGAGCTGGAACGGCGGCTCGGCGAGTGGGCCTGGGTACCCGACGGCCTTGAGGCGTACCGCCGGCTGCGGAAGTTCCGGTCCGTCTGAACGTGGACGAGATCCCCTAAGGTGCCCGTGTGAAGAAGATCGCGCAGAGCATACGGCTGTGGTTCGCGCCGCAGCGCGTCCGGGAGGAGGGGAACACCCCCGACTACCGGTTCTCGCTGGCCAACGAGCGGACGTTCCTCGCCTGGATCCGGACGGCTCTGGCCCTGATCGCCGGGGGTTTCGCCGTCGACCAGTTCCTGCCGGAGCTGGTGTGGGGCGTCCGGGCGGGCCTCGCGCTCGGGCTGCTGGCCGCCGGGGTGCTGTGCGCGCTGCGGGCGGTCAACCACTGGGCGCGGTGCGAGCGGGCGATGCGCCGGGGCGAGGATCTGCCGGTGTCCCGCTTTCCGACGCTGCTGTCACTCGCGGTCGCCGTCGTCGCCGTGGCGATGGTGGTGGTGGTCCTCTTCGGCTGGGAGGGCCGGTGACGGCGGCAGGGGACCGGGACCCGGGGCTCCAGCCCGAGCGGACCCGGCTGGCCTGGCGGCGTACCACGCTCTCCGCCACCGTGGTCGCGCTGCTCGCCGTGCGGCAGGCGTCGCACAGCGGTGCGACCCCGGCCGCGCTGCTCGCGGTGGCGCTCTGCGCGCTGGCCTGGCTGGGGTTGCTGGTGGTGGCGCACCGGAGGGTGGTGCACATGGGCGTGGCGCGTCCGGAGCCGCTCGCGCCCAGCGGGGCGCTGCTGACGGCGCTGTGCACGGTTGCGCTGGCGGGGTTCGCGGCGGCGATGCTGTTCTGAGGCTCCTGGGCCGAGGAAGCCTCAGGCGTCCCAGTCCACCGTCACCACGATCTTCCCCCGGGTCCGCCCCTCCTCGTTGAGCCGGTACGCCTCGGCGGCCTGCTCCAACGGGAACACCCGGTCCACATGGACGGTGACGATGCCCCGTTCGGCCAGCTCCGCGACCTGGGCCAGATCGTTCGCGTCGGGGCGGACGAAGGCGTAGCGGCCACCGTAGGAGAAGACCTCGCTGTCCGCGATGGAGGCGAGCCGCCCGCCGGGGGCGAGGGTGTCGGCGGAGGCGCGCAGAGCGTCGCCGCCCACCGTGTCGAAGGCGGCGTCGAAGCCCTCGGGGACCAGCTCCCGCAGCCGGTCGACGAGCCCCTCGCCGTACTCCACCGGCTCCGCGCCGAGGCTGCGCAGATGGTCGTGGTTGCGGGGGCTCGCGGTGCCGATGACCCGGCAGCCGGTGTGCCGGGCGATCTGGACGGCGAGCGATCCGACGCCACCCGCCGCCGCGTGGACCAGAACGGTGTCGCCGTCGCGGACCTTCAGGGTGCGGTGCAGCACCTGGTACGCGGTCAGCCCGGCCAGCGGCAGGCCTGCGGCCTCCTCGAAGCTCAGGCTCAGCGGCTTGCGGGCGAGGGTGCGCACGGGGGCGGCGACGTACTCGGCGAACGTGCCGCGCGAGAGGAAGTCCTCGCGTACGTAGCCGATGACCTCGTCGCCCACCGCGAACTCGTCGACGGCGACGCCGGGTTGCACGACGACCCCGGAGACGTCCCAGCCGGGGATCACCGGGAAGACGGCTTCGAGGGCGCCCTGGAGGTAGCCCTCGCGGGCCTTCCAGTCGACCGGGTTGACGGCGGCGGCCCGTACCTTCACCAGGACCGAGTCGGGGCCGACCTTGGGGTCGGGCCGCTCGCCGTACTCCAGGACGTCGGCCGAGCCGTACGCGTTATAGCTGATCGCCTTCATTCCTCGACCTTCCGCGCAGGTCAGCGATGGCGCAACTCAGGGCCGCGCCCCCACGGGGAGCGGCGGAAGCGGGCCCTCCCCGATAACCGGCGGCGCAGGCACTGGACGACATACCGACTGGTCGGCATCATGGTGGGCGTTCGTTCTGTCGCCCCGGAGGTGCGCCCCATGAGTCCCGTCCCCCCACCAGGCATCGACCCCGAGCAGCTGCGCGGACACCTCGACCGCGAGCGCCCCGGGCTGGTGAGCGGGCCCCTCGAAGCGCGGCTGATCGAGGGCGGCCGCTCGAACCTCACGTACGTCGTCGGCGACGGGACGGGCCGGTGGGTGGTGCGCAGGCCTCCGCTCGGGCACGTCCTGGCCACCGCGCACGACATGAGGCGCGAGCACCGGGTGATCAGCGCCCTGCACCCCACCGCCGTCCCGGTGCCGGAGCCGGTGCTGCTCTGCGAGGACGAGACGGTGCTCGGCGCGCCGTTCTACGTCATGGAGTACGTGGAAGGCACCCCGTACCGCACCGCCGAGCAGCTCGCCCCGCTGGGCCCCGAGCGCACCCGGGCCGCGGTCCTCGGGCTCGTCGACACCCTGGTCGATCTGCACGCGGTGGACCCGGGGGCCGTGGGGCTCGGTGACTTCGGGCGGCCGGACGGCTTCCTGGACCGGCAGCTGCGGCGCTGGGGCAAGCAGCTGGACGCCTCCCGCAACCGCGATCTGGCGGGCATCGACGAGCTGCACGCCTCCCTCGGCCGCGCGCTGCCCTCCTCCCCCGCCCCCGCCGTCGTCCACGGCGACTACCGGCTGGACAACGTGCTGCTGGGCTCCGACGACCGGATCAAGGCCGTTCTGGACTGGGAGATGTCCACACTGGGCGATCCGCTGACCGACCTCGGGCTGCTCGTGATGTACAGCTCCGACCTCGGTCTGGCCGGCTCCCCGGTCTCCACCACCAGCGGCGCGGCCGGGCACCCGGCCCCCGCCGAGCTGATCGAGCGCTACGCCGCCCGCTCGGGCCGGGACACCTCCGCCATCTCCTGGTACACGGCGTTCGCGTGGTTCAAGCTCGCCGTGATCCTGGAGGGCATCCACTACCGCTACACCCTCGGCCAGACCGTCGGCGCGGGCTTCGACCGGATCGGCGAGCTCGTCCCCGTCTTCATCGAGCACGGCCTCACCACCCTCCAGGAAGGCTGAACACCCATGGACTTCGCATTCGACGCCCGTACCGAGGAGCTGCGTTCCCGGCTGCTCGCCTTCATGGACGAGCACGTGTATCCGGCGGAGCAGGTCGCCGAGGAGCAGCGGGCGCTGCTGGCCTCGCCGTGGGACACCCCGGCGGTGGTGGGCGAGCTGAAGGCCGAGGCCCGGCGGCAGGGGCTGTGGAACCTCTTCCTGCCGGACGCGGAGTACGGGGCGGGGCTGACGAACCTCCAGTACGCGCCGCTCGCGGAGATCACCGGGCGCTCCCCGCATCTCGCGCCGACCGCGCTGAACTGCGCGGCGCCGGACACCGGGAACATGGAGGTCCTCTTCCAGTTCGGCACCGACGAGCAGAGGAAGCAGTGGCTGGAGCCGCTGCTCGCCGGGGAGATCCGTTCCGCGTTCGCGATGACGGAGCCGGAGGTGGCGTCCTCGGACGCGACGAACATCGAGACCCGGATGATCCGGGAAGGCGATGACTACGTCATCAACGGGCGCAAGTGGTACATCTCCGGGGCGATGAACCCGGACTGCGCGGTCTTCATCGTGATGGGCAAGACCGACCCGGACGGCGACGACATCCGCCGCCAGCAGTCGATGATCCTGGTCCCCCGCGACGCCCCGGGCCTCGAAGTGCGGCGCGCCATGCGGGTGTACGGCTATGAGGACCACTCCCACGGCGGTCATGCCGAGGTGGTCTTCCACGACGTACGGGTGCCCGCCGCGAACCTGATCGGCGAGGAGGGCGGCGGCTTCGCCATCGCGCAGGCGCGGCTGGGTCCGGGGCGCATCCACCACTGCATGCGGCTGATCGGGATGGCGGAGCGGGCCATCGAGCTGATGTGCCGGCGCGCGGTGGGACGTACGGCGTTCGGCAAGCCGCTGGCCCAGCAGGGCGTCGTACGGAACTGGATCGCGGACGCCCGGGTCACGGTGGAGCAGCTGCGGCTGCTGGTGCTGAAGACGGCCTGGCTGATGGACACGGTGGGCAACAAGGGCGCGCACACCGAGATCCAGGCCATCAAGATCGCCACCCCGCGCGCGGTCGTGGACATCCTGGACTCCGCGGTACAGCTGCACGGGGCGGGCGGGGTCAGCCAGGACTTCCCGCTGGCGGAGCTGTGGGCGGCGGCGCGGACACTTCGGCTGGCGGACGGGCCGGACGAGGTGCACCAGCGGTCGCTGGCCCGGCGGGAGATCAAGCGGTACGTGTGAGAGCGGGGCGCGGCCCCCTCCCGCGGGACTGCGGAAGGGGGCCGGACCCGGACTGCCGGAGGTCAGAAGGTGAGCTTCCAGCCGTCGATGTAGCCGGTGTCGTACCGGGCGACGTCCTGGACGCGGAGCTTCCATTCGCCGTTGGCGGCCTTGTCGGAGGCGTTGACCGTGTACGTCGCGACGACGTTGTCGGCCGAGTCGCCGCTGCTGGGGTTCTTCAGCCGGTAGGCGGTGCCGTCCGGGGCCAGCAGGTCGATGACCAGGTCACCGCGCCAGGTGTGCTTGATGTCCACGCCCACCTGGAGTGCGGCCGGGGCGTTGCCCGTCCGTCCGGAGACCGCGATCGAGGAGGTCACGGCCGATCCGGCGTCCGGGATGGCGACCCGGGCGGGGTTGGTGTAGACGTCGTCCGCGGGCGGTTCGCCCGTGGAGTCCGCGGACAGGGTCCAGATCGCGTGGGCGGCGGCGTCGCTGTTCCGGTTCAGGGCGGTGTCGTTGATGTTGCTCAGGTTGTCGCAGGACGAGTGGTAGCAGCGGTCGAAGGCCTGCCCCGCCGTGCCGCCCCACTTCTGGGCCTGGGCGGCGGACTTGGTGTATCCGGCGCCGGTGAAGAGCCCGCCGACGGGGACTCCCGCGCTCTTGAACGGGGCGTGGTCGGAACGGCCGTCGCCCTCGGTCTCGATCTCGGTGGGGACGCCCAGGCCCGCGAAGTAGTCCTTGAAGGCCTTCTCGATGACCGGGTCGTCGTCGTAGACGAAGTAGCCGGCGTTGGGCGAGCCGATCATGTCGAAGTTGAGGTAGCCGGAGAGCTTGGAACGCTCGGCGGACGGCAGGTTGTTGACGTAGAACCGGGAGCCGACCAGGCCCAGTTCCTCCGCGCCCCACCAGGCGAACCGCAGGTGCTTGTCGGGCTGGTACCCGGCGCGGGAGACGGCGAGGGCGGTCTCCAGCACGGCCGCCGATCCGGAGGCGTTGTCGTTGATCCCGGCGCCCGAGGAGACGGAGTCGAGGTGCGCCCCGGCCATCAGGACCTCGTTCGGGTCACCGCCGGGCCAGTCGGCTATGAGGTTGTAGCCGGTGGCGCCGTTGGAGGTGAACTGCTGGACGGTGGTGGTGTATCCGGCCGCGTCGAGCTCGGCCTTCACGTAGTCGACGGACGCCTTGTAGCCGGGGCGGCCGTGGGCGCGGTTGCCGCCGTTGTTCGCGGCGATCGTCGAGAACTGCGAGAGGTGGGCCTTGACGTTGGCCAGGGGGATGTCGGGGGCCGCGGCGGCGGCTGCCACCGGTGTCGTCGCCCCGGCCGCCTGCGCCGCGGGCGCGGCGGTCGCGAGGAGGGCCGCGAGGGCGACGGCGGCGACGGCCGCCGGGGATCTGCGCAGGGTGAAGCAGTTCGGTCTCATTCACGGGCTCCGGATTCCGTTGGGGACTGACGGAACGTGCGGGGGGTACCCGGCCGGACGGTGCCCGGCCGGGTCCTGGAGCTGGCTGTGCGCGATGCGTGACCGATGCTCAAGGAAATGACAGTACTCCGTCAAGAGCGGAAACCGGACAAGTCCGTTCTATTAACGAACAGACTCTCGCCCGTGAACGTCTGCGCCTCCGGCGGAGGCCGGACATACCTCATGGATCCAGACTCACCCCACCGCGCGGAACGGGCCAGTGGATCGTCTCCCCTGTGAGCCGCCCTACGGACGCAGCGCCCGAAGCAGCAGGTCCGCGAGGTGGTCGGCGACCTCCTGGCGGCTGAGCGGGCCGTCGGGTCGGTACCAGGTGGAGAGGTGGTGGACCGAGCCGAAGTGGTAGTCGACGACCAGGTCGGCGGGGGTGGCCGAGGAGAAGACCCCGCTGCGCTGACCCTCCTCGATCAGGGCCCGGAACCGCTCGTGGTAGCGGCGGCGCTCCACACGTACCTGCTTGTTCTTCTCCGGGCTCAGATGGTGCATGGAGCGGAAGAAGATCGCCGCGTCGTCCAGGTTGTCGATGGTCGTCACGACCACGTCGGCCGCCGCGTCGCGCAGCCGCTCCTCGACGGGGGCGTCGGCGTCCGCGAAGGCGTCCAGGCGCTCCTGCTGGAGCCGCAGCACCCGGGCGTAGACCTCCTGGAGCAGGTCCTCCTTGGAGCCGAAGTAGTGGTAGAGCGCCCCCTTGGTGACGCCCGCCGCCTCGACGATCTCCTGGACCGAGGTGCGGTCGTACCCGCGCTCGGCGAAGAGCCGGGTGGCGGCGGCCAGCAGCCGTTGGGGGACGGGAGTGCCGTTCTGGTCCGTCGCCTTGGCCATGAGCCGCCACCTTCCTTTCGTACCGTGCGCGTGCTGTTTCGACGCCGTTCTAACGGGGGGAACGCAGTTCCCGCCTGAGGATCTTCCCACTCGCCGTCTTCGGCAGCTCGGTCAGGATCACCACCTCGCGCGGATACTTGTACGCGGCAAGCCGTTCCTTGCAGTACGCACCGAGTTCGTCCGGTTCCACGGAGGCTTCCGGACGCAGGCTGACGTAGGCCCGGACGGTCTCCCCCCGGTACGTGTCCGGCACGCCCACGACCGCCGCCTCGCGTACCGCCGGGTGGGTGTGGAGGACGTCCTCCACCTCGCGGGGCCACACCTTGAACCCGGAGGCGTTGATCATGTCCTTCTTGCGGTCGACGACGTACAGCCAGCCCGCCGCGTCCATGAACCCGATGTCGCCGGTGCGCAGCTCCCCGTCCGGGAAGGCGGCGGCCGTGGCCTCGGGGAGGTTCCAGTAGCCGGAGACGACCTGGGGGCCGCGCACCGCGATCTCGCCCTGCTCCCCGAAGGGCACCTCGCGCCCCTCCTCGTCGAGAATCCGTACCACGGTGTCGGGGCCGGGCACTCCGACGGACAGGGTGCCCGAGAGCGGGTCGACCGGAGCCTCGTGCTGCGGCGGTACGGAGGCGCAGGGGGCGGTGCACTCGGTGAGTCCGTAGCCGTTGCGGATGTACGGGCCGAAGCCCGCGCGGAACTTCTCCACCAGCGCGGGCGGCAGCGGTGCGCCGCCGGAGGAGATCACCCGGAACGAGGCGAAGTGGTCCGCAGTGGCGTCCGGGTGCGCGGCCAGCGCCATGAAGGCGGTGGACGGCCCGACCGTGTAGGCGGGGCGGTGGGCGGCGAAGGCGTCGAGGACCACCCCCGCCTCGAAGCGGTACGCCAGCACGAGGGTGCCCGCGTTGGTGACGCAGGCGGAGAGCTGGCAGACCACGCCGGTGATGTGGAAGAGCGGGGCGAGCGCGAAGTAGGCGGAACCCTCGGGGACCGGGTGCCCGACGCGCTGGCGTTCGGCGTTGACCATGATGTTGGCGTGGGAGTTCACGGCGCCCTTGGGGGTGCCGCTGGTGCCGGAGGTGTAGCTGATCAGCGCGGCGTCGGCGGCGGCGAGCTCCCTGCCCTCCGGAGCCGGGTGCCCGGCGCGGGCGACGGTCAGCAGGTCCTCGGCGAGGTCGTCGGGACCGGGGGCGGGGAGGCGTTCGAAGCCGAGGACGCGGGGGTCGTTCACGCTCTGGAGGTCCAGCTCGCAGGCCGTCAGAGCGATGGTGAGGTCCGGGGCCGCCGCCGCGGTGTCCCGCAGATACGCCGCCCAGGCCCGGTCCGAGCAGACCAGCGCGGTGACCCCGGCGTCCGCGAGGACATGACCGGCCTCGCCGGACTTGTACATCGGGTTGAGCGGTACGACGGTGGCCCCGGCCTTCCACGCGCCGAGCAGGGCGAGGACGAAGTGCGGGCTGTTCTGGAGCATGATCGCGACCCGGTCGCCGCGCCGCAGGCCCCGGGCGGCGAGGTGTCCGGCCACCGAGTCGGAGAGCGTGTCGGCCTCGCGGTAGCTCAGGCGGCCGTCGAAGTAGGCCAGGGCCGTACGGTCCGGGGCCCGGCCGACGGCCGTCCGGAAGGCGTGCAGCACGGTCGGGGGCGGGGTGACGGGGGCGCGCTGGGCCTCGCTGAGCAGGGCGAGCCAGGGCTTGGCCGCGTAGGGGGAGGTGCCGGGGGCCACGTCGCTCACGCTCCGCCCGCCTCCTCCCACTTCTGCTGGAGGCGGTTCATACTGCCCATCCAGCGGTCGGGGTCGGCGGCCCGGGCCTGGTAGTAACCGGCCACCTCGGGGTGTGGCAGGACCAGGAAGCGGTCGGCCTCCATCGCGTCGAACAGCGCGTCGGCGACGTCCTCCGGCTCGATGGCGCCGGGCGCGAGGACCAGTTCACCGGCCGAACCGGCGGCGGTGAGCATGTCGGTCCGCACGCCCTGCGGGCAGATCGCGTGGACCTTGATCCCCCGGTGCCGGTAGGTCAGCGAGAGCCATTCGGCGAAGGCGACCGCCCCGTGCTTGGTGACGCTGTAGGGAGCCGCGCCGATCATCGTCAGCAGCCCGGCGGCGGATGCGGTGGTGACGAAGCGGCCGCCGCCGCGCTCCAGCCACTCGGGGAGCAGGGCCCTGGCCGCGCGGACGTGGGCCATGACATTGACGTCCCAGGCCGCCGCCCAGACCTCCTCGTCGGCGAACGCGTCGCCGGGCGAGGCCAGGCCCGCGTTGGCGCAGTAGACGTCCACCGTGCCGCCCAGCGCCTCCCGGGCCGCGTCCACGACACCCGAGGCGTCCCCGGCGACGGCAGAGCCGCCGATCTCCTTCGCCAGCGGCTCGATCCGCCCGAGGTCGAGGTCGTTGACCACGACCCGCGCCCCCTCGGCGGCGAACCTGCGGGCCAGAGCGGCTCCGATACCGCCTCCGGCCCCGGTGACCACCACGCCCGCGCCCCGCACCGTATCCATCGCCGTCCTGCCTCTCTCCCGCCCGGTCCCGTCCGGCCGGTCCCGCCGGCCATCGGCAGACTAACCGGTCGGTATGTACCCGGGGAAGGGCCGGGAGGGGGGAAGGACGGGGCCCGGAGTGCGGGCTCGGGAACCGGCGCGGCGCGGGTCGTTCCGTGCTGGTCCCGCCCGCGCTAGCGTGCGTGGGCATGACAGTCGG
The DNA here is from genome assembly GCF_055577965.1 of Streptomyces sp. NPDC033165. Classification (NCBI taxonomy): domain Bacteria; kingdom Bacillati; phylum Actinomycetota; class Actinomycetes; order Kitasatosporales; family Streptomycetaceae; genus Streptomyces; species Streptomyces sp. NPDC033165. Next base: position 369,312 of record NZ_JBVIPK010000005.1, read on the forward strand.
CTCGATCATGGGAGCGCGATCATGGAGGTAGCGGAATGAGTCTGTCCCGACGTGGTCTGCTGGCCGCCGGAGGCGCCGTCGGCGCGATCACGGCGACGGCGGCGGGCGCCGCTCCCGCCTCAGCCACCGCCCCGGGGCACCGTCCCGGCCCCGGGCGGGGCCGGGTCCGTACCGGCTTCGACCGGCTGGCGGCGGACGGGTACCGGCTGCTGCGGGGCCGACGGGTCGGCGTCGTCACCAACCCGACCGGGGTCACCGCGGACGTCCGGCACATCGTCGACGTGATGCACCCGGACTCCCGGGTGAACCTGACCGCCGTCTTCGGCCCCGAGCACGGCTTCCGGGGCACCGCGCAGGCGGGCGGTTCGGAGGGGCGTTACGACGACCCGGCGACCGGGCTGCCGGTCTACGACACGTACCTCAAGAGCGGGCAGCCGCTCGCGGACATCTTCACCGCCTCGGGCGTGGACACGGTGCTCTTCGACATCCAGGACGCGGGCGCGCGCTTCTACACGTACATCTGGACGCTGTACGACTGCATGGAGGCGGCCGCGCTCGCGGGCAAGCGGCTGGTGGTGCTGGACCGGCCGAACCCGGTGACCGGGCGGGCGGCGCTGGGGCCGGTGCTGGACCCGGCGTTCGCCACGTTCGTCGGCCGCCGGGAGATCGCCCAGGCGCACGGGATGACGGTGGCGGAGCTGGCGCTGCTCTTCAACGCGGAGTTCCTGCACGAGAATCCCGTACGGCTGGACGTGGTGGGGATGTCCGGGTGGCGGCGCTCGGACTTCTTCGACGACACCGGGCTGCCCTGGGTGCCGCCGAGCCCGAACATGCCGACGCCCGGAACGGCCCTCGTCTACTCCGGCACCTGTCTCTTCGAGGGCACCAACCTCTCCGAGGGCCGGGGCACCACGCGGCCGTTCGAGCTGCTGGGCGCGGAGGGCATCGACCGCCGCTGGGCGGCCGCCGCGAACGCGCTGGAGCTGCCGGGCGTCGCCTTCCGCGAGGCGTACTTCGCTCCGGTGTTCTCCAAGTTCGCGGGGAAGACGGTGGGCGGGGTGCAGGTGCACGTCCAGGACCGGGAGGTCTTCGACCCGGTCCGCACCGGCATCGCCCTGCTGGTCACGGCGAAGGAGACGTGGAGCGGCTTCGCCTGGCGCCCGGACCGCTGGATCGACAAGCTCACCGGCAGCACCCTGGTCCGCACGATGATCGACGCGGGAGCGGACACCGACGCGGTGGTGGGCGCCTGGCAGGAGGACCTGGCGGCCTTCCGGGCGAAGCGGCGACGCCATCTGCGGTACGGGGGGTAGCGGGGGCGGAGAGGGTGGCGCGGGGCGGCCTCTCAGGCGCCGAGGTCCAGGTCGCCGAGGTATTCGCCGTCCTCCGTCAGCCCCCGCTTGCGGTAGCCGAGCCGGAGGTAGAACTCCTCCGGTCCGCCCTCCCCCGGGTGCCAGGTCACGGTCGAGCGCGTCCCGCCACGCCGCCGGATCTCCTCGTTCACCGCGCCCACCGCGAACCGCCCGTACCCCCGGCCCTGCTCCCCCGCGGCGACGGCGAGCCGCCAGAGCCCGGAGCGCGGCGGGGCGTCCGGCACCCCCGCGTCGTAGTCGAAGGACACGTCGAAGAAGGCCATCACGAAGCCCACGATGCGCTCGCCGTCACAGATCAGCCGGGGCCAGGCGACCTCGGGGTGCACGTAGGCCTCGGCCAGGGACTGCGCGACGGGCGAGACGAACTTCCGCTGCTCGGGCGCGACTTCCAGCCGACAGGCGGCGATGACGTTATCGGGGGTGACCTTTTCCAGGCGCGGGTGACTCGCTCTCATGCGCACACCCAACCGCACCCGCCCGGGTCGCCGCCACCGCGTTCCGGCGCGGCCGCACGCCCTCTCACCACCTGCCCGCGCGCCGTTCCGCTTCCGCCCGCGCCACCCCGCCCGACATGGGGAGTCTCAGCCAATGGACGGGTTTCATCTTTCGACGGAGCCGAAACGGGCAATCGTACGTCCATTCCTTGACGTCCAAGGACGAGCGACGGAGGTGGAGAGTGCCATGGCCGGTTTCCGGAGTCTGGCGAGACAGGTCCGCGATCCGCTGGGCGATCTGGCCCTGCGGCGGTATTCGTTGCGCAAGTGCCTGGAGAGATTCGCCCCGTACGGTCACCGGGCGACCTGGGACCATCTGTGCGCCCGGCACGGGATCGATCCCGAGGACCGGGCACCCGATCCGGCGCGCCTGGTGAGCGCGCTGGAGGAACTGGAGGAGGCGCGGGCCGTCTGGCTCGCGTACGAGGCGGGGTTCGCCGAGCGGCGGCGGCGCGAGAAGCACGCGGGGCTGCGCCGGCCGGGCGCGTTCGACGACTGGCACCGCCGCACCTGGGGCGGGCACGGGGTGGCCCGCTGCGCCGACCCCGGGGTGCACCCGACCGAAGCGCTGGCCGAGGTGCTGCGCCGCCTCATCGCCGCCCTCGGTTCCGGGCCCGGCTCCGCCTGCCCGGTCTGCGCGGGCACCGGCATCGAGTGGCGGCAGGAACGGGGACGCGAGCCATGGGCGGGTCCGGTGTGCACGGGCTGCGGGATCGCGGTGCCCCAGCCCGCCCTGACGGACCGAACGCTGGCGATGGCCCGGCTGCCGCGGCACCGGAGGCCCGCCGCGACGGCGGCGTAGCACCTGGGGGTGGCCTACGAGGAACGCTTGCGCTCCGGCATCAGACGGGAGCCGGTGATCCGCTCACCCGTGATGTCGTCGGGGTTGGACAGCACACAGGTCTCCAGCGACAGACAGCCGCACCCGATGCAGTCGGTCAGATGGTCGCGCAGCCGGTGCAACTGTTCGATCCGCTCGTCGAGTTCCTTGCGCCAGACCTCGGAGAGCCGGGCCCAGTCCTCGCGGTTCGGAGTGCGCTCCTCGGGCAGCTCGGCGAGCGCGTCCCGGATCGTGGCCAGCGGGATGCCGACGCGTTGTGCCGCCCGTACGAAGGCGACCCGGCGCAGCGCGTCGCGGGAGTAGCGGCGCTGGTTGCCACTGGTGCGACGGCTGCTGATCAGGCCCTTGGCCTCGTAGAAGTGCAGGGCCGAGACAGCGGCCCCGCTGCGCGCCGAGAGCTGGCCGACCGAGAGTTCGTGGAGTGTCTGTGGGATCTGGGGCACTCCTCAAACCTACTGCCATGTCGTTGACAGGAACGCGCCGCACCATGATGCTGAGCAAGCGCTTAGACATCGCGCCGGAGGGTGCGGCGAGCCGGAAGGCAGGGACCGGGAACATGGCAGAGCCGAAGATCTTCACGTCCGCGCAGGAGCTGCGGGACGGAGTGGGCGAGCAGCTGGGACACAGCGACTGGCTGGAGATCGAGCAGGAGAGGATCGACCGGTTCGCCGAGGCGACCGGCGACCACCAGTGGATCCATGTGGACCCGGAGCGCGCGAAGGAAGGACCCTTCGGCACGACGATCGCGCACGGCTATCTGACGCTGTCGCTGCTGCCCGCGCTGGTGCCGCAGGTGATGCGGGTCGAGGGCATGAAGATGGGCATCAACTACGGGACGAACAAGGTCCGTTTCCCCTCGACCGTCCCGGTCGGCTCGCGGCTGCGGGCCACGGCGGTGCTCCGCGAGGTCGCGGAGGTGGGCGGCGGAGTGCAGGTCACGGCGGTCGTCACGGTCGAGCGCGAGGACAGCGAGAAGCCGGCCTGCGTGGCCGAGTCGGTATCCCGCTACTACTTCTGATCCGCGGCCGCAGCCACGTGCGGCCCGGGGGCCGTGACCACGTGCGATCCGGAGCGGTGACTACGTGCGGCCCGGGGCCGTACGGGCTCCGACCATCCGCAGGACGAGGCCGGCGTACAGCTCGCCGACCTCGTCGGGCGTGCGGCTGCCCTGGGCGTTGAACCAGCGGGCCACATCGATGCAGAGGGACAGCACCGCGAGCGTGGTTCCGGGGATGTCGGGGACGTCGAACTCGCCGTCCCGCACGCCCTCGCTGATGATCCGGCGCACCACCGCGTCGCTCTTGCGGCGCAGCGCGACGATCTCCGTACGGTGCTCGTCGCCGAGGGCGTCGAGCTCGTACTGCACGACCCGGGCGGTGGTGTGCCGCTCGGCGTGCCAGCGGACGAAGGAGCGGGCGGCCCCGGCGAGCCGCTCGGCGGCCGTGCCGTCCCGGTCCGCCTCGGCCTCCAGGACGTACAGCGCCCGTTCGTGGCCGATCTTGCTGATCCGGTGGAGCAGCTCTTCCTTGGTCTTGTAGTGGATGTAGAGGGCGGCCGGGCTCATCCCGGCCCGCCCGGCGATGTCACGGGTGGTGGTCGCGTGGTACCCGCGCTCGGCGAAGGCGTCCACGGCGGCGACGAGGAGCCGCCTGGCCGCCTCGGGAGTGACCTCGCCCCACGGGGCGTCCTCGCCGCTCGTCTCCTCCGCCGCACTCATCGCCCAGGGCCCCTCTCCGTCAACAGGACGAACACCATACCCCGAACCTGAGCAAGCGCTTAGGGCCGTCTCGCCGTCCTGCCGGGTCAGAGCTTCTGGAAGGGGTCGTGCTCGGCGAGGATCTTCTCCAGCCGGGCCTGGTCCACCCGGCTGACGATCTGCCCGGCCTCCTGGCGGTCCCGGATCACCTTGGCGAGCGTGAAGCAGGACGTGACGAGGTAGAGCACGCCGATGGCGAGGAAGCCGCGCACCCAGGCGTCGGCGTCGAGGAAGAAGATACCGAGGGCCACCGCGCCCATCGCCACCAGGAAGGAGGCGACGGCCTGGCCGTAGAAGGCGGCGGTGCTCTGCTGCTTGACCGATGTCGTGTCACTCATGGGGCGAGCATCCGCCGGCGTGGCGCACGCCACATCCGCGCCCGTACTCAGGCGGCTACTCAGACACCCGTACGAACCGGGGCCGACGGCGCTCAGAACGCGGAGACACCCGTCAGCGCGCGGCCGATGATGAGCTTCTGGATCTGGCTGGTGCCCTCGTAGAGCGTCATCACCCGGGCGTCGCGCAGCAGTTTGCCGACCGGGTACTCGTCGATGTAGCCGTAGCCGCCGAAGACCTGGAGGGCGTTGCCGGCGCAGCGGACGGCGGCCTCGGAGGCGTACAGCTTGGCCTTGGAGGCGGCGGTGGCGAACTCCTGGCCCCGGTCGACCAGATCGGCGACCCGCCAGGTGAGCAGCCGGGCGGCGTCCACGTCCACGGCGATGTCGCTCAGCAGCTCCTGGACGAGCTGGTGGCGGGCGATGGCCTTGCCGAACTGCTCGCGCTCACCGGCGTAGCGCACGGCCGCGTCCAGGGCGGCCTGGGCGATGCCCACACAGCCCGCGGCGACCGACATCCGCCCCTTGGCCAGGGCGGACATCGCGATGGAGAAGCCCTTGCCCTCGGGGCCGAGGAGGGCGGCCGCGGGTACCCGGACATCCTCCAGGACCAGTTCGGCGGTGGCCTGGCCGCGCAGGCCGAGCTTGCCGTGGATGGTGCGCCGGGTGAGGCCGGGGGCGTCGGCGGGGACGAGGAAGGCGGAGACCCCGCGGTGGCCGGGGGCGTCGTTCGTGCGGGCGAAGAGCAGCACCACATCGGCCCAGGTGCCGTTGGTGATGAACATCTTGGTGCCGTTGACGACGTAGTCACCGCCGTCGCGTACGGCCCGGGTGGCGAGGTTTCCGGCGTCCGAACCGGTGCCGGGCTCGGTGAGGCCGAAGCAGCCGATCGCCTCGCCGGAGGCGAGCCGGGGAAGCCAGGACCGCTTCTGCTCCTCGTCGCCCCAGGACGCGATGGTCTTGGCCACCAGGCCGAGCGATACGGAGACGATGCCGCGCACGGAGGAGTCGCCGCGCCCCAGCTCCTCGGTGACCAGGCAGTAGGACAGATGGTCGCCGCCGGAGCCGCCGTACTCCTCGGGGACGGTGAGCCCGAGGAAGCCGAGGCCCCCGAGCTTCTTCACGATCGACCTGTCGACATTCTCGGCCCGGTCCCACGCGGCGGCGTGTGGCGCGACCTCGCGGGCGACGAAGTCGGCCGCCAGTTTCCGGACGGCTTCCTGCTCCTCGCTGAGCGTCAGGTCCATCGTGCGCCACCCCACCTCTCGCCAGCGCTTAATTAGCACTGCTAGTTTCTGGCTCGGGGGCCCTACTATGGGCCGCATGGCCCGACCGCGCAAGCCCCTCCTCAGCAGAGACCGCATCGTCGGGGCGGCGAGCGCGCTCGTGGACGCCGAGGGGCTCGACGCCGTCTCCACCCGTCGTCTCGCGGCGGTCCTGGGCGTCAGCGGGCCCTCGCTCTACAACCACTTCCGCAACAAGGACGAGATCCTCGACGCGGTCGCCGACGCCGTCTCCGTACAGGTCGATCTGTCGATGTTCGAGGAGTCGGACCCGCGCGACTGGCGTGCGGCCCTGCACGACTGGGCGCTGTCCTACCGGGCCGCCCTCGCCGCGCATCCGCACATTGTGCCCGTGCTCGCCCGGGGCCCCGGCCGCCGTCCGGCGGGGCTGCGGGTCGCCGACGCGGTGTTCGGGGCGATGGTGAGGGCGGGGTGGCCGCCCGCGCAGGCGACCCGGATCGGGGCGCTGATGCGGTACTTCATCACCGGGTCGGCGCTGGGGTCGTTCGCCGGGGGGTTCGTGGACGACGAGAGCGCCTACGACCCCGCCGACTACCCGCACCTCGGTCAGGCCCATCTGCTGGCCGACCACCGCAGCCAGGTCGACGAAGGGGCCTTCGAGACCGGGCTGCGGGCGCTGCTGGACGGGCTGGCGCTCCAGTACGAGCAGTACGCGCGACCGGTGGGCGACGGCGCTGCGACCCTGCGGCCGGCGACGAACCGTCCCTGACGCACCCTGGACTCATGGACCGTTCCCCGCGACACCGCCCCCGGCCGCACGACGCGGCGGCCCCGCGGCTCGCCGCACTGGCCGCCCTCCTCGCGGACGAGACCCGTGCCTCCTTCTGCCTGGCCCTGCTCGACGGACGGGCCCGGACCGCCGGTGAGCTGGCCCGGTACGCCTCCGTCGCCCCGTCCACCGCCAGCGAGCACCTGGGGCGGCTGGTCGCGGGCGGGCTGCTGGCCGAGGAGCGACAGGGCCGTCACCGCTATGTCCGGCTGGCCGACGAGCGGGCAGCTCACCTGGTGGAGGAGCTGGTCTCGCACGCGGCGCCCGGGACTCCGGAGCGGCCGCGTTCGCTGCGGGCGGCGAGCATCAGCAGTGCGCTGGCCCGGGGACGCACCTGCTACGACCATCTCGCCGGACGGCTCGGCATCCGGATCACCGAGGCGATGACGGTACGGGGGCTGCTGCGGCAGGACACCGGGTTCGCGCTGACCGAGGCGGGCCTGGAGTGGTTCGCCGCCCTGGGCATACCCCTGGACCGGTCGGCCCGACGCCCCCTGGCCCGAGGCTGCCTGGACTGGACGGAACGGCGCCCCCACCTCGCGGGGGCGGCGGGGGCGGCGCTGTGCGCGCATGTGCTGGCGGTGGGGTGGTGCGAGCGGGTGGGATCGGGGAGGGCGGTGCGGGCTACTCCGGCGGGGGTGGGGGCGCTGTCGGACCTCCTGGACATCGCCCCGGCGTCGCTCGACGACCGCCCCTGACATTCAGCACATTCGGCGTTTGACGACGGGCCGGCGCCCCCAGCCCGCCCGGCGTTCGAGGACGGAACCGTGGCGGTGGTCCGGGGCGGCCTCTCCGTGTCCGGCAAGCAGGGGTGCCGCCCAACCCGAGCACCGGTTCCGTCCTCAATCGCCGGACGGGCCTGCGTGGCAGGGCTGCGTCCCTGAGCGGCGGACGGACGAGAGACGGGCATGCGGTGGGCAGGGACTGCCCGGAGGCGCCGGGCGGGCGTCGATTGACGGGGGTTGGCAATTCGGTGAGGGGCGAAGCGTTTCGGCTTTACGGTCGTGGCCATGACGACGACCCCGACACCGCCTCCGGTCCCCACCCCCGCCCACCCCTGGCGCGCCCCCGCCGCCGCCTGCACCACCGTCGTGCTGTGGGCCTCCGCGTTCGTCTCCATCCGCGTTGCGGGCGAGGCCTACTCCCCCGGCGCGCTGGCCCTGGGCCGGCTGCTGGCGGGCACGCTGGTGCTCGGGGCGATCCTGCTCGTCCGCCGGGAAGGGCTCCCGGGGCGGGGCGCCTGGCCCGGGATCATCACCTCGGGGGTGCTGTGGTTCGGGCTGTACATGGTGGCCCTGAACTGGGGCGAACAGGAGGTCGACGCGGGTACGGCCGCGATGCTCGTGAACATCGGCCCGATCCTGATCGCCCTGCTCGGCGCCCGGATGCTCGGCGAGGGCCTGCCGCGCCGACTGCTTCTGGGCATGGGCGTCTCGTTCGCGGGCGCGGTGGTGGTCGGCCTCGCGATGTCAGGGCACGGCGGCTCCTCCGTACTGGGCGTGGCTCTGTGCCTGCTGGCCGCCGTGGCGTACGCGGCGGGCGTGGTGAGCCAGAAGCCGGCCCTCGCACACGGTTCCTCGCTCCAGGTCAACACCTTCGGCTGCCTGATCGGGGCCGTCGCCTGCCTGCCGTTCACCGGTGTGCTGGTCTCCGAGGCGGCCGACGCACCGCTGTCCGCCACCCTGAACATGGTCTACCTGGGCGTCTTCCCGACCGCGCTGGCCTTCACCACCTGGGGCTACGCGCTGGCCCGGACCACCGCGGGAAAGATGGGCGCGACCACGTACGCGGTACCGGCGCTCGTCGTGGGCATGGCGTGGGTGCTACTGGACGAGGTGCCGACCCCGCTCGCCGTCCTCGGCGGCGCCCTGTGCCTGGCCGGGGTGGCGGTCTCCCGGAGCCGTCAGCAGACTGGGCCCACACGCGGAAATCCGGCACGGCCGGTGGAGGGACCCCGTCATGACGAGGAGCGCCAAGCGGAACGGACGTAACGGAACCGGCGGCAGGGCCGGCCGGGACGCCCCCGAGCCGAGCGCGCAGGCGGCCCGTTACGGCGGGCCGTATCTGGACGGGTTCGGTGTGGTCGACAGCGGGGACGACGATCCGGTCCTCCTGACGCCGAAGGGCCACGCCCGCGACGCCTGGCGCGAGGACTACCCGTACGACCGCAAGCTCCGTCGCCGCGACTACGACAAGGCCAAGCGGGCGCTCCAGATCGAGCTGCTGAAGCTCCAGCACTGGGTGAAGGAGCGCGACGAGCGGCTGGTGATCCTCTTCGAGGGCCGGGACGCGGCGGGCAAGGGCGGCACGATCAAGCGGTTCACCGAGCACCTCAATCCGCGTGGCGCGCGGGTGGTGGCGCTGGAGAAGCCGACCGACCGCGAGCGCACCCAGTGGTACTTCCAGCGTTACACGGCGCATCTGCCGAGCGCCGGGGAGATCGTGCTGTTCGACCGCTCCTGGTACAACCGGGCGGGCGTGGAACGGGTGATGGGGTTCTGCACGACCCGCGAGTACCTGGAGTTCATGCACCAGACTCCGGGGTTCGAGCGGATGCTCGCCCGGGACGGCATCCACCTGGTGAAGTTCTGGTTCTCCGTCTCCCGCAACGAGCAGCGCAACCGGTTCATGATCCGGCAGATCGACCCCGTACGACGGTGGAAGCTGAGCCCGGTCGACCTGGCCTCGCTGGACAAGTGGGACGAGTACACGGAGGCCAAGGAGCTGATGCTCTTCCACACCGACACGGCGGACGCACCGTGGACGGTGGTGAAGAGCAACGACAAGAAGCGGGCCCGGCTGGAGGCGATGCGGCATGTGCTGGACCGCTTCGACTACCCGGGCAAGGACCCGGAGGTGGCCGGGAAGCCGGACCCGCTGATCGTGGGCCCGGCCTCCCGGCTGTTCGAGGAAGGCGAGATGGACGCCCGGCTGCTGGGTCCGGTCACCTCGACGTCGCGGACGACGGACTACTAGAAGACGACGAGCGCGCGGCCACCCTTGCCCGCGACCATGTTGTCGAAGGCGGCGGGAATGCCGTCCAGGGCGATGCGTTCGGTGACCATCATCGACAGGTCGAAGCGGCCCGCGCGGATGTGGTCGGCGAGGGCGGGCAGATCGCGGGCCGGGTCGCTGTTGCCGTACACGCAGCCCGTCAGGGAGCGGCCCCAGTGGAAGATCTCCAGGGCGTTGAAGGTGACCTCCTGGTCCTTGCCGCCGATGCCGACGACCGTGGTGCGCCCGCCGCGCCGGGTGGACTCCCAGGCGGCGCGGATGGTCGCGGGCCGCCCGACGCACTCCACGGCGACGTCCGCGCCCTGGCCTCCGGTCAGTTTGCGGATCTCGCGCGGGGTGGTGGCGGAGGCGACGGCGTAGTCGGTGGCTCCGGCCTGCCGGGCGAGCTCCTCCTTGGCCGGGGAGACGTCGACCGCGATGATCCGGGAGGCGCCCGCGATCCGGGCGGCCTGGAGCACAGCGAGGCCGACGCCGCCGATCCCGAACACGACGACGCTCTCGCCCTCGCGGACCCGGGCGCTGTGGTGGATCGCCCCGTAGCCGGTGAGGACCGCGCAGCCGAGGAGCGCGGCGTCGGTGAGGGGCACGCCGTCGGGGGCGGGGAGCACGCAGTTCGCGGCGACGACGGTCTCCTCGGCGAAGGCCGCGACATTGAGGCCCGGGTGGAGCTCGGTGCCGTCCGCCGTACGGGCGTGGAGGTTGGTGGCCCCCTTGAGAGCGTCGGCGCAGAGCCACACCTCGCCGATCCCGCAGTGGAAGCAGGCCCCGCAGGAGGGCGCCCAGTTGAGGACGACGCCGTCGCCCGGGGCGACATGGGTGACGCCCTCGCCGACCGCCAGGACGGTTCCCGCGCCCTCGTGGCCGAGGACGGCGGGCACCGGGACGCGCATGGTGCCGTTGGACAGGGACAGGTCGGAGTGGCAGACCCCGGCGGCGGCGAGCGCGACGCGCACCTGGCCGGGGCCGGGCTCCGGCAGGACGATGTCGGTGATCTCCAGCGGAGCTCCGACGGCGGGCAGTACAGCGGCGCGGACCACGAACTGACTCCTTACGGGGAAGGAAAGGGTTACGGGGTTCAGAACTGGAGCGACTTCGTCTGGAGATACTCCGCCAGACCGTGCGCCCCCAGCTCGCGCCCCACCCCCGACTGCTTGTAACCGCCGAACGGGGCCAGCGGGTTGAACCGCCCGCCGTTGATGTCGACCTGCCCGGTGTCCATCCGGCGGGCGAAGGCCACCGCCTCCTCGTCGTCCGCGGCCCACACGGCGCCCGCCAGCCCGTAGACGGTGTCGTTGGCGATCCGGAGGGCGTCGTCCACGTCCTCGTAGCGGAGGATCGAGACGACCGGGCCGAAGATCTCCTCCTGGGCGATGGTCATGTCCGGGGTGACGTCGGCGAAGACGGTGGGGCTGACGTAGTAGCCGCTCTCCAGCGGGGCTTCCGGGCCGCCCGCGACCAGCCGGGCGCCTTCCGCGACGCCGCTCTCGATGTAACCGCGCACCCGGGCCTGCTGCTTGGCACTGACGAGCGGGCCGACCCGCTCCCCGGCGACGTACTTGGTGACGGCGTTCGCCGCGAGCTCCACCGCCTCGTCGTACCGCTCGGCGTCCACGAGCATCCGGGTCCAGGCGCTGCACGTCTGGCCGGAGTTGGTCATCACGTTGGCGATGCCGACGTTGACGGCCTTGGCGAGGTCCGCGCCGGGGAGGATGACGTTGGCGGACTTGCCGCCCAGTTCGAGGGCGACGCGCTTGACGGCGGCCCCGGCGGTGGCCCCGATCTGCTTGCCGACGGCGGTGGAGCCGGTGAAGGAGACCAGGTCGACGTCCTCGTGCGCGGCGAGCGCCTGCCCGGCGACCGGCCCGAGACCGGTGACCAGGTTGAAGACCCCGGGCGGCAGCCCGGCGGCCTCGGTGGCCTCGGCGAAGAGCTGGGCGGTGAGCGGGGTGTCCTCGGCGGGCTTGAGGACGACCGTGCAGCCCGCGGCGAGCGCGGGGGCGACCTTGGCGACGATCTGATGGAGCGGGTAGTTCCAGGGGGTGATCGCGCCGACGACGCCGACCGGCTCCAGGAGCACGGTGGAGTTGCCGATCCGCTCCTCGAAGGAGTGGCACGCGGCCAGTTCGGCGTACGAGGAGGCGACCAGCACCGGGACGCCCGCGTGGACCATCTGCGAGAGCGGCAGCGGCGAACCCAGCTCGGCGGTGATCGTCTCGGCCAGCTCGTCCTTGCGGGCGGCCAGCGCGTCGGCGAGCGCGCTGAGCCGGGCCGCGCGCTCGGCGGGCGGGGTGGCGGCCCAGGCGGGGAGAGCGGCCCGTGCGGCCCGTACCGCCGCGTCGACGTCCTCGGCCGTGCCCGCCGGTACGTGGGCGATGACCTGTTCGTCGGCCGGGTTCACGACCGCAATCGTGTCCCGGCCGACGGCGGGCCGCCACGCGCCGCCGATGTACATCTGGTCATGGGCCTTCATGGCTGTTTCCTCCCGGACGTGCTGTGCGGAGCGCCGAAGCCGTGCGACGGGCGCGGGGCCCTGTCACACCCGCCCAAACTAGCGCCGTTAGTTTTGTGGCGCCAGGGAGCCTCCGGAGACACCGGTCACGCCGGTCATGACGGTCACACCGGAGTGCGCGCCGGGCGCGGGGGTCTTCCGGCGGCTGCCCGTCCGGCAGCGGCCCTCCGGCGGGTGTCGTCCAGCGGGTGTCGTCCAGACAGCGCTGGACGGTGCTAGATGGTGCCGAAGAGGATGCCCGCCCCGAGCACGACGAGGGAGGTGAGCACGGCCCACTTGACGGTGAACCGGGTGTGGTCGCCGAACTCGACCTTCGCCATGCCGACGAGGACGTACACGGCGGGCACCAGCGGCGAGGACATGTGCAGCGCCTGGCCCGCCAGGGAGGCGCGGGCGATCTCCAGCGGGGAGACCCCGTGGGCGGCCCCGGCCTCGGCGAGGACCGGGACGACGCCGAAGTAGAAGCCGTCGTTGGACATGAAGTACGTGAGCGGCAGGCTGAGCAGGCCGGTGACGATGGCCATGTGCGGGCCCATCGCGTCGGGGACGGTGCTCACGACCCAGTCGGCCATGTGCTCGACCATGCCCGTGCCGGTGAGGACACCGGTGAACACGGCGGCGGCGAAGACCATGCCGGATACGTTGAGGACGTTGTCGGCATGGGCGGCGATCCGGGCCCGCTGGTCGGGCATGCGGGGGAAGTTGACGGTGAGGGCGAGGGCCGCGCCGAGCAGGAAGAGCACCGGGATCGGCAGCAGCTCCATGATCATCGCGGTCAGCAGGGCGACGGTGAGACCGGCGTTGAACCAGTAGAGCTTCGGGCGGAGCGTGGACCGGTTCGGGTCGAGGCCCTTGAACTCCTCCTCGTCGCCGCCTTCGCCCTCGTCCGGGTCCGCGTCCGTGAACCCCGGGGCGGCGCCCGAGGAGTGGGGGTCCGGGGTGGTGCCCGAGGAGTGGGAGTCCGGGGCGGCGCCCGAGGAGTGGGGGTCCGGGGTGGTGCCTGAGAAGTCGGAGTCCGAGGCGGCGCCTGAGGAATCCGAGTCCGAGGCGGCCGGGCCCTTGCGGAGACGGTTCTCGCCGCCCGCGCCAACGGCGCCGACCGCCACGGTCTCCGGCTCCGCCTCCCGCACGAGCTCCTCGTCCAGTGTGAGCACGCCCAGGCGCCTGCGCTCGCGTCGGCCGAGCACGTACGCCAGCAGGAACACCGCGAGCAGTCCGACGGCGAGCGCCGGGATCATGGGCACGAAGATCTCGGAGGCGTCCAGCTTGAGGGCGGTCGCGGCGCGGGCGGTGGGTCCGCCCCAGGGAAGGGTGTTCATGACGCCGTTCGCGGTGGCGGCCACGCCGGTCATCACCACGAGGCTCATCTTGAGGCGTTTGTAGAGCGGATACATCGCCGAGACGGTGATCATGAAGGTGGTGGAGCCGTCGCCGTCCAGGGAGACGATCGCGGCGAGCAACGCCGTACCGACGACGATCCGCATCGGGTCGGCCTTGCAGAACCGGAGGATGCCCCGGACGATCGGGTCGAACAGGCCGACGTCGATCATCACACCGAAGTAGACGATGGCGAACATCAGCATGGCGGCGGTCGGCGCGAGGTTGCCGACGCCGTCGATGACGTAGTCGCCGAGCTGCGCTCCCTGCCCGACGGCGACACAGAACAGTGCGGGGATCAGTACCAGCGCCGCGATCGGCGACATCTTCTTCGTCATGATCAGGACCAGGAAGGTCGCGATCATGGCGAAGCCGAGGATTGTCATCATGGGGGATACCTAACGTTCATCCTTGAACTCCCACCGGTCTCGGCGGTCCGGACGACGTTAGGGGCCCTCTCGCAGCGTCAACAAGATGTCGACGCGTGAGCAATACGAGCAAAACCCCAGGTCAAAGCAGTGCCGTTAGGGCAGGGGGGTGACGGATACCGGAATGGCGTTCAGCACGGCCGTACCGGACAGCGGGTCCAGAAAGGTGCCGTCGAGCAGCTGGTTCACGTTCGCCCCGGGATGGGCGGCGGCCACCGACATACGGGTCCCGGGGCGGCTGTGGCCCCAGCCGTGCGGGAGGCTCACCACTCCGCTGCGTACGGTTTCCGTGATCTCGGCGGGGGCCTCGACCGCGCCTCCGGAGGACTCGATCCGTACGGTGGCCCCGTCCACGAGCCCCAGGCGAGCCGCGTCGTCGGGGTGGACCTGGAGGGTGCAGACGTTGGTACCGCCGCTCAGCGAGCCGACGTTGTGCATCCAGCTGTTGTTGGAGCGCAGATGGCGGCGGCCGACGAGGACGAGCGGGGCGGGCCGCACCCCCAGCGCCCGGCGCAGGCGCGGCAGATCGGCGGCGATCGGAGCGGGGAGCAGTTCGATGCGGCCGGAGCGGGTGCGCAGGATCTCCGGGAGCCGGGGCCGCAGCGGGCCGAGGTCGATGCCGTGGGGGTGGGCGAGGAGCTGCTCCAGCGTCAGACCGTACGGGCCGAGGCGCAGCATCAGGTCGAGGCGCCGTTCGGGACCGCTCTCACCGGTGAGTTCTGCGGCCAGTTCCTTCGGGGCCCCGGCCCGGGTGAGCGCGGTGTCGATGGCCAGGTCGTCCACGGCGGAGGGCGGGGCTCCGTGCATCCCGCCCACCGCGAGGATCAGCCGGGCGAGGACCTCGCTCTCGTCCATCCGTCCGTCCTCCAGGAGGACGGGGGCGCGGGTGTAGCGGACCTGGTTGTGCACGGCGAAGGAGTTGAACGCGAAGTCGAAGTGGGCGCTCTGCGAGGGCGGCGGCGGGGGCAGGACGACGTCGGCGCGGCGGGAGGTCTCGTTGAGGTACGGGTCGACGCTGACCATGAAGTCGAGCCGGTCGGCGAGGGCCGCGTCCAGGCGGTCGCCGTCGGGTGCGGAGAGTACGGGGTTGGCGGCGAGGACGAGCAGGGCGCGGATGCGGCCCTCGCCCGGGGTCTCGATCTCCTCGGCCAGGGCGGCGATGGGCAGTTCGCCCTTGGCCTCGGGATGCCCGGAGACCCGGCTCACCCAGCGCCCGAGGGTGAAGCCCTTGCCGGGGCCGGCTTCGCGCGGGGCGCGCGCGGTCGCGGAGAGCGGGAAGAGCGCCCCGCCGGGGCGGTCCAGGTTGCCGGTGAGGATGTTGAGAACGTCCACGAGCCAGCTGGCGAGGGTGCCGTGCTCGACGGTGCAGCTGCCGATCCGCCCGTAGACGGCGGCAGTGGGGGCGGCGGCCAGTTCACGGGCGAGCGCGGTGGTGGTGGCCGCGTCCACGTCACAGGCGGCGGCGACCGCTTCCGGGGTGAAGCCGGCCAGGGCGGCGGCCAGTTCGTCGAGCCCTTCCAGGTGCTCGGTGAGCGGCCCGGGGTCGGCGAGCTTCTCGGTGATGAGGGTGTGCGCGACCGCCGCCAGCAGCAGGGCGTCCGCGCCGGGCCGGATCGCGATGTGCCGGTCGGCGAGGCGGGCGGTGCGGGTGCGGCGCGGGTCGATGACGGTGAGGGTGCCGCCGCGGCGGCGCAGCGCCCTGAGCCGGCCGGGGAAGTCGGGGGCGGTGCAGAGACTGCCGTTGGACTCCAGTGGGTTGGCACCGATCAGGAGGAGGTGGTCGGTGCGGTCGAGATCCGGTACGGGGATGGCGTGCGCGTCACCGAAGAGGAGGCCGCTGGAGACGTGCTTGGGCATCTGGTCCAGGGTGCTCGCGGTGAACACGTTGCGGGTGCGCAGGGCCCCGAGCAGCAGGGGCGGGTAGAGGGCGCCCGCCATCGTGTGCACGTTGGGGTTGCCGAGGACCACGCCGACGGACTGCTGTCCGTGGGCCTCGGCCAGGGCCGGTACGCGCTCGGCGATCAGGTCGAACGCCTCGCTCCAGGAAGCGTCGTGGAGCTCCCCGTCCGCACCGCGCACGAGCGGGACGCGCAGCCGGTCGGGGTCGGCGTCCAGGCCTCCGAAGGACGCGCCCTTGGGACAGATGAAGCCCCGGCTGAAGATGTCGTCGCGGTCGCCGCGCGCACCGGTCACGGTGGCCCCCTCGATGGTGAGGGTGAGGCCGCAGGTGGCCTCGCAGAGGGGGCAGATACGCGGTGCGGTGCGGGAGTCGTGGGACATGGGCCCTCCCCGGGGCGGCTGCGGCGACGGCACGCGGACATGGGCCGGGCGGGGGTGGGAGCCCCGGCGGAACCGAGCATACCGACCGGTACGCATGGCGGGGAGGCGTCGTACGGCACGGATCGACGACGGCGCGGACCGGGGCGACAAGGACCGGGGGGGCACACACCGGGGCGACGTGGACCGGCGACCTGGACCAGGGCGGCACCGGCCGGGGGCAGCACGCACCGGGGCGGCACCGAGGGGGCAGCACCGACTGGAGGGTGACCTCCCTGCACCCCCGCCCGGGGTCAGGCGCGGCGGGCGGCCCAGACGGTGCGCTCGGTGCGTACCGTCAGGTCGTCCCGGCGCAGGATGCCCTGCGGGCCGGCCGGGTCGAGGAGCCGGTCGAGCGCGGTGAGGTCCTCGGGGGACAGCTCGTCGGCGACGGCGCTGCGGATGCGGCTCAGGACGCCGAGGGCGTAACGGCCGATCGCTTCGCCGCGGCCGCCCTCGATGTTCACGGTGATGGTGCGTTCGTCCTCGACGGTGAAGCCGGCGGCGGACAGCATCGGGCCCCAGTCGGCGCCGCGGTGGGGCAGGTGTTCGGCTTGGCGGCGGTCGGCTGCGGCATGGACGCGCTCTTCCAGACCGGGGCTGCCCTGGGGAGCGTTCCCGGGCAGGAAGCGGGGGTGGCCGGCCAGTTCGACGACGGCGAGCAGGCCGCCGGGGGCGAGCATGTCGCGGACGGTGCGCAGCGCGCGTTCGGGGTGGGTCATGTGGTGCATCGAGGCCGATGCCCAGATCAGGTCGGGTGAGCCGAGGTCGGGCCAGGCGGCGGCGTCGAGGTCGGCCTGCACGGTGCGCACCCGTTCCTCGACCCCGCGGGCACACGCCTTGGCGCGCAGGCGCCGGAGGTGTTCGGCGGACATGTCGACAGCGGTGACGTGCGCGTCGGGGAAGCGGTCGAGCAGGGCGAAGGTGCCCGCGCCCGTGCCGCAGCCCAGGTCCACGATGTGGTGGGGGCCGTTCCGCAGGGGCAGCGATGCGGTGATGGAGGCGGTGTGCTCGGCGAGGACTTCGGCGTCCAGGTCGAGGATCTCCGCCTGCCCACCGGTGTCCCGCTCGTGGTGGTGGCCGGGCGAAGCTCCGTGGTGGGGGGTGCGCGAGTGTGTTTGGCTCATGCCCTTCACCCTAGGACCGCTATGCGCCAGGGGCGTAACATCTTGCCGTTTCCGCAAGCCGATGGCGGCGGATGCTGCCTGACGCGCAAAACAGAAGCGCGGTGCAGGACATGAAGCGCGGCGCAGGACAAGAGGTGACCGCCCCGGAGGCCGCCATGTGGGCCAGCGCCCTCATTCGGGAGCATCGCCGCCGTCGTCACGCTGGTGGCAACGGCGGGCATCCCGGTCGAAGAGGCCCAGGATCTCGCAGGGCCCGCCCTCGGCGCCGATCGCGTGCGGCATCATCGTGGGGAACTCGGCGGCCTGGTTGGTCTCGACGCGGAAGCGGCGCCGGCCGAGCATGAGGATGGCGGTGCCGGACAGCACGACGAGCCATTCGCGCCCCGGATGGGCGCGCATGCGGGCGGGATTGTCGGGCGGGGGGTCGGTCAGCCGCTGGCGCACCACGCTCATGCCGGGGTCCGCCTTCAGGGTCCAGCGCATCCGGCCGTGGACGCTGTCGATCGTCGGGCTGGTGACGACGTCGTCGGTGGCGGTCTCCACGAGCTGGTCCAGCGTGGTGTCCAGGGCGCGGGCGAGGGTGACCAGCTGGTCGAGGGCGAGGCGCCGCTGACCGTTCTCGATGCGGCTCAGCGACGACTGGCTGAGGTGGGCACGGGTGGCCAGTTCCTCCAGCGACAAGCCCTGCGCGACCCGGAGCGCGCGGATGCGTCTGCGTACGAGGCTGTCCAGCTCTCCGCTCTCTTGCGTCATGAGCGACAGCGTATGCCCTGGACGCAAGGCCGGGTCGGCTTCGCGTGCAGATGGTCGTGCCGCCCGGGCCCACGCCCCCGTTCTCCCGCCCATCACCGCACCCTTGCCGCGCGCCGAGCAGGGCGTTGCCGGCCCAGCAGTCCTTCCCCGGCCACCGGCCGCAGTCCATGCGGGCAGCCGCCGCCGTCATGGGCGCCCTGCTCGCCCACATCGCCCTTCCGGGCCCGCACGCCTGCGCGCTCCGCTCAGTCCAGCGTCTGCGCGAGGTACGCCCTGACGAGCGTCCGGGTCTCGGCGACGATGGCCACGTCGCCCGGCGGGTCCGTACGGAAGGCGAGCTGGAGCAGGGCGTCGGCCGCTTCGACGCTGACCAGGATCGCCCGGGACAGACCCTCCTCGGGGTGGCGGCCGAGATGCCCGGCGAGCAGCCCGGCGAGCCGGTCCGCCAGGCGCCGGTTGGCGTCGTCCGACGCGTCCTCGGCCGGGAACGGCGGCCCGAAGTCGACCAGGGCGAACCCGGGAACGGTCCGCTTCATCGCCAGGTACTCGTCCAGTACCGCGTCGATGGCCTCGCGCCAGTCGTCGGCGGGGAGGGCGGCGAGCCGGGCGGCGATGCGCTCGGCGTAACTGTCCAGGTTGCGCAGCGCGAGGGCGTCGACGAGGGCGCGCTTGTTGGAGAAGAACCGGTAGACGGAGCCGATCGGCACTTCGGCGCGCTCGGCGACAGCACGCGTCGTGAGCTGCTCGTAGCCGGTCTCGTCCAGGAGTGCGGCACAGGCGTCGAGTATCCGGGCCAGGCGGTCGGCGCTGCGCTGCTGCACGGGAGCGCGGCGGAGGTTCGGGTTCGCATGGGGCACGGGCTCCATGATGCCGTGGCCCCCGCGCCCGCCGGACAGCGGCGGCACCCCTCCGGGGAAGCCGGCACCCACCACGAACGGCCCACCGCGTGCCGTATGCCGTTGACGTACCCCCACTCCTATTCCTACGGTAAAGCATAGGATTCGTTGTCCGGCGGATCCGAGGGCTTCTTGGGCACCAGGAGTGCGGGATGAGCGCGATCGAGCAGGCGAGGAAGACGGCCGAGGAGCTGACCTACTCCTCCGGATTCGGCAATGAGCACAGCTCGGAGGCGGTCCCCGGGGCGTTGCCGCACGGCCGCAACTCCCCCCAGCGCGCCCCGCTCGGGCTGTACGCGGAGCAGCTGAGCGGCTCCGCCTTCACCGAGCCGCGCGCCCACAACCTCCGTTCCTGGCTCTACCGGGTCCGCCCCTCCGCCGCGCACCCGGCCTTCGCCCGCATCGACAACGGCGGGCTGCGCTCGGCGCCCTTCACCGAGTCGGTGCCCGACCCGAACCGGCTCCGCTGGAACCCGCTGCCCGACCCCGCGCCCGGCACGGACTTCCTCAGCGGGCTCTGGACGCTGGGCGGCAACGGGGACGTCACCCAGCGCGGCGGGATGGCGATCCACCTCTACCACGCCAACTCCTCCATGACGGACCGGGTGTTCAGCGACTCCGACGGCGAGCTGCTGATCGTTCCCGAACGCGGCGGACTGCTGCTGCGCACCGAACTGGGCCTGCTGCGCGCCGAACCGGGCCACATCGCGCTGATCCCGCGCGGCGTCCGCTTCCGGGTGGAGCTGCTGGAGGAGACCGCGCGCGGTTACGTCTGCGAGAACTACGGCCGCCCGTTCGCGCTGCCCGACCTCGGCCCGATCGGGGCCAACGGCCTGGCGAACGCCCGGGACTTCCTCTCCCCCGTCGCCGCGTACGAGGACGACGACCGCCCGGTGGAGGTGGTGAACAAGTTCTGCGGGAACCTCTGGTCGGCAACGTACGACCACTCGCCGCTCGATGTCGTCGCCTGGCACGGCAACTACACCCCGTACGTCTACGACCTGCGCCGGTTCAACGTGATCGGCACGATCAGCTACGACCACCCCGACCCGTCGATCTTCACGGTCCTGACCTCGCCGTCCGACACCCCGGGGCTCGCCGGGGTGGACTTCGTCGTCTTCGCCCCGCGCTGGCTGGTCGGCGAGGACACCTTCCGGCCGCCGTACTTCCACCGGAACGTGATGAGCGAGTACATGGGCCTGATCGAGGGGGCGTACGACGCGAAGGCCGACGGCTTCGTCCCCGGCGGCGGCTCCCTGCACAACATGATGTCGGCCCACGGCCCGGACCGGGAGACCTTCGACCGGGCGAGCGCGGCGGAGCTGAAGCCGCAGAAGATCGACGACGGTCTGGCCTTCATGTTCGAGACCCGCTGGCCGGTCACGGCGACCGCCCAGGCGGCCACCGCCGACCACCTGCAACGCGGCTACGACGACGTGTGGCAGGGTCTGAGCCGCAACTTCCGGCCGTAGGCGGTACCGGAAGGGCACGCAGGGGCGGTACAGGACGGGACGTGACGGGGACGGACATGACCGAGAGCCATGAGCAGGCCGGGGCGGACAGCGGCGCGGACCAGCCACGCCACCCGCCCGCCTTCGCCCCCGACTCCCTCGTACTGAACCGGAAGCTGCCGCTCTGGTATCAGGTCTCGCAGTCGCTGCGGGCCTCGATACTGGGCCGCCCGCAGGACGCCTCCGCCCGGCTGCCCACCGAGGAGCAGCTCGCCGCGCACTACGGCGTCAGCGTGCTCACGATGCGCCAGGCACTGAAGGAGCTGGAGACCGAGGGGCTGATCAGCCGGCACCGGCGGCGCGGTACGTTCATCGAGCCGCGCGCCCGCCGGGTCTCGCCGGTGCGGCTGCTGGGCTCGGTCGACGCGATCGTCGCCCAGCAGTCCGGGGAGGCGACGACGGTTCTCGGCCACGGGGCGGTACCGGTGCCGGGCGACCTCGCGGAGTTCTTCCCGGACTGCGGCGAGGTGGTCAGCTACCGGCGGCTGCGCCGCGACGGCGAGAGCGACGAGCCGACCAACTGGGCGGAGAACGCGGTACGTCCCGACGTCGCCGCCCGGATCGACGTCACCGACCTGGAACGCTGGCCGATGACCAAGGTCCTGCGCGATGTCGTCGGGGTGAAGATCTCCCGGATCACCGACACGGTGGAGGCCCGCCTCGCCGACCCGGTCACCGCCGAACTGCTCCACGTCCCACTGCTCAGCCCGATCCTGCACTACACGGGCGTGACGTACGACGAGGAGGGGCGCGTCGTCGACGTGGCCCGCATCCGCTACCGGGGCGACCGCTTCTCGTTCTCCGTGACGGTGGAGGCGCACTGACCCGATCCCGTGTGCCCGCCCCCGCCGCTACGATGCGCGAGGGTCACGCGGACAGGGGAGGACGGCTCGGTGGCAGCGCGCAGGACGGCGGCGGCCGGATCCGGCAGGGACTTGGAGTCCTCGCCGCCGGACGCTCCCCCACCACGGGATGCTTCCTCACCTCCGAACGCCTCCTCTCCGCAGGAAGACTCCTCACCGCAGGACGCTCCCTCACCACAGGAGGGCTCCTCACCACAGGAGGGCTCCTCACCGCAGGACGCCTCTTCGCCGCTCGACGCGTTCGTACCGCTGGACGAACTGATGCCGTGGTCGGTGCGTCCGCTGAGGACCGGCCGCTCCTGGGTCGGCGGCCCCGACCCCGCCGCGCTCCGGGCCCGCTGGGAGCGGCTGGCCGCCGCCGAGGGCGCCGAGCAGGAGCGGCTGTTCGGCCCCACCCGTGCCCGTACGCCGCACACATCGGTCGCCGCGCTGCCCGGGCAGTCCACCGGGACGGGCCGCTTCGCCCGTGAGCCGGGCGACTGCCCCGGTCCCATACGGATCCTGCACGGCCCGTTCGACGAGCAGTGGCTGCTCCCGGACCACCGGCTGATCGACGCGGCCCGCCCGGAGCTGTGGCGGGTCGCCGACGGGCAGCAGCTCTTCGCGGTCGAACACGGTTACGTGCCCCGGTCCGCCGGGTCCCTCCCCCTGTCCGTGAGCCATCTCCTCCCCGACGGCCACTCCCCCGCCGGGCGGCCGGGCCGGATCAGGCCGCTGTACCGGCGGCCCGGCGCCACCGACCCCAATCTGGCACCGGGCCTGCTGGACGTGGTGCGCGCCCGGCTGGGGCCGGAGATCACCCCCGAGGCCGTACTGTCCTGGACCCTGGCCGCCGCCCGGCCCTCACCCTCCGGCTGCCGGGTCCCGCTGCCCGCCGACGCCGAGGTGTGGGCACAAGGAGTGGAGCTGGGCCGGAAGCTGACACGCATCCAGCTGCGCGGCGCCCGGGACGGGGAACGCCCCCGGCTGCCGGGCGGGCGCAGGCCCTATGTACGGGCGGCGCTCCCGGCCCGGCCGACGGAGATCGCGTACGACGCGGAGGCCGAGGCCCTGATCGTCGGCGATGGCCGGATCTCGCCGGTGGCGGCGGGGGCCTGGGAGTTCACGGTGAGCGGCGTACGGGTGCTGGAGCTCTGGTTCGCCCGCCGGGCGGCGGCAGCGGCAGGCACGGCGGCCGAGGGCGCGGAGGGACTGGCGGCGGTCGGCGCGCGCGGGTGGACCCGGGAGTGGACCTCGGAGCTGCTGGAGCTCGTCTCCGTACTGACGCTCCTGGACGGTCTGCGCCCCCGGCGGGAGGCATTGCGGTCCCGGCTGGAGGGGGTGCCGTTGATCTCCCGGGACGAGCTGCGGGCGGCCGGGGTGCTGCCGGTGCCGGCCTCCGCACGGCGCCCCGCCTCGGTCCTGGGGCACCAGGAGGAGGGGCCGGAGGGACAGTTCGCGCTGCTGTGAGGGCGCGGGACCCCGGTGCGAGAGCCGGCCGGGGGTGGCGAAAGGGCCGGTCGGCAGGGTAAGCACGGGCCATGAGCATTCAGCCCCTCCCCCTCGAAGGCCTCACCGTGGTCGCCGTCGAGCAGGCCGTCGCCGCCCCCTTCGCCACCCGGCAGCTCGCCGACCTCGGAGCCAGGGTCATCAAGGTGGAGCGCCCGGACGGCGGCGACTTCGCGCGCGGCTACGACACGGCGGCACGCGGTCTCGCCTCGCACTTCGTCTGGTGCAACCGGGGAAAGGAGTCCCTGGCCGTCGACCTGAAGGACCCGCGCGGACTGGCTGTGGTGCGTGAACTGATCGCCGGGGCCGATGTGTTCGTCCAGAACCTGGCGCAGGGGGCGGCCGCCCGGCTCGGCCTCGACGCCGCGTCCCTCTGCGCCGGGCACCCGCGCCTGGTGGCGGTCGACATCTCCGGTTACGGGGCGGACGGACCGTACGCGCACAAGCGGGCCTACGACATGCTCGTGCAGTGCGAGGCGGGCCTGGTCTCGGTGACCGGGACCGCCGGGCAGCCGGTGAAGGCGGGCGTTCCGGCGGCGGACATCGCGGCGGCCATGTACGCGTTCTCGGGGGTGCTGGCGGCGCTGCTGCGGCGGGCGAGCACCGGGCGGGGCGGGCCGGTGGAGGTGTCCATGCTGGACGCGCTGGCCGAGTGGATGGGGCATCCGCTGCACCAGGGGATGCACGGCTCGACGCCCCCGGAGCGCACGGGGCTGGCGCACTCGGTGATCGCCCCGTACGACGCCTATGCCACGGCGGACGGCGAGCAGGTGCTGCTCTCCGTGCAGAACGACCGGGAGTGGCGGCGGCTGGCGGAACAGGTGCTCGGGCGGCCCGAGCTGGCCGAGGACCCGGACTTCGCTACGAACGCGGCACGCACCGCCCACCGCGAACGGACCGATGAGGCGGTGGCCGGGGCGCTGGCGAAGCTGACGGGGCGGGAGGCGCTGGCCGGGCTTGAGGCGGCGGGCATCGCCTGCGCCCGGCTGAACACGGTGGCCGACGTGGCGGCGCATCCGCAGCTCGCGGCGCGGGACCGGTGGCGGGAGGTGGGGTCGCCGGTGGGGCCGTTGCGGGCGCTCCTGCCGCCGATCACGCTACCGGGGAGCGAGGAGGCGCGGATGGGGTCCGTACCGGCGCTGGGTGAACACACCGATGCGCTGCTGCGGGCCCTGGGGATGACGGACGAACAGGCATCGGTGCTGCGCCGGGACGGAGTGATCGCCTGAGCCGACCCGAGCGGCGGGCCGGTCCGGAGGGCGTTGACGCGCGTGGGTCAGCGGCGGCTGCCGAAGAGCGAACGCCGCAGTCGCCGCAGGGGCGCGAAGAGCGAGACGCGGGCGCTCCTGCTCCTGCGGGTGTGCGCGACGTCACGCGAGGTCAGCTCGCGCATCAGCAGCGTCGCTTCCGCCGACTCGCGCTGCGGGACGACGGGGCCGCCGAGCACCGCCAGATGGCGGTCGAGGCGCGTACTGGTCGCACCGCTTCCGCAGGTAATGGCAGGTACACGCGCCCTGCTCCGCATCGTTATCTGTTCCATGTCACTCCCCACCCGTACAAGGGCACCCGGTCCGGGCAGGTTAACCCTATCGTCCCTCAGTGACACCCGTGTATCCCGGCCACAGGATTGCGCACACATATACGGAGGTTGACGGGCCGTTACCGAATGCGCGCGATTCCAGGGCGACTTGGGACAGTTCGGCGGGTTTGCCCCTTGGGTTGCCCGCCGCTCGACCGTGGAGCGGGAGGCCTCGACCGGCGAGGACTCCCGCGTGGGGGACGGCGGGTGGCGGAACGCGTGCGTCAGAGAGCGGACTTGAGGACCGGGAGATAGCCGCCCGACTGTCCGGCGGCGGTGGGGTGGTAGGACTCACCGATGTTGAGCCAGTTCACGCTGTGCAGCCAGGAGTTGCCCGAGCAGATCTCGTGTCCGGTGAAGGTGGGGCGGACATCGCCGAAGGTGAAGCCGTGGTCAGCCGCGCGCTTGGCGGTGGCCGTGTTGAGGTGGTCGGACGCGCCGTTGATGGCCGCGCGCTCCTTCTCGCTCAGACCGGCGAGGCAGCTGCCGCCGAGCCGGTAGAAGCGGGGGTAGCCGAGGACGACGACCTGGGCCGAGGGGGCCTTGGTGCGGATCGCCGCGTACACGGAGTCGAGCCGTCCGGGCAGGGTCGAGTCGACGTAGGCGCGGGCGGTGGCGATCCGGTCGAGACAGGCCGCCTCGGACTGCAGGACACAGGTCGTCATGACGTCGGCGAAGCCCGCGTCGTTGCCGCCGACGGAGATCGACACGAGGTCGGTCGAGGCGTTCAGCGGTCCGAGCTGCCCGCTCGTGACGTCGTTGGTCCGGGCACCCGAGCAGGCGGTGAAGTGGAACGAGGCGGGGGAGTTGGCGGCTGCCCAGAGGGCGGGGTAGGCGCGGGAGCTGCGCTTGCAGCTGGAGCCGTCGTAACTGCCGGCTCCGACGCCGGAGGAGTACGAGTCGCCGAGCGCGACGTAGTCGACGGCCTTGACGGACGCGTCGGCGTGCGCGATCCCCGCACCGGTCAGGGCGAGGACCGCACCGAGCAGGAGAGAGGACGAGAACGCCACGAGTCTGGACATTTTCATGGGACCTCCTTGAGCAGGGGGTATCTGCCTACTCCGTAGTAGCAGCACCCCGACCACACTGGAAGTGTCCATGCCAAAAATAGATCCGGAGTGCTTCCGTCCGCCCCCGTGAGTTCACCCGGTGCGCCCTCGGGCCCCGGTGAGCTCCCGTCAGGTCCCGCCGCGCTTCCTGGGGAAACCCGGGTGCACGGGCTGCCCCCGTGCCGGATCATGGACGCCATGCCTGCCTCCCCCGAATCCGCTCTGCCGATCCGGCTCACCGTCGACGACAGCGATTCACCGTCCGACGTCGTCGACGCGCTCTTCCTCGGCCGCTTCGCGACGGGCGAGCAGCCGTACGCGCACAGCTCGTCCCTCGACCGGGTCAAGGCCGGGGCGACCCTGCTGCCCCCGCACGCCACGGTGTTGCGGGCCGCCCGCGACGACGACCGCAGCGCCACGCTCGCCGAGGGCGAGGGCTGGACCCTGCTGGCCTCCCGGTGGAACCGCGGCGCTGACGTCACCGTCACCGCGACCAGCGCGGAGCTTGCGGAGCGGATTCTCGGCGAGGCCACGGAAGGGGCGCAGGACGATCCGGAGCCCCAGCCCGACAACGTGACCATGGGCTTCTGGTACGTCTCCCCGCGCCGCGGCCCGTACCGCACCACCCGCCGGATCACCGCCGGGAGCTGGGACGAGGTGCGCCCCAACTACACCGCGCCGGTGGCCGACGCCATGGACCGGCTGATGAAGGTGACCCCGGACGACATCGCGGGGCGGCTGCTCCTGTTGCACGGCCCGCCCGGCACCGGCAAGACCTCCGCCCTGCGCACCCTGGCCCGCTCCTGGCGCGACTGGTGCCAGGTCGACTGCGTGCTGGACCCCGAGCGGCTGTTCAACGACGTCGGCTATCTGATGGACATCGCGATCGGCGAGGACGACGGCTCGGCGAAGGGCGGCCGGTGGCGGCTGCTGCTCCTGGAGGACTGCGACGAGCTGATCCGCGGCGAGGCCAGGCACACGGCGGGCCAGGCCCTGTCCCGGCTGCTGAACCTGACGGACGGTCTGCTGGGCCAGGGGCGGAACGTTCTGGTGGGGGTCACCACCAACGAGGACCTGGAGCGGCTGCACCCGGCGGTCGTCCGGCCGGGCCGGTGTCTGGCCCGGATCGAGGTCGGCGGGCTGACCCGCCAGGAGTCGTCGGCCTGGCTGGGCACGGAGGAGGGCGTGAGCCGGGAGGGCAACACGCTCGCCGAGCTGTACGCGCTGCGCCGGGGCATCGGCCCCGCGTCGGTGCCGAAGCAGGACGCGGGGGCGGACGCGGGGCTGTACTTGTAACTGCTGGCGGTTGACGTACGCCCCCTGCCGGGCGGGGCGGGACGACCGCGGCTACAGCTACAGCTGCGGATCAGTCCCCGTACTACGGATCAGCCCCCGTACGCGGCCCGCACCGCGTCCCGGGCGAGCGCCAGGGCCTGTTCCCGGGTGAGGCCGAGCCGCTCGGCGGTCTCCGCGTAACTCTGCGCGGCGGTCGCGGCCCGCTGCTCCGCCGCTCCCCCGGCGGCGGCGACGAAGGTCCCGTTACGGCCCCGGGTCTCGATCACGCCGTCCGCCTCCAGGGCGCGGTAGGCCTTGGCCACCGTGTTGGCGGCGAGGCCCAGCTCCTCGGCGAAGCCGCGTACGGTCGGGAGGCGGTGGCCGACGGGCAGGGCTCCGGAGCGGGCCAGTTCGGAGAGCTGGTTGCGCAGTTGCTCGTACGGGGCGATGCCGGAGTCCGGGTCCAGGACGATCTTCGCAGTCACGGGCTTCTCAGTCACGGGCCGATTCTCCCCCACCGGCGGAAAGCCGATTCCCCGTCACCGACGAAAAAGGAGAGGCGCCCGGGGCCCGGCTGCACCTACCGTCCCCCGCATGACTGTGATCGTGCGCGATTTCCGGCCGTCCGACGCCGAGGAGTGGACCCGTGTCCGCCGGGCTTCGGTCCCTTACATGGTGGCCACCCCCGAGCAGGTACTCCACGACCAGGCTCACGCCCATCCGGACCGGCACTACCGGCTGCTGGTCGCCGAGGAGGACGGTGAGATCATCGGTACGGCGCAGGCGGGCATCAGCCACGACAGCCCGGAACCGGGGCAGGGGTTCGTCACCCCGCACACACTCCCCGGTCGCACCGGCCGCGGCGCGGGCTCGCTGCTGCTGACCACGGCGGAGGAGCACCTGGCACAGGCCGGGGCCACGGTGGTGTACGCGTGGGTCCTGGACAACCCGGAGAGCCTGGGCTTCGCCCGTGACCGGGGCTATCTGCCCAAGCGCTCCGCCCACTTCCAGCGTCTGGACCTGGCGGGCGGTTCCCTGCCGCCGCGCCAGGAGGTCCCGGCGGGCGTCGAGCTGAGGACGGGCGCCGACTTCACCGACGATCCCCGGCCGCTGTTCGAAGCGGACGTCGAGGCGACGGCGGACGAGCCGGGTGACATCCCCGTCGAACTGGACGACTACGAGGACTGGCTGACGAACATCTGGCGGCACCCGGCCTTCGACCAGGAGCTGACCTCGGTGGCGCTGGTGGACGGGAAGGTGGCGGCGTTCAGCGCGGCCACCACCGACGGGGCGCGGACCTATCTGAGCGCCATGACCGGCACCCTGCGGGACTTCCGGGGGCGGGGCCTGGCGAAGCTCGCGAAGAACGACTCGCTGCACCGGGCGCGGGCCGCCGGGTACACGGACGCGTACACCTCCAACGACGCGGGCAACGGGCCGATGCTGGCCATCAACGAGTGGTTCGGCTACACGGTCTGCGCCACGGAGGTCCGGCATGTCCGCACCCTCCCCTGAGCCCGGCGCGCCCCGCACGGCCGGCGCACGGGACGTGGTCGTCGCCCTGACCAAGGCGGGCCGCACCAAGATCAGGTATCCGGCGGAGCTGGTCCGCGACGACGGCGTCCGTATCACCGTACGGGCCCCGTGGGCCGCGCCCGGGGTGCGGGACTTCGGCTTCGTCCGGTTCGAGCCGGGCGATGTCCTCACCGAGCACTACTGGCGTGACCGGTGGTTCGCGGTGAAGGAGGTCCGGGGCGGCGACGGCGGGCTCAAGGGCTGGTACTGCGACATCACCCGGCCCGCCGTCCTGGCCGACGGGGTGCTGGAGGTCGAGGATCTGGACCTTGACCTGTGGGTGTCGGCGGACGGCTCGTCCGTACTCCGGCTCGACGAGGACGAGTTCGAGGCGAGCGGCCTGGCCGGTCGCGACCCGGCTGCGGCCGGGGCGGCGGCCTCAGCCCTGGACGAGCTGGAACGCCTGGCCCGGACCGAGGGGCTGGCCTGTCTCCTCTCCTGAGCCCTCACCCGCCGGTGTACGGAGGGGCCGCGGGCAGTTCCACGCTCACGTGACGGACGCCGGAACCGACCCGGGCCCTGCGCACCGCGGTGAACGGGGGGCACTGCTCGGCGACCTCAACGGCACCTGGAGGACCGTGCGTTCGACGGCCTCACCTCTCAGCTGGGGGTGTGAAGCCGGCGGGCTCGCGGGGCTGCCCGCCACCGGGAGCGGCCGACTGCCGGTGGCGGCCGGGATCAGCTGGTGAACACCACGGGGAGGCGCGCCGGTCAAGGGCGGGGACGGAAGCCGGCGACCAACTCCACCTCGTATCCTGCCGGGTCCTCCAGATAGGCGGCGCAGTGGGTCTCACCGCCCGCGAACGGATGGCGGTCGGGGAACAGCAGGCGCCAGCCGTGCTCAGGGGCCTCGGCCGTCAGCGCGTCGAGGGCAGCCCGGTCCGCGACATGGAACGCCAGGTGGTTGAGGCCGGGGCGGCGGCGGTCGTGGCCGTCGGCGGCGAGGTCGGGTGACTGCTCGACCACGACATAGGTCTCGCCGCGCCGCCAGCTTCGGCCGTGTGCCCAGCGCTGGTACGGGACATGGCCGAGGCGGCCCAGCAGCCAGCCCCAGCTGCGCTCCGCCCCCGCCAGGTCCGCCACCCACAGCTCGATGTGGTGCACGCGCCCGGTGACCTCCCCGGCGGCGGGCAGCGGGACGCCCCGGCTGGCGCCGCCCGGTTCGTACGCGACGGGGTCCCCGTCCTGGTGCCAGTGGATCATGAAGTGCTCCCCCGCCCGGTAGCCGTCGAGGCCCGCCCGGCAGTAGGCGACCATGTCGTCCGGCAGGGCGGCCAGCGGGGACCAGACCAGCTCGGAGCACTTCTCCGGCTCGGCGTTGCGCGGTGGGCGCTCCGGGTCGTACTCCGCGACGAAGAACCAGCCCATGCGGGCGCCGCCGCCGGGGCCCCGGTGCTGCATCACGAGCGCCACCTTCAGCTCGTCGGGGTCCAGATCGAGGCCGATCTCCTCGGCGGCTTCCCGGATCATCGCCTCGCGGACGTCCTCGCCGTCCTCCGCGTGGCCCGAGGGCATGTGCAACAGGCCGTCCGCATACCCCGTGTCGGAGCGGCGGGCGAGCAGCACGTCGGGGCCCCGGCGCAGGATGAGGTGGACGTCGACGACCTCGGTGTGCCGGTGCGGGGGCATCGCGCGGGCCACCAGGGCATAGCGCTCGTCATCGACCTTCCTGCCCCACAGCCGCGCGTCGGCGGCGAGGTCCTCGTGGTGGACGCGCTCGGTGTGCGCGGAGAGGAGACGGGTCAGAGTGGTGGCGGACAGCCCCACCCCGCCCCACACCCCTTCGACGAGGACCAGCCGCCCGCCCGGCTTCAGCAGACCGAACCAGTGCTCCAGGGCCGCCGCCGGATCGGGCAGCAGCCAGACGACATGGCGGGCCACGACGACATCGAACGCGCGCTCCCCGACCGGGGGCCGGGCCGCGTCCCCGACCAGCACCTCGGCTCCGGTCCCGGCGAGCTTGGCCCGGGCCCGGTCCGCCATCCGGGGTGAGCGGTCGACGGCGGTGACGCGGTGGCCCTGGCCCGCGGCGAGCAGGGAGAGACTGCCGGTGCCGCACCCCAGGTCCAGCACATCGCCGCGGACAGCGGGCAGCCAGCTCTCCAGCCGCCCGGCCCAGGCGTCGCGCACGGCGGGGTCGAGGAGCCCGTGGTCGGGCTCCTCGTCGAAGGATCCGGCCGCCGCGTCCCAGTCGATCGTGGTCATGGTGTCGATGCTCTCAGCCACCACTGACAGTGCGGGAGTTCTCGGCCGTTTTCCGGCCGCCGCGCCTTCTGACGACCAGCCGGTGGACCAGCGGCCAGGCCACGATCAGCGCCACGATCGCGTAGACCGTGACGGGGAAGGGGGAGGGGGTGTTGACCAGGCCGGTCGCGCTGCCGTCGCTGATCTGGAGTGCGCGGCGCAGCTGCTGTTCGGCGGCCGGGCCGAGGATCACCCCGATGACGGCGGGCAGCACCGGCAGTCCGTAGCGCCGCATCCCGAACCCGATCAGCCCGATGACCAGGAGGACCACCAGGTCGAGGGACTCGCCACCGACCGCGTACGCGCCGACGGCGGCGAAGGAGAGGATGCCCGCGTACAGGTAGGGGCGCGGGATTCGCAGGAGTTTCGCCCGGACGGGGGCGAGCGGCAGGTCGAGGGCGAGCGGCAGCACCATGCCGACGAACAGGGAGGCGATGAGCCCCCGGACCAGCTCCGGTTCGCGTTCGAAGAGAAGAGGGCCCGGCTGGATTCCGTACTGCTGGAAGGCGGCCAGCATCACGGCGGCGACGGCGGTGGTGGTGGGCAGCCCGAGGGTGAGCATGGCCGCGAGGGTTCCGGCGGCGGATGCGGAGGCGGCGGCCTCCGGTCCGGCGACGCCTTCGATGGCACCCTTGCCGAACTGGTCGCGGTGCTTGGAGAGCCGCTTCTCGGTGACGTAACTGAGGAAGGTGGGGATCTCCGCGCCGCCCGCCGGGACGGCGCCGAAGGTGGAGCCGATGACCGGCCCGCACGACCAGGGCTTCCAGGTCCGTTTCAGATCGGTGCGGCCGAGCCAGGCGCGGCCGACGGGTATGGGCCTCCCGGTGGAGCGGCGCAGGTGGGCGGCGCCCCAGAGGGCCTCACCGATCGCGAAGAGGCCCACCGCGACGATCACCACGTCCACGCCGTCGGCGAGTTGGCGCGACGGGACTTCCTGAGCGCCCTCTTAGCCTCGCCTTAAAGGGAGCATAAGGATCGCCATCACCCCGCCCCAGCAGGCGTTTTCGGCGTTTCGAGCGGCTAGCTTGCTGATCGCCCACCCCCGCAGCCGTGCCGTTCCAGAAGGAGATCCACCCATGACCGCTCG
This sequence comes from Streptomyces sp. NPDC033165, assembly GCF_055577965.1. Classification (NCBI taxonomy): domain Bacteria; kingdom Bacillati; phylum Actinomycetota; class Actinomycetes; order Kitasatosporales; family Streptomycetaceae; genus Streptomyces; species Streptomyces sp. NPDC033165. Next base: position 401,276 of record NZ_JBVIPK010000005.1, read on the forward strand.
TCGCAAGGCCACCGGGATTCTCGCCCTCGGTTTCGCCCCGATCGCGCTGGCCGGGCTGGCCGCCGCCCCGGCCGTCGCGCACGGTTCGCTGACCGATCCGGTGAGCCGGGTGTCCGCGTGCTTCGCGGAGGGTCCGGAGAACCCGAAGTCGGCGGCGTGCCGGGCTGCCGTCGCGGCGGGCGGTACACAGGCGCTGTACGACTGGAACGGGGTGAACATCGCCAACGCGGCGGGCAAGCACCGCGAGCTGATCCCGGACGGCAAGCTGTGCAGCGCGGCCAACGACAAGTTCAAGGGGCTCGACCTGCCGCGTGCCGACTGGCCGACCACCGCGATGTCGGCGGGCAAGCACACGTTCCGGTTCCGCGCGACGGCCCCGCACAAGGGCTCGTTCGAGCTGTACATGACCAAGCCCGGCTATGACCCGACGAAGCCGCTGGCCTGGTCGGACCTGGAGGCGAAGCCCTTCGCGGAGGCCACCGACCCGGTGCTGGAGAACGGTTCGTACGTCTTCGACGGGACGATCCCCGAGCGCGCGGGGCGGCAGCTGATCTACACGGTGTGGCAGCGCTCCGACTCCCCCGAGGCGTTCTACACCTGCTCCGACGTGACGTTCGGCGGCGGTCCGGCCGGCAGCGGCACGCAGGACGGCGGGGCGGAGAAGGAGGAAGGGTTGCAGGGCGGTGACTCCGGTGCCCAGGCCCCGGCTCCGGCCCCCTCCGCGCCCTCCGCGCCCTCCGAGGACGCGATCGCCGAGGGCGCCGAGAAGTCCTCCGTCGAGCACAACGGGCACGGCGACGACGACGCGAACACCGGGGCGAAGGTCAACACCGCCGCTCCGGCCTCCCCTTCGGACAAGGACAGGGACCAGGACAAGGACGAGGACAAGGCCGACAGCTCGGGCGAGGGCAACGCTCCCGAGGTCAACACCGCGAGCAAGGACGAGGTGCTCGCCGAGACCGGTGGCTCCGGCAGCAGCACCTACCTCGCCATCGGGGGCGCTGGGGTGCTCGCCGCCGGTGCGGCCGTGCTGTTCGCCTCGCAGCGCCGCCGGGCCGCCGCGTCGACGGGCCGCCACAGTCGCTGACCGGCACCGACCGCCGCAGCGGCCTTCCGTACCCCTGCCGCGTCCCTCCGGGACGTCGGGCGCGGCAGGACGTGACGGGCCGGGGCCCGCCGTCCGCCCCACCGGACGGCGGGCCCCGGCCCGTTGTCGTGTCGCGATGTGCCGTAACGCGTCGTCGGGGCCCGCGGGTCAGCCGATCACCGAGGCGCAGGTGGTCGGGGTGGCACGGGCCGGGTCCAGGGCGTTGGCCACTTCATGGAAGGCGATGCGGTCGATGGTGCCGATCGCCACGTGCTCGGACAGGTCGAGCGGGCACAGGTCCTGGAGGAGGACGTTGCGTACGTTCGGGCCGTCCAGGTACTGCGTGCGGTACGGGGTCACGACCTGGTCGTACTTGGTCGCGATGACGGTGTAGCGGACGCCGGGGACGGTGTCGCCGCCCGCCGTGAGCTTGGTGATGAAGGGCGATCCCGCGATCTGGTCGGCGAGTCCGGGGGTCTTCTCGCTGATGAACTTCTCGACGCCGGGGAAGAACGGCAGCAGCTTGGTCAGGCCGAGCAGCGTGGTGCCGTGGTTGTCCGGGGCGATGCCGACGAGGGCGTTGACCTTGTCGGCGCCTCCGAGGAACTTCAGGTAGTAGTTCGGCATCATGCCGCCCTGGGAGTGGCCGACGAGATCGGCCTTCGGGGCTCCGGTGGCGTCGAGCACCTTGTCGACGAACACGTCGAGCTGTTCGGCGGACTTGTCGATGGGTCCCAGACCGTGGAAGAACGGCACGCCGGGGAGCTGGCCGTAGTCGAGGGAGAAGACGCAGTAGCCCCGGTTGACCAGGTAGGGGGCGAGGAACAGCCAGTTGTCGATGGAGTTCCCGAAGGTTCCGTGGACCAGGACGACCGGGCGGGGATGGGCGGCGGAGGGCTTGCAGGAGTAGTCGTTCCAGCCACGGGAAGTGGCCGTCGCGGCGGTGGGGGTGGCCGCGCTCGCGGTCGCGGTGGGGGCGACGAGAACGGTGAGGGCGAGTAGCAGGGCTGCGAGAGAGCTGCGCACGCGGGGAACGCGCGCAGCACGGATCCAGGGCAGCATCGTGTGGTCTCCTTGCGGCTCAAGGGAGTGCGATGGCGGTGCGCCCTGTGGCCCGGACCACAAGCTCGGTGTGCTCATGCCAAATTACGCACGAGTAAGGTGGGGAGGGAAGTTACGCGTCGGTAAAAACTGGCGCGGTGTCACCGCACATCGAGTAGTGGACGTCCGCAGATGGAGTAGTGGACGTCCGCAGATCAGGTCATGGGTGTCCGGAGACCGAGACCGGGTCACGGGTGTCCGGCCCTGAAGCGCCGGACGCCCCGCGTGTCAGCTCAACCCCGTCGCTCAGGCCGCGAGTCCCGCCGGTTTCACCGCGCCGGGCCCGAACCTCTCCCGCAGCCGGTCCGCCACCTCCTCGATCCGGCGCGTCCGCTCGTCCGCCGGGTCGAAGGTGAGCTGACGGGAGGCGCGTCCGGCATCGGCCAGCCCCTCCGCGCGCAGCGCGATCCCCCGCACCCGGGCCCGCTGGAGCCCGAAGGACTCGTGGATGCGGTAGGCGAGCGCGGTGAGCGCGGCCGAGTGCGCGGTGGGCTCCCGCAGCGTCCGGCTCCGGGTCAGGGTCGCGTAGCCGGTCCGGTCCGCGAACCGCACCGAGACCGCGAGCGACCCGCACACCCGCCCCTCGCCCCGCAACCGCGCCCCCAGTTCCTCGGTGAGCGAGAGAAGCGCGCGGCGGTGCCGCTCGGGGGCCAGTTCGTCGCACGGGAAGGAGCGTTCGGCGGCGATCGAGCGGGCAGCCGCGTTCGGAACGACCCGCGTACGGTCGATGCCCCGCGCCCGTTCCCACACCTCGCGCCCGGTGCGTACGCCGATGATGCGCTGGAGCGTGGCCAGGGGTGCGGCGGCGATCCGGCCGACGGAGTCGAGCCCGTATCCGCACAGGGCGCGCGCCGTGGCTGCCCCGACACCGTCCAGGGCGACGGCCGGGAGCGGCGCGAGGAACGCCGCCTCCTCACCCCGGTCCACCACGAAGGTGACCCCGGGCGCGGCCCGCCGGGCGGCCGTCCGGGCCACGAGGGGGTTGCCCCCCGCCCCGATCGCACAGTCCACGCCGTGCAGGGCGAGCGCCCGGACCCGGATCAGCGAGGCCAGGCCCCGCGCGTCCCGCCCGAAGTAGCGCAGTGCGCCGCTCACATCGGCGAGCGCCCCGTCGGGCGGGGCGGCCTCGACGACCGGGGTGAGCGCGCCGAGCAGGGCGAGCAGACCGGCGTAGTCGGCACTGCCAGGGGGCCCGCCGGTGGTCCTGCGGAACCGCAGGGAGAGGACGCACGGGCCTTCCGCCCCACTGCCGTTCATCCCGCGCTCCCCTGCGACTGGTGCCACAACTTCCTTCCGGTGGGCGCCCCTTCGCCGGGTGGCTGGAGGTCGGCCCAGGGGTTCATCTCATAGCCGGTCTCCATCCGTATACGACGTCCGGGCCCGGAGGCCCCTTCCCCGGCCTCCCCCTCGGCGCCCTCCCCGGCTCCCTCTTCCGGGCCCTCCGCCAGCCGGGCCGCCACCGCGTCGAGCCCTCCGGTGCGCCGGAGTTCGGCCAGATCCGCGAGGTTCCAGGCGGCCGCCCCCACCACGCTCAGGCTGCGCGCGCCGCGCCGCTGCACCACCCCGCGCACCAGCAGCAGCCAGGAGTGGAAGACCGTGTGGGCGCAGGCGGCGTGACTGTCCTCGAAGAACGCCAGGTCGACCAGGCCGGTGCCGTCGTCCAGGGTGGTGAAGACGACCCGGCGGCCGGAGCGCATCGGCGGCGTCTGGGTGGCCACCTTGGCCCCCGCGACCAGCACGGTCTCCCCGTGCCGGGCCTCGCGCAGCCGTTTGGCGGAGACCACGCCCAGCTCCTTCAGGAAGGCCTGGTGGTCCCCCATCAGGTGGCGTGAGACATCCATGCTCAGCACCCCGAGTTCGGCGCTCAGCCGCTCCGCCTCGTTGAGGTCGGGCAGCCCGACGGAGCCCGTGCGGTGCCCCTCCCCCAGCGGAAGCTGGTCCCCGCCGGCACCGGAGCCGGAGCTCCGGTGGGCCCGGTGCAGCTCGGAGAGGTGCAGCAACAGGTCGCGGCGGTTGGCGCCGAAGGCGTCCAACGCGCCCACCTGCGCGAGCCGTTCGGCGACCGGGCGGCCCGGGCGAGCGCGCTGCCAGAAGTCCAGCAGCGAGGCGTAGGGCTGCCCCTCCTCGATCCGGGCGGCCTCGGCCTCGCTGATGCCGTGGACGTCCGAGAGCGCGAGCCGCAGCCCCCAGACTCCCTTCCGACCCCCCTCATCAGACACCAGTTCGATTCGGTGGGCGACCGCCGAACGGTTCACGTCCAGTGGCAGCACCGGCACCCCGCGCCGCCGGGCGTCCGCGAGCAGCAGCCGCTTCGGGTACATCCCGGGGTCGTGCGTGAGCAGACCGGCGTAGAAGGCGGCCGGGTGGTGCGCCTTGAGCCAGGCCGACTGGTACGTCGGCACGGCGAACGCGACGGCGTGCGCCTTGGCGAAGCCGTAGCTGCCGAACGCCTCGATGATCTTCCAGGTGCGGGCGATCACCTCGTCGTCGTACCCCATGGCCGCCGCACGCCGGGGGAACCACTCCCTGATCAGCTCCTGCGACTCGGGGTGGGAGAGCCCGCGCCGCACCCGGTCGGCCTCACCCCGGCCGCAGCCGGTCATGATGTTGACGATCTCGATGATCTGCTCGTGGAAGACGACCACGCCGTAGGTGCCGCTCAGTGCTTCCGCCAGGTCACGGTGGGGATAGCGGACCGGCGCGCGGCCGTGCCGGGCCTCGATGAACGGCCGCACCATGTCGGCCGCGACCGGCCCGGGCCGGAACAGCGAGATGTCGACGACCAGGTCGTGGAAGGTGGCGGGCTGGAGCCTGGCGACCAGGTCTCGCTGGCCCGGCGACTCGATCTGGAAGCAGCCCAGCGTCTCGGCGGTGCGGATCAGCCGGTACGTCTCCGGGTCGCCCGGCGGTACGGCGTCCAGGTCCAGGTCCGTGCCCGAGGCGCGTTTCAGCTCCGCGACGGCGTGCGCCATCGCCGACTGCATCCGTACGCCCAGCACATCGAGTTTGAGCAGCCCCAGGTCCTCCACGTCCTCCTTGTCGAACTGCGCCATCGGGAAGCCCTCGCCGCTGGTGGGCATGACCGGCGTACGGTCCATCAGCCCGGCGTCCGAGAGCAGCACCCCGCACGGGTGCATGGCGATTCCGCGCGGCAGTGCGTCGAGCCCCTCCACCAGCTCCCACAGCCGCCCGTACTTCTCCTGGTTCCGTGCGACCTCCTTCAGCTCGGGCAGCTCCTCCATCGCGGCGCGGGCGTCGCGGGCGCGGATGTGCGGGAAGGCCTTGGCGAGCCGGTCGGTCTCGGCCGGGTCCATGGAGAGCGCCGCCCCGACGTCCCGGATGGCGTGGCGCACCCGGTAGGTCTCGGGCATGGCCACGGTGGCGACGCGCTCGGGTCCGAAGCGTCCGATGATCCGGCGGTAGACGTCGAGGCGGCGGGCCGACTCGACGTCGATGTCGATGTCGGGCAGCACGAAGCGGCGCTTGGACAGGAAGCGCTCCATCAGCAGTCCGTGCTCGACCGGGTCGGCGTGGGCGATACCGAGGAGGTGGTTGACCAGGGACCCCGCTCCGGAGCCGCGCGCGGCGACCCGGATACCCATCTCCCGTACGTCGTCGACCACCTGGGCCACCGTCAGGAAGTAGGTGGCGAAGCCGTGGTGGGCGATGATGTCCAGCTCCTCGCGCATCCGCTCCCAGTAGGCGCGGTCACGGTCGTAGCCGCGCCGCACCATCCCGGCGGCGGCCCGGGAGGTCAGCACCCGCTGGGCGGTACGCCGGCCGGCGCCCACCAGGTGCGGCTCGGGGAAGTGGATGCCGCCCAGCCCGAGGTCGGCGGCGGGGTCGACGCGGCAGGCCTCGGCGGTGTGCCGGGTATCCGCCAGCAGCCGAGCCGCCGCGCCCTGCCCGAGCCCGGCGGCCGAGGCGATCCGCTCGGCGGTCTCCCGCATGGCGCCCTCGCCCTTGAGCCAGCGCTCACCGCTGTCCAGGGGCGAGCGGCGCGGGTCGAGGGGGACGAGCCCGCGGGCGGAGTCGAGGACGTCGGCGATGGGCCCCTGCCCCGGGTCGGCGTACCGGACGGCGTTGGTCAGCACGGCCCGTACGCCCTGTTCGGCGGCGAAGCCGAGGGTACGGGCGGCCAGCCGCAGCGATCCGGGGCCGGCGCCCGCGCGGCCGTGGTGGACGGCTTCGAGGCGCAGGTCGTCGCCGTACCTCTCCCGCCAGGGCGCGAGCAGCGCGGCGGCCCGGTCGGGGCGTCCGGCGGCGAGCGCCCGGCCCACTTCGGAGGCGGGCCCGAGCAGTACGGTCAGCCCGTCGGCGGGCAGTGCGGCCCGGGCGACGAGGGGCGGGCCCGCGGCACCGTCGTCCGTACCGCCCGTGCTCCGCGCATGGGCGGCGGTGACGAGACGGCACAGCCCGGACCAGCCGCGTGCGCCGTCCCGGGCGAGGAAGGTGACCCGGGGCGCGGATTCATCGACAAAGGCACCCCCGCGCACCGGGGTGCGCGGGCGCACGGCCCGGCCCGGCCCCTTCGCGTACGGCTCCACCGCGAGGTCCGCCCCGAAGAGCGGCCGGACGCCGGTCCCCTTCTCCCGGCAGGCCTTGGCGAAGCGGACCGCCCCCGCGAGGGTGTCGCGGTCGGTCAGCGCGAGGGCGTCCATCCCCCGTTCGGCGGCACGCTCGACGAGCCGCTCGGGGTGCGAGGCCCCGTACCGCAGGGAGAACCCCGAAACGGTGTGCAGATGCGTGAACCCGGACATCCGCACCTCCTTGACCGCTACGACCGTTCTGCCACTCACCACCCCCTGCTCTCCACCATAGACCAAGCTTCGAACATTCGTACGATAATCAATGTGGGTCGCACCACGCCGCCCCGCCACCCCCGTTTCCCCCTCCCCCGATCCACCTCTTCCGCCATTCAGCCCCGCCCCGCCTGCGCGGACACCGCACCGACCGGACGGTTGGGGCATGACTTTCGTCGACGAGGTGAAGAACGCCGTCACTCCACGGGCCGCCCTGCTCGTCATCGGGGTGCTCGGACTGCAACTGCTGTTCATCGCGTCCTACGTCGGGGCCCTGCACAAGCCGAAGCCGACGGACGTCGCGTTCGGGGTGGTGGCACCGCAGCAGATGTCCCAGCAGCTCGTCGACCGGCTCGACGACCTGCCCGGCGGACCGCTGGACCCCCGTACGGTGAGCAGCGCCGCCGAGGCTCGCGATCAGATCATGAACCGTGAGATCGACGGCGCCCTGATCGTCGCGCCGGAGGGCCGCACCGACACCCTGCTGGTCGCCTCCGGCGGCGGAACCGCCCTGACCACCGCGCTGGAACGAATCCTCACCGAGGCCGACGCCTCCCAGCAGCGGGCCGTGCGGACCGTGGACGTCGCCCCGGCCTCCGACGAGGACTTCAACGGACTCTCGTCCTTCTACCTGGTCGTCGGCTGGTGCGTGGGCGGCTACCTCTGCGCCTCGATCCTGGCGATCAGCGCCGGAGCCAAGCCCGCCAACCAGCAGCGCGCACTGATCCGGACCGGGACCATGGCGCTGTACTCGATCGTCGGCGGCATCGGCGGCGCGATCGTCATCGGCCCGATCCTCGGTGCGCTGCCCGGCAGCTTCTGGGGGCTGGCCGGCCTGGGCGCCCTGGTCGTCTTCGCGGTCGGCATGACCACGCTCGCCCTACAGGCCCTGACCGGCATCGTCGGCATCGGCCTGGCCGTCCTGATCATCGTCATCGCGGGCAACCCGAGCGCGGGCGGCGCCTTCCCGATGCCGATGCTCCCCGACTTCTGGCGGGCGATCGGGCCTGCCCTTCCCCCGGGCGCGGGCACCTGGGTGGCCCGCTCCATCGCCTACTTCCAGGGCAACGCGGTCACCGGACCGCTCCTGGTGCTCTCCGCCTGGGCGGTCGTCGGCACGGCCGTGACCCTGCTCCTGTCGATGCGGCGCCGGCCGGAGAAGGACGCGGCCCTCACCTCCTGACGATCCACCCGTGGGGCCGCCGACGATCCACTCGCGGGGCCGCTGACGATCCGCCCATGGGGCCGCCCGGCGGCGGCCCCATCTGACGTACACGCCAATTTCTGATGTCAGGTTGACTTAACACCTAGACGTGACAGGTCCATGACGACATCGTGGAGCCGCCTCGTACCACCCGACGAGGAGCACGGCCGGGACACCCCTTCCACCCCCACGGAGGTCGCTCATGCGTCGTCGAGTCACCGCCCCGCTCGCCGCGGTCGCCCTGTCCCTCCCGCTCACCCTGATCACCGCCGGTTCGGCCTCGGCAGCCCCCGCCGACAAGCCCCAGGTCCTCAGCTCCTGGACCCAGACGAGCGCTTCCAGCTACAACGCCTGGAACGCCGCACGCAACAACCAGGGCGCCTGGGCCGCGTACCGCTTCAACTGGTCCACGGACTACTGCAGCAGCTCCCCCGACAACCCGTTCGGCTTCCCCTTCCGGAACTCCTGCGCCCGCCACGACTTCGGCTACCGCAACTACAAGGCCGCGGGCACGTTCTCCGCCCACAAGAGCCGCATCGACTCCGCCTTCTACGCGGACCTCAAGCGCGTGTGCGCCGCGTACTCCGGCGCCAAGCGCACCTCGTGCAACAGCACGGCCTGGACCTACTACCAGGCCGTGAAGATCTTCGGCGTCGCCCCGGCCGAGACCGCCCCCGGCAATCCGCCCCAGGCCGCCTGACCCGTCACCGCCCGTTCGCGCACGGGAAGAGGCCCCCGGCCGGACCGGGGACCTCTCCTCGTTGCCGTGCTCAGGACGCGTACGCCCCCGGGATCAGCGGTCAGCCGATCTCGGCTCCGTAGGCGGCCAGCGCCTCCGGTACCGGCTGGAAGAAGGTCGTACCGCCCGAGGAGCAGTCGCCGCTGCCGCCCGAGGTCAGGCCGAGTGCGGTGCCGCCCGCGAAGAGGGCGCCGCCGCTGTCGCCCGGCTCGGCGCAGACCGTCGTCCGGATGAGGCCGCGGACGATGTCGCCGTTGCCGTAGTTGACCGTGGCGTCCAGCGCGGTGACCTCGCCCTCGTGCACCTGGGTGGTCGAGCCGCTGCGGGTGACCGCCTGGCCGACCGTGGCATCGCCCGCCTGGGTGATCTGCCGGGTGGCGCCGTTGTAGAGGTTGACCTCGCTCGGGTGCGCGATGCCCGAGGTGTACTTGACCAGGCCGTAGTCGTTCTCCGGGAAGCTGGAGCCCTCGGTCCTCCCGATCTCCGAGCCGCCCTGGGTGTCCGACCAGCTGGCGACCGACTCGGTGCAGTGGCCGGCGGTCAGGAAGTACGGTTCGCCGTCCTTGACCACGTTGAAGCCGAGCGAGCAGCGGGAGCCGGAGCCGAAGATCGCGTCGCCGCCCGCGATCAGCGGCTTGAACTCGCCCGCGGTCCTGTTCAGTTCGGCCGTGCCGCCGAGCCCCTCGACCACGGCCGAGAGCTTCTTCCAGGCCGCGCCGTCGACCGTGCTGTCGGCGGTGACGAGCACCTTGTTGGTCACCGGGTCGACCGCCCAGGAGGTGCCCGGGATCGTCGCCTTGTCGGTGAGGGTCTGCCGGGCCGACTTCAGCTCGGCGAGGGAGTTCTCCACGATCCTGGCCTTGCCGCCGGCCTGGCGGACCTGCTCGGCGGCGGCCTCGTCGACGACGTTGACGACGAGGGCCTTCGCCTTCGTGTCGTAGTACGTCCCGGCCGCGTCCGCGCCCAGGTCCCGGTCGAGAGCGGAGGCCAGCTTTCCGGCCGCGTCCGCGCTGAGCGCCTTGACCGTGAACTCGGACATCTCGTCGCTGGCGTTCGCAGTCTGGAACGTGAATCCCGCTGCGACCAGGGCGGCGACGGCCGAACCGGCCAGCGTCGCGCGCTTCCTGGATATGCGTCGATGCTTCAACTTCGACCTCCTGTGGGGGCCGTGCACGGAGCAAGTGGGGTGCCCGTACACGGAGGATGGGGCGCCCACTATTCCGAGGTCACCGTTAGCACACAAGGTCGACTTCCAGACGTGCACACCACACCGACGCTTCGCACGCGGGGCGTTCACTTACCCCGGGTCATGCCATGTCGATTCCGTTTGCGAACACCCGGTGCGATCACCGGCGGTCCCTGGGTGAGGACTAGTCCTGTCCGGTATTCGCCCCAGCCGGTCCGGATGACGCGCCCACTTGTCCGGATGCCGACGGAGACCGTCCGCCGGGAGCCTCCCAGGGCCTTCACAGTTCCTGTCACCCAACAGTCCCCGTAACGCCTCTGATGGGTCATCATCGAACGACGGCACACGCCGGGCACGCCGTGCCCGGACCGGCCGGGTGACCGATCTGAGGAGGCGCGGGTGCGCAATCGGGTGCGCGCGGCGGACGGGCGGCATCTGATGGTCGAGCGGCTGGGCGACCCGCGGGGCAGACCGGTCTTTCTGCTCCACGGGACCCCGGGCAGCAGGCTCGGGCCCGCTCCCCGCGGCATGGTCCTGTATCAGCGCCGTACACAACTGATCACCTACGACCGCCCGGGGTACGGCGATTCGGACCGGCACGAGGGCCGCCGGGTCGGCGATGTCGTCGAGGACGTCCGGGCGATCGCCGACTCCCTGGGCCTCGCCCGCTTCGCCGTCGTGGGCCGCTCCGGCGGGGCCCCGCACGCGCTGGCCTGCGCGGCCCTGCTGCCCGAACGGGTCACGCGTACCGCCGCCCTGGTCCCGCTCGCCCCCTGGGGCGCGGCCGGGCTCGACTGGTTCGACGGGATGGCCGCGTCCAATGTGGACGCGTACTCCACAGCGGCAGCCGACCCGGACGGGCTCGCGGAGTCCTTCATCGTCCGCTCGGCGCAGATCCGGCGCGACCCGGTGAAGCTCCTGGACGATCTGCGCCGGGAGCTGACCGACTCCGACCGGGTGGTGGTCAATGACGCGGGCATCCGGTCGATGCTGTTGCGCAACTACAGCGAGGGGCTGCGCACCTCGGCGTACGGCTGGATCGACGACGCCCTCGCCTTCTGCAGCCCCTGGGGCTTTGAACCCTCCCGGATCAGCGGCCGGGTGCTGCTCTGGCACGGGGTGAAGGACGTCTTCTCCCCGGTCGGCCACTCCCGCTGGCTGGCCGGGCAGATCCCGGGTGCCACCGCCGTACTGGAGCCGGCGGCGGCGCACTTCGACGCGTTCTCCGTCCTTCCCCGCGTCCTCGACTGGCTGCTGGACGACCGGGCCGATCCGGACCGGCCGCTGCCCTCCGCCGTACCCCTCTGACGCGGGGAGAGCAGCGCCGCGCCGGGCCCGTACGCCCGGGCCCGGCACAGAGATCAGGCTCGCCCGATCACACCGCCAGCGGTTCCAGTTCGCGCCGGAACCTGCGCTCGTCCCGCGCCATCCGGGTCAGCGGGTGGTCGTCGCCCAGCTGGCGGGCCAGCTCGTCGACGACCTCCGCCCGTACGTGCAGGGCCTCGTCCTTGCGCCCCATGGCATCCAGCGTGACCGCGATGTTCGAGGTCATCGCCAGTGTCTCCGGGTGGTGTGCCCCGAGGGCCTCCTTGAGCTGGCCGGAGACCGTGCGCTCGGTCCGCAGGACGAGGTCGAGATCGCCCGCTTCGGCCGTGGCGTTGGCCAGGTTCATGACGCAGAACAGCGTGTGCGGGTGATCGTGCCCGAAGATGTCCCGCATCGAGGCGACCACGCGGCGGTGCACCCGCTCCGCCTCCTCGGCCTCTCCCACACCCGCCAGATAGATGCCCAGGTTGTTCTGGGCGGCCAGGGTGGAGGGGTGCTTGTCCCCCGGCACCTTCATGTACTGGTCGACGACCTCCTGGGCGGTCTCCCGGGCCTCCGCCGCCTCGCCCGCCGCGAACAGGTCGGCGGCCAGATTGAGGTCGCAGGCCAGCGAATCGGGGTTGGCGGTGGTGTACTTCGCCCGGTACCGGGCGCGGGTGGCGACCGTCAGCCGGTGCGCGTCCTCCAGCCGGCCGGCCCGCCGCAACGACACCGCCAGGCTCTTCGCGGCGCTCAGGGTGGTGGGGAAGCTGCGCCCCAGGGTCCGCTTGCAGCTGTCGTAGGCGCGGCTGAGCAGGCCCACGGAGTCCTCGTACCGCCCGACCTCGCGCAGATCGCGGGCCAGGTTCATCGCGGAGGACAGGCTGTAGGGGTGCTCCGGGCCGAGCACCTGGGAGCGCAGATCGTAGACGTCCTGGTCGATCTCGCGGGCGCGGGCGTACTGGCCGACGCTGCGCAGGTTCAGGGCCAGGTTGTTGGCGGCGGCCAGGGTCCGGGGGTGGGAGTCGTGGAAGATCTGGCCGAATCCCTCGTGGGCCTCGGTCGCCATCTCGATCGCCCGGCCGTAGTCCCCGAGCAGCCCGAGGTCGATGGCCAGGCTGCTGGTGGTCATGTAGGTGTGCGGGTGCTCCGGGCCCAGCACCTCGCGCTGCCGCTGGAGCGTGAACTCGTCGAGCTCCTTCGCTTCCACGTAACGCCCGCGGGTGCGCAGGATGTTGGAGAGGTGGAAGCAGAGGTACAGGTACTGCAGGTCCCGCTCCCCCAGCTTCTCCTGCCAGATCTCCCGCAGCTCGTCGCCCAGCGCCCCCGCAGTCCTGACGTCGCCGCGCTTCCAGAGGTAGCGGACCCGGTCGATCAGGAGCCTGCGGGTCTCCGGCTCCTTGCAGTTGCGGGCGTCGGAGGGGCCCAGGTGCGGCCAGATGGTCGTGAAGCGCGGCCAGGTATCCGGGTTGTCGATCGGCTCGTCGTCGTCGGGGCGGGCGCCGGCCAGGATGCGGTGGACGACGTGCCGGGCCTCGCGCTGCTCCTCCTCGCTGAGCTGCGCCTTGATCACGGCCTGGACGAGGCGGTGCACCTGGATGGAGTTGGAGACCTGGTCGACCTTGGCGAGGGCGAACCGGCCGATCTCCCGGATGACCCGGCCCAGCACCAGCTTCTCCTGGAGCGAGGAGTCGTACGGTTTCAGCGCGTCGATCATCTCCTTGCTGTAGAGGAGGTTCGCGGAGATCGGTTCCGGGGCGAAGAAGGCGCAGAGCTGGAGCAGCCGTACGGCCGCGGGCGAGCGCTCCTTGAGCCGGGCGATGGAGATGTTCCAGGTGGCGGCGACCGGTTCCGGGTAGCCCGCGGGCTGGTTGAGGGCGAGGACCCGGGGCGCCTGCTGGGCGAGCTGTTCGAGATAGGCGTCGATGGGGGTGGCGGTCTCCGCGATCCAGGCCGCCGCCTGCTCGACGGCGAGCGGCAGGTCGCCCACGGCGGTGGCCACCTGGTCGGCGTCCTGGTCGCTGAGCCCCGGGGCCCGGCGCTGGAGGTGCTCGATGGACTCCTCGCGCAGGAAGACGTCCACGGGCAGGGCGTCCCCGTGCTGGGACCAGCTCTGGTTGCGGGAGGTCACCAGGATGTGGCCGGAGCCGCCCTGCGGGAAGTAGCGGCGCAGCTGCTCGGGATCGTCCGCGTTGTCGAAGACCAGCAGCCAGCGGTCCGAGGGCACCCCGCGCCGCAGCAGGTCGACGGCCTCCTGCGAGGCGACCGCCATGTCGTCGCCGCCCTGGGCGCCGAGCCGGACGGCGAGTTCGGCGAGCGAGGCGACCACGTCGTCGGGCTGTTCGGACGATATCCACCACACCAGGTCGTAGTCGGCCATGAAGCGGTGCACGTACTCCAGGGCCACCTGGGTCTTGCCGACACCGCCGAGTCCGTACAGGGTCTGCGGCTGCGGCAGGACGACGGCCAGACCGCCGCCGAGCTGGTCGCGCATCCGCTCCAGGACGAGCGAGCGGCCGGTGAACCCGGGGTTGCGGGGCGGTGCGTTCCAGATCCTCGGTACGGTGCCGGGGAACCGGGGCCCCGGGGCCACACCGTCGACCAGCTGCACCGGCCGGTCCAGGGCGCGCATCAGGGCCGTGGTGGCGTGCACCTCGTCGAGGCGGAAGAGGTCGACCGGGTTGCGGTCGATGTAGGGGGCGCTGAGGCGTACGTCCCCGACCCGCAGGGGCAGCAGCTGGCGGCGGCCGCCGCCCGGGTCCTCGGCGACCGCCCGCTCCCACAGCTCCACGCCGCGCTGCGACTTGAGGTAGGCGGTGGAGAGCAGCACCACCGTGCGGGCGGCGTTCTCGGTGGCGGGGCTCGCGGTGTCCTCGGGCGGGCGGTCGGCGGAGACGTCGCGCGGGACGACCCGGAAGCCGGCCCGGGTGAGGACGGACTCGATCCAGTCGGCCCACATCCGGTTCTCCGCCACATAGCTGAGGAAGAGGTCGGCGGGCAGAGCGGGCCTGCGCCGGGTGAAGGCGTCGCGGATCCGCAGGCGGACCTCCTCGCCGATCGGGGGCATCGAGGTGATCTCACGGCCGGTGATGACCGCGGTGAGCCGTTCGAAGGCGGAGAGCAGCGAGTTGGTCAGCCCGGCCTCGTCGCCGAAGGTGGCGAGCGTCTCCTCGTAGGCGTAGTAGGGGCGGTAGGGGATCTCCACCGCGCCCCAGTAGGCGGTGAGTTCGTCGCCGGACATGTCGCGGGGCAGCCGGTCGAACTTGAGCCGGGCCAGTGCCCGTCCGGCGTCCGCCTTCTCCTTCTCGCCCTCGTCGATGCGCATGGGGACGGGGAAGACGGAGATGGGGCGGCCGGTGTAGCGCTCGGCGATCTGGCGGGCCACGGAGGCCGCGCCGTCGATGGACTGGTCGCTGAGGGTGAAACAGTCGACGAGCACGTCCGGGAGGTGGACGGTGCAGATGTCGGCGATGTCGCTGAGGCCGGTCCGGCTGTCGATGAGGACGTAGTCGTAGTTGGCCTTCATGTCGTCGCGCAGCGCGTCGAAGAAGTGGCCGCCGCCGAGCCGGTCGTAGAAGTTGTCCCAGTCGAAGGTGGAGACGGTCGCGGAGTACTCGCGGTTCTGCCGTCCGGCGGAGACGAAGTCGAGCGTGCCGCCCTGCGGGAACTCCCAGCCGAGCGTCTCCGGGGTCAGCGACACGGCGTGCGGCTGGATGCGGGCGTAGTCGCGGTGCCAGTCGTCGGCTCGCTGGGCGGGGCTGGTCGCGGCCCAGGCGTACTCGGTGATCAGGTCGATCACTCCGGTGGTGGCGCCGAGGGTGGCGGGGTCGAGGAAGGGGTGGAAGAACCGGTGGAGTCCGGGCGCCTCCAGGTCCCAGTCGACGGCCAGCACCCGCTTGCCGTTGGCCGCGAGGATCCAGGCGGTGTTGGCGAGGGCCATGGTGCGCCCGGTGCCGCCCTTGTACGAGTAGAAAGTGACGATGCGTCCGTCACGACCGGTACTCATATGTCCTCCGCTTCCGTCGCGAGGTCGTGCGGATCGGGTGTGTAGCTGGTGGCGCCCATGGGGCCGGTGAGCCGGGTCCGTTCGCTGTGTCCGCCGCCGGTGCCCGGCGGGTAGGCCGTCGCGTGTTTCAGATACTGCTGGGCGGCCACCTCGACGACCTGGGGCAGGAGTTGCCCGAAGGCCTCCATCGTGGGCACGCCCCGGGCGGCGGCCCGACAGAAGGTCCGGCCGTGGCGCATCCTGGCGGGCATGGTCGCTTCGAGTTTCTCGGTCAGCTCCGCCTCCGCGGCCCGGCTCTGGTGGTCGTCGCGGCTCCACGGCACGACCATGGTCACCCAGGGGCGGTTCTCGGCGTCGAAGGCGGCGAGCCTGAGGCGGCGGTCCTCGTCCTGGAGGGCCCAGCGGTCGACGATGAGGATCTCCGGGGTGCTGGGCGGGGCCTTGCCCTCGGGCTGGCCCGACTCCTCGTCGAAGGAGGTGATCTGGGCCTGGTAGTTGAGCGAGCGCACCAGCTCCTCGGCGACGTAGGCCAGGGGGCGGGCGGCGTCCGGGTGGTAGGGGTTCCAGTCCTGCGGGTGGTCGCCGTAGTAGTCGGCGTCGCGCCCCTCGGGCAGCTCGTGGCGGGTGGGTGCGGCGATGGTGATCCGCATCGGCCGGGGGGCGCCGACCCCGCTGCTGGGGGAGCCGAAGGCGCTGGGGGCGAGGCGGTAGTCGACGGGGCGGCCGGTGTCGATGCGAACCGTGTCGGCGACGCTGACGATGCGTTTGGCCAGTTCGTAGACGGCCCGTTCGTACTCCTGGGCGAAGAGTCTGAGCTTGATCAGACCGTAGAGGCCGTCGCTGACGTAACGGTCCCCGAAGTCGCGGTGGTTGAACTGTAAGCGCTCAGCCGATCCGGGGAGCTGGCTCGGCGGCACCGGCACCCAGAGGGCGGGGACGATGGCCTCGGCGGGCTGGTTGGAGCGGGCCCGGTGGTGGATGGCGCGCTGCTCGAAGGCGTACCACTCCTTGCCGCACATCTCGCTGGCGAAGTAGCGCGGCGAGAACAGCGGGACGAAGACCCGGCAGGTGGCGAGGACGTCACCGAGCCGTTCCGACCAGCCCTCTCCGGAACGTATCTCCCGGTCCATGAATCCCGCGGGCGCGCCCGCGGGCAGGTCGGTCATGGCCATCACATGACCGCAAAGATCTTGGAAAAGCCGCTCGACCCACATATCGGGGTCCGTACCACCGCCGTACCCCGGTGTGTGGGCGTAACTCAGAAAGAAGTACGGCCGATGGTCCGCCGCTCGCTGCTGCGTCGATGCGTGCACACGACCCCCGTCCTGTATGAGCACCCGCACCCAAGGTCGGTGATGAATGCGAGCGGATTCATCATTCCGGAGTGGACCTTGTTCCACCCCCCTGACGTTCAGTCATTCAACGCCGCTTTCCAGTCATTCATACCCAGGTTTCGTCAGAGTCTTTCTTGATCGAAAGTAATCCTGGGGTGCTTATCCCCGCTTGTCCCCGTGTGTACCGCGCCACTCCCCCGGTGCACCGCCCCGCTCGTCTCCTTGCGCAGGAGATCCAGCAGCCGCAGCCCGTCCACCGTCGGCTCGGCCGCCCCTTCGAGGCGGTCGAGCGCTTCGGGCACACCCCGGAGGAAGCGGGGGTCCAGCGCGGCGAGCCCCACGCGCTCGTGGGTGTCGGCCAGCAGCCGGGAGAACGGGACCTCCTGTTCCCGCCAGGGCGACCGGTGGGTCCAGGCCCCGTCCGAGGCGTAGAGGTCCGTGACGTCGAGCAGGGCCCGCAGTCCCGTACGCCGGTGGCCCCGCAGCAACGCGAGCGCCAGCTCCTCCGCGTCCCCCGTCACCGGCAGGCCGAGCGCCCCGTAGCCGTGCTGCCGCCCCTCCTGCCGCCCCGGCCCGCACGGTGCGGGCGGCTGCACCGGGGTCAGCGTCGTCAGACCGGCCGCCGCGGCGGCGGCCTGCTCCGGGGCGGCCTCCGCCAGCAGCGCCCACGCCCGGCCGATGACCGCGGCCCACCGGTCCGCCGCGTCCGGCGCGAGGCGCGGTGCGGCGGGCGCGGTGAAGCAGTCGCGGTACGGGTCGAGGTCGTCGAGCAGGAACGCGGGGACACCGGCCGCCGCGAGCCGGCGGACCGGGCGCCAGCCGGGGGCGTCCCGGCCGTCCAGCGCGATCGCGCGGCGGGTGCCGTCCTCGCTCCGGACCTCGAACCCGTCGCCGGTGGCGCGCACCGAGACGCGGCCGCTCTCCCCGGGGCCGCCGAGCCGCAGCTCGCCGAGGGTGGGCAGGGCGATGCGTCCGGCGCGGTACGTGACGGGGACGGCCAGGTCGAGACCCCCCCGTACGGCCGCCGCCGCGACCTGGGCGGAGAGCCGCAGCGCGGCGCCGACGGCCTCCGGGCTCCCGGCGCGCAGCCCTTCGAGCACGTCCAGCAGCCAGGTGCGCGCATACGGGTGGGCCAGGACCTCGTCGAGGGCGGCGGCGCCGGGCTCGGAGGACTCGGCCGCGGCCGCGATCGCCCAGGCCTCGTCCCACTCCTGCCCCGCGCGGCCGTCGAGTTCGGCGTGCAGCAGGGCGAGCAGGGTGCGGGTCAGATCCTGCTGGGCGGCGGCCAGGTCCGCCGGGTCGCCCAGCGCCGGGGAGACGGTGGCCGACTCGGTGCGCTGCTGGATGCCCCGGACGAGCGCCTCCAGGTCGGCGCAGTAGACGGAGGGGTTGTCGAAGCCGCTCGCCGAGCGGTAGCGGTGGGTGTAGAGCCCGCCGCCGCACGAACGTACGACGGGGCACCGGCGGCAGGCCTCGCCGACCCCGGCCAGACCGAGCTGCCGGGCCCGGACTCCCGGGTGGGCGGCGACCTCGTCCAAGGAGTGGGAGAAGACGTCGAAACCGGTGGCGGCCGCGCCCTCGTAGGCGCTCTTGAGCGAGTCGACCTGCTCCAGCTGGCCGTCCGTCTCGACGACGACGAGGTCGGTGGGGGCCAGGCCCAGGGATTCGGTGAGGCTGGGGCCGCCGCCGAGGGTGGAGAGCACCGAGGAGAAGAGGCGGACCGGAACCGGTCGCCCCTGTTCCTGCCAGCGGTCGAAGACCGCGAGGAGCCAGGTGGCGTACGCGGTGGGCGATCCGTCCGGGCGGGGCGGCGGCTCGTCCCAGGTGGCGTGCGGGAGGAGGAAGTCGACCAGCGGAGGTTCGAGTTCGGTCAGGGCGTCCAGGACCGCGACGGGGTCGTTCTCGATGTCGATGGTGCACAGGAGGCCGAGGTTCAGATGGCGGTAGCGATCCTGGCCGAGCAGCTCCACGGCCTTGAGGACCAGGGGGTGGCTGCTGCGCCCGTCGGCGTAGCGGCGGTGGCGGTCGTTGGCGGCCTTGTCGCCGTCCAGCGAGATGCCGACCTTGACGCCGAACTCGTCGAAGAGGTCCAGATAGCGGGGGCTCAGCTGGAGGCCGTTGGTGTGGATGCGCAGATCCAGGTCGGCGATGCCCGCGAGCGCGGAGCCGAACTCCTCGCAGACGGTCCGCAGCCGTGCGGGACCGGCGAGCAGAGGCTCCCCTCCGTGCAGGATCACTGTCACGGAGGGCAGTGCATGAGTCCCGGCGTGCTCAGCGAGGCGCTGGGCCGTCCGGCGAATGACGTGGTCAGAGATAACCTTCGGCCTGGTTCGCCAGCTCTGATCCGCGTGTTCATAGACATAGCAATGGTCGCAGGCGAGATCGCACCTGCTGTGAACCTTCAGAACGATTTCGCGGAATGGCACCGCGGGTCCTGTCATTTCACCAGTCTAGCCAGCTGCTGACACCGCGTCATACCAGCTGGCGGGTATCGCTGGTGAGTCGCCTACAGCGCAGAGTTGAAGGTGGCAGTCTGCGTGGAACGACCGGTCGTCGATGCGAACACGCGCCCGAGCTTCAGCGCGGCAGCGCTGTCCGAAGCCTCGATCTTCGCGAGTGGAACACGACTCTTCTTCGCAACAGCGAAGGAGGGAGAGGATTCGTAGGTCTTCACGGCCGTCCTTGATGGGTTCGTTCCGGACACGGAATGAGCACCGGCAACTGCACCATTGCAGTGTCCGGCGGCACGACTTTACTCTCATACCCCGCGCGCGCAACTCTTGCACGCGGGCACAACCTCCGGTGAACGCGCGACTGCTCCAAATGGATCGGAATATTTCATTCCGTCATGCGGGGAAAACGGTACGGGACAAAGGAGCGATCATGACGGCGATTCCGGGACCCCTGCAGAGCATGGTCTTCAGGAACGCCGACCTGCCCGTCCTGTTCCATCACACGGACGCCATAGCCGTCGCCCGGCAGCGCGAGGCCGTGAACACCACGCGCGGACAACTGGCACTGCTCGCCGCGGGAGCCGTGCCCGCGGCCCTGCCGTGGCAGGTCCGGCTCGGAGGCTCTTTCCAACTCCTCGACGCCGCAGCGGCGTTGGCGTACCTCGGTGTCCTGATCGCGACCTTCCTCGCCTCCCGCCGCAAAGCAAAGTCGCACTGGCAACTGAACCGTTCGGCGGCCGAGTTCATCAAGTCCAACTGCTGGCGCTACGCGGTCCACGGCTCGCCCTTCGACAGCTCGGCCGAACACCCCGAGGCCCTGTTCGCCAATCGCCTCGAAGAAGGCCTTCAGGAACTGCGGAAAGTAGGCTGGGCGGACCCTCGCGAGAAGCTGGCGGATTCCGGCGGCGGCCTCATTACGGAATCGATGCGCACCTTAAGGAACAAGGCCTACACCGTCCGCAAGGAAACATATGTACGGGACCGGCTCATCGAACAGCGGCGCTGGTACCGCAGACGCCAGCAGGTCTCGCGGCGCGGGGCGCTCCTGTGGTCGGGGGCCGTCGTCGCCCTGACCCTCCCGGCGCTGGCGCTCAGCGTGCTCCAGGCCTTCGGGGTGGGGCGCGCCTTCGGACTGACCGGGGTGCTGTCCGCGGCCGCCGCCGCCTGCCTCGCCTGGAACGAGATGCGCCGTCACCATCCGCTGATCTCGGCTCATTCGCTGGTGGAGCAGGACCTGGAGTCGATGCAGGCCGCGATGGAGACCACCCTCACCGAGCGGCAGTGGCCCGCCGCGGTGTTCGAGACCGAGCGGATCGTCTCGCCCGAACACACCGACTGGCTGGTCAGACACCGGGTGTGAGCCGGGCGGAACCGGCGGGGGCTCAGGTGCGCAGCACCCCGTCGCGCCAGATGACGGTGACCGGGCGGCCCAGGGCGCGGGCGTACGTCACGATGTCGCCCGTCCCGCCGAGGCCACGGGCCGGGCGGCCGTCCCAGACGGCCAGCAGCCGGTCGCAGTGGTCGGCGATGTAGGCGCCCGCCGCGTAGTACGCCTCGTCCGTGGAGTGGGGGAAGTCCAGCCGGACCTCCTGGGCCGCGCGCGCCCTGAGCGCCCGGTAGCGGGCCAGGTCCACGGCGTTCTCGAAGCAGGCCTCGTAGTCGCCGCTGGGGATCACCGCCGTCAGCTTGGCCCCGCAGGCGAGGGCCAGGTCGGCGAAGAGCTGGTCGGCGCCGACCGCCAGGCTGGAGAGCGCCTCGGTCGCGCCGTCGAGGCCGCACAGCTCGGCCCGCAGCCCCGCGAGCACATGGGCCTCGGCCTCGGCGGGGATGGAGCGGTGACCGGTCACTCCGATGCGATTCACGGACCTGCTACCCCCTGATGCCGTCGTGGCGCCATCCTCTCAAGAGCTCCCCGACGAGCGGGAGCCCCCGTCCGGAATTCCGGACGGGGGCTCGTATGTACGGATACGGCTCCGGGCGCGGCCCGGTGCGCCGGTCAGTACACGCTCACGCCGTACGCGTTCAGGGCTTCGACGACCGGCTGGAAGAAGGTCGTGCCCCCGAAGTAGCAGTTGCCGCTGCCGCCGGAGGTGAGACCGATCGCCCGGGTGCCGGAGTAGAGCGGGCCGCCGGAGTCGCCGGGCTCGGCGCACACGTTGGTGCGGATCATGCCGTAGACGACGTCGCCGCCCCCGTAGTTGACGGTGGCGTTGAGTCCGGTGACCGATCCGCTGTGGGTGCCGGTCGTGGAGCCCCGGCGGGTGACGGCCATCCCGACGGTGGCGTTGGCGGCGCTGGTGATGTCCTGGCCGCCGACCGTGCCGCTCTTGGGAATGGTGGAGTTGGTGTAGCGCACGATGCCGTAGTCGTTGTTCGGGAAGCTGGACGCGGCGGTCGTGCCGAGCACGGTGGTGCGGGCGGAGTTGGCCCACCAGGTGCCCGTCCCGTTGGTGCAGTGACCGGCGGTCAGGAAGTAATAGGTACTTCCCCTGCGGACGTTGAAGCCGAGGGAGCAGCGTCCGGTGCTGGAGTAGATCGCGTCGCCGCCGGAGATCAGCTTGGTGAACTTCCCGGGCGTGCGCTCGATCGTGAGGGCGGAGGCGTTGGCGCCGGCCGCCTTCTTGATCCGGTTGATCTCGTCCTGTGTGACCGTGCTGTCCACGGTGACGAGGAGGCGCTTGGTCTGCGGGTCGATGTTCCAGGCGGTGCCCGCGATGTCGGCGCCGAGCACGGCGTCGCTCGCCGCGGTCAGCTGGGTGGCGCTGAACGTACGGGGGGTTTCGGCGTTCGCGGTGGGGATGGCCATGGCCGCGACGGCGGCGAGCCCCGCGAGGACGGCCGTGGTACGGACGCCTCTCGCCACGCTGGAGCGGTTGCTGGTGCGCTTGATCCTCACTTCGGGTTCCTCCGAGGGGAATCGGGGGCCCTCCTGTGGGGTGGTGGGCCCGTGAGGCGCAGTCGGGGGCGTGTCCGGATTCCGAGTTTGCCGTGCCCCTGACAATCGCTGACGGGAGTATCGAGGGGGCCGGACAGGCGGCGCAAGCATGCCTTTCGGCCACGCGGGCCCCACGCGTATCCGGCCCCGGAAGCCGTGGGGCCGCCGGGGCCGGAGGGACGTCTCGCAGGTCAGGAGTCGACGCGGTTCCGCTCCCCCGCCGGGACCGCCACGGTGAGCGTGTTGCCCGGGGGCGGGAAGGGGCAGATGAAGTGATCGGCGAAGGCACAGGGCGGCAGCAGGGCACGGTTGAAGTCGACCCGCACGCCACCGTCCCCGTCCGGTGCGCCGGGGCGCAGGAAACGGAAGCGGTAGCTGCCGTTCCCGCTGGTGGCGTCGGCGAAGACGGCCCATAGGGAACCGTCGGGCTCGACCGCCACCTGGAGCGTGTGCTCGTCCCCGTCCACCGTGAAGGCGAGCTCCCCGCCGAGCCCGAGCCCCCGCTCGACCCCGTCGGCGTTGGCCACCCGCACGGTCCGGTCGCCGCCGTACGGACGGAAGACGCCGGGCAGCACCCAGCGGGGGTCGTACGGGGTGGCCTCAATGGTCGAGAAGGCGTGCCGGGCCGACGAGTCCGGGTCGAAGTCCCGTACCGCCCAGAGCCCTTCGCGGCGGAGCACCACCAGCCGCCGGACCCCCTGCGTCACCCGGGAGTCGTCGATGGGTCCGCGGTCCGCGCCGAGCCGGACCTCGCCGGTCAGCGCCCTGCCGTCGACAACGATGCCGTCGTCCGCCGCGGCCGTGAGGACCACCTCGTCGCCGTCCTCGCGCCAGTGACCCGGGACGGCCGGAATTCGCCCTTCCGGGTAGTCGGAGAGCCAGTGGGTCCCGGTCAGGGAGAGAGGGCCGTACGGGGCGGCGACCGCGACGACGCGCCCCGCGTGCCACCGCTGCCAGTCCCGCGCGGCGTCCGGGCCGCCCACCTGCTCCTGCTGCGTCACGTCCGTGCTCATGCGGTCAACCTTTCCATACGGCTCGGCGGGGCCGAGGTGCGACCGCAGCGGGGAAGCGGCTGACGCCACCTCAGCAGTCGCAGCCGCAGGATTCGCCGCAACAGCAGCAGCCCTCGCCGCACTGGCCGCAGCAGTTGCACACCTCGCAGCAGTCGCCGCAGCTGTTGCACAGCCCTTCCCGCCGCTCCCGGCTCCAGGGGTCCTCGAAGCTCCCGCAGCACATCTGGCAGGTGCAGGCGAGGCCGGCCCACACCAGGCACCCGGCGATCAGCCCGCGCCGGTCACGGGGCGGCTGCGGCGGGGGCGGCGGGGAGCCCGGGCCCCCAGGAGCGTACGGATGACCCGGCGGCGGCCCGAAGGCGCCGTCCGGGGTCAGCAGCCCCCGGCCCTCACCGGGCTGCCGGTGCGAGCAGGACGAGGAGCCGAACGCCCGGTCGATCGAGCGCCGCAGTTCGTGGGCGAGCAGCACGTGGACGAGCTCGCCGTCCACGAACTCCACCTCGCGCAGCGCGAGCCGTACGCCGTGCAGCGCGTCGTCACACAGTCGACGCGCCTCGGCTAGCGGGGTGCCGGTCACCGTGAGCGGGTTCCAGGCGCCCGACGCGGCGTCGGCTTCCCGGTCCTCCACGGCGTCCAGCAGATGAGCGAGCCGCCCGAAGAGCCTGCCCGCCTCCGCGAGCGGCGCGGCGTTCTGCGGCCTGCCCGCGAGGTGGGCGGTGTGGGCGAAGGCGGCGGCGGTGGCCGTCTCAGTGGGTTCGGTGACCGTCAGCAGCGGGGTGCCGGGTCCGGCGAGCGTCTCGATCCCGGTCTGCCGGTCGATCGCGTCGACCAGGAGGGCGGTGTCGAAACCGAGTGCGGCCCCGGTCCGGGCGCCCGCGCGGTCCCAGCCCGCGGCCACCCGGCGCGCGGCGGCGGCGACCGGGCGGCGGGCCAACAGCCCGTCCCGGTCGGCGACGTGGTCGCGGACCTTCGCCGAGGCGAGGACGAGCGAGACAGCGGCGGCGAGCCTGGCCCCCTCACCCCGGGCGACCGGGGCGGTGCGCATGGCACGCAGCGGGCAGGGGCCCGCGGTGCGGCGTCCGGCCGGGGTGAGCCCCGTCTGAGCCTCCGTCAGAACCGAGACGATCAGACCGTCATAGTTCGTGACCATCCGGGCGAACTGTCCGTGATCCGCCCTCAGAGCCAGGCAGAGACCGCAGAGATGGGCCATCCACTCGGTCCGGAGCCCCTCGGAGAGCCGGTGCGTACAGGGCCTGACGATTCCGAACACGACGATCCCCCGCGAGCTGTTCCGGCCGGTGCGCGCCACTCGCGCACCGGAGCGCCGTGCATCGTATCGAGCGATCCGTTCACCCGTACGTCCCCTCCATCACCCGTACGGACCGGAGCATCATATTTTCCTTTCGCAACCCGTCTTATACGGGCAGAAACCTGACGAACCGCCACATCTTCTGCACCAGTACCGTCACGAATCGCCTGCGCGCCGACTATCCACTTGGCGCGGTATCCGCATCATGGACGACCATAGGGATACGAAAGAGATGCGGAACACCAAGGAACCGCGGTGAGAGGAGGCGTCCATGGGATCGGTGCGCAAGGCGAGTGCCTGGCTGGGCCTCGTGGAGGACAACGACGAGCGGTACTACGACGACGAGTACGCCGAGGGCGCGGAGACCGGCACGAACAACCAGGCCTGGGTCACCGACCCGCGGGTGCAGGTGGCCGCCGAGGCGGCCGAGGAGCAGGACCGCCGGATCGCCACGGTGACCCCGGACAGCTTCCGGGACGCCCGGGCCATCGGTGAGCTGTTCCGGGACGGTGTCCCGGTGATCGTCAACCTCACGGCCATGGACCCCGCCGACGCCAAGCGCGTGGTGGACTTCGCCGCCGGGCTGATCTTCGGTCTGCGCGGTTCGATCGACCGGGTGGCCACCCGGGTCTTCCTGCTGTCCCCGGCCGACACCCAGGTGGTGGCCGGTGAAGCCGCCGGCCGTACGACCGACGGCTTCTTCAACCAGAGCTGAGCAGGGCGCTCGCCGGAAAGTTCCGGTCAGCGTCTCCGGTCGGCGCGCCCCTTCGGACGTGCCGTGGTCACCGGAAGGCGTCGAGACCGGTGAGCGCCTTGCCCAGCACCAGCTGGTGCATCTCCACGGTGCCCTCGTAGGTGAGCACCGACTCCAGATTCGTGGCGTGCCGCATCACCGGGTACTCCAGCGAGATCCCGTTGGCCCCGAGGATCGTGCGCGCGGTGCGGCAGATCTCGATGGCCTCCCGCACGTTGTTGAGCTTGCCGAAGCTGACCTGTTCGGGGCGGAGCCGTCCCGCGTCCATGCGCCTCCCCAGATGGTGGGCGAGCAGGATGCCCTTGTGCAGCTCCAGGGCCATGTCCGCCAGCTTGGCCTGGGTGAGCTGGAAGCCGCCGATCGGCCGGCCGAACTGTTCCCGGCTCCTCGCGTAGTCGCGGGCCGACGCGAAGCTGGCCCGCGCCGCGCCCATGGCGCCCCAGACGATGCCGTACCGCGCGTGGCTCAGACAGCTGAGCGGGCCGCGCAGCCCCTTTGCACCCGGGAGCACCGCGTCGGCGGGCAGCCGGACCCCGTCCATGACCAGTTCGCTGGTGACCGAGGCGCGCAGCGACCACTTGTGCCGGATCTCCGGGGCGGAGAAGCCGGGCGTGCCGGTCGGGACGACGAAGCCGCGGATGCCCCGGCCCTCGTCGCCCTCGTCGGTCTGCGCCCAGACGACCGCGACCCCGGCGACCGAGCCGTTGGTGATCCACATCTTGCGGCCGGTGAGCACCCAGTCCTCGCCGTCGCGCTTGGCGTACGTCCGCATCCCGGCCGGGTCGGAGCCGTGGTCCGGCTCGGTCAGGCCGAAGCAGCCGATGATCTCGCCGGACGCCATGCCGGGCAGCCACCGCTGCTTCTGCTCCTCGGAGCCGAAGCGGTGGATCGCGTACATCGCGAGCGAGCCCTGTACGGAGACGAGCGAGCGGATCCCGGAGTCGGCGGCCTCCAGCTCCAGGCAGGCGAGACCGTACTGGACGGCGCTCGCCCCGGCGCAGCCGTAGCCCTCCAGCGACATGCCGAGCGCGCCCAGCGCCCCGAGTTCGCGCGCCAGCTCCCGGATGCCGGGCAGCTCGCCGTTCTCGTACCACTCGGCGATGTGCGGCAGGACGCGGTCGGCGGCCCAGGTGCGGACGGTGTCGCGGATCGCGAGGTCGTCGGGGCCGAGCAGGTCATCGATGCCGAGGGGATCGGATGCGTCGAACGGCGGGAGCTTCGACGGCTTCGCGGACTCGGTGCTGGACATGAGGGTGCCTCCGGCGGCTCGCACGGTGCTCGGAGGACCGGGAGACACCCCCGCCCTCCGGAAACTAGCAGTGGTAGTCAGGGCGTTCGTGCTGACGTTACGGCTCAGTGTGCCGCTCGTCCAGAGCCGGCCGCCTCGGCGGGCTCGCGCCGCGCGGGCAGCGTCAGACGCGGGGCCGGGCGCTCCTGGACGGCCGGGGCGACCGGCCGGACGGCGTCGCTGTCGGCCCGGGGACAGAGCTCCTTCGACGGGCAGTCCATGGCCTTCGGCAGCCGCAGCGCGGCGAGCGCGCCGAGCAGCAGCAGCCCGGCGCTGACGAAGAGCGTGATGTGGAGTCCGCCGACGAAGGCGTGCCGGGCCGTGGAGCGCAGCAGCTCGCCCATCGGACCGCCCAGCTGCGCGGCGACCTGGTAGGCCTCCCCCAGCGAGTGGGAGGCCTCGGCGCCCGCCCGGGCGGGGACGCCCTTCTCGCGCAGGGAGGCGAGGCCGGGGGCGTAGGCCGCGTTCATGACACTGCCGAGCAGGGCGATGCCGAGGCCCGCGCCCAGCTGGTACGAGGTCTCGCCGATCGCCGCCGCGCCACCGGCACGCTCCGGCGGGGCGTCGCTGAGCATCGACTCGTACGCCCCGAAGAGCGTCGTCTGAAGTCCGAAGCCGAGCAGGACGAAGGCACAGGTCAGCAGGGCGGGACGGTCGTGCTGGCCCATCGAGGTGAGCAGCAGCACCGAGGACGCGGTGAGGACGAAACCCCAGCCCACCATGCGGCGCGGGCCCAGCCGGCGCAGGGCGGAGGAGCCGGTGGCTCCCGCGGCCATCGCGGCGAACGTCAGCGGCAGCAGCCGCAGCCCGGTCTCCAGCGGGCTGAGCCCCAGCACCAGCTGGAGGTACTGCACGGCGATCAGCTGGAGGCCGACCAGGGCCAGCATGGCGAGGACGATGCAGCCGACGGCGGTGGAGAAGGCCGGGCGGGCGAACATCGCGATGTCGATGAGCGGATGCGTACGGCGCTTCTGACGGCGCACGAACACGATCAGGAGCGCGAGGCCGAGGGCGAGCGGGCCGAGCGCGACCGGGTCGAAGAGACTCGCGCCGCCGCCGAGGCGCTTGACTCCGAGGACGACCCCGAGCACTCCGGCGGCGGCGGTCAGCGCACCCAGCACGTCCCACGGGCCGTCGGCGCCGCCGCGTGACTCGGGCAGCAGCCAGCGGCCCAGCGGCAGGATCACGGCCATCAGCGGGATGTTGATCAGGAAGACCGAGCCCCACCAGAAGTGCTCGACCAGGAAGCCGCCGATGACCGGCCCGGTGGCCGCCCCGACCGCGGCGACCGCGGTCCACACCCCGATCGCGAGCGCCCGCTCCCGGCGGTCGGGGAAGACCTGGCGCAGGATCGACAGGGTGGCGGGCATGATCATCGCGCCGCCGACGCCGAGCAGGGCGCGGGCCGCTATGAGGACGCCGGGGGTGTCGGCCGTCGCCGCGAGCGCGGAGGCGATGGCGAAGATCGCGTAGCCGAGGAGCAGGACCCGGCGTCTGCCGATCCGGTCACCCAGCGTGCCGAAGAGGATGAGCAGCGAGGCGCAGACCAGGGGGTAGGAGTCGACGATCCACAGCAGGGCGGTGCCGCTCGGGCGCAGGTCCTCGGTGACGGCCGGAACGGCGACGTGGAGCACGGTGGCGTCCAGTGCCACGACCAGGAGACTGAGGCAGAGGACCACGAGGACGACCCAGCGATTGGCGTCGGCGGCGGCTCGGCGCAGCCGGACTCCGGCCGTGGTCGTCCCGGACATCTGCGTACCTCCCGATGAGTCCCTCGCGCTCGGCGGACCGACGGTGATGCGGGGCGCGCCCCCTGGGGGGTTTCTGCCGATCACCTCGGGCCCGGCATCGACGGGCGAGTGCGCCGTCAGCGTACGCCAGTTCGGTGAGGTCACACGTGGTCCACCTCATACCCCGGTCCGCCACACAGTGTGTCGTACGCCATACCGGGCCCGTTCGGGGGGCTCCCCGTGCCCCGCGTGCGCCCGGGCCTCCGGCAGGCCCGGGCGCACGGGCGCCCCCCTCCCCCGAATGGCGGGATCAATTCCGGCGGATTCCCGCGGAGCCAATTCATCGGGAGATCAAACACGCTTCCGAACGGGGCCCGGGGGCAATTGACCGCAAGATCACGGAGATTCTTCTCCGCGCCCGAAAAAGAAGCCGTTCTGAGACGAAGTCCACATCACATCGTCATCACAAAGCGGCCGGATTGGCCTGCTCGCACGCTCACTCGCTGTAACGTCGATTGGGTGCGTACCGACATCTTTGCCCGGCTGGACCGGGAGCCGGAACCGCCGAAGATAGAGCCACCGCGGATGAGCCGTCACCGCATCGCCCTCTTCGGCGGGACGTTGGCGTTCTATCTCGCCATCGTCTTCGCGGTCCTGGTCACCTCCTGGCTGGTGGCCCTGGACTGGAAGGTCATGCTGTTCCGGCCCTACCAGCAGTGGCCCGAAGTGCACCCCTTCCTCGACTACTACGTCGTGCTCGGCCAGCGCGGCCCCACGGCGGTGATGGTCGCCTGCTGGCTGGGCTGGCGCTCCTGGCGTCAGCACACACTCCGCCCGCTGCTGGTCCTCGGCACGTCCCTGCTGCTGCTCAATGTGACGGTGGGCGCGGTCAAGCTGGGCCTCGGGCGGCTGGGCCCGCACTACGCGACGCAGATCGGCTCGGCCGAGATGTTCGCCGGCGGCGATATATTTCCTTCGGGACACACCGCCAACGCCGTCGTGACCTGGGGAATCCTGGCCTATCTGGCCACCACGCCACGTGCCAGGCGCTATCTGTCGGCCCTCTCCGCGACGGTCTCGCTGGGCGTCGGCCTCACCACCGTCTACATCGGTACGCACTGGCTCAGCGATGTCCTGCTGGGCTGGGCGGCCGGGCTGCTGATCCTGCTGGCACTGCCCTGGTTCGAGCCACTGATCGCGCGGACCGAGGCCTGGATCTTCGCGATGCGCCGGCGGTGGCGCGAGCGCCTCGGCGGCTCCCGTCCGCAGCCCGTCGCCGAGGAGGGCCCGCAGCCGGTGCTGCTCCCCCAGTCGCTCGGCGCCGACGGCCTCGCCACCGAGGCCGCCGCGATCGATCCGGCCCTTGCCGTGGGTCATACGGCGCCCGGGGGCAGGGCCCGGGCCCACGCGGCGCAGCCCGTGCGGCCGGGCCGCTGAACGCCCCCTCCCCGTTACCGCGGGAACGGTACGCACAGCCCGGCCCCGCACGCCGAAGGCCCCGACCACGGTCGGGGCCTTCGGCCGTCGAGGGGTGTGCGGCGGTTCAGCCCACCCAGCAGCGCGTCACGGTGCCGTCCTCGACCTGGAAGTTGATGCGCCCGTGGCGGAACTCCATGGTGAGGAAGGTGCCCGGCGGAACCGCCCGGACCGTGTCCCAGCCGCGGCTTCTCGCCTGCTGCTCGGCGGCGTCGGCGCCGAGACCGACGTACGACTCGGCGGCGTCGTCCGGCTGTGCTGGAGGGGTCGGTAGAGATGCCATGCCCTCACCGTAGGCGGCCCCGGACCGTGACGGAAGGCCGGGCCGGGAGGGGACGCCGTGCATCTCCGGATGCCGTGGCGGTCACGCTTGTGTCACAGAATTCCCACACCTGTATACCGGTGGCTTTTCACTCGAACGGGCCGCCCGGAAGCATCTGTACGAAATAGCCGACGCCCCGGATCGACCCGGTGACGGGGGTCGTGACGGCACTCCGGAATCACCGTGATGACCTTCTTCTCTGCCATCCGGGCGGGGCGTCACCCGAATGGCCGGGCACCGTGATTTTCCCCGTTCCTTAAACGGGGCACGCTTTTCTTCACGTTTCTCTCACTTCTCGTGCGGGAGCACGCTTCCCGCACGAGGGCGCACGACCGGAGTCTCACGATCCGCCGAGCGCGCGGGTGAGCCGGTCCCGGGCCTCCCGCATCACCTCGGTGAGCTCGGGCGGTTCGACGACTTCGAAATCGATCCCCATCATCAGCACGTGGATCACCAGCACCTCAAGATTCGGAGCGCCCGCGGTGAGCCGGCAGGTGTCCGCGTCCACGGCCTCCAGAACCCCGGCGGACGGCGACACCCGCCGGGCCGCCTCCGCCAGCGGAGCGTTCAGCAGGATGACCGCCCGGGCCGCGTAGGCGGAGACCGCGACGCCCCGGGAGACGTACGCCGCCAGGTCCTCGGCGGGCGGGGTGCGCGGGGAGAAGCGGGGGCCGTGCGGCGGGGTGGGGGTGATCCGGTCCGCCCGGAAGGTGCGCCAGTCAGCCCGGTCCAGGTCCCAGGCCACCAGGTACCAGCGGCGCTCGGTGCAGACGAGCCGGTGCGGCTCCACGGTCCGGCGCGAGACCTCCCCGCCGTGGGTGCGGTAGGCGAACCGCAGCCGCTCGGCGTCCCGGCAGGCGCTCGCCAGCTCGGTGAGTACGGCGGGATCGACGGCGGAGGCGTCCGGCCCGTGGACCATCGGCACGGTGAACGCGCCGAGTGCGCCCACCCGGCGGCGCAACCGGTTCGGCAGCACCTGCTCAAGCTTGGCGAGCGCCCGTACGGAGGACTCGCCGATGCCCTCGACGCCATGGCCGGCCGCCGTGCGCAGGCCCACGGCGACCGCGACGGCCTCCTCGTCGTCCAGGAGCAGCGGCGGCAGCTGCGCGCCCGCCCCGAGCTGGTAGCCGCCGCCGGTGCCCCGGCTGGCGTTCACCGGGTAGCCGAGCTCGCGCAGCTTGTCGACGTCCCGCCGCAGGGTGCGCGGAGTGACGCCGAGCCGGTCGGCGAGATCGGCGCCGGACCAGTCCCGGTGGGCCTGGAGCAGTGAGAGCAGGCGCAGCAGCCGTGCCGAGGTCTCCAACATGCGGGAGAGTCTGCCAGGGCTTGCGGACAGCTTGTGTCCGCAAGCCCTCATCCGGCGGCGGGTGAGGACGCCAGCCGTACGCAGAGATCGTTGTCGGCGGTGTAGCAGGGGGTGGCGACCACCCCGTCGGCGGCCGCGCGGCCCGGGTAGACGTAGGACTTGTTGCGGGACCAGACGTCGTCGAGGATGCGCGAGATCCTGACCCCGGCCGCCCCCTCGGCCGGAACCAGCCACAGCTGCCAGAGCTGCTCCCCACGCACCGGCCCCGTCACCAGCGCGGCGAACGGCAGAGCGAAGGCGAAGCCGCCGGACGGCGCGTCCGGCGAGCTGAGCGGGAAGCGGTGCACGCGCTCCGGCTCGCCGGGGAGCCGTGCTTCGACGACCGCCGTCTCCCCCGCCGTGACGCCGTACAGCACGCCCTCGGCCGTCATGCCCGACGGGCCGACGGCGATGGCCCCCGCCTCGGCGTGCGGGGCGCGGACCCAGCAGCGCAGGGCGAGCCGGCCGTCGGCGGTCGGGTAGGGGACCCGGGCGCTGACCTCGGGGGCACGGGTGTCCGGGCTGCGGTCGACGAGGGCGCGCAGATCCCGCAGTCCCGGCTCGACGGTCCGGGTGCCCTCGCCCCCGGGCTCCTCGACATAAGCGTCCCAGCGCCCCTCGGGCAGTGCGGTGGTGGGCGGGAGGACGGCCCGCAGCCGCCGCCCGGGCCCGGACCGGGTGAGCGGGAGCCGCACCGTACCGCCGGGGCGGCTGCCCGCCGCGCCCCGGCGGCGCAGCAGCAGTACGGCGTCCGGATCGGGGGCGGGAGCCAGGTCGAAGGTGAGCGCTCCGGCCGGATCGGCGGCGCAGTCGGCGCGTACGGCGGTTGTGGCGGTGGCGTCGGTCATACGGCCCTTCCCTTGCGGAGTACGTCAGCGGCCTTGTAGCGCAGGGCGTACGCCCCGTCGAGCACGCTGCCCCGGGTGCGGTGCAGGGCCGTGCGCAGGGCGCTGTGGCCCCGGCCCTGCGCACCGCGGGCGACGAGCTCGGTGAACAGGCTCTCGTGGCGCTCGGCGATCCGCGCCGGGTCGAAGCGTGCCGATGCGTCGAGCGCCGCCCGGCCCATCCGGTGGCGCAGTTCGTCGTTCTCGATCAGCTGGAGCAGCGCGGCGGCGATCGCGTCAGGGTCGCCCACCGGTACGAGCCGGCCGTCGGTGCCGTCCTCGATGATCTCGGCCGGTCCGTGCGGGCAGTCGGTGGCGACGACGGGCAGGCCGCCGCGCATCGCCTCGACGATGGTCATGCCGAAGGACTCGCGGTCCGAGGTGACGGCGGCGATCGACCCCTTGGGCCACTCGGCCTCCATCGGGTTGGCCGAGCCCATCAGGAACACGTGGTTGTGCAGGCCGAGTTCGTCGATGAGGGCGCGCAGGGCGGCCTGTTCGTTACCGGTCGCGTCCCCGCCGCCGTAGATCCGCAGCCGCCAGTCCGGGCGGGCGGCGGAGACCTGGGCGAAGGCCCGTACGAGCAGGTCGTAGCGCTTGACCCGGGTCAGCCTGCCCGCCGCGACGACCCGCTTCAGGTCGCCCCCGGCGGGCGCACAGTCGGGCTCGGGGACCGCGTTGGGGATGGCCTCGATCCGGACGCCGGGCAGCTTCAGGCGGCTGCGGTAGTCGTCCGCGTCGGCGCGGGTGACCGTGGTGAGCGCGTCGAGCAGGGTGTACCGGTGGGCGATCTCGCGGCGCAGCCGGTAGCTGTGGCTGTCCAGCGTCAGGTGCTCCTGCCCCACACGCACCGGCCCGCGGCGGGTCTGGCGGCTGAGGTGGACGTTGAGTCCGGGGCGGGTGCCGACGACGACGTCCGCCTCGATTCCCTGGAGGTGGGCGGCGATCCGGGCATCGGTGAGCCGGCTGTACTGCTTGTGCCGGCTGTCGCCGCGCGGGAACACCGCGGCGGGCCGCGCGTGTTCGGCGGCATCCCCGTCGTAGGCCGCGCTCTTCTTGCGCAGGTCCACGAGGTGGCGCAGCGTCACGCCCTCGGGTGCGCCGAGGGCGGGTGCCTCGCGGTGGCGGAAGACCGACACGATCTCGATGTCGTGCTGTTCGGCGAGCGTGCGGGCCAGCGTGAAGGTCGTCCGGATCGTTCCCCCGATCCCATAGGCGTTGTGAAGAAGAAAAGAAATATGCATGGTGTCGCTGTTTTCCCCCTGGTCGACCTGGTCTGCCAGGCTGCACTTCCCGGCGGTCTTCCCCTCTGTTCACCGGTCTGTTCACCGGCACTTTCCTCCGAGCTTGACGGGGAATGATGTCGGGAGGTTGCCCGCACCCGGGTAAAACCTCGGGAAGGCGCGCCGCAGGCGGCCACGGACGGCGCTCGACCCGTGCGTCGACTCCTCGACGTACCGATGTGTCGACCTGTGCCGCACTTCCGTCCGCTCCGGTGCGTGACCCCGGCCACAGCTCCCGCGTTGTCCTTTCATGAGCCGGGAACCGCCCGGCCCACGCACCGAGTTCGAGGAGCCACCCGTGCCGCGCATGCTCGACGTCAGCCAGGACGTACGCGCCGAGATCGGCGACGACGAAGCCGACCGGCTGCTCGTCGGCGACGACACCCCCGGCAGTTACGACTGCACTTCCTGCCGCACCCCCGGCGACTCCGACCAGGAACGCACCAGCACGGTGCTGTTCATCGGGGACGAGACCGCCGTGCTCGCGTTCGCCCACGCGACGTGCATCCCTTCGCAGGTCGTCAAGGTCGCGGAAGAACAGCTTCAGGGCGCGGTGCGCAGCATCACCGGCAGCCAGCAGAAGACAACGGAGGGGCTCATGCCCGAACAGGCCGTCCTCGGCATCACCAGCGGACTCGTCCTCATCGAGGACGATCTCCGTCCGGCCCTGGTCGTCGAACCGACCGGACCGGTCGCCCGGCCCGGCACCGACGGCAGCGGGGGTGACGAATTTCTCCAGCTGCTGCTGGAGCAGGGCTTCCGCCCGGCCGATCTGAACGGGCTGCCCGAGGTCCTCCCCGGCTGGTCCGTGCTGCTGGCGGTGGGCCAGCTGCACGCCGTGCTCCAGCCGAGCGCGGGCGGCGGAAACCCGGTCGCCTGGTGGCAGGCCCACCAGCCGCTCCAGGTGACCGAGGGCTGGCGGGCCGCGGTCAACAAGACGCAGACGGTCCTCGTCTTCGCCGCCCCGGCCGGGACGATCGGCCAGCAGCCGCGCGAGGACCTGCTCCGGGACGCCCTGGAGAAGGCCGCGGTCAACGGGCTCCTGGTCGCCGCCGCGATGCCGCTGGCCGGGACCTGAGCATGACCGCCCAGCTCGGGCACCCCCGCCGAACAGCGTTTTCTCCTGTGGGACCGCATCCGACGGGCGGTGAGGTCGTTGGCACCTACGTGTACTCATACGACTCCCCCCGCCAGCATCAGAGTCAGATCCCTGCCATGCGTCCTTCGCAGGATCCGTCGGGGGGCCTGTCCCCCACCCCGATCTACGACGCGCTGTATTCCGAGTACCGGCGCTCGTTCCGGGCGTTGCCGGGCGACCGGAGCGGCGAGGAGAACCTCGGCTACCCTGCCTTCAGTGCCGGTCTCTTCGCCTCCAGGGCCCCGCTGAGCAGCCACCCGGCCCCGTCCGGGCACGGCGGCCACAGCGGCTATGGAGGGCAGAGCCAGCACACCGGGAGCCTCGGCTCCTGGCAGCGGGTGGGCCGGCACGCGAGTCGGCCCCGTCCCGCGGCGCTGCCGCCGGGGTCGCGGGACTCCTGAGCGCACGAAGCCCCGGGCCACTCCCTGTCAGCGGGGGCGGTCCGGGGCTTCGTCGTGCCGTGGTGCGGTCGTGCTACTTGTTGCGGCCGCGCTTCTCGCGGACCCGGACGGAGATGTGGATCGGGGTGCCCTCGAAGCCGAACTCCTCACGCAGCCGGCGCTCGACGAAGCGGCGGTAGCCGTGCTCCAGGAAGCCGGAGGCGAAGAGCACGAAGCGCGGCGGCTTGGTGCCCGCCTGGGTGCCGAAGAGGATGCGCGGCTGCTTGCCGCCGCGGACCGGGTGCGGGTGGGAGGCGACGATCTCACCGAGGAAGGCGTTCAGCCGGCCGGTGGGGACGCGGGTCTCCCAGCCCTCCAGGGCGGTCTCGATCGCCGGGACCAGCTTCTCCATGTGGCGGCCGGTGACGGCGGAGACGTTGACGCGCGGGGCCCAGGCGATCTGTGCGAGCTCCGTCTCGATCTCGCGCTCCAGGTAG
Source organism: Streptomyces sp. NPDC033165 (assembly GCF_055577965.1). NCBI lineage: Bacteria > Bacillati > Actinomycetota > Actinomycetes > Kitasatosporales > Streptomycetaceae > Streptomyces > Streptomyces sp. NPDC033165. The sequence goes on from NZ_JBVIPK010000005.1 coordinate 436,847, forward strand.
TAGCGGCGCTCCTCGTCGAGGGTGTCCCACTTGTTGAACGCCACGACGAGCGCGCGCCCGGCCTCCACGGCCATGGTGATGATGCGCTGGTCCTGGACGCTGATGGACTCGCTGGAGTCGATCAGGACGACGGCGACCTCGGCCTTCTCCACGGCGGCGGCCGTACGCAGCGAGGCGTAGTAGTCCGCGCCCTCCTGGAGGTGGACGCGGCGGCGGATGCCCGCCGTGTCGATGAACTTCCAGGTGATGCCGCCGAGCTTGATCAGCTCGTCGACCGGGTCGCGGGTGGTGCCCGCCAGCTCGTTGACGACGACCCGGTCCTCGCCCGCGACCTTGTTCAGCAGGGAGGACTTGCCGACGTTCGGGCGGCCGATCAGGGCGATGCGGCGGGGGCCGCCGAGGACGCCGTTGCCGAAGGTCTGGGCCGGAGCCTCGGGGAGGGCTTCGAGGACCGCGTCGAGCATGTCGCCGGTGCCGCGGCCGTGCAGCGAGGAGACCGGGTAGGGCTCGCCGAGGCCGAGCGACCACAGGGCGGTGGCGTCCGCCTCACCGCTCTGGCCGTCGACCTTGTTGGCGCAGAGCACGACGGGCTTGCCCGCCCGGCGCAGCAGCTTGACGACGGCCTCGTCGGTGTCGGTGGCGCCGACGGTCGAGTCGACGACGAAGACGACCGCGTCGGCCGTCTCGATGGCGTACTCGGCCTGGGCGGCGACGGAGGCGTCGAGGCCCAGCACGTCCTGCTCCCAGCCGCCGGTGTCGACGACCTTGAAGCGGCGCCCGGCCCACTCGGCCTCGTAGCTGACGCGGTCGCGGGTGACGCCGGGTTTGTCCTGCACGACGGCCTCGCGGCGGCCGATGATCCGGTTCACCAGGGTCGACTTGCCGACATTGGGGCGGCCGACGACCGCGAGGACGGGGAGCGGGCCGTGACCGGCCTCGTCCAGGGCGCCCTCGACCTCTTCGAGGTCGAAGCCCTCCTGCGCGGCGAGCTCCATGAACTCCGCGAACTCGGCATCGCCAAGTGCTCCGTGCTCGTGGCCCGAGCCCTCGGAGTGAATCTGGTCGTTCATGAAGTCCGTTCCTCTTTGCATCATCATCGATGGACCGCGATCAGCGCGGTCCACTACTCAAGTCTGGCCTATCGCCCGGTGAGGCGCTTGGCACTTTCCAGGTGGGCGGTGAGCTTCGCCTGGATCCGCAGGGTCGCCTCGTCCAGCGCCTTGCGCGTACGCCGCCCGTCGCCGGCGCTCGCGTCGAACGCGTCACCGAAGACGACGTCGACCCGGCTGCGCAGCGGGGGCAGCCCTCGTATCAACCGTCCGCGGCGCTCGGTGCTTCCCAGGACGGCGACGGGAACGATCGGCGCTCCGCCGCGCACCGCGAAGTACGCGAGTCCGGCCCGCAGTGAGGCGAAGTCTCCCTCGCCCCGGGTGCCCTCGGGGAAGATCCCGAGCGCCCCGCCGTTCTCCAGGACGCCCAGCGCGTGGCTGATGGCGGTGCGGTCGACGGTCGTACGGTCCACCTCGATCTGTCCGATCCCGTGCAGGAACGGGTCGAGGGGCCCGACGAACGCCTCTTTCTTGATCAGGAAGTGCACCGGCCGGGGCGCGGTGCCCATCAGCATCGGTCCGTCGATGTTGTGGGAGTGGTTCACCGCGAGTATGACGGGTCCGGTGGCCGGGACGCGCCAGGCGCCGAGCACCCGGGGCTTCCACAGCCCGTACATCAGGCCGATGCCGATGGTGCGCCCGACGGCCGCTCCGCGCAGGGTGGGCGCGGCTGTGGCATCGCTCACGCGGCGACCCGCTTCTCCTCGACGAGGGTGACCACGCACTCGATGACCTGCTGGAGGGTCAGGTCGGTGGTGTCCACCTCGACGGCGTCGCCGGCCTTGGCGAGCGGGGAGGTCTTGCGGCCGGAGTCGGCGGCGTCCCGCCGGATCAGGGCCTCGCGGGTGGCGGCCAGGTCGGAGCCCTTGACCTCACCGCTGCGACGGGCGGCGCGGGCCTCCGGGGAGGCGGTGAGGAAGATCTTGAGGTCGGCGTCGGGCAGCACGGTCGTGCCGATGTCCCGGCCCTCGACGACGATGCCGCCGGGCGCGGCCGCGGCGATGGAGCGCTGGAGCGCGGTGATGAGGGTGCGCACCTCGGGGACCGCGCTGACGGCGCTGACCTTGGAGGTGACCTCCTGGGTGCGGATCGGCCCGGAGGCGTCCTCGCCGTCGACGGTGATCGTCGGGGCGGAGGGGTCGGTGCCGGAGACGATCACGGGCTTGGCGGCCGCGGTGGCGATCTCCTCCGGGTTGCTCACGTCGATGCCGTTGTTCAGCATCCACCAGGTGATGGCCCGGTACTGCGCGCCCGTGTCCAGGTAGCTCAGGCCGAGCTCGGCGGCGACGGCCTTGGAGGTGCTCGACTTGCCGGTGCCCGAGGGCCCGTCGATGGCGACGATCACGGAGGAGCCTGCGGTTTCCACGGTGGTGGACACCTTCCTGGTACACGGGGCGGGGACGGAGGGGCGGCGCGACGGCCTCGTACCAGGTTACCGAGTACCGGGCGGGCCCTTGTACCCCGTACGGGGGAGGCCGGGACCGCCCCCGTACGGGGCCGTCAGCCGCGGATCGACCAGCCTCGCTCCTGGAGCGCCGTGCTGAGCACCGGGGCGGCGCTGGGCTCGACCATGAGCTGGACCAGGCCCGCCTGCTGGCCGGTGGCGTGCTCGATGCGGACGTCCTCGATGTTGACCCCGGCCCGGCCCGCGTCGGCGAAGATCGCGGCCAGCTCGCCCGGCCGGTCGCCGATCAGGACGGCCACGGTCTCGTACGCGGCGGGGGCGGCGCCGTGCTTGCCGGGGACCCGGACGCGGCCCGCATTGCCCCGGCGCAGGACGTCCTCGATGGCGTCGGCGCCCGCGCTGCGCTTCTGCTCGTCGGCGGAGTGCAGGCCGCGCAGCGCGGTCACGGTCTCCTCCAGGTCGGCGGCGACCCCGGCGAGCACGTCGGCGACCGGGCCGGGGTTGGCGGAGAGGATCTCCACCCACATCCGGGGGTCGGAGGCGGCGATCCGGGTGACGTCGCGGATGCCCTGGCCGCACAGCCGTACGGCGGTCTCGTCGGCCTCCTCCAGCCGGGCCGCGACCATGGAGGAGATCAGCTGCGGGGTGTGCGAGACGAGGGCGACGGCCCGGTCGTGGGCGTCGGCGTCCATCACCACGGGGACGGCCCGGCACAGGGCGACCAGCTCCAGGGCGAGGTTGAGCACCTCGGTGTCGGTGTCCCGGGTCGGGGTGAGGACCCAGGGGCGCCCCTCGAAGAGGTCGGCGCTGGCGGCCAGCGGCCCCGAGCGCTCCTTGCCCGCCATCGGATGCGTACCGATGTACGGGGTGAGGTCCAGGCCGAGCGCCTCCAGCTCACGGCGCGGGCCGCCCTTGACGCTGGCCACGTCCAGGTAGCCGCGGGCCACCCCGTCGCGCATCGCGGAGGCGAGGACGGCGGCGGTGTGCGCGGGCGGTACGGCGATGACGGCCAGGTCGACGCGGTCCTCCGGCGGCCCGTCCGTGCCGGCCCCGAGCGCGGCGGCGGTGCGGGCGGACTCGGGGTCGTGGTCGGCGAGGTGGACGTGGATGCCGCGGCCCGCGAGCGCGAGGGCGGCGGAGGTGCCGACGAGCCCGGTTCCGATGACGAGGGCGGTTCTCACTGGGCGATGTCCTTGCGCAGGGCGGCGGTGGCGCCGAGGTAGACGTGGTTGATCTCGGCGCGCGCGAGGTAGGTCTCGACATGCACGAGGATACGGACGACCCGGGGCATGGCCCCGTCGATGTCCAGTTCCTGGGCGCAGATCAGGGGGACGTCGACGATCCCGAGGCCGCGGGCCGCGGCGGCGGGGAAGTCGCTGTGCAGATCCGGGGTGGCGGTGAACCAGATGCTGATCAGGTCGTCGGCGACGAGCCCGTTGCGCTCCAGGACGGCCGTCAGCAGCTCACCGACCCGCTCGTCCATGTGCCCGGCCTCGTCCCGGTCCAGCTGGACGGCTCCGCGGACCGCTCGTACCGCCACGTCGTACTCCCTCAGTCACTCTTCGCCGCTCGGTCACTCTTCGCCGCTCGCCCGTGCCTGTCAGCCTAGAGGTGTCCGGGCGGCGGTGATCTCGGTGCTCCGTCCGTGAGACGGACGGGCCGCCGGGACCGTTACCGGCCCGTGGTCGTGCCCCTCGTGAGGTGCGCGTACCGGCTCAGTGCCAGCCGAAATCACCCTATCTGCCACTCGGGCGGGCGTACGGTCCGCCCGGTTGCTTCACCTGGGGCCGCTCCGCCGCCACGATGGCCTGCACCCACCGCCCCACCCCCGTCACCGAAGGAGAGCCCATGAACGCACGGCGAAGGACGGTGCTGGTCGCGGGCGCGGCGGGCGCCGCCGCCCTGGCGACCGGCTGCGGATCATCCGGAGACGAGGGCGGGGCCGGGGAGGCCACCGGTACGCCGACCGCGTCGGAGGGCGCGGAGCTGGCCGGGACCGCGGACGTCCCGGTCGGCGGCGGCACGGTCCTCAAGGAGCGGAAGATCGTGCTGACCCAGCCGGTGGAAGGCGAGTTCAAGGCGTTCTCCGCCGTCTGCACCCATCAGAGCTGCCTCGTCTCGACGGTGCGTGACGGCACCATCAACTGTCCCTGCCACGGCAGCAAGTACAGCATCGCGGACGGGGCGGTGGAGGCAGGTCCGGCGCCCCGTCCGCTGCCCCCCGAGCAGATCACGGTCTCGGGCGGCACGATCCGCTCGGCCTGACCGGTCCGCCCGGGCCGGGAGTCGCGCACGCCCCCGAAATGGGCAGGCGGGGACGGCCCTGCCTCCCGTAGCCTCCCGGCCATGACCACCGCTGCCGACGAGACGCTCGTACGCGACCACACGCTCTACGCCTGCGTGATGGGCTCGCGCGCGTTCGGGCTGGCCACCGAGGACAGCGATACGGACCGGCGCGGGGTGTTCCTCGCTCCCACCCCGCTGTTCTGGCGCTTCACCAAGCCCCCGACGCATGTCGAGGGCCCCGCGCCGGAGCAGTTCTCCTGGGAGCTGGAACGCTTCTGCGACCTGGCGCTGCGGGCCAACCCGAACGCGCTGGAGTGCCTGCACTCGCCGCTGGTGGAGTACGTGGACGACACCGGCCGCGAGTTGCTGGCGCTGCGCTCGGCGTTCCTGTCGCGCCTCGCGCACGACCGGTTCGTCCGCTACGCGATGGGACAGCGCCGGAGGCTGGAGGCGGACGTCCGAAGGCACGGGACGCCGCGCTGGAAGCACGCGATGCATCTGCTGCGGCTGCTGGCGAGCAGCCGGGACCTGCTGCGGACCGGTGAACTGCACATCGACGTCGGTGAGGCGCGGGACGGGCTGCTGGCGGTGAAGCGGGGCGAGGTGCCCTGGCCGGAGGTGGAGCGCCGGATGAACCGCCTCGCCGAGGAGAACGACGAGGCGGCGGCCCGCTCCCCGCTGCCGGCCGGCCCCGACCGGGCGGCGGTGGAGGACTTCCTGGTCCGGACCCGGCGGGCGTCCGCGGCCCGGGAGACGGCCGGGACGGCGGGCGTCCACGGCCCGGACCGGAGGTGATCAGGAGTCCCAGAGCGCCGCGAGGGAGAGCAGGTCACTGCGGTACTCGATGCGCTCCGACCATTCCTTGGGCCAGGCGGCCGCGCCCAGGTGCGCCCCGGCCAGTGCGCCGGTGAGGCAGGCGATCGAGTCGGAGTCGCCCCGGGTGCAGGCGGCCCGGCGCAGGGCGGTGAGGGGCTCCTCGGGGAAGAGCAGGAAGCAGTGCAGGGCGGTGGCGAGGGCCTCCTCCGCGATCCAGCCGTCCCCGGTCCGCTCGCAGGGGTCGGTCTCCGGCGACGGATCGCGCAGGGCGTCCTGCACGGTGGCCAGCGCGGTCAGGCACTCCTGCCAGCCACGGCTGATGAAGGCCTCGGGCGAGGCGTCGTGCGTGAAGCGCCACAGGTTGCCGAGCCACCGTGTGTGGTAGCGGCCGCTGTTCTCGTACGCGTAGCTGCGCAACTGGCCGATCAGGCCGAGCGGTTCGGCTCCCTGGGCGAGCAGGGACACCGCCCGGGCCAGCAGGTCGGAGGCGGCCAGCGCGGTGGGGTGGCCGTGGGTGAGGGCGGCCTGGAGCTGGGCGGCTCCGGCGCGCTGTTCGTCGCTCAGTCCGGGGACGAGCCCGATCGGGGCGACGCGCATGTTGGCCCCGCAGCCCTTGGAGCCGGTCCGGCTGGCCTCCTGCCAGATCCGGTCGCCGTCGAGCAGTTCGCACGCCTCCAGGCAGGTGCGGCCGGGGGCGCGGTTGTTGTCGGGCGAGTGGTACCAGGCGACGAACTCCGCGCGGACCGGGCCCACCATCCGCTCGGGGGTGAGCAGTCCGCTGTCCATGGCGGTGCGGATGCCCCGGCCGAGCGCGATGGTCATCTGGGTGTCGTCGGTGACGAAGGCGGGCTTCGGCAGCTCCATCCGCCGCCAGGGGCCGCACTTGGCGAGGATCGAGGGGACGTCGTTGAACTCGGTGGGGAAGCCGAGGGCGTCGCCGAGCGCGAGCCCGGTGAGCACGCCGGTGGCGGCCTGCTTGGTGAGGGGCGGGGTGGTGACGGTCATCCGTCTCGTCCTTTCCGTGCGGCGGGCTGGGGCCTGGTGGCGGGCGGGCGCAGGAGCGGTGGGTGCAGGGCGGTGGCGTCGCCCGCCCGGTAGAGCGCGGCGGGTTTCCCGCGTCCGCCCGTGCGGCGGCGCGGGGGGCCTTCGACGGGCCGGACGAAGCCCCGTGCGCCCAGGACCTTGCGCCGGAAGTTGGGGCGGTCGAGCTCGACGCCCCAGATGGTCTCGTAGACCTGCTGGAGCTCGCCGAGGGTGAACTCGGCGGGGCAGAACCCGGTGGCCAGGCAGGTGTATTCGAGCTTGGCGCCGATCCGGTCGCGGGCGTCGGCGAGGATCCGGTCGTGGTCGAAGGCCAGCGGTCCGGTGCGGTCCGCGTCCTCCCACCGGGCGCTCGCCGCGTCCCCGCCGCCGTGCGGTTCGGGCAGGTCCGGCAGGAGCGCGGCGTACGCGACGGAGACGACCCGCATCCTCGGGTCGCGGTCCGGGTCGGTGTAGGTGCGCAGCTGTTCGAGGTGGAGGGCGCCGACGGTACCGGGGCCGAGGCCGGTCTCCTCGGCGAGTTCGCGGCGGGCGGCGCCCTCCGCCGACTCGCGCGGCAGGAGGAACCCGCCGGGCAGCGCCCATCTGCCCCGGAACGGCTCCTGGCCGCGTTCGACGAGCAGCACGTGCAGCCGGGTCTCACGGACGGTGAAGACCGCGAGGTCGACGGTGACCGCGAACGGGGCGAAGGCGTGCGGGTCGTAGCCCTCGGCCACGGAATCCCCTCCTAATAGTCACTCTGACTATAAAGGATGGACGGGGACGGCAGAAGGCCCGTGGCCGGTCCTGTTCGAGAATCCTGAACAGGACCGGCCACGGGCCTTCAAGCGGGACCCGGCGGCCGGCGGAACCCGGTGCGGGCTAGAGGCCGACCTCGCGCATCAGCATGCCGACCTCGGTGTTCGTCAGGCGGCGCAGCCACCCGGACTTCTGGTCGCCCAGCGGGATCGGCCCGAACGACGTCCGTACGAGGCGCTCGACCGGGAAGCCCGCCTCGGCCAGCATCCGGCGCACGATGTGCTTGCGGCCCTCGTGGAGGGTCACCTCGACCAGGTAGTTCTTGCCGGTGTTCTCGACCACGCGGAAGTGGTCGGCGCGGGCGTAACCGTCCTCCAGCTGGATGCCGTCCTTGAGCCGCTTGCCGAGGTCACGCGGCAGGGGGCCCTGGATGGCGGCCAGGTAGGTCTTCTTGACGCCGTACTTGGGGTGCGTGAGGCGGTGGGCCAGCTCACCGTGGTTGGTGAGCATGATGATGCCCTCGGTCTCGGTGTCCAGCCGGCCGACGTGGAACAGCCGCGTCTCGCGGTTGGTCACGTAGTCGCCGAGGCACTGGCGGCCGTCCGGGTCCTCCATCGAGGAGACGACACCGGCGGGCTTGTTCAGCGCGAAGAAGAGGTAGGACTGCGCGGCGACGGTCAGGCCGTCGACCTTGATCTCGTCCTGGTGCACATCGACGCGCATGCCCTGCTCGACGACGATCTCGCCGTTGACCTCGACCCGGGCCTGCTCGATCAGCTCCTCGCACGCGCGGCGCGAGCCCATACCGGCCCGGGCGAGGACCTTCTGCAGCCGCTCACCCTCCTGCTCGGCGCCCGGGTGGGTCTTGGGGAGCTTGATGTCGGGCTTGTTCGCGTACCGGTCGCGGTTGCGCTGCTCGATCTTGGCGTCCAGCTCGCGCGGGCGCGAGGGGGCACCGCGACGGAAACCGCCGCTGCGTCCGCCCCCGCCCTGCGCGGGCTTCGGGCCGCCCTTGGCCCCGCCGCGCGCCGCCGCGCCGCGCCCCTTGCGGGGGCCGTCCTGCTCGGTCCGGGCGCCGGGGGCGTCGTTGCCCACGTCGTAGCGGCGCTCCTCGGGGCGGGGACGGCGAGGACGCTTGTCCTTGTCCTGCTCGTCGCGTCCGCCCTGGAAGCCCGGACGCCCGCCCTGGCCGCCGGAACGACCGCCCTGCGCGCCGCCGCGTCCGCCCTGGCCGCCGGGGCGTCCGCCCTGGCCACCGCTCTGGCCCTGGCGGAAGGACCCGCCGCCGCCGCGGCCGCCTCCGCCCGCGCCGTTCCCGCTCCTGGGGGGCCGGCCGCCGCTGCCGCTTCCGCTGTTCCTGCCACTGCTTCGCATCAAAATTCCGTCTTGTCGTCTGCGTGAGTATCCGGGGTGTCCGGTGCGTCCGGATCGAACGACGGCACACCCTCTAGCGTCTCAGCCTCGATCGCGTCCGCCTCCGGGAGGAAGGGCGCGAGCTCCGGGAGCTCGTCCAGGCCGCGCAGGCCCATTCGCTCCAGAAAGTAGTTCGTCGTCCTGTACAGGATCGCACCTGTTTCGGGTTCCGCGCCCGCCTCGGCCACCAGGCCCCTCTGGAGGAGGGTCCGCATGACGCCGTCGCAGTTCACCCCGCGCACCGCCGAGACCCTCGACCGGCTCACCGGCTGCCGGTAGGCGACCACCGCCAGGGTCTCCAGCGCGGCCTGTGTGAGCCGCGCGTGCTGGCCGTCCAGGACGAAGCCCTCCACGGCCGCCGCGTACTCGGGGCGGGTGTAGAAGCGCCAGCCGCCCGCCACGAGCCGCAGGTCGAAGCCGCGGCGCTGCACGGTGTACTCGTCGGCCAGCTCCCGCAGCGCGTCCGCCACGGCCCTGCGGGGCCGCTGGAGCACCTTGGCCAGCTGGTCGACGGTGGCGGGCTCGTCGACGACCATGAGGACCGCCTCCAGGGCGGGCTTCAGGTCGAGCACGGCGACCGCCCCCTCGCCCTCCGCCCGAGTCGGCTGCTCGCTCATTCCCGTACGTCCTCCTCTTCGGGGGTCCCGTTCAGCGCCCGGATCTCCTGGACCTCCTGGATCTCCTGGTCGAACTCGTCCGTCACCACCGGCTCCGCGTCCGCCCCGCCGCACCAGGCCACCAGCAGGTCGCCCAGTGCCTCGTCCTGGTCCAGGGTGACGGCCTTCTCGCGGTACAGCTCCAGCAGGGCGAGGAAGCGGGCCACCACGGTGAGGGTGTCCGGCGCGTCCTCGGTCAGCGTGCAGAAGCTCACCGCCGCCCCCGCCTCGCGCAGCCGCTCCACCACGATGCCCGCCTGCTCCCGCACGCTGACCAGGGGGGCGTGGATGTGGTCCACGTACACCTGGGGCTTGGGCTTCGGCTGCGTCGCCTTCACCGCGAGCTTCGCGAAGCCCTCGGGTCCGATGCTGATGACGACCTCGGGCAGCAGCTCCGCGTGGTGGTCCTCCAGGCCGACGGTACGGGGGTGGCGGCGGGCCTCGGACTCCAGACGGTCCTGGAAGATCTCGGCGATCCGCTTGTACGCCCGGTACTGGAGCAGCCGCGCGAAGAGCAGGTCCCGCGCCTCCAGGAGCGCGAGGTCCGCCTCGTCCTCCACCTCGGCGGCGGGCAGCAGCCGGGCGGCCTTGAGGTCGAGGAGGGTGGCGGCGACGACGAGGAACTCTGTGGTCTGGTCGAGGTCCCCGTCGGGGCCCATGGCGCGGATGTACGCCATGAACTCGTCGGTGACCTTGGAGAGCGCGACCTCGGTCACGTCCAGCTTGTGCTTGGAGATCAGCTGGAGTAGCAGGTCGAAGGGGCCCTCGAAGTTCACCAGCCGGACGGTGAAGCGCTTGTCGTCGGCCGCCGTGCGCTCAGCCGCGGGCTCCGGCCCTGCCGCCGGTACTACGGCAACGGCTTCCGGCTCCCGTACGGCTTCCGGAGCCGCCTCCATCGCTGCCGCTCCCGCCCCCGGCCCCGGCCCGAGCGCACGGCGGCGCGGAGCGGCGGGGTCGGCGGGCGTCGGCATGGTGGTCCAGGGGTGGGGCGGGCGGGGACGGGCCCCACCGGTCGGCGGGCCCCAACCGGCAGGCTACCCGCGCCGCGCCGGTCAGCGGCCGCGCAGCCGCCGTACGAGGATGCTCGCGTCGCCCCGGGACTCCAGGTCTGCCAGGACCACCGCCACCGCCTCGCGGACGATGCGGCCGCGGTCGACGGCGAGGCCGTGTTCGCCGCGCAGGACGAGCCGGGCGTGTTCGAGGTCCATCAGCTCCTCGGCGGAGACGTAGACCGTGATCTTCTCGTCGTGCCGCTCCCGGCCGCTGGGGCGGCGGTTCGCCCCGCGTCCGCCGCCGCGCCTGCGCTGCGGCTGGACCGCCGGGGGCTGCTCCGCGGGGGCCGCGGAAGCCGCGGGGCGCTCGCCGGAGGCGGCCTTGGCGGAGGAGGAACGTTCGCCCTCGCCCCGGCCGCGCGTGGCGTCGCCGTCGGCGTCGGCCGCGGTGTGCTCCTCACGGTCGGCGGACGAAGCCCGGCCGGAGGGGTCGCTCTCTCCGGCGGGCGCCGGGACGCGCGGCTCGCCGTTCGCCTTGCGCCGCCGGTCCGCCGGGGAGGAGGGCTGGAGGCCCATCCCGCCTCCGGTGGTACGGAACAGTTCGTCGGCCCCGGGCAGACTCACTCGGCGTGACACCGGGCGAGCACCTCCCTGGCGAGCTGGCGATAGGCGGCGGCGCCGACCGAGTTGGAGGCGTAGGTGGTGATGGGCTCACCGGCGACCGTGGTCTCCGGGAAGCGGACCGTGCGCCCGATGACCGTGTGGTAGACGTGGTCGTCGAAGGCCTCGACGACGCGCGCCAGGACCTCGCGGCTGTGCACCGTACGGGAGTCGTACATGGTGGCGAGGATGCCGTCGAGCTCCAGCTCCGGGTTGAGCCGCTCCTGGACCTTCTCGATGGTCTCGGTGAGCAGCGCCACCCCGCGCAGCGCGAAGAACTCGCACTCCAGCGGCACTATGACCTTGTGAGCGGCCGTCAGGGCGTTCACGGTGAGCAGGCCGAGCGAGGGCTGACAGTCGATCACGATGTAGTCGTAGTCGGCCATCAGCGGCTTCAGGGCGCGCTGGAGCGTGGACTCTCGGGCCACCTCGCTGACGAGCTGCACCTCGGCCGCGGAGAGGTCGATGTTGCTGGGCAGCAGGTCCATGTTGGGGACCGCGGTCTTGAGCAGGACCTCGTCGGCCGCCATGCCCCGCTCCATGAGCAGGTTGTAGACGGTGAGGTCGAGCTCCATCGGGTTGACCCCGAGGCCGACCGAGAGGGCGCCCTGCGGGTCGAAGTCGACGAGCAGGACCCGGCGTCCGTACTCCGCGAGGGCGGCACCCAGGTTGATGGTCGACGTGGTCTTGCCGACGCCGCCCTTCTGGTTGCACATCGCGATGATCTTCGCGGGGCCGTGGTCGGTCAGGGGACCCGGGATCGGGAAGTACGGCAGGGGCCGTCCGGTCGGGCCGATGCGCTCGCGGCGCTGACGCGCGGCGTCGGGCGCGAGGGTGGCCGCGTACTCCGGGTCGGGCTCGTACTCGGCGTCGGGGTCGTAGAAGTGCCCCTCGGGCACCTCGGCGAAGTCGGCGAAGCTGTCGGTGTCCCGGCTGCTCTCGTTGCCGGCCGTGGCGTTCACGTGTGGGCCGTCCATCATCTGGGGGGCTGTCGTCATGTGCTGTTGGGTGGCGAAGGTGCGGACAGCGACGGAGCCGACAGCTTCGAGCCCGATCGGGCTCAGACCCCGTGCAGGCATCCCTGGTTGACCACCCCCGGGAGTAATTGTCGACTCATTCACAAGTCGTCTTACCTCCTTGGACGTGACCAGGAAACTTATCGATAGGTCAGCGTGGCACCATGCCGACGATTGGCGACTCTATGGCGTGTCACCGGTCCGCAGCAACACAATCCGCCGGACCCGGCCCGATGTGTCGGCAATCGAACGTCTCGCTGTCAAGGGTGCACAGCGTCCAAGCCACACATTTCGCCGCTGCACGAAACGGGTAAAGGGTTACGTTCGAGGCGAGTTGCGCAAGGGCCTCGGCGGGCCCGACGCACGTCCGGCCGGACCTTGCTCGGCAAGGTCCGGCCGGACGTGCGATGTTGACGGAAGAGGTTGACCCGTCAGCCGAGAAGGGTGCTCAGCTCGACGTGCGGGAGGTCGTGCGCCTCGGCCACCTCGCGGTAAACCACCTGGCCCTCATGGGTGTTGAGGCCCTTGGCGAGTGCGGCGTCCCGGCGCAGAGCTTCGACCCAGCCGCGGTTCGCCAGCTCCACGATGTAGGGCAGCGTGGCGTTGGTGAGCGCGTAGGTGGAGGTGTTGGGCACCGCGCCGGGCATGTTGGCGACGCAGTAGAAGACCGAGTTGTGGACCTGGAAGGTCGGCTCGGCGTGAGTGGTCGGGTGCGAGTCCTCGAAGCAGCCGCCCTGGTCGATCGCAATGTCGACAAGAACACTTCCGGGCTTCATCTTGGCGACGAGCTCGTTGGTGACCAGCTTCGGGGCCTTGGCTCCGGGGATCAGCACGGCGCCGATGACGAGGTCGGCCTCGACGACGGCCTTCTCCAGCTCGAAGGCGTTGGAGACGACGGTCTTCACCTTGGTGCCGAAGATCTTGTCGGCCTCGCGGAGCTTGTTGATGTCGCGGTCGAGCAGCGTGACGTGGAAGCCGAGGCCCACGGCGATCTGCGTGGCGTTCCAGCCGGAGACACCGCCGCCGATGACGACGGCCTCGCCGGCGTGGGTGCCGGGGACGCCACCGGGGAGCACACCGCGGCCGCCGACCGAGCGCATCAGGTGGTACGCGCCGACCTGCGGGGCCAGGCGGCCCGCGACCTCGGACATCGGGGCGAGCAGCGGCAGGGCGCGGTTCGCGGTCTCGACCGTCTCGTAGGCGATGGCGGTGGTGCCGGAGGCCAGCAGCGCGTCGGTGCACTCGCGGGAGGCGGCGAGGTGCAGGTAGGTGAAGAGCGTCTGGTCCTTGCGGAGGCGGTGGTACTCCTCGGCGACCGGCTCCTTGACCTTGAGCAGCAGGTCGGCGGCGGCCCAGACCTCGTCGGCGGTGGGCAGGATCTGCGCACCGGCGGCGACGTACTCCTCGTCCGGGATGGACGAGCCGACGCCGGCGTTCTGCTCGATGACGACCTGGTGGCCGTGGCGGACGAGCTCATGCACTCCGGCGGGGGTGATCGCCACCCGGAACTCGTTGTTCTTGACTTCGCGGGGGATGCCGACCTTCACGTCGATCACGGTCCTTGGCTCGGGGGGTCATCCGGGCACATCAGTGCAGACCCGGACATATACAGCATAAATGGAGACGCCACGAAGGAACGCGGCAGAGCCAGTCTAATGAAGGACTTCGCGCTGTCTAGCCTTACAAAGCATTAACTTTCTGTCGAAGCACTACGGATTTCGCAGGTAGAGCCTTCCTCGCCCAGCAATCTGTCGGCCGCGCCCCGGTGCAGCCGGGCCGCCGCCGGATCCCCCAGCCGGTCCAGCGTGTCGGCAAGACGCAGCTGGAGCGCCGCCTGAAGCCGCACGTCACCGGCGCGCCGGGCCAGCTCGACGGCCTCCCGGCAGGTCTGGAGCGAGTCGTGCGGCCGGCCCGCGTACTCCTGGACCCGGCCCGCCTCGCTGAGCGCCCGCGCCTGGGCCGCCGGGTCGCCGAGCCTGCGGTGGCCCGCCGCGGCCGCCCGCCAGTTCCGCAGCGCCTCGCCGTAGCGCCCGGCGTACGTGTGCACGGCGCCGAGCCGCCCGTAGAGGCGCGCCTCGTCCGCCCGCTCACCCTGGGTGAGGCGCTGGGAGAGCGCCCGGCCGTACCAGTCGGCGGCCCGGTGGTAGTCCCCCAGCTCCTCGTACGCGCCGCCTACGGATTCCATCGCGCGGCCGGTGGCGTACAGGTCCTTAGCGGCCCTTCCGGCGTCCAGCGCGGCCCGGTAGCGGGTCAGCGCCTCGCGGGTGCGGCCGGTGCGGGCGTCCAGATCGGCGAGGTTCAGCAGGGCGGCCGCCTGCTCCCGGGGCAGTTCGCGGCGCTGCGCCACGTCCAGGACCAGGCCGTGCAGCCCGTACAGCTCGGGGGCGGCAGCCTCCGTCCCCCGGTGCACGGCCAGGGCCCGCACCAGGGCGGCCACCAGCCGCCGGGCCAGGGTGTCGAGCTCCCCGTCCGCGACCGCGAGCCGGGCGGAGGCCAGCAGGGCGGGCTGCCGCTTGCGCAGCCAGGCGCCCGCCTCCTCCGCGTTCGGGAAGCGCAGCGAGCGGGGCAGCCCGGCGAGCTTGCGGCGGGCGGTGGAGCCCTCCGGTTCGGTGACCGCCCGGCAGGACTGGAGGCGGCGCACGGTCCGCTCCAGCATCCGGGCGCGGGCGAGCTGGATCTCGGCGGGCCGGTCCCGGTCCTCCAGGAGGGCCCGCAGCATCGGGGCGAGGCAGCCGGGCACCGCGTACTGGGGGTGGGCGGCGCCGTCCGTCCGCAACAGGCCCAGCCGCACGAAGTCGTCCAGCGTCGAGCGGGCGGCCGAGACCGAGCAGCCCGCCAGCGCGGAGGCCGTGTGGGCGTCGGCGAGCCCGGCGGGCGCGAGGGCCAGCAGACGCAGTATCCGGGCGGCGGCCCCCGGCAGGGAGTCGTGGACGAGCCGGAGGGCGCGGGCCAGCGGGCGGGCGGCGGTGGGCTGCTGCTCGCCGGAGTCGGGCAGCTCGTGCAGCTGCTTGGCGACGTCGGCCACCGAAGCCATCGGGTGGGCGGCGAGCAGCCCACCCACCAGGGTGAGCGCCGCGGGCTGCCCCCCGCACTCCTCCGCCAGGGTCTGGGCGGTGCGGGGGTCGACGGTGATGCGGACCTGTCCGATGGCGCGCGCCAGCAGGTGTACGGCCGCGCCCGCCTCCAGTCCGCCGAGGGTGCAGGGCCGCACGTCGGGGATGCCGGTCAGGGGTCCTGTCGCGGTGGCGACGACCAGGCAGTCCGGGTTCTCCGGGAGCAGCGGGTCGACCTGTTCGGCGTCGGCCGCGTCGTCCAGCAGCAGGACGAGCCGGCGTACGGCGAGGGCCTCGCGGACCATCTCGGACAGCTCGTCCTGATCTGCGCCGGGCGGGACGGCCACCCCGAGGAGGCCGAGGATCTCCCCGGCGGTGCGCTCGGTGGGGACGCCCTCGCCGCCCGGGTCGGTGAGACCCACCCTGATCACCCCGTCGGGGTAGTCGCCCGAACCCGTACCGGCAACGGCCCACGGCAGCGCGCCCGTCGCGGAGGCGGCGGGACCGGCGGTGTCGGTGCCGGTGAGGGCTCCGGCGAGCTCCTCGGCGAGTGCGCTGCGGCCGGAGCCGGGGCGTCCCGCGATGAGCAGGACCCGGGCGCGGGGGGTCTTGCGGCCCGCGAGGGTGTCCAGTCCGGCCCGCTCGATGTCCTCGCGCAGGGCCTTCAACTCACGTTCGCGGCCGAAGAATCGGGGCGGAGCGGCACCGGACGGCTCCTCGGTCGCCGGGGCCTTTGCCAGGCCGCTGGTGTCCACCGCCTGATCGGTCACGAGCCACGCTCCCACTTCGCTGCACGCAGTGCCCGCCGGATCTCCGGTCGGGGCCTTTCGAGCGTAGTTCAGCGGTGGCGAGGATCACTGCGGAGCGGGGCGGAGGGCGGGGGAACATCCCCCGATCGGATCAGCATCTCTTCGGATCGGCATTTCTTACGATCGTCCGACCGGGGGGTGGGGAAAGGGAACGAACGGACTGTCAGGCCTCGAAGGGCCGGGCCGGCCAGGGCGCCTCGGCGGGGCGCAGCGAGTCGATCCCGTCGCCCGCGAGGACGGCGGTGAGCGCGAGCGCCCCGACGACCAGACAGTTGTTGTGCAGGTCCCCCGCGATCACCGAGCGGACCAGCTCGGGCAGCGGTACCCGGGCGTGCTCCATGTCGGCCTCCTCCTCGGAGACCGCGTACCGCTCGCCCTCCGCCTCGGAGAGCTCGCGGGCGAGGAAGATCCGTACGGCCTCGTCGCAGCCGCCGGGCGTGGTGTAGACGTCGGTCAGCACCCGCCAGTCCTCGGCCTTGACGTGCGCCTCCTCGTACAGCTCGCGCTGGGCGGCGTGCAGGGGGTTCTCGCCGGGGACGTCGAGCAGCCCGGCAGGGATCTCCCAGAGCCGCTGACGTACCGGGTGGCGGTACTGCCTCAGGACGATGACCCGGTCCTCGTCGTCGAGGGCGAGGACCGCGACGGAGCCGGGGTGGACCTGGTAGTCGCGGCCGTGGACGGAGCCGTCGGGCATCACCACCTGGTCGGTGCGGACGCTGGTCTTGTTGCCGGTGAAGGGGGTCACGGTCGCGTTGACCTGCCACTCCTCGGGCGTGTCCTGGATACCCATGTGCGTCCTCCCACGTACAAAAACGAGAAACCGGGGCACGCGTCCGTGAAGGACCCGTACCCCGGTCAACCGTAGTGCCTCCCGGCTACTCGCCTGCGCCGACCTTGCGCGCGACGGCCGCCTTCACCAGGCCCGCGAAGAGCGGGTGGGGGCGGGTCGGGCGGGAGCGGAGCTCCGGGTGCGCCTGAGTGGCGACCAGGTAGGGGTGCACCTCGCGCGGGTACTCGACGTACTCGACGAGCTTGTTGTCCGGGGAGGTGCCGGAGAAGACCAGTCCGGCCTTCTTCTCCAGCTCGGCGCGGTAGCCGTTGTTGACCTCGTAGCGGTGGCGGTGGCGCTCCTCCACGTACGGCTCGTTGTCGTAGGCCTCGCGCACGAGGGAGCCCTCGGCGAGCTTGGCCGGGTAGAGGCCGAGCCGCATGGTGCCGCCGAGGTCGCCCGCGCCCTCGACGTAGGCGAGCTGCTCCTCCATGGTCGAGATGACCGGGTGGGAGGTGGCCGCGTCGAACTCGGTGGAGTTGGCGTCGGGGATCTCGGCGAGGTTGCGCGCCGCCTCGATCACGATGCACTGGAGGCCGAGGCAGAGGCCGAGGAGGGGGACCTTGCTCTCGCGGGCGTAGCGGATGGCGCCGACCTTGCCGTCGACACCGCGCTCACCGAAGCCGCCGGGGATGCAGATCGCGTCGACGTCGCCGAGGTGCTCGGCGGCGCCGGCGGCGGTGCGGCAGTCGTCGGAGGTGACCCACTTGACCTTGACCCGGGCCTTGTTGGCGAAGCCGCCGGCGCGGATGGCCTCGGTCACCGAGAGGTAGGCGTCGGGCAGGTCGATGTACTTGCCGACGAGCGCGACGGTGACCTCGTGGTCGGGGTTGTGGACGCGGTCCAGGAGGTCGTCCCAGGTGGTCCAGTCGACGTCGCGGAAGGGCAGGTCGAGCTTGCGTACGACGTAGGCGTCCAGGCCCTCGGTGTGCAGCACCTTGGGGATGTCGTAGATCGACTTGGCGTCGATCGCGGCGACCACGGCGGCCTCGTCGACGTCGCACATCAGCGAGATCTTGCGCTTGATGGAGGTGGGGACCTCGCGGTCGGCGCGCAGCACGATGGCGTCGGGCTGGATGCCGATGTTGCGCAGGGCGGCCACCGAGTGCTGGGTGGGCTTGGTCTTCAGCTCGCCGGAGGGGCCGATGTAGGGCAGCAGCGAGATGTGCACGACGAAGACGTTGTCCCGGCCGACCTCGTGGCGGACCTGGCGGACGGTCTCCAGGAACGGCAGCGACTCGATGTCGCCGACCGTGCCGCCGACTTCGGTGATGACGACGTCGACGTCGTCGGTGGCCATGCGCCGGATGCGGTGCTTGATCTCGTTGGTGATGTGCGGGATGACCTGGACGGTGTCGCCCAGGTACTCGCCGCGCCGCTCCTTGGCGATGACCTGCGAGTAGACCTGGCCGGTCGTCACGTTGGCGGAGCCGTCGAGGTCCACGTCGAGGAAGCGCTCGTAGTGGCCGATGTCCAGGTCGGTCTCGGCGCCGTCGTTGGTGACGAACACCTCACCGTGCTGGAAGGGGTTCATCGTGCCGGGGTCGACGTTGAGGTAGGGGTCGAGCTTCTGCATGGTGACCCGCAGGCCCCGTGCCTTGAGCAGGGCACCCAGGCTGGAGGCAGTCAGACCCTTGCCGAGGGAGGAGGCGACACCCCCGGTGACGAAGATGTGCTTGGTCGTCGTGGATGTGGGCTGCATAGCCAAAGGGGGCTCCCGTGGTCGCGATTCTGAGGTGCGTACCGGCCGCCGAACCGGGGATTCCGGGGGTGCCGTCGCTGCGGTTCGGGGGCCTCGTCCGCTCTCGCGAACGACCACCGGTCCACGGGCTACCAGGGTAACAGCGACGAGGGGAGGCTGCTTCCGGCCACACCCTGCACAGGGGCCTCACACCATCACCCCAGTCGTTTCACGTCCCACCCGATCAGCTCAGAGATGTTGCGGGGACCGTCGCGCGGATCTTCGCGGTGCGTCGTATCCTGCTCAAACACTCGCTGCCGAGACGGCCGGGCGGCGGCACCACCCAGGCCGCCCACCGGTACAGGACTCGTCGGATCTTCCCGGGTGAAAGACCCTACGACCCCCTTGACCCGCAGTAAGCGCCCTTTGACGGGGCGACATGGCCGTTCGACTGGAGACGCACGTGGCCGGGCGCATCGAGGATTACGCACTCATCGGAGACATGCAGACCGCAGCGCTGGTCTGCCGGGACGGCACGGCCGACTGGCTGTGCCTTCCCCGCTTCGACTCGCACGCCGTCTTCGCAGGACTGCTGGGCACCGAGGAGCACGGCTTCTGGCGCCTGGGCCCCGCGAGAGCGGAGGGAGCCGAGCCACCCTCCGCCGACCGACGGCGATATCGCGGTGACTCCCTCATCCTGGAATCGGAGTGGGACACACCGCGCGGCACCGTACGGGTGACCGATTTCATGCCCCCGCGTGACGGCGCGCCACAGCTCATCCGGATCGTGGAGGGCGTGAGCGGCCGGGTGCCGATGCGCTCCGAGCTGCGCATGCGGTTCAGCTACGGCCGGGTGACACCGTGGGTGCACAAGGTCGACAATCGCACGGTCGCCGTCGCCGGACCGGACTCCGTCTGGCTGGACACCGAGGCGGACACCTATGGCCGGAATCTGACCACGTACTCCGACTTCACGGTGGCGCCCGGCGACCGGGTGGCGTTCACGATCAGCTGGCAGCCCTCGCACCACGAGCCGCCGGCCCTCCCCGACCCCGAGGGGTCCCTGGAGGCGACCGAGCTGTTCTGGCGCGAATGGGTCGACCAGTGCACGTACCACGGGCCCTATCGGGAGGCGGTCGTCCGCTCCCTGATCACTCTCAAGGCCCTCACGTACGCCCCGACCGGCGGCATCGTCGCCGCGCCGACCACCTCGCTGCCCGAGGAGATCGGGGGCGTACGGAACTGGGACTACCGCTACACCTGGCTGCGGGACGCCGCGATCACCCTCTCCTCCTTGCTGCGCACCGGCTACCGGGAAGAGGCCCGCGCCTGGCGCGAGTGGCTGCTGCGGGCGGTGGCGGGCGACCCGGAGAACCTCCAGATCATGTACGGCATCGCGGGCGAGCGCGAGCTCGGTGAAGCGGAGCTGGACTGGCTGCCCGGCTACGAGAACTCCGGCCCGGTCCGGGTCGGCAACGGCGCGGCGAACCAGCTCCAGCTGGATGTGTACGGCGAGGTCACCGAGGCGCTGCACCTGGCGCACATGACGGGCCTGACCCGCAACGACTACGCCATGGGCCTCCAGCTCAAGCTGATCGAGTACCTGGAGAAGCACTGGGAGGAGCCCGACGAGGGCATCTGGGAGGTGCGCGGCCCGCGCCGCCACTTCGTGCACTCCAAGGTGATGGCCTGGGTCGCGGTCGACCGGACGATCAAGCTCATCGAGTCCGGGGACGTCGAAGGCCCGCTGGAGCGGTGGTACGAGCTGCGCGACGACATCCACCGGGATGTCTGCGAGCGCGGCTACGACAAGGAGCGCAACACCTTCACCCAGTCCTACGGATCCAAGGAGCTGGACGCCTCCTTGCTGCTCATCCCGCAGATGGGCTTTCTGCCGCCGGACGACAAGCGGGTCATCGGCACGATCGAGGCGATCCAGCGGGAGCTGTCCACGGAGGACGGCTTCATCCTGCGCTACCCCACGGAGGGCGAGGACGCGGGCGTCGACGGTCTGGAGGGCGACGAGGGCGCGTTCCTGGCCTGCTCGTTCTGGATGGCCGACGACCTCGCGATGATCGGCCGGGTCGACGAGGCGCGTCAGCTGTTCGAGAAGCTGCTGTCGCTCCGCAACGACCTGGGCCTGCTGGCCGAGGAGTGGGACCCCCATCTCCAGCGCCAGGTGGGGAACTTCCCGCAGGCGTTCAGCCATGTCCCGTTGATCGACACGGCACTGCGGCTGACGGCGAGCGGCGCGTACGTCGGCTGAGCTCCCGCGCGGTCCGGGCCGGCCGAGGGCTGTCCCGTCATCCCGGTGGACCGAGTCCGCCAGGGGTACGGGACAGCCCTTAGGCTGCCGATCATGAACGCGGCCACGACCAGCGGTAAGAGCACGGAGCCCGGGCTCATCATCCTCGACGCCCGGCAGCTGGCCTCCGACCCGGGGCTGGAGGCCTCGTTCGCGGAGTCGGCCCGGCGCATCCTGGCGGACCTGGTCGGCGCGGGCGCCGCGCTGGGGTGGGTCGAGCCGCCGTCGCGGGACGAGGTGGCGGACCTTCTGGGCCAGGTCGTCTCCGAGGCGCGGGCCGGGGACGCGGCGCTGCGGGCCGCCTACCTCGGCCGTCGTCCGGTCGGGCTGGGGTACTGGCGCCGCTACTCCCGGCCGACCCACCGCCCCCACGCCGATCTGGAGAAGGTCGCGGTGGACGCCGCCGCGCACGGACGCGGCGTCGGCCGGGCCCTGACCGCCGCCCTGATCGCCGACGCGCGCGATGCGGGCATCGAGATCCTCACGCTGGACGCCCGCGGCGACAACACCCGTGCGCTGGGCCTCTACCGGTCGCTGGGCTTCCGTGAATACGGCCGTCTGCCCGGCTTCGTCGCCGTCGGCGACCACCGTTACGACAAGGTCTTCCAGATGCTGGACCTCCGCCGGCAGGGCTGACCCCCGCCGCCGACGGCGGTCCGGCACGAGGCGCGGGGGCGGCTCGGCTCCCCGGTCACCCACCCCACCGTCCCGTCCGCCGGCGCTGCTGCGTCTCTTCCCGTCCCGCATCGAGCTCCCGAAGAGCACCGTGCGCCGGCCCCGGCAGGTCGGCGGCATCGCGATCGGCGGGGCGTCGCCCGAGCACGGCGATTCCGCCTCCCCTGCCATGCGCACCCCGTACCCCGGGCGGTAGCGTCCTGAACAGGACGACCCCCCCGGGGCATCGGGTGCGGAGACAGCGGAAACAAGGGGAAGCGGGCCGGGTACGTGGAGAGCCACAGCGGA
This sequence comes from Streptomyces sp. NPDC033165, assembly GCF_055577965.1. Taxonomy (NCBI): domain Bacteria; kingdom Bacillati; phylum Actinomycetota; class Actinomycetes; order Kitasatosporales; family Streptomycetaceae; genus Streptomyces; species Streptomyces sp. NPDC033165. The sequence continues at coordinate 458,619 of NZ_JBVIPK010000005.1, forward strand.
ATCACCGTGCAGCGGGCGCTGGAGCTGCCGGGGCTGCGCGCCGGGCTCCCGGAGGTGGTGGCGGGCGCCGACCGACTGAACCGTACGGTGCGCTGGGTGCACGCGGGCGAGGTCCCGAACATCGCCTCGCTCCTCAAGGGCGGCGAGCTGCTCCTGACCACCGGCCTGGGCCTCGGCACCCGCCCCGCCGAACAGCGCGCGTTCGTCCGCCGCCTCGCCGACCGGGGCATCGCCGCCCTGGTCGTGGAGCTCGGCCCGCGCTTCGGCAGGCTGCCCGCCGCCATCGTGGACGCCGCCCGCACGGCCGGGCTACCGCTGGTCCAGCTGCACCGCGAGGTCCCGTTCGTCGCGGTGACCGAGGAGGTGCACACCGAGATCGTCAACGGCCACTACGCACTGCTCCAGCAGGCGGAGGAGGTGCACCGGCACGCGACGCGGGCGCTGCTCGACGGGGGCGGGGTGCCGCAGGTCCTCGGAATCCTCGCCGACTTCACCGCCAACCCGGTCTTCCTGGAGACGCCCGACGGCCAGCTCCTGTACGCGGCCTCCACCGGCACGGGCCCGGTGGGCGCGGACCCGCTCCAGGTCTGGGAGGGCATGCGCGGCGACCGGGCGGCCCGGGAGAGCCCGCCGTCGGGTGCGGTCCTGGTGGATGTGCCGGGCGGCGGTCCGGAGACCGGTGCGGTACGGGCCCGGCTCGTGCTCCTCGCGGTGTCCGGGCCGCTGGCGACCGTGCACCGGATGGCGGCCGAGCGCGCGGCGGGCCTCCTCGCGGTGGTCCTGATGCAGGCCAGGCAGGAGGAGGAGCTGGCCGCCCGGGGCCGTGGCGACTTCCTCACCGACCTCGCGGAGGGCCGGATCGCCCCGGAGGACGCCCCCGCCCAGGCCCGGGTGCTCGGCTTCCGGCCCGGGGACACCCCGCTGCTCCCGGTCGTGATGCGGCTGGCCCCCGAGCTGTCCCCGTCCGGCAACTGGGCGCTGCTGGCCCGGGCGGTCCTGGAGGAGCTGGCGTCGGTCGGCGTTCCGGTGCTGCTGGGGGTGCGGCCGGTCGAGGGACGGGTGCCGCTGCTGCTGGGGCTGCGCTCGGAGGGGGAACGCACAGCGGTCGCGGACCGGGTCGCGGCGGCCCTGCGGGCGGGCGTGGTGCGGGCGGGGCTGGACCGCACCGGTTCGCATCCGCCGGTGGTCGTGGTCGGCGTCGCGGGCGGCTGGGCCGCTGCGGGCGCGGGGCTGCGGCACGCCTCGGAGACGGCGACGGCCGCGCAGGGCCTGGACGACCGGCCCTGGTACGACGCGCGGCGGCTCGACATCGACCTGCTGCTGTGGCGGCTGCGGGACCATCCGGACCTGGCGGCGTTCGTCAACCGGGCGATCGGTCCGCTGCGCGAGCACGACCGCACCTCGCGCCCGCCGCTGCTCCCGACGCTCCAGGCGTATCTGGCGCACGCGGGCCGCAAGGCGGAGACCGCCCGCGAGCTGCACCTCAACCGCCAGACCCTCTACAACCGCCTCGCCCGGATCGGCGAGCTGCTGGGCACGGACCTGGACGACCCGCAGACGGTGCTGGCGCTCAGCCTGGCGCTGCGGGCCCGCCGCCACACAACGTAAGGCCTCCTCAGCGACCGCGCCCCGGGGCCAGGGGCTGCGCCAACTCGTCGTACACGCTCAGGACATGGGCGATCGTGTCGTCCTCGGTGGGCCAGCCCGCCGCCTGGACCCGCCCGGCCTCGGCGAGCCGGGCGAGCGCCCCGGGGTCCCCGAGCAGCCGGACGACCGTGCGGGCGAGCGCCTCGGCGTTGCCGTACGGGACCAGCTCCGCTGCCTCGCCGACCAGTTCGGGCACGCCGCCGACGGCGGTGGCCACCAGCGGCACGCCCGTCCGCAGCGCTTCCTGCGCCAGCAGGGAGCGGCCTTCCCACCGGCTGGGCAGCAGGGCGAGATCGGCGGCGGCGAGCAGCTCCCCCACGTCGTCCCGGCAGCCGACGAGGCAGACGGGCAACTCCTCTTCCCCGATCCGCTGTTGCAGCGCCGCACGCTCGCGCCCCTCCCCCGCGATGACGAGCAGCGGTACGGGGTCGAGGCGGCGCCAGATGCGGGCGGCGTCCAGCAGGGTGTCGAAGCCGTGGTGCGGGACGAGGCTGCCGACGGCCATCAGCAACGGCCGGTCGACCGCCCCCAGTTCGGCCCGCACCTTGCTCTCGTCGAGGCCCCCGGCCAGGCGCGGGAGCGGGGCGGTGACCGGGGCGAGCCGGGCATCACGCGCGCCCCGCGCCCGGGCCCGGTCCACCAGGTCCGACGAGGGGGCGAGGACCACGGCCGCGGCCCGTGCGGCACGCCGTTCCAGCAGGTGCAGGATCTGCCGGCTGGCGCCCTCCGCGTACCGCCGGGTGTGCCAGGTCATGACCAGGGGAACGCCCCGCCCGCTCAGCGCGAGGGCGGTACGGGAGGCCGCGTGCAGCCCGTGCGCGTGGACGACGTCGGCGCCGGTGCACGCGGCCCGCAGCGCGGCGACGGCGGCCGGGTCGCTGCGCCGGGGCACCGGAAGGAAGCGGGCTCCGGCCGCCGTGAAGTCGTAGGCCCGGTCCACCGCGGACGGGGCGCAGACGGTCACCTGAACCCCGCGCGCCACCAGTCCGGCGGCCAGCGAACTGACGTGCGCGCTGCTGCCCGCGCTGCCGCCGCCCAGAACTTGGACCGTACGCAGCTGTGACACGTTGATTGGCTCCCCGGGGTCACCGAGTCGGCGGTAAGTACAGCGCCAAGGATGCCAGTCCGTACGCGCGTTCCGGGACCGGCGGAACGTTGCTGCCGCACCCGCAGCGACAACCGGCCACACGGCACCACTCTCACGGGTGAACATCGCGTCGCACTGTTGCCGCCGGTCGCCGTCCGTCACGGCGCCACCACGCCGACGGCCGGCACGGCGAACGCCCCGGCCGCATGTGCCCGGGCCGGACACGGGCGGCGATCCCGGCGGCGACGCCGAGCGCGGCCGCCGGTCCGGCGTACAGGGTGACGGTCCGTCCGGCGCGGTCGGTCCGCCGCCGGGGGGGGCATCCGTGCGGCGGCTCAGCGCCGCCTGCACCTTGCGGCCGCCGAAGCGGCAAATCCCGCACCGACGCAACCTGCGACGGCGGCCCTCACCACGTACTCACCCAAGAGGGATGCGTGGATACGCCTGCGGGGCCGGGCGGGGAAGCCCCCCGTCCGACCCCGCCGAGCGTCAGCCCTACCCGTGCTTGCGCGCCGTGGCGAGCAGCTCCTCCGCATGGGCGCGGGCCGTCTCCGAGTCCTCCTGGCCCGCCAGCATCCGGGACAGCTCCCGGACCCGGTCCTCGCCCTCCAGGACGGTGACACCGCTGCGGGTCACCGAGCCGTCCACGGTCTTCTCCACGAGCAGCTGCCGGTCGGCGAAGGCCGCGACCTGCGGCAGGTGCGTCACGACGACCACCTGCGCGGACCGGGCGAGCTTGGCGAGGCGCCGTCCGACCTCGACCGCCGCCTTGCCGCCGACGCCCGCGTCGACCTCGTCGAAGAGGTACGTGGGCACCGGGTCGGAGCCCGCGAAGACGACCTCCACCGCGAGCATCACCCGGGACAGCTCACCGCCCGAAGCGCCTTTGGCGATCGGCCGGGGCTGGGCCCCGGGGTGCGGGGCGAGCAGCAGCTCCACCTCGTCGGCGCCAGAAGGGCCGTACTGGACGCTGCGCCCGCCGATGTCGATGCCGGACTCCTCGTCCGCCGACTCGGTCTGCCGGATGGCGAAGGAGACCCGGGCGTGCGGCATGGCGAGCGAGGCCAGTTCCCCGGTCACCGCCTCCGCGAACCGGGCCGCCGCCTCCGTCCGCGCATCCGTCAACGCCTGCCCCAGCACAGAGAGTTCAGCCCGCAGCGCGTCCCGCTCGGCCGTCAGCTCGCCGATCCGCTCGTCGTCGCCCTCCAGCTCGGTGAGCCGGCCAGCACCCTCCTGCGCCCAGGCGAGTACGGCCGCGATGTCCTCGCCGTACTTGCGGGTCAGGGCGGTCAGCGCGGCCCGGCGCTCCTCCACGGCGGCCAGCCGCAGCGGATCGGCCTCCAGCTGGTCGGCGTACCCCGCCAGCTCGCCGGACACGTCGGCGATCAGGATCGAGATCTCCCCGATCCGGTCGGCCAGCGCGGCCAATGCCGGGTCATGGGCCCGGACCCCGTCCAGGGCCTGCCCGGCGGCGGCCACGACGGTCGTCGCGTCGATGCTCTCGGGGTCCTCGGGGTTGCCCGCCAGCGCGGTGTGCGCGAGGGAGGCGGCGGAGGCGAGGGCCTCGGCGTGCCCGAGCCGTTCCGCCTCGGCGGCCAGCTCGACGTCCTCGCCCGGCAACGGCTCGACGGCGGCGACCTCGTTCAGCCCGAACCGCAGCAGGTCCGCCTCCTGGGCCCGCTCCCGCGCCCGGGTGGTCAGCTCCTCCAGCTCAGCGGCCACGGCCCGCAGCCGCCGGTAGGCCGCCGCGTACTTGGCGTGCGGGACCTCCACGCCGTCCCCGGCGTACCGGTCCAGCGCCTGCCGCTGCCGAGCGGGCTTGAGCAGGCCCTGCTGGTCGGTCTGCCCGTGCACGGCGACCAGCTCGTCCGCCAGCTCCGTGAGGACCCCGACCGGCACGGATCTGCCGCCGAGGTGGGCCCGTGAGCGGCCCTCCGCCGAAACGGTACGGCTGATCAGCAGCGCACCGTCGTCGAGCTCCGCCCCGGCCTCCTCGGCCCGCAGCGCCGCCGCGTCGCCCTCGGACACCGTGATCCGGCCCTCGACGACCGCGGCCTTGGCCCCGACCCGTACGAGGGCGGGGTCGGCGCGCCCGCCGAGCAGCAGCCCGAGGCTCGTGACGACCATGGTCTTGCCCGCGCCGGTCTCACCCGTCACCGCGGTGAAACCGGGTGACAGCTCCACCACCGCGTCGTCGATGACTCCGAGCGACCGTATCCGCATCTCCTCCAACACGGACATGACCTTACGAGGTCCCGGGCCGCGCGCGCGACGGCCCCCGCTCCCGGATTCACTCTCCCGAGCGTTCCCGAGCGTTCCCGGGGGCCGCAGGGCATCGCGGGAACCGTCAGTGGGGCGCGCCTCGCCACCCCGACACGGGCAGCGCGAACTTCGCCACCAGCCGGTCCGTGAACGAGGCCTGGTGCAGCCGCGCCAGCCGTACGGGCACCGCCCCGCGCCGGACCTCGACCCGCGCCCCGGCGGGCAGCTCCACGGTCCGCCGCCCGTCGCACCACAGCACCCCGTGCGGGGTGTGCGGCTGGACCTCGACGGCGAGCACGGAGGACGGGGAGGTCACCAGCGGCTTGGCGAACAGGGCGTGGGCGCTGATCGGGACCATCAGCAGGGCCTCGACCTCGGGCCAGACCACGGGCCCGCCCGCCGAGAAGGCGTACGCGGTCGAGCCGGTCGGGGTCGCACAGACGATCCCGTCGCAGCCGAACCCGGTCACCGGCCGCCCGTCGATCTCCAGGACGACTTCGAGCATCCGCTCGGGCGACACCTTCTGCACGGCCGCCTCGTTGAGCGCCCAGTCGGTGTGCACGACATCGCCGTTGCTGTGCACCAGGACGTCGATCGTCATGCGCTCCTCGACCTCGTAGTCGCGGGTGACGACCCGGGAGACCACCTTGTCGAGGTCGTCGCGCTCCGCCTCCGCGAGGAAGCCGACACGGCCGAGGTTGACGCCGAGCATCGGCACCCCGGAGGCGCGGGAGAACTCCGCGCCGCGCAGCAGGGTGCCGTCACCGCCGAGGACGATCAGCAGCTCGCAGCCGTCCACGGCGGCGGGGCTGGTGTCCGTGACCGTCTCCACGGTGTCCGGGAGCGGCAGATCGGCCGCCTCGGTCGCCAGGACGCGCACGCCGAGCCCGTTGCGCAGCAGCCCCTGTACGACGAGCTCCGCGCTGCGGATCGCGGCCGGACGGCCGGTGTGCGCCAAAAGAAAGACTGTTCGTGCCGCATTCGTCGTCAACGAGGCCCCTCCACCACTGCACGGTCGACATCCGCGGGATCCAGCTCAGGTGCACCGGCCCGCAGCCACAGAAAGTACTCGACGTTCCCCGACGGGCCGGGCAGCGGACTGGCCGTCACCCCCCGCACCCCGAGGCCCAGCCCCCAGGCCCGGCGCGCCACTTCACGTACCGCCTCGGCACGCAGCTCCTCACTCCGCACCACCCCGCCGCTGCCGAGCCGCTCCTTGCCCACCTCGAACTGCGGCTTGACCATGAGAACCAGATCGGCGTCGGGCGCCGCGCACCGGGCGAGGGCGGGCAGCACGAGGCCCAGCGGAATGAAGGACAGATCCCCCACCACCAGGTCGACCGCTTCCCCGTCGATGTCCTCCAACGTCAACTCCCGCACGTTGGTACGGTCCTTGACGACGACCCGTTCATCGGACCGGAGCGACCAGGCCAGCTGCCCGTACCCGACGTCCACGGCGACGACCTGCCGGGCCCCGGCCCGCAGCAGTACGTCGGTGAACCCGCCGGTCGACGCCCCGGCGTCCAGCGCCCGGCGCCCTTCGACGGCCAGCCCCAGCGGGACGAAGGCGGCGAGCGCCCCGGCCAGCTTGTGCCCGCCGCGCGAGACGTAGTCGGGGTCGTCGTCGTCCTTGGTGACGACGATCGCGGCGGCCGTCTCGACCTGCGTGGCTGGTTTGGTCGCGGTGGTGCGGCCGACGGTGACCCGCCCCGCGGCGATCAGCTGACTCGCGTGCTCGCGCGAGCGGGCGAGCTTGCGGCGTACCAGCTCGGCGTCGAGGCGGCGACGTGCCACTCCTGCCACGTTCGGTTCAGCTCCTGTTGTCGTGCGTGTCGTACGCGGGTGTCGGTACGGGCCCGGGCGGCCCGGGTGCGGCCGGACGGGCGTCCAGCGAGGTCAGCGCGGACTTGAGCCCACGGTGTACATCCTCGTACACCTCGATGTGCCCGTCCGCCGGGAGGTGGTCCGCATCGGCCAGACGCTCCAGCGCTCCGTCGACCTCCGCCCGGCCGGTGGGGGTGCGTACGACCCCGAGGGGCGCGGGCCCGGCGGGCTCCCCGGTCGCCGACGCGTCCGGCTCCCCGGGCGTGCTCACGGGCGGCGTTCCCGTCTCCGGCATCCTGTCGCTCATGCCGAAACGCTACATCGACGGGCCGGTGTACCGTCGAGCACGATGGCGACCATGGCGGAGTGCCGCAGTGCACTGAGAAGACTTTCCGACAACCTCGCAGCCGCCGAGGGCGACGTGCGCAGCACCGCCGGCCTCGACCGCTCGCTGAGCTGTCACATCAAGGACCTCGACATCACGTTCACCGGCCTGCTGGCCGATGGGCGTATCCAGGTGCAGGACACGGTCGAGGGGCCGCCCCGGGAGAAGGCCGGGATCAGGCTCGCGATGACGAGCGACGACCTGGTGGCCCTGGTGGACGGCGACCTGAACTTCGCGAAGGCGTGGGCGTCGGGCCGCGTACGCCTGGAGGCGGGCTTCAGGGACCTGCTGAAACTGAGATCGCTGCTGTAGCGACAAGCGCGCCCGGCCGCACGTCCAAGGTCGGCCGACGGCGAAATCAAGCCCGTCCGGCGATGGAGGACAAACCGCCGACCAGGCGTCCCCGCGCGCCTCGGACGGCTGCTTCGCACGCCTCAGACGGCCACTTTCCGACTCTTCCGGGCCGCAGGCACGACGAGCGGCGTCCCCGTCTCCGGGTCGTCGATCACCTGGCACCGCATCCCGAACACCCGCTCCACCAGCTCGGCGTCGACCACGTCCGAGGGCGCCCCCTCCGCGACGATCGCGCCGTCCCGCATGGCGATGAGATGCGTGGCGTACCGCGCGGCGTGGTTCAGGTCGTGCAGCACCGCGACCAGCGTGCGCCCCTGCGTCTCGTGGAGCTCCGCACACAGATCCAGTACGTCGATCTGGTGCTGGATGTCGAGATACGTCGTCGGCTCGTCGAGCAGCAGCAGCGGGGTCTGCTGGGCCAGCGCCATGGCGATCCAGACCCGCTGGCGCTGACCGCCGGACAGCTCGTCGACGTACCGCTCGGCCAGCTCGGCGACCCCGGTCGACTCCATGGATTCCTGGACCACCCGCTCGTCCTCCGGCGACCACTGCCGCAGCAGCCCCTGGTGGGGGTAGCGGCCGCGGGCCACGAGGTCGGCGACGGTGATCCCGTCGGGGGCTATGGAGGACTGCGGCAGCAACCCCAGCGTGCGGGCGACCTTCTTGGCGGGCAGCTGGTGGATGGCCTGCCCGTCCAGCAGCACCTGCCCCTGGCTCGGCTTCAGCATCCGGGCGAGCGCGCGCAGGAGGGTCGACTTGCCGCAGGCGTTGGGCCCGACGATCACGGTGAAGGAGTTGTCGGGAATCTCCACCGAGAGGCTCTCGGCGATGACTCGCTGGTCGTAGCCGAGGGTCACCGATTCTGCGGTGAGGCGCTGCATGGTGGTACTCCCGGAGTTTGGTGAGGTGAGGTGAAGTGCGCGGCGCCGGGCACAAGCAGACCACCGAGCAGCACCAAGTTAGGTTAACCTATCTCCCTCTTCACGCCACTGGCCCCGGACCGCCGCCCCGCCCCCGCAACACCCCGCCGGGCAAGGAAAATCACGCGCGGGACAGCGGGCAGCGGCCGGGGCGCCGTTCAGAGCCCGAGTGCGGCGACAGCCTTCCCCGTCTCCAGCTCGCACCCGCCCGCACCGGCAGAAGTCCAGGCTGCCGCGCAGAGCGCCCGCAGTCCGTCGAGCGGGTCGCCCTCGCCCTCCAGGACCAGCGCGTCCCCGTGTACGGAAGCCCTCCACCCCTCGCACCGGTACGCCTCCCCGTCCCCCGTCACCTCGGGCTGCCCGGTCAGCAGCCCCCGCAGGTCCCGGTCCACATAGGTCGGCCGGTGCTGCGGCGGGGCGGCGAGCAGCTGGGCGGCGTCGGTCACCCCGGTCAGGACCAGCAGCGAGTCCACGTCCCCGTTGAACGCGCCCTCGATGTCCGTGTCCAGCCGGTCCCCGACGACGAGCGGCCGCTTCGCCCCGGTCCTCAGCACGGTCTCGCGGTGCATCGGCGGCAACGGCTTCCCGGCCAACTGCGGTTCGGCCCCGGTGGCGATCCGTACGACCTCGACCGCGGCCCCGTTGCCGGGCGCGATGCCCCGGGCGCTCGGAATGGTCAGGTCGGTGTTGGACGCGAACCACGGCAGCCCGCGCCGGATCGCGTAACTCGCCTCCGCGAACCGCCCCCACGCCAGGTCCGGCCCGCCGTACCCCTGGGCCACCGCGGCCGGGTCGTCGTCCGCCGACTCCACCGGCACCAGCCCGCGCTCTCGCAGCGCGACCCGCAGCCCCTCCCCGCCGATCGCCAGCACCCGGGCCCCCGGCGGCAGCTGATCTGCCACCAGCCGGGCGACGGCCTGGGCGGAAGTGATCACGTCGGAGGCCTCGGCCGGCACTCCCAGCTCCGTGAGGTGCTCCGCCACCGCGTCCGGAGTCCGCAGCGCGTTGTTGGTGACGTACGCGAGGTGCATGCCCCCGGCCCGTGCGGCGGCCAGCGAGTCCACGGCGTACGCGATGGCCTCCCCGCCCGCGTACACGACTCCGTCCAGATCGAGGAGGGCCGTGTCGTACGCCTCACTCAGCGCCGTACTGCTCCCCGACGGCCGGGACCTGTCCTGCTGGTGGCTCATATGGCTCGCTCCTCTTCCACGCTTCTGACCCGATCATCGCGTATGCCCACGGCACACATACGATGCCCTGATGAACACTTCAGGTCCCGACGCCGAGGGGCTGCGGCTGATCCCGTTCCGCGGACTGCGTTACGTGCCCGAGCGCGTCGGCAGCCTTGCCGCCGTGACCTCGCCCCCGTACGACGTGGTGGTCCGGCCGGACGGGCTGCATCACCTGGAGTCCGCGGATCCGCACAACATCGTGCGCCTCATCCTCCCCCAGGCGGACACGGCCCGGGAACGGCACCGGCAGGCGGCCGCGACCCTGGACCGCTGGCTGGCCGAGGGGGTCATCGCCGCGGACCCGGACCCGGTGCTGTACGTCTACGAGCAGCGCAACGACGAGATCCTCCAGCGGGGCCTGATCGGCGCTCTGGCGCTCTCCCCCGCCTCCGAGGGCATCGTGCTCCCGCACGAGGACGTCATGGACGACGTCGTGGCGGACCGCGCGGAGCTGATGCGGACGACGGGGGCCCATCTGGAACCGCTGCTGCTGACCTACCGCGGCGACGAGCGCTCCGACGACGGCACACCGACGGGCGCGGCAGCGGTGATCGAGCGCACGGTCCTGGGCGAGCCGCTGCTCGCCACCACGACGGAGGACGGCTTCCGGCACCGACTGTGGGCCGTGACGGACCCGGCCGAGCGGAGCGAGATCGAGACAGACCTCGCCCGGCACCAGGCGCTCATCGCGGACGGCCACCACCGCTGGGCCACCTACCTCCGGCTCCAGCGGGAACAGACCGCCCCCGGCCCGTGGGACTACGGCCTCGTCCTCCTCGTGGACACGGCCCGCCACCCCCTCCAGGTCCGGGCGATCCACCGGCTGCTGCGCGGTCTGCCGCTTTCCCGCGCCCTCGAAGCGCTGACCGGCCTCTTCCGCGTCACCCCGGTCGACGGACCGCTTCCCCGGGCGCTCGACGCGCTCGCCGACGCGGCGGCGCAGGGCAACGCGTTCCTCCTCGCGGGCGACGGCGGCTTCCACCTCGTGGACCGGCCCGACCCGGCGCTGCTGGCCAGGACCGTCCGGACGGACCGCCCCGACGCCTGGCGCACCCTGGACGCGACGGTCCTGCACTCCGCGCTGCTCGACGAGGTGTGGCGGATCCCCGACGCCCCCGAGCACATCGGCTACATCCACGATACGGCGGCAGCCGTCGAGCAGGCCGAACGCCTCGGCGCGACGGCGGTACTGATGCACCCGGTACGCGAAGAGGTCGTCCGGGACCTGGCCCGGCAGGGCGCCACCATGCCCCGTAAGTCGACCTCGTTCGGTCCGAAGCCGGCGACGGGCCTGGTCATGCGGAGCCTCACCGTCGGCTGACGCCGGACATGGCGAAGGGGGGCGGCACTCCGGCCGGAGTGCCGCCCCCCTTCGCCACCGCTTACGGATCTCTTCGCTTACTGACCCGTGACGGAACCGTCCACGGGGCCGTCCTCGCCGTCCCCACGGTCGTCGTCCCGCGCGGCGTCGCGGCTTTCGGCCGCTTCCCCGTCGAGACCGGCGAGACCGGCGACGTCGTCGGCCTCGTCGTCGCTGAGTGCGTCGACGAACTCCACACCGTCCAGCTCGGCCAGCCGGTCCGACGCGTCCGTCGCGCCGTCCTTGTCGGCCTCCATCGCCTTGCCGAACCACTCCCGCGCCTCGTCCTCGCGCCCCGCCTCCAGCAGGGCGTCGGCGTACGCGTAGCGAAGACGCGGCGTCCACGGCTGGACGGAGTTGGACGCCAGCTCGGGGCTCTGGAGGGTCACGATGGCGGCATCGATCTGGCCCATGTCCCGGCGGGCGCCGGCGGCCACCAGCCGCATCTCGACCTGCCCGGCCTTGTCCAGCTTCTGCACCTCGGGCTCACCGGCCATGGCCATCGCCCGCTCGGGCCGCCCGAGTCCACGCTCGCAGTCCGCCATGACGGGCCACAGCTCCACGGACCCGGTCATCCGCCGGGCCGCCCGGAACTCCGCGAGCGCCTCGGCATACTTCTGGGTCGCGTACGCCGCGAACCCGGCCGCCTCACGCACCGCCGCGACCCGCGAGGCGAGCCGGAGAGCGATACGGGCGTACGCATACGCCTGCTCGGGGTCCTCGTCGATGAGCCGGGCCACCATGACGAGGTTGCGCGCCACATCCTCGGCAAGGGTCTTCGGCAGGCTCATCAGCTCCTGGCGTACGTCCTTGTCGATCTCGTCGCCGGTGACGTCGTCGGGGATCGGAAGCCGCTTGATCGGCTCACGGTCCCGGTCGCGGTCGTCACGCCCGCGGAAACCACCACGGTCCCGGTCGTCACGCTGCCCGCCACGGTAGCCGCCCCGGTCCCGGTCCCGGTCGTCGCGGCGGAAACCGCCACCGGAACCGCCACCGCAGTTGTCGTCGCGCCGGAAGCCGCCGCCGGAGGGCCGGTCGTCGTCACGTCGCGGGCCGCGCGGCCGGTCATCACGCCGCTCGAAGCCACCACCGGGACGCCCACCACGGTCATCACGCTGCTGACCACCGCGATACCCACCACGGTCGTCATCACGACGGAACCCACGATCCCGGTCCCGGTCGTCGCGCCGGAAGCCGCCGCCGGAGGGCCGATCGTCGTCACGACGAGGACCGCGCGGCCGGTCATCACGCCGCTCGAAGCCACCACCGGAACCCCCACCGCGGTTGTCGTCACGGCGGAAGCCGCCGCCGGAGGGCCGATCGTCGTCACGACGGGGACCGCGCGGCCGGTCATCACGCCGCTCGAAGCCACCACCGGGACGCCCACCACGGTCATCACGCTGCTGACCACCGCGATACCCACCACGGTCGTCATCACGACGGAACCCACGATCCCGGTCCCGGTCATCGCGCCGGAAGCCGCCGCCGGAGCCACCGCCTCGATTGTCGTCACGCCGGAAGCCGGCAGGGCGGTTGTCGTCGCGGCGGAAACCGCCACCGGAACCGCCACCGCGGTTGTCGTCACGGCGGAAACCGGCAGGGCGGTTGTCGTCGCGGCGGAAACCGCCACCGGAACCGCCACCGCGGTTGTCGTCACGGCGGAAACCGGCAGGGCGGTTGTCGTCGCGGCGGAAACCGCCACCGGAACCGCCACCGCGGTTGTCGTCACGGCGGAAGCCGCCGCCGGAGGGCCGGTCGTCGTCACGACGGGGACCGCGCGGCCGGTCATCACGCCGCTCGAAGCCACCACCGGGACGCCCACCACGGTCATCACGCTGCTGACCACCGCGATACCCACCACGGTCGTCATCACGACGGAACCCGCCGCCGGAGCCACCGCCCCGATTGTCGTCACGGCGGAACCCACCACCGGAGCCACCGCCCCGATTGTCGTCGCGCCGGAAGCCACCATCACTGGGACGACGGTCGTCACGACGCGGCCCCCGGTCACGGTCGCGATCCCGGTCGTCGCGGCGGAAGCCACCGCGGTCGTTGCCACGGCTGTCGTTGTCACGTCGAGGTGCGCCGGAACCGGACCGGTCGTCACGACCACCGCGGTAACCGCCCCTGTCACCGCCGTCCCGGCGACGCGGCTCGCGCTCCGGACGGTCGTCGGGAGAGTTGGTGGACATGGGTGTGACTCCTGTCGTCGGGTACCACAGACATTCTCGCGCAGCCGACCTTCCGACGCGCTTCGACAAAAACAAAAGGACCCCTGGTCCCAGCGTGAACGCTGGGACCAGGGGTCCTTGAAAGATTGTTCGGCGGCGTCCTACTCTCCCACAGGGTCCCCCCTGCAGTACCATCGGCGCTGAAAGGCTTAGCTTCCGGGTTCGGAATGTAACCGGGCGTTTCCCTAACGCAATGACCACCGAAACCCTATCGGGTTCTAGCGAACAAGCACACTCTTCAATTAAGTAGTGAAACTGTTCAACCGGTGCGATAACTGTTCGCAACCCGGGAACAACACAGTGGACGCGAGCAACTGAGGACAAGCCCTCGACCTATTAGTACCAGTCAGCTCCACCCGTTACCGGGCTTCCACATCTGGCCTATCAACCCAGTCGTCTACTGGGAGCCTTAACCCCTCAAGAGGGT
>NZ_JBVIPK010000006.1:0-442092 GCF_055577965.1 Streptomyces sp. NPDC033165
CGCCCGGTTACATTCCGAACCCGGAAGCTAAGCCTTTCAGCGCCGATGGTACTGCAGGGGGGACCCTGTGGGAGAGTAGGACGCCGCCGAACAATTTTTCCGGGAAAGCCCCGTGCCTTGTGGCACGGGGCTTTTCTGCGTTCTGAACGTCTAGGCTCGAACCATGCGCTACGAACTGGTCATCTTCGACAACGATGGTGTGCTCGTCGACAGTGAGCCGATCGCCAACACCATCCTCTCCGGCTACCTGACCGAACTCGGTCACCCGACCTCGTACGAGGAATCGCTCCGCGACTACATGGGATCCGCTGTTCACCGCGTGCACGACCTCGTCGAGGAGAGAACCGGGGAGAAGCTGCCCGCGGACTTCGACACCACGCTCAACTCCCGTACGTTCGCGGCTTTCCAGCAGGAGCTGGTGGCCGTGGACGGGGCGGAGGAGCTGCTCGGGAAGCTTGTCGCCGACGGGGTGGACTACTGCGTCGCGTCCTCCGGGAGCCACGAGCGGATCCGGGTCGGGCACCGCAAGACCGGCATCGACCAGTGGTTCGAGGAGGAGTGGATCTTCAGCTCGGAGGACGTGGGGCGGGGGAAGCCGGCGCCGGATCTGTTCCTGCATGCCGCCGAGCGGATGGGGGTGGCGCCGGAGCGGTGCGTGGTCATCGAGGACAGCCCGCTCGGCGTCGAGGCGGCACGGGCCGCGGGGATGGACGTGTACGGGTTCACGTCGATGATGCCCGCGGACCGGCTCGTCGGAGTGACCGGGTACTTCTCCGACATGTCCCAACTTCCGGAACTGCTCGCCTGACCCATCTACCCACGGGTAGAGCCGGGCTCTACGCTCGCGGCCATGACTGATGCGGGCTTGCGGCACGGCAGGGCCTCCCTGGGGCTGAGCTTCGGCGTTCAAGGCGTCGCCTTCGCTCTCCTGGTGACGCGCATACCCGCCATTCAGGACCAGTACGGGATATCCGACGGGCTGCTGCCCGTCTTCCTCGCTGCCGTCCCCGTTCTGGCGGGGGTCGGCAGTGTGGCCACCGGAAAGCTGGTCGCGCGGGTGCGGCCCGGTGCCGTGCTGCGGTGGGCCCAGCCCCTCGTCCCGCTCGCCCTGCTCGGGGTGGGCGCGGGGCGGGAAGTGTGGCAGGTCGCCGTCGCGCTCGGCGTTTTCGGCCTGGCCGTCGGGGCGTTGGACGCCTCGATGAACATGCTGGGCGTCAGCCTTCAGCGGGCGTACGGGCGCAGCATCATGCTCGGCTTCCACGCCGCGTTCAGCCTCGGCGGGATCGTGGGGGCGTCCCTGGCGTGGGTCGGGGCGCGCTGGGATCTGCCGTTGCTCGTGTCGTACCTGCCTGCTGTGGCGGTGTTGTTGCCCGCCGCGCTGGTCGGGAGCCGGTGGTACACGGAGGGGAAGGCGCCCGAGCCGTCCGGTGGCGTTTCCGGCGGTCCGGGTGGGGCGGTTTCGTTCAAGCTGCTGTTGCCCCTGTGCCTCGTGATGGGCTTCGCGTACATCGGTGACTCGACCGTCTCCAACTGGAGTGCCAAGTACCTTCAGGACGTGCTCGGCAGCTCGGAGCAGCTGGCGACCGTTCCGTACAACCTCTACATGGTGACGACGCTGTTGGGGCGGGCCGTCGGGGATCTCGGGGTGCGGAGGTTCGGGGCGGTGGCCGTGGTGCGGGGCGGGAGTCTGCTGGCGGCCGGGGGGTTCGCGGTCGTGGCGGTGGCGCCGGGGGCCTGGGTGGGGATGCTCGGGTTCACGATGCTCGGGCTCGGGCTCTGTGTGATCGTGCCGCAGACCTTCGCGGCGGCCGGGCGGATGTTCCCGGGGAACAGCGATGAGGCCGTGGCCCGGATCAATATCTTCAACTATGTGGGGTTCCTGGTGGGTTCGCCGCTGGTGGGTGTTCTGGGGGATGCGTGGAGCTATCGGGGCGCCATGCTCGTGCCGATGGTTCTGGTGCTGGTGACGCTGGTGTATGCCCGCTCGTTCGGGCCGGAGCCCGCCCGATACGGTGGCGGGCATGAGCGGCCGCACACAGCTGATGTGGGATGACGCAGTTACGGGATACGACTTCGGGGAGAGCCACCCCATGGACCCGGTCCGGCTGGCCCTGACGATGGGGCTGGTACGGGCGTACAGGCTGGACGAGGCGGTGGATCTGCGGTCGGCGAAGCCCGTGGGGGACTCCACCCTGCGGCTCGTGCACCGGCAGGACTACGTGGCCGCGGTGCGGGCCGCCTCCGCGAATCCACGGGCCGCCGACCAGGACTACGGGCTCGGGACCGTCGACGATCCGGCGTTCGCGGGGATGCACGAGGCGTCCGCGCTGATCGCCGGGCTCTCCGTGGGGGCCGCCGAGGCGGTGTGGCGGGGCGAGTGCGCGCACGCGGTGAACTTCACCGGGGGGCTGCACCACGCCATGCCCGGGTCGGCCGCCGGGTTCTGCGTCTACAACGACCCGGCCCTCGCCATCGCCCGGCTGCTGGAGCTGGGCGCGGAGAGGGTCGCGTACGTCGATGTGGACGTCCACCACGGGGACGGGGTGCAGGCCGCGTTCTGGGAGGACCCGCGGGTCCTGACCATCTCGCTGCACGAGCACCCCAGGACCCTGTTCCCGCAGACCGGGTGGTCGGAGGAGACCGGGGCCGGGGCGGGGGAGGGCAGTGCAGTCAATCTGCCGCTGCCCGCCGGGACCGGGGACGCCGGGTGGCTGCGGGCCTTCCACTCCGTCGTGCCGGAGCTGATCGCCGACTTCCGGCCGCAGGTGCTCGTGACCCAGCACGGGGCCGATACGCACTTCGAGGACCCGCTCGCCCACCTCGCCGTCTCCCTCGACGCGCAGCGGGCCGTGATGGAGTCCTGCCACGAGCTGGCCCACAGCTACGCGGACGGGCGCTGGGTGGCGCTCGGCGGGGGCGGGTACGCGGTGGTGGATGTCGTACCGAGGTCGTGGACGCATCTGGTGGGCATCGCCGCGCACGCGCCCGTCGACCCCGAGTCCGTGGTCCCGGCCTCCTGGCGGGATCTGGTCTATGCCCGCACACGGCAGCTGGGCCCCGGGCGGATGACGGATGGACGTACGCCGTCGTGGAAGTCGTGGGAGGACGGGTACGACCCGGCGGACCGGCTGGACCAGGCCGTGCTGGCCACCCGGAAGGCGGCGTTCCCGCTGCGGGGGCTGCTGGCCTGAGGGAGGGGCGGCCGCGGGGCATTGTGCCGTGCGGTTACGCCAACGGTGGGGTGTAGCGGGAATCCGGCCTGTCCGTGCGCCGCGATACGGCAGCATCCGTGGGGTGTTGAGCACCGGGGCGCTGCGCGCCCATCTGCTGGCGGCCCGGCTGGCCGGGCCCGTGGCCACGCCGCGCGAGAACAGTCTGCGCAGCTACCGGCTGTTCGCGGCCCGGGATCCGCGGGTGATGCTGGGGCTCGCGCCCGAGCGGGCCTGGGGCGAGGGCGAGCTGCTGCGGCTGATGGCGGACCGGTGCGGGGTCTCGGCCGATCCCGCGCATGTCTCGGGGCCCGACGCGATCGATCCGGAGCGGACGGTGGCCGCGCTGGACGCGTTCGCCGAGCGGCTGGCGGTGGTGGCCGAGCGGCGGGCTCCGGTGCTGCTGGGGACCGGTCATCCGCACCGGCTGCTCGGTTTCTACGCCGGGCTGGCAGACGCGCTGTCGGCGGCGGGCTGTCCTGTTCTCACCCCTGCGCAGGGGCGATGTGTCGACATAACGACCCGGTTTGGCGTACGCACGTACAACCTCGACTACGTACGGGGTGTCGCCCTGGTGCGCGAACCAGGGGGGCGGCCCACGGGGGGTGCGACCGGCGCGCACACGCATTCGCCGCTTCCCGTGAGGCTCGCGCTCCAGGACGCGGCGGAGCGTCTCGGGGTGCTGCCCGAGCTGGTGATCGGGGATCACGGCTGGGTCTGCGGTGCAGGTCAGCTGGGGATCGAGGCGATCGGGCCGGCGGACACGGACGATCCGGCGCTGTTCGTGGGGGAGGCCGAGGGGCGGGTGTCCGTGGTGGTTCCGCTCGACGACGGCGTACGGTCGGCGTTCTACCGGCCGTTGACGCGCTATGTGCTCAATCGGGCCTGTCTGTCACAGTAGGCCGTCGATCGTCTCTCCTCTTCCCCACTCGCACCACCCGCCCCTAATCTGTGGAGTGAGCGCACAGCGACGAAGAGTCACCGGAGGGGAAGCCGGTGCGCGTCCGGTGCGGAAGGTACAGGTGGGTCATGGCTGCTGGCAGCGAGAGGCCTCTCAACGAGGTCAAGTTTCTGACCGTGGCGGAAGTCGCCTCGGTCATGCGAGTGTCGAAGATGACCGTGTACCGCTTGGTGCACAGCGGTCATCTGCCGGCGATCCGGGTGGGCAGGTCCTTCCGGGTGCCGGAGCAAGCGGTTCACGCGTATCTCCGCGAGTCCTTTGTGGGGGTGGAATCAGCCTGAGGTTGCCTGCGGATTACGTCCCTCGGACGGTGGCGGGTAGGCTAGGCCGACGTAGGTCGTGTGGGCCCAGACGCCCCGCACCAGTGAAAATGAAGTGAGCGAGGGTAGTCGTGGGCTCTGTTATCAAGAAGCGGCGCAAGCGGATGGCCAAGAAGAAGCACCGCAAGCTGCTCAAGCGCACGCGCGTTCAGCGTCGCAACAAGAAGTAAGCGAACGCAGTTCGTGAGATCCGCAGCCCTTCCGCCGTTCTGGCGGGAGGGCTGCGGTGCGTTTCGGGGCATGGGGTCGTCACAGGGCGGCGGCCACCCGCTACGGTGACGGCCAGGAAGTTACCGCTGGAAGCAGGGGAGCCGGGTCTTGGGGAAGGTCGTGCTCGTCACGGGAGTGGCCCGGCAGCTGGGGGGCCGCTTCGTCCGGCACGTCCAGCGCGAGCCCGGGGTGGACCGGGTGATCGCCGTCGACGCGGTCACGCCCGCGCATCAGCTGGGCGACGCGGAGTTCGTCCGCGCGGACATCCGGCAGTCGGCCATAGCGCGGGTCCTGGCCGAACACTCCGTCGACACGGTCGTCCACCTGGACGTCTCCGGCAAGGCGCTCGGCGCGGGCGGCCGCCAGGCGCTCAAGGAGACCAACGTCATCGGGACGATGCAGCTGCTCGGCGCCTGCCAGAAGTCCCCCACGGTCCAGCGGCTCGTGGTGAAGTCCAGTACCAGCGTGTACGGGTCGGCGCCCCGCGACCCCGCCGTGTTCACCGAGACCACCCCGCCCAAGTCGCTGCCGAGCGGAGGCTTCGCGAAGGACGCGGTGGAGGTCGAGGGGTACGTACGGGGCTTCGCCCGCCGCCGGCCGGACGTGGCGGTGTGCGTGCTGCGGTTCGCGAACATCCTGGGGCCCGAGCCGGACTCGCCGCTGGCGGACTATCTGTCGCTGCCCGTCCTGCCGACGGTTTTCGGCTATGACCCGCGGCTCCAGTTCGTGCACGAGGACGATGTGATCGACGTCCTGGGGATCGCCGCGAGCGAACCCCGGCGCGGGACGCTGAACAGCGGCACCTTCAACATCGCGGGGGACGGGGTGCTGCTGCTGTCGCAGTGTTCGCGGCGGCTGGGGCGGCCGACCGTGCCGGTGCTGCTGCCCGCCGTCACCTGGGTGGGCTCGGCCCTTCGTACGATCGGCATGACCGACTTCTCGCCGGAGCAGATCCGGCTGCTCACCCATGGCAGGGTGGTTTCGACCGTGCAGATGCGCGAGACCCTCGGTTTCCGGCCGAAGTTCACCACGGCCGAGACTTTCGCGGAGTTCGCGCGGAGCCGGGGGCCCGGTCTGCTGCCGCCGGAGACGGCGGGCAGGGCGGTGGACCGGCTGGCGGCGCTGCCGGTCCCGGGGGGTGCCGGGCCGCGGGAGCGCGGGGCCGGTTCGGTACAGACGACTCACGGCGCCAGGTAGAGGAGCGCACCGACGATGGCGGACGCCAAGGTCATTCCGTTCGACGACGACCGTTCGCGGTCCGGGAACGCGTCGCGTCCGGCGCGGCGCAGGACCGGGGCGGGCGGCCCCGGTGGCAGTGGCCGGGGCGAGGGCGCCACGGCTCCGGTGAGCGCCCTGCCGGGGGCGGAGGTCCCGGACCTCTCCCCGGCCCCGGAGGGCGGCGAGCCGCCTCCGGAGGGCGGCGAGGACGGGGGCTGGGAGCGGCGGATCGCGGGCGGGCTGGCGTTTCTGCGGCGGCGGGTCACCGGGGATTACGACGTCGATGAGTTCGGCTACGACAAGGAGCTCACCGACCAGGTCCTGATGTCGCTGCTGCGGCCGCTGGCGGACAAGTACTTCCGGGTCGAGGTGAAGGGCATCGAGAACATCCCGTCGGGCGGCGGGGCGCTCATCGTGGCCAATCACTCCGGGACGTTGCCGCTGGACGGGCTGATGCTTCAGGTCGCGGTGCACGACAACCATCCGGCCGAGCGTCATCTGCGGCTGCTCGCCGCGGATCTGGTTTTTCATCTCCCGGTCGTCAACGAGCTGGCCCGCAAGGCCGGGCACACGCTGGCCTGCGCGGAGGACGCGCAGCGACTGCTGGAGCGGGGCGAGATCGTCGGGGTGATGCCGGAGGGGTTCAAGGGCATCGGCAAGCCGTTCGGTGAGCGCTACAAGCTTCAGCGTTTCGGCCGGGGCGGGTTCGTGTCGACGGCGCTGCGGGCGGGTGCGCCGATCGTGCCGTGCTCGATCGTGGGCGCGGAGGAGATCTACCCGATGATCGGCAACGCGAAGACGCTGGCGCGGCTGCTGGGCTTCCCGTACTTCCCGATCACGCCGACCTTCCCGTGGCTGGGGCCGCTGGGCGCGGTGCCGCTGCCGACGAAGTGGACGATCCAGTTCGGTGAGCCGATTCCGACGGACGGCTATCCGCCGGAGGCGGCGGAGGACCCGATGCTGATGTTCAACCTGACGGACCAGGTGCGTGAGCAGATCCAGCACACGCTGTACCGGCTGCTGGTGCAGCGGCGGTCGGTGTTCTTCTGATCTTCGGTGTTCTTCCGTAGCTACGGAAGAAGGGGGGGCGGTACGCGCTTCGCGTACCGCCCCCCCCTTCGCTTGCTCCGGTCTACGGCTTGAGGTTCTCGCCGTCGATGCCCAGGCCCGGGAGGAGGCCCGGGAGGAGCGGGGGCAGGGTGACGTCCGGGGCGGGCGGGCTGCTGGGCCTGCCCTCGGGGGAGGGCTGGGTGAGGCCGTCCGTGGGCAGCTCGTCGAGCAGTCCGTCCCCGCCGCCGCCCAGCAGTCCGTCGTCGGGGGTGGATTCGGTGGAGCCGGAGGGCTTGGGGGCGGTGCTGCCATCGGTGCGGTCCCCGGGCTGCTGGGAGGCGCCGGGGGCGGGGGCGTCGGACCGGGGTGAGCCGGTGCCGGGGGTGGTGGTGTCGGCGCGTCCGGTGTCCTTGCTCCCGCCCGGGACGCGGGGGAGGAGCGACCGGAGTGGTTCGACTTCCTCCTCCATGGCGTCGAAGACGGAGCTGACCTCGTCGCCGACGTCGCTGAGCTGGACGGGCAGTCGGTCGCGGAGGTTGCTCCAGGTGTCGCGGTGTGAGCGGGAGAAGGAGTCGAGGGTCTGGATCGGGCCGATCGAGCCGTCGCGCTGGTAGGTGGCGTGGAGCAGCCGGTGGCCCTCGGAGGCGTCGTGGGACATGCCGTTGAGGGCGCGTCTGATGGCGCCGAGCGACTCGTGGTCCAGCTCGCCGGAGCGGCCGCGCTCCATGAGGCGGCGGGCCTCGCTGAGCCGGGTGGAGGCCTGGTCGAGGTAGGCCTCGCCGCGGTCGGCGTCGCCCTTGGTCATGCCGAGGCTGATGTCCTCCATCCCGCGCTTCAGCCCGTACAGCGAATCACCGGGGAGGGCGTCGGAGCTGGCGGCGGCGACTCCGCCGAACGCCCCTGCGGCGACACCGACGGTGAGCCCGCCGGCGGTGAGTCCCTTCGCCCAGCGGGAGCGGGGGCGCAGTTTCCGCAGCGGTGAGGCCCGGTGTGCCCCCTTGGCCCGTTGCTCGGGCACCGTAGGGCCCGTGGACGCGCCGCCCTCGGCGAACATGGCCTCCATGGCCGCGACGAGCTGGGCTCGCTGTACCACTTTGACCTCGGGGTCCAACTGCGGCTTCGGTAGTTCACCGAGGCCGTTCGCCAGGGCCAACAGCGGTCCGGGGTCGGCCTGTTCGGCCGTGTCCTCGGGCTGTACGGCCGCCGCACCCTGGGGGGTCTGCTCCTCCAGGGCCTGGGCGAAGGCGTTGGCCCGCCGGTGTGCCGAAACGTTTGCGATCACTGGCGGCACCTCCTCTCGTCATGACGGTCGACTCCCCTGGCGGTCCGGAAGGTTGCACACCTTGAGCGTTTCCACTCGATGGAGTGAGTGGCGACGGACAGGGGGTGACGACAGGGGGCCTGCAACCGGCACAACGAGCCTCGCGGCACTTGGGTTACGCGCGAAAGATGATCGGACCAGTGCGTGAGGGGACGGTCACGCAGAGGTCCGTCGGTCAGGTCAGCGGGCGTCGTCCGGCAGGAGCCGGGCCAGGGTCCGCACCGCGCGGTACTGGAGGGTCTTGATCGCGCCCTCGTTCTTTCCCATCACCCGGGCGGTCTCGGCGACCGAGAGGCCCTGGAGGAACCGCAGGGTGACGCACTCCTGCTGCTGGGGGTTGAGGCGTCGCACGGCCTGGAGCAGTGCGGCGTTGGAGAGGGACTCCAGGACGGAGTCCTCGGGGCTGCGCGCCACCTCGTTGGCGTCGAGCATCTCGCCGGTGGTCACTTCCAGTCGGAAACGACTGGATTTGAAGTGGTCGGCGACCAGATTGCGGGCGATCGTGACCAGCCAGGCGCCGAAGTCGCGGCCCTGCCAGGTGAACGTGGAGATACGGCGCAGCGCGCGGAGGAAGGTCTCGCTGGTGAGGTCCTCCGCGGTCGCCTTGCCGCCCACGCGGTAGTAGATGTACCGGTACACCGTGTCGCTGTACTGGTCGTACAGGCGGCCGAAGGCGTCCGCCTCGCCGGCCTGTGCGCGCTCGACGAGATCCATCATGCGCGCGCTGTCGCTGTCGGCGGTGGGACGACGGACGGCCGCCGTGGTCGAGGCGGTACGGGTGCTGCGTCTTCCGACCGCCGCACTGCGTTCGGCCATGGCGTAACAAGGGCCGGCAGGTGCAGGGGTGGCAAATGCGGGGACGGCGTACGCGGTGGGGACGAAGCCGCGCAAGCGGTCAATGACCGATGCACGCAGCGTAGCCAGGCCCGAGGCGTCAACCCCGACGTGTGGGTACACGGGACTCCCAGAGGCAGAGCTTCCATCACGAGCAGTTCGAAAAACGTCACCCGTCGTAGCGGGTGGCGGTCTCCGTGATGCGTCTGAGGAGAATAACGCTTCGTGCAGGCGGTGCTACACCCAGTTGTCTAAATCATCGCTTCCGTCGCTTCTGTTATCGCTAAGTGACGGAACAAGTAGCACATGGTGACCGTTTATTGATCGGATTACTTCGTGATCTGTCTCTGGGGGCGACGGGTTGTGGTCGGGCGTCGGTAATCCGACTGGCCGGAGGGGGCGCTGGGCCCGGCGGGGCGGCCGCTCACGATTGGCCGTACGGCTCCGGGCGTGGCTGCGCCCCGTGACCGGATGCGACCGGAGGTGCGGGGCGTGGAGCGTACGGGCGTGGGTGCGGGGTCAGCGGCGGCGGCGGTGCAGGGCGACGGCCGCGGCCGTGCCGCCCGCGAGCGCGCCGACCCCGGCGGCGGCCGGGATGCCGACCTTGGCCGCCTTGCGGCCGGTGCGGTAGTCGCGCAGCCGCCAGTCGCGGGCGCGGGCGTACTTGCGGAGCTTGGTGTCCGGGTTGATCGCGTAGGGGTGGCCGACCAGCGAGAGCATCGGGATGTCGTTGTGCGAGTCGCTGTAGGCGGCGCAGCGCTCCAGGTCCAGGCCCTCGGCGGTGGCCAGGGCGCGAACGGCCTCGGCCTTGGCGGGGCCGTGGAGCGGTTCGCCGACCAGGCGGCCGGTGTAGACGCCGTCGACCGATTCGGCGACGGTGCCGAGCGCGCCGGTGAGGCCGAGGCGGCGGGCGATGATGGTGGCCGTCTCCACGGGGGCGGCGGTGACCAGCCAGACCTTCTGCCCGGCGTCCAGGTGGGCCTGGGCCAGGGCGCGGGTGCCGGGCCAGATGCGGTCGGCCATGTACTCGTCGTAGATCTCCTCGCCGATGGACATCAGCTCGGAGACGCGGTGGCCCTTGACGATGGACAGGGCGCTGTCGCGGGCGTCCTGCATGTGGTCCGGGTCCTCGACGCCGGCCAGCCGGAACCACGCCTGCTGCCAGGCGAACCGGGTGAGCTCGCGGCGCTCGAAGAACTTCCGCTTGTACAGGCCGCGGCCGAAGTGGAAGATCGCGGCGCCCTGCATGACGGTGTTGTCGAGGTCGAAGAAGGCGGCGGCGCGGTCGTCCCCGGCGACCGGGAACGCGGGCTCCTCGGGCGCCTCTGCGGGGGCCCTGGTCAGGAGAGCGGCGTCCTCGTCGGCCGAGGTCCTGCGCGCGGCCTCCGCCGCGGCCTCGCCGGCCAGGACGCTCCGTGCAGTCGCGGAACGCCTACGGGGGGTGAGCCATCCAAGAGCGGCCATGCCGCGAGCATAGCCAGTCCGCCCGCACCTGCCGGACCTGCCGCGATGCAGGGGTGTGAACGCTGCGGGTCGGAATGGTGAATCGGGCGATTCCGGGCGGTCCGCCGCGGGGGCGCGCGGGCGCAGAATGTAGGCATGAGCCCTCTGCTGCGCCGTACGAAGAAGAAGCCCGCCGACCGGGTGGTCACGTTGATCGGGAAGCCCGGCTGTCATCTGTGCGAGGACGCGCGGGAGGTGGTCGGCGCGGTCTGCGAGGAGACCGGTGCGGCGTGGGTGGAGAAGGACATCACCGAGGACGAGGAGCTGTACCAGGCGTACTGGGAGCAGATTCCGGTGGTGCTGATCGATGACGAACAGCACACGTTCTGGCGCGTGGACCCGGCCAGACTGCGCAAGGCGCTGGGTGCGGACGCGAAACCCGGTTAACATCGTGGGCGTTTTGAGTGGTCTCGGGGGAGTGGATGTGAGGAGTGTGTACCGCTTTGCCCCCTTCGAGGCTGCAACGGGTTGATGCGGTCCTTGGTTCCGGGATCGCGCGGGGAATGTGCGTGACCCCGGTCACTTTGACCGGACAAAACGGACACCATCTTTGTGCACGCGTTCACAAAGACATAGCCTGCATTCGACGGGGCGGTCTTGGGACATACGGCCGCCTGCAGCCCCGCTCATCCCGCAGGAGCACCGTGGCAACTGGCCGAACTCACCGACCGGCGACCCGTAGCCGAGGAATTCCCGAGGCCACCGTCGCCCGACTCCCGCTGTATCTGCGCGCCCTGACCGCGCTTTCCGAGCGATCGGTCCCCACGGTCTCCTCCGAGGAGCTGGCCACGGCGGCCGGGGTCAACTCGGCGAAGCTGCGCAAGGACTTCAGCTACCTGGGGTCCTACGGCACCCGTGGTGTCGGGTACG
This sequence comes from Streptomyces sp. NPDC033165, assembly GCF_055577965.1. NCBI lineage: Bacteria > Bacillati > Actinomycetota > Actinomycetes > Kitasatosporales > Streptomycetaceae > Streptomyces > Streptomyces sp. NPDC033165. The sequence continues at coordinate 11,497 of NZ_JBVIPK010000006.1, forward strand.
ACGTCGAGTATCTCGTCTACCAGATCTCGCGCGAGCTCGGGCTCACCCAGGACTGGCCGGTCGCCATCGTCGGCATCGGCAACCTCGGCGCGGCCCTCGCCAACTACGGCGGCTTCGCCTCCCGCGGTTTCCGGGTCGCGGCGCTGATCGACGCCGACCCCGCCATGGCCGGTACGCCGGTAGCGGGCATCCCCGTCCAGCACACGGACGACCTGGACCGGATCATCAGCGACAACGGCGTGTCCATCGGCGTGATCACCACCCCGCCCGGCGCCGCCCAGCAGGTCTGCGACCGGCTCGTGGCCGCCGGGGTGACCTCCATCCTGAACTTCGCGCCCACCGTGCTCTCGGTGCCCGAGGGCGTCGACGTGCGCAAGGTCGACCTCTCCATCGAGCTCCAGATCCTGGCGTTCCACGAGCAGCGCAAGGCCGGCGAGGACTCCGCCGCCGAGGACGAGGGTGCGCCCCCGATGCGCGCCACGCCCGCCAGCCGGAAGGGACCCGACGGGGACATGCCCGCCGTGATGCCGGCATGAGCCTCCTCGTCGTCGGACTGAGCCACCGCAGCGCCCCCGTCTCCGTACTGGAGCGGGCGTCCCTCGCTGCCGACACCCAGGCCAAGCTGCTCCAGGACACCCTCGCCGCGGAACCCGCGACCGAGGCCGCAGTCCTGGCCACCTGCAACCGCATCGAGCTGTACGCGGACGTCGACAAGTTCCACGCGGGCGTCGCCGAGCTGTCCACCCTGCTCGCCCAGCACAGCGGCGTCGGCCTGGACGAGCTCACTCCGTATCTCTATGTGCACTACGAGGACCGGGCCGTCCACCACCTCTTCTCGGTGGCCTGCGGCCTCGACTCCATGGTCGTCGGCGAGGGCCAGATCCTCGGCCAGATCAAGGACGCGCTCGCGCGCGGCCAGGAGCTGCACACCGCCGGACGGCTGCTGAACGACCTCTTCCAGCAGGCCCTGCGGGTCGGCAAGCGCGCCCACAGCGAGACCGGGATCGACCGGGCCGGGCAGTCGCTCGTCACGTTCGGGCTCCAGCAGCTGGCCGCCGGGGCCGACCCCGCCCTCTGGGTCCGGGGCAAGCGCGCCCTGGTCATCGGCGCGGGCTCGATGTCCTCGCTGGCCGCCGCCACCCTCGCCCGGACCGGTGTCGCCGAGATCGTCGTCGCCAACCGGACCCGCGCCCGCGCCGACCGGCTGGTGGAGATCCTCCACCAGGGCGACGGCACCGCGGTGCGCGCCCACGCGGTCGAGATGTCCGCGGTCGGCGACGAACTGACACGTGCAGACATCGTCGTCTCCTGCACCGGCGCCACCGGCCTCGTCCTCACCGCCGACGCCCTCGCGGACGCCCTCGGCGTGACCCTGGACGCCCCGGTGGGTGCGCCGGAGTCCGCCGCCGTCCCGGCTCCGGCCCCGGCCGACGTCGACCAGCACGCCGCTTGGGTGGAGAACGGTTCCGCCGCTTCCGCACCGGACGGCGGGGCCGCCCCGCGCCGCGTCACGCTGCCCGCGCAGTCCACCGGACCGGTGAAGCTCGCCCTGCTCGACCTCGCCATGCCGCGCGACATCGACGGCGCCGCCCACCGCATCGACGGGGTGCGCCTCGTCGACATCGAGTCGCTCGCCGAGGCGTCCGCCGACGCCCCGATGGCCGCCGACGTGGACCGGGTCCGCACCATCGTGTCCGACGAGGTGGCCGCCTTCGGCGCCGCCCAGCGCGCCGCCCACGTCGCCCCGACCGTGGTCGCCCTGCGCACCATGGCCGCCGACGTGGTCGCCGGCGAGATCGCCCGGCTGGACGGCCGCCTCCCCGACCTGGACGAGAAGCAGCGCGCCGAGATCACCCAGACCGTGCGCCGCGTCGTCGACAAACTCCTGCACGCGCCCACCGTGCGGGTCAAGCAGCTCGCCAGCGAACCCGGCGGCGCCGGGTACGCGGACGCGCTGCGCGAACTCTTCGACCTCGACCCGCAGACGGTGGCCGCCGTCTCCCGGGCAGACCTGAACGACCCGAATAGAGGGCGGTCATGACCGACAACTCATCCCCGGGCGCGCGGAACGCCGCGCCACTCCGGCTGGGCACCCGGCGTTCCAAGCTGGCCATGGCCCAGTCCGGCCTCGTCGCCGAGGCCGTCCGCGAGGTGACCGGGCGCGCCGTCGAGCTCGTCGAGATCACCACGTACGGGGACACCTCCCGCGAGCACCTGGCGCAGATCGGCGGCACCGGCGTGTTCGTCGCGGCCCTGCGCGAGGCGCTGCTGCGGGGCGAGGTGGACTTCGCCGTCCACTCGCTCAAGGACCTGCCGACCGGCCAGCCCGACGACCTCGTGCTGGCGGCCGTGCCGCAGCGCGAGGACCCGCGCGACGCACTGATCGCACGGGACGGGCTGACCTTCGAGCAGCTGCCCGACGGCGCCCGCGTGGGCACCGGTTCGCCGCGCCGCATGGCGCAGCTCAACGCGTACGCGCGTTCCCACGGCCTGCGGATCGAGACCGTCCCCATCCGGGGCAACGTCGACACGCGGATCGGGTTCGTGCGTGACGGCAAGCTCGACGCGGTGGTTCTCGCCGCCGCCGGGCTCAGCCGTCTCGGCCGGACCGGTGAGGTGACCGACTTCCTGCCGGTCGACACCGTCCTGCCCGCTCCCGGCCAGGGAGCCCTGGCGATCGAGTGCGCCGCGTCCGACGCGGACCTCGCCGCCGCGCTCGCCGAGCTCGACGACCCGTACACCCGGGCCGCCGTGACCGCCGAGCGTGCCCTGCTCGCCGCCCTGGAGGCCGGCTGCTCCGCACCTGTGGGTGCGCTGGCCGACCTCCTGGTCGACGGACAGGTTGTCAACGAACTGCGCCTGCGCGGAGTCGTCGGTACCACCGACGGTTCCTCGCTGGTACAGCTGTCCACCACCGGTCCCGTCCCCACGTCGCACGACGACGCGGCGGCCCTCGGTCGCGAACTCGCGGCCGAGATGCTTGCCAAGGGTGCGGCCGGTCTTATGGGGGAGCGAGCACTTTGAGCCCCACCGGCCCCGCCGCATCCGACTTTCCGGTCCTGTCCGCCCAAGGCCAGGTCACCTTCCTCGGCGCCGGTCCCGGCGACCCGGGACTGCTGACCCTGCGCGCCGTCGAGGCGCTCGCGAGCGCGGACGTCCTTGTCGCCGAGCCCGATGTGCTCGACGTCGTTCGCGGCCATGCGCGGGCAGGCGTAAGCACGCCTGAGCTGACGGTTGTTGACGTCTCGTCAACGACCGCCGGAGTACCCGTTCTCAGGGATGCGGCCAATCTTGTCATGGAGGCCGCGAAGGGCGGCAGGCGGGTGGTCCGTGCTGTTGCGGGCGACCCGGGCCTGGACGGGGACGCGGGCGCGGAGATGCTCGCCTGCGCCGCCGCCGGGGTGCCCTTCGAGGTCGTCCCGGGCGTCGCGAACGCCGTCGGCGTACCCGCGTACGCCGGGGTGCCGCTGCGCGACGCGCAGGGGGCGGACGTCCGCTTCGTCGACGCGCGTACCGCCTCCGACCGGTGCTGGAACGAGGTCGGCGCGAGCGACGCGACCGCCGTCGTCTCCACCACGCTGGACTCGGTCGCCGCCGCCGCCGGTGAGCTGGTCTCCGCGGGCCGCAAGCCCGACACCCCGCTCACCGTGACGATCGCGGGCACCACCACCCGCCAGCGCACCTGGACGGCGACCCTCGGGACGATCGCCCAGGTCCTCAAGCAGGCCAAGGTGCTGCCCTCGCCCGAGGGCCACCGGCCGGTCATAGCCGTGGTCGGAGAGCGCAGCTCCGCCGCCCAGCGCGACCAGCTCGCGTGGTTCGAGTCCAAGCAGCTGTTCGGCTGGAAGGTGCTCGTGCCGCGCACGAAGGAGCAGGCCGCGTCGCTCTCCGACCAGCTGCGTTCCTACGGTGCGGTGCCGCACGAGGTCCCGACGATCGCCGTCGAGCCGCCGCGTACGCCCCAGCAGATGGAGCGCGCGGTCAAGGGCCTGGTCACCGGACGCTACGAGTGGATCGCCTTCACCAGCGTCAACGCCGTCAAGGCGGTCCGGGAGAAGTTCGAGGAGTACGGTCTCGACGCCCGGGCCTTCGCCGGGATCAAGGTCGCGGCCGTCGGCGAGCAGACCGCCGCGGCGCTGGTCGACTTCGGAGTGAAGCCCGACCTGGTGCCCTCCGGGGAGCAGTCCGCCGCCGGGCTGCTGGAGGACTGGCCGCCCTACGACCCGGTCTTCGACCCGATCGACCGGGTGTTCCTGCCGCGCGCCGACATCGCCACCGAGACCCTGGTGGCCGGGCTCATCGAGCTGGGCTGGGAGGTCGACGACGTCACCGCGTACCGCACGGTCCGCGCCTCGCCGCCGCCGGCCGACACCCGCGAGGCGATCAAGGGCGGCGGCTTCGACGCGGTCCTGTTCACCTCGTCCTCGACCGTCCGCAACCTGGTCGGCATCGCGGGCAAGCCGCACAACGTGACCGTCATCGCGTGCATCGGTCCCGCCACCGCGAAGACCGCAGAGGAGCACGGCCTGCGGGTCGACGTCCTCTCCCCGGAGCCGTCGGTGCACAAGCTCGCCGAGGCGCTCGCCGCCTTCGGTGCGCAGCGCCGGGACGCGGCGAAGGAGGCCGGTGACCCGGTGACCCGGCCGAGCGAGCGGCGCCCGGGTGCGCGCAGGCGCCGGACGACGACGTAGCAGTTACGTGGGTGGGTGGGCCCGGTCGCTTCGGCGGCCGGGCCCGCCACCGTTTCCGGGTCCTTTACCGGTACCGGTGTCGGTAAGACCGTGCCGTGTGCGGGTCTATCGTCGGAGGATGACTGCGTACGGAAACTTCCCCGGCTCCCGCCCTCGGCGGCTGCGGACGACCCCGGCGATGCGGCGGATGGTCGCCGAGACACGGCTCGACCCCGCGAACCTGATCCTCCCCGCGTTCGTACGGGAGGGCATCGACGCCCCGGTCGCCATCTCGGCCATGCCCGGCGTGCACCAGCACACCCTGGACACCCTGCGGAAGGCGGCCGTCGAGGCGGTGTCGGCCGGGGTTTCAGGGATCATGCTCTTCGGGGTCCCGGAGGACGCGAAGAAGGACGCCCGGGGCACGGCGGGCACCGACCCCGACGGCATCCTCCAGCTCGGGCTGCGGGCGGTGCGCGAGGAGGTCGGGGACGATCTCGTCGTCATGTCGGACCTGTGCCTGGACGAGTACACCGACCACGGCCACTGCGGGGTGCTGGCGGCCGACGGGCGCGTGGACAACGACGCGACCCTGGAGCGGTACGCGGAGATGGCCCAGGTGCAGGCGGACGCCGGGGCCCATGTGGTGGGCCCGAGCGGGATGATGGACGGTCAGGTCGGTGTGATCCGGGACGCCCTGGACCAGACCGGGTACGAGGACGTGTCGATCCTCGCCTACACCGCGAAGTACAGCTCCGCCTTCTACGGCCCCTTCCGCGAGGCCGTCGGCTCCTCGCTGACCGGCGACCGCAAGACCTACCAGCAGGACCCGGCGAACGCCCGGGAGTCCCTGCGGGAGCTGGCGCTCGACCTGGAGGAGGGCGCCGACATGGTCATGGTGAAGCCCGCCGGACCGTATCTGGACATCCTCGCCAAGGTCGCCGGGGCCGTGGACGTGCCGGTCGCGGCGTACCAGATCAGCGGTGAGTACGCGATGATCGAGGCCGCGGCCGAGAAGGGCTGGATCGACCGGGACAAGGCGATCCTGGAGAGCCTGACCGGTATCCGGCGGGCCGGGGCGCAGATGATCCTCACCTACTGGGCGACCGAGGCCGCCGGGTGGCTGGGGCGGGGCGCGGACCGGGGCTGAGGCCCTGAGTTCTCCTCAGGGGCTGCTGCCGGCTCCGGTCTCCTGGAGCCGGTGGGCCTCCTTGATCGAGAAGCGGGCGCTGTCCCGCACGAGGGGGTCCTCGTCGGCCCGCGCGGTGGTGTCCAGGACCGTGGCGACGACCGGGTCGGCCGTGTAGGGGGCCAGCGACATCGCCGCGTACTGGCGGACCAGGTCCTCGGCCGGGTCGCGCAGCGCGGTGAGCAGGGCGCGGCCCGCTTCGCGGCGCAGGGCCGGGTCGGCCGGGGGCCAGACGCGCAGGACGGTGGCGCTCTCGACCCGGGCGAGGTCGTACTCGGCGGGGTCCGCGACGACCGAGACGAGGAAGGGCAACGCCTGGGCGTTGGCGTCCAGTTCGGTGATGATCTCGCGCTTGCGGTCGCTGTCGGCGGGCAGGGCGCGGAACTCGGCTATCAGGCGCTCAGCGGCTTCGGCGGCTGCCGTCGCTGCCGTGGTCGGGGAGTGCGTGTCGTTCATGGGGGTGGACACTTTCTGTCAGGGCCAGTCGACCAGTGCCATGAATGCTACGAAAGTGACCACGACGGTGGCGGGTGCGGCGAGCGCCAGGCCCGCCCGCCGGGCCGCGTAGCGGACCTGGTGCGGGACGGCCCAGCTTGCGATCAGCACGATGAGGGCGATCAGCAGGCCGATCCAGAGGACGGTCCACGCGACGGTGAAGCTCGCGTGGAAGCCGTCGGCCGCGGCCCCGTTGCAGGAGTCGCATGCCATCGGCGTGAGCCCGCCGAAGAACAGGGCGACCAGCCCCAGCGGCAGGGTCACGACCGTGGAGATCAGCGGGGCGACCCAGGCGCGGGGGGCGGGGGCGTGCTCGGGGGCGGTCTCCGGGGCGGTCTCCGGGGTGCTGCCGGGAATTTCGTCGCTCATACGTCCGAGTCAACCTCGGGGGCCGGGTGCCCGCATGAGTACGAGGACTCAGCTCGCGGTCGGCCGGTGGGCGCGCCCCTCCAGCCAGGCGTGGCTCAATCCCACCAGAACGACCACGCGTTCTGGTTGAGCACGGCCTTCTCGGCGTACACGTCGAGGTCGTGCGGCGGGCACTGGTCGATGTTGTCCGGACAGAACGCGTAATGCTCGGCGGCCAGCGCGCGGGCCTCCCCGACCGTGGTGGGCGGGCGGCCCACGGAGACGATCATCGTGTCGAAGCCGAGCACCACGACCCGGGCGTCGTACCGGTCCTCCCAGGAGCGGAGCACCGCGCAGAGCCGGGCCACGTCGTTCTCGTGGTTCATCGGTCCCGACCAGCCGATCGCCGCCGGTATGTCGGCGCTGCGGCGGGCCGGGACGAGGGCCATCCGGGCCCCGCCGAGCCACTCGTCCGCGTCGGCGGCGATCACGCCCGCGAGGCCCGCGGCCGCCGTGTCCGCGTCCTCGGCCGCCTCCCGGGCGGGGACGCCCGCGAGGCCGGGCCAGGAGCCGGGTCCCTCGGACTGCTCCTCGCCCTCCCCGGCCGCCGTGCCTTCGTCCATCCCGTCGTCCGCGTACTCCGTCCAGTAGCCCGCCAGGACCTCGTCGGCGTCGTGGTCGCCGGGATACGACGTGCCGTCCGGGCAGAGGTCCCACTCCTCGGGCCACTGGTCTCGGCGGCCACCAGTGACGAGCACCGGCAGCAGCCCGAGCCGCCGCCCGGCCGCCCGCAGGTCCGACCAGTCGCGCGGGGCCGCCGGGCCGTCCGCGTACCAGAGCAGCGGCTCGTGCCAGGGGCCGTCCAGCGTGGCGTCCACCAGGGAGCCGGGCGGGAGGAGCAGGCCGGAAGTGGCCAGGGAGGGCAGGGGGTTCGGGAGCGTTGCCATGGTGGTGAGCGTAGGCGGCGGCACTGACAACGCTCGGGGCGGCGACACCGAGGTACGGCGACGTGGCCTGCGGGTCGTGGACATCAGCAGTAGCACCCCGTGGGGCATCCTGACCGTCCCGACGGGCCCGGAGCGCTAAAGCCGGTGCAGGGAGGTGCTGGCTGGATAATGATGTCCGGCATGAGTTTGTACGTCGATGATCCTGCCCGCCTCGGAACCACGCGCCTCTCCGACGGGAGGCTTCTCGGCTGGGCCGAGTGGGGCCCGGAGGACGGGCTGCCCGTCCTGCTCTCTCCCGGAGCCGCGACCAGCCGGTGGCTCGGGATCGGGGCCGGGGCCGTCGAGACGGAGGGCGTCCGGCTGGTATCGATGGACCGCCCCGGGCTCGGGGTGTCCACGCCCGCGCCCGACCGGACCTTCGCCGACTTCGTGGACGACGTACGGGAGCTGGCCGAGCTGTGCGGGCTCGGCCCGCGTCCGGCCATGCTCGGGAACTCCCAGGGCGCGCCCTTCGCCCTCGCCTGTGCGGCGGCGGGCGCCGTCTCCGCGCTCACGCTCGTCTCGGCCGCCGACGAGGTTGCGGCACCGGAGTTCGCCGCAGCGCTGCCCGACGAGCTTCGGGACCTGGTCGCGGGGGTGGCGGACGATCCGGTCGGCGCCGAGAAGGTGTTCGCCGGGCTCGACGCGGACGCGATGCGGCGGATGGTCCTGGCCGGGAGCCCGGCGTGCGATCTCACCGTGTACGAGGACCCCGGCTTCGCCGCCGCCTACGGCCGCGCCCTCGACGAGGCGTTCTCGCAGGGCGCGGCGGCCGGATACGCCCGGGACACCGTGCTCGCGATGGGTCGGTGGCCCATCGACCTCGGCGCGATCACCGTCCCGGTCGACGTCTGGTACGGCGAGGAGGACGCCGCCCACTCGCCCGACCTCGGCCGCAGCCTCGTCTCCCGTATCCCCGGCGCGCAGCGCACGGTCGTGCCGGGGATCGGCGGCGCGCTGCTCTGGGCCGCCGCGGAGCCGATCCTCGCGTCGCTGGCGGAGACCGTACGGCGGGACGGGCGGGTGGAGGGGCCGGCGGACGGGCGCAAGGACCGGTAGCGGGGTGGGCGCGGCTGACGGCGGTCGTCGCTCCCCGGGCGTATCGTCGTGGCGCCCGTTGCGCGCCGCCCGGCCCCTGTTGGCCGGGCCGATCCGGCAGGAGCCACCGGTGAACAGGATCGTCACGTCCGTCTCGCTCTCCCTCGACGGCTTCTTCGAAGGGCCCGACCAGGACATCGACTGGCACACCGTCGACGAGGAGGTGCACCAGCACTTCAACGACTACCTCCGGACGATGGGCGGCTTCGCCGAAGGGCGCGTCACCTACCAGCTGATGGAGGAGTTCTGGCCGACCGCCGATCAGGACCCCGCCAACGAGGGGCCGATGGCCGAGTTCGCGGGCATCTGGCGGGACATGCCGAAGTTCGTCTTCTCGCGGACGCTGGAGAGCGTGGGGCCGAACGCGACCCTGCTGCACGAGGTCGACCCCGAGCAGGTGCGCTCACTGCGGGACGCCGCCTCGGGGGATCTGGTGGTCGGCGGGGCGGATCTGCTGGAGTCGTTCCGGCAGGCCGATCTGGTCGACGAGTACCGGGTCTACATCCACCCCGTCATCCTCGGCCGGGGCCGCCCCTTCTTCCGGGACACGGAGGAGCGGCAGATGCTCCGGCTGCTGGAGACCCGGACCTTCGGGAACGGAGTCGTACTGCTCCGTTACGAGACGGTCCGGGTGTGAGGCCTACGGCGATGAGGGGTCAGGCGGTGGCCGCGTAGGCGGCGAACGCCGACCAGGCCGTGGGCGCGACAGTGAAGGTCGGGCCCTCGATGTCCTTGGAGTCACGGACGTGGACGGCGGCGGGGTGCGCGGCGATCTCGACGCACTGCCCGCCTTCGTCGCCGCTGTAGCTCGACTTCCGCCAGTCGTAGGCGACTTCGAGGCACGCGCCGCCTTCGTCGCCGCTGTAGCTCGACTTGAACCAGTTCAGTGCGGTGCTCATGTCTCTCCCAGTAAACGGGCCAGCAGGCGCAGGGTCTCAAGGGGGGTGAGCGCCTAGGCTCGCAGCATCGCATATTTCTGGGCGAGGATGCTGATCTCGTTCCGGTCGGAGATCAGGTGGCTGCCGCGCTGGGTCTCGGAGTAGGCGGCGTGCTGGTGGTCCTGTGTTTCCAGGAGGGTGAAGGGGCCGTTGAGGCCCGCGTGGGACCTGCTGTCTAGTGGCAGCACCTGGATGCAGATGCCCGGGAGTTGAGCCATCGCGTAGAGGTGGCGCAACTGCTCCCGGTGCTCCTCGTCCGACGTCAGCTTCATCATCAGGACCGGTTCCCAGATCACCATGCTGATCGTCGGCGGCTTCTTCCGCTCCAGGATCTGCTGGCGTTGCAGTCGCGTCGCCGTCTGCGTCTCGATCTCCTCCGGGCTGTAGACCGGGATCTTGTTGCTGAACACCGCCTCCGCGTAGGCCTTCGTCTGGAGCAGGCCCGGGATGACCTGGTTGTCGTACCAGGAGAGCGCCAGCGCCTCGTGTTCCATGTTGAGGTAGTGCTCGGCCCACAGCGGAATCAGGTCGTATTCCGGCATGTTGTCGACCGCCGTCGACAGCGCGCCCTTGGTGTCCAGCAGATCGTCGATCGTCTCCGCCAGATCCGGCACGAGCGAGCGTCTGCCCTGCTCGATGGAGGCGATCGTGTCCTCCTGTACGCCCGAGGCATGGGCGAGTTCGACCTGCGTCATGCCCGCCTCGGTGCGGAACCGGGCCAGGAGCTTGCCCACGAGCTTCATCGTCGACGCGTTCTTACGCTGTCGCTTTCTGGGGTGCATACGGTCCCACTCCCACCCCGGAACCCACTTCACGCACGCGCGACCCGTACAACAAATGTGTACGGGTCGCGCACGGTTACGGCACGTCAGGCGCTGGCCTGTGCTGCTCCGTCGGCTCAGAACATCAGCGCGGTCTCGACGTCCGACTGCCAGTAGGTGACGAAGCCCAGGCTGTCCGTGTAGGTCTCCGCCGGGAGCTTCAGCGTGGCCTCGCCCTTGGACTCGTTGTTCTTGTCGACCATGATCACGCCGAGGTTGTCGCTCTTGACCGGCTCGTTCTCGCCGGGCTCGCCGAGCAGGCCGATGCCCGCGTACGCCTTCTCGCCCGGAGAGAGCACGACGACGGCCTGCGGCTTGCTGTCGTCGAGGATCGGGTAGACCGCCTGCGCGTCGTCGAAGCGGAGGAACGGCGCGTAGTACGCGGCGCAGTCCTTGGAGCCGGTGTTGGTCACCGTGAGCAGCAGGTGGTTGATCGGGCGGCTCACCGAGGAGACCTTGATCGTGGAGTTCTTGGGCGTGCAGGCCGGGATCGAGGCCGCGGCCTTCGCGTTCGGCGCGGTCTCCGGCTTCTTGCCGTCGCTGTCGCCGTTGCCGCCCGCGAGCTTCCCCCCGGCGGGGACCGTCTGCGTGTCGGGCGTGCCGGCCTTCGGGGCGTCGGGCTGTGCCTTGTCGTCGGTGCTCGTTGCCGTGGGGGCCGCCGTCTCGGCCGGGGCGGCCGCCTTGGTCCCCAAGGCCTTGTCCTCGCCGCCGCAGGCGGTGAGCGAGAGAGCGGCCGCGAGGGCGGTGGCGGCGAGGGCGGTGGTGCGGATGCGGTTGGTGCGCATGGCGTCGGTACTCCCCGTACTCGGTTGATCTGCGGTGCTGTTGTGGTCTGGTCCGAGCTTGCGGGGCGGCTGGTTCCGGCCGCAACGCCCGGCGAACCATTGGGGATGCTGGAACGTCTACGCGTACGGTGACCTGCGGGAATTCCGCGTCCCTGGGACGCCGTTCCGGGACGCACGAGGAAGGGGAACGCCGTCGTGGCGACGCCGGAGGCCGTGGAGTTCGCGGCTCTGCTCAAGGATCTGAAGGACCGTTCGGGGCGCAGCTACGGGGTTCTCGCCGGCAGACTGCACGTCAGTACGTCGACCCTCCACCGGTACTGCAACGGTGACGCCGTGCCGAACGAGTACGCGTCGATCGAGCGGTTCGCGCGGCTGTGCGGGGCGTCCGGCGACGAGCTGGTGGAGGTGCACCGGCGGTGGATCGTGGCGGACGCGGCCCGGCGGCGGCCGACGGGGGCGGCGGCTCCGAAGCCGGGGCCGAGGGCGGGTGCGGCCGCGGTTGTCGCCGCGCCTGCTGTCGTGCCCGAGGCCGACGACGCTGCCCAGGCGGTTGAGGCGCGCGAGCCGTCCGAGTCGTCAGAGCCGTCGGAGCCGTCCGTCACGTCGGAGCCGTCCGTCACGTCGGAGCCGTCCGTCACGGCGGATGGCGGCGGTGCCGATCGCCCGGCCCCGGCTTCCCGGTGGTCCCGGCTCTCCCGGCGTACGCGGGTGCTCATCGCCGCCGCCGGGGTCGCCGCGCTCCTCGTGCCCGGCACCGTCGTCGCCGCCGATCTCGTCGGGTCGGGGAAGGAAGGCGGCAGGAGCGCCGCAGACCGGGTGGAGGGCGCGGGCGGGGGCCCCGCACCGGTGCCGGACGGTTCCGCTTCGGGTACGCCCCTGGCCTCCGGAAGCCCGAGCCCGTCCGCTTCTTCGGCCTCCTCGCCGGGCGGCTCCGTAGCGTCCCCGGGCCCGCCAACGGCGAAGCCCTCGGGCGGCTCCGGTCCAGGGCAGTCGCAGGGCGGTACGGGCCTCGGGGCTCCGCCGACCGTCAGCATCTCCTCGTACAACTGGGACGAGCCGTGCGGGCAGCACTATCTGGTGAACCGGGGGCCCGACGAGCTCGATCCGCCGCCCGCGCCGCAGGACCGGCGCGGCTGGGCGGAGTCGTACGGCGGGGTCGACGCCGGGAACATGCTGCTCCAGCTCTCCGTACAGGGGACCTCGCGCGAGGCGGTCGTACTCAAGGGCATGCACGTCCGCGTGCTCTCCCGCAGGGCTCCGCTGCCCTGGTCGGCGTATCTGATGGGCAACGGCTGCGGCAGCGGGATCACGCCCCGGACTTTCGCGTCCAACCTCGACGCCGGACATCCCATCCTCCGGCCGGTGCCGGGGAAGCAGGGGGACATCGAGGTCCCGGCCGTGGACTTCCCGTACAAGGTGTCGTCCGAGGACGTGGAGGTCTTCAACCTCGACATGAAGGCCGTCGGTTACGACGTGACCTGGTACCTGGAACTGGAGTGGAGCAGCGGTGGGAAGGAAGGGACGCTGCGGATCGACGACCACGGGAAGCCGTTCCGGCTCAGCGGGATGAAGGGGCGGCCGGAGTACGTGTACGGCAACGAGGAAGTCGGCTGGGAGCCCGCCTCCTAGGGCGGGGGCCCCGGCCTGTCGTACGCGCGTCGGCCCCGGCACCTGTTGAGGGTGCCGGGGCCGACGTACGTACAGCCGGGTGCGGGGTCAGAGCCGCTCGGGCGTCCGGATGCCGAGCAGCGCCATCCCCTGGTGGAGGGTCCGGGCGGTGAGGTCCACCAGGAAGAGCCGGTTCTCGACGACCTCGGGGGCGTTGTCCGGGCTGAGCACCTGGCACTGGTCGTAGAACGTGGTCAGGTGCGACGCCAGCTGGTAGAGGTACGCGGCCAGCTTGTGCGGCTCGTAGCCCGCCGCGACCTCGCCCAGCACCTCGCCGAACTGGTCCAGGTGCAGGCCGAGCGAACGCTCCGCCGGGGCCAGCGCCAGCTCCGGGTGGGCGGCCGGCACCGCGTCGCCCGCCTTGCGCAGGATCGACTGGATACGTGCGTACGCGTACTGGAGGTACACCGAGGTGTCGCCGTTCAGCGACACCATCTGGTCCAGGTCGAACTTGTAGTCCCGTACGGCGGAGGTGGACAGGTCCGCGTACTTCACGGCCCCGATGCCGACGTACCGGCCGTTCTCCACGATCTCGTCCTCGGTCAGGCCCACCTTCTCGGCCTTCTCCCGGACGACCGCCGTGGCCCGGCCGACCGCCTCGTCGAGGAGGTCCTCCAGCCGGACCGTCTCGCCCTCACGGGTCTTGAACGGCTTGCCGTCCTTGCCGAGGACCGTGCCGAAGGCGAGCTGCACGGCCCGCACGTCCTCGTTCAGCCAGCCGGCCCGCCGGGCCGTCTCGAAGACCATCTTGAAGTGGAGCGACTGCCGGGCGTCCACCACGTACACCAGGGTGTCGGCCTTGAGGTCCTGCACCCGGTTCCGGATCGCGGAGAGGTCGGTGGCCGCGTAGCCGTAGCCGCCGTTCGTCTTCTTCACGATGAGCGGGACCTTGTTGCCGTCCGGGCCCTTGACGTCGTCGAAGAACACGCACAGCGCACCCTCGGAGCGGACGGCGACGCCCGTCTCCTCCAGGATGCGGCAGGTCTCCTCCAGCATGTCGTTGTAGCCGGACTCGCCGACGATGTCGGGGTCACGGATCTCCATGTCGAGCTTGTCGAAGACCGAGTGGAAGTAGATCTTCGACTCGTCGACGAAGCCCTGCCACAGCTCCAGCGTCTGCGGGTCCCCGGCCTGGAGGGCCACCACCCGGTCCCGGGAGCGCGCCTTGAACTCCTCGTCCGAGTCGAACAGGGCCCGCGACTCCTTGTAGACCCGGTTCAGCGTCGACATCGCCGCCTCGCCGTCGCTCGCGCCGCCCTCGTGCTTCAGGGCGCCCGGGTGCTCGATCAGATACTGGATCAGCATGCCGAACTGGGTGCCCCAGTCGCCGATGTGGTGCCGCCGGACGACGTCCTCGCCGGTGAACTCCAGGATCCTGACCATCGCGTCACCGATGACCGCCGACCGCAGGTGGCCGACGTGCATCTCCTTGGCGACGTTCGGCTGGGCGTAGTCGATGACCGTCGTCCCGGCCTCAGCCCTCAGCGGCACGCCGAGCCGGCCGCCGTCGTCCGCCGACCTGGCGGCCAGCGTCTCGACGATGGCCTTGTCGGTGAGCGTGATGTTGAGGAAGCCGGGCCCGGAGACCTCGATGTCCTTGATCAGCCCACCCGCAGGGAGGGCGGCCGTGACCTGGCCCGCCAGCTCGCGCGGGTTGCCCTTGAGCTTCTTGGCGAGCGCCAGGATGCCGTTGGCCTGGAAGTCGGCCCGGTCGCTTCGGCGCAGCAGCGGGTCCGCGGTGCCGGCATCCGGCAGAGCTGCCGTCAGGGCGTCCGCCAGCTGCTGCTGGAGCGTGGAAGCGAGGGAAGGGACCGAGGCCATGGCTGGCTGCCGTTTCCGTAGGGGTACAAGGGATCGCCCCAGTATCCCACGGGGTGTAAAGCCGTTTTCGCGCTGCGGGGGGTAGCTGGGAGAATGGTCCGTACCCCATCGGGAAACGACAGACGAGAGAAGGACGTGCCGACCGTGGCCGAGAGTCAGACCAGCACCGAGACCGACTGGGTCTCCCGCTTCGCGGACGATGTCATCGCCGAATCGGAGCGTCGTGCGCCTGGCAAACCGGTCGTCGTCGCCTCCGGTCTGTCCCCCTCGGGCCCGATCCACCTCGGCAACCTCCGCGAGGTCATGACCCCGCACCTGGTCGCCGACGAGGTCCGCCGCCGCGGGTACACCGTGCGCCACCTGATCTCCTGGGACGACTACGACCGCTACCGCAAGGTCCCCAACGGGGTTCCGGGCGTGGACGCGTCCTGGGCCGAGCACATCGGCAAGCCGCTGACCTCGGTGCCCGCCCCGGCCGGCTCCGCGTACCCGAACTGGGCCGAGCACTTCAAGGCCGCCATGACGGCCGCCCTGGACGAGCTGGGCGTCGAGTACGACGGAATCAGCCAGACGGAGCAGTACACCGCCGGGGCCTATCGCGAGCAGATCCTGCACGCGATGAAGCACCGGGCCGACATCGACGCCGTCCTGGACCGCTACCGGACGAAGAAGGACCCGGCGGCGGCCGGTTCGGCGGCCAAGGGCGGCAAGAAGCCCCAGCAGCAGAAGAAGGTCGACGAGGCCGAGCTGGAGGCCGCCGAGGGCTCCGGCGCCGCCGACGAGGACGACGGCAGCGGCAACAGCGCGGGCTACTTCCCGTACAAGCCGTACTGCGGCAACTGCGAGAAGGACCTCACGGTCGTCACCTCCTACGACGACGACAGCACCGAGCTGAACTACACCTGCTCGGCGTGCGGCTTCGCCGAGACGGTCCGGCTCAGCGAGTTCAACCGCGGCAAGCTCGTCTGGAAGGTCGACTGGCCGATGCGCTGGGCGTACGAGGGCGTGATCTTCGAGCCCAGCGGCGTCGACCACTCCTCGCCCGGCTCCTCCTTCGTCGTCGGCGGCCAGATCGTCCGCGAGGTCTTCGACGGCGTCCAGCCCATCGGGCCCATGTACGCCTTCGTCGGCATCTCCGGCATGGCCAAGATGTCCTCCAGCAAGGGCGGGGTGCCCACCCCGGCCGACGCGCTGAAGATCATGGAGGCGCCGCTGCTGCGCTGGCTCTACGCCCGCCGCAAGCCCAACCAGTCGTTCAAGATCGCCTTCGACCAGGAGATCCAGCGGCTGTACGACGAGTGGGACTCGCTGGGCCGCAAGGTCGCCGACGGCACGGTGCTGCCCGCCGACGCCGCCGCGTACTCCCGCGCCGTCCGCACGGCGGCCGGGGAGCTTCCCAGCACCCCGCACCCGCTGCCGTACCGGACGCTCGCCTCGGTCGCCGACATCACCGCCGGCGCCGAGGACCAGACGCTGCGCATCCTCAGCGAGCTGGACCCGGAGAACCCGCTGACCTCGCTGGACGAGGCGCGCCCGCGCCTCGACCGCGCCGAGAACTGGATCACCACCCAGGTCCCGGCCGAGGCCCGCACCATCGTCCGCGACGAGCCCGACAAGGAGCTCCTGGGCTCGCTCGACGACCAGGGCCGAGAGTCCCTGCGCCTCCTCCTGGAGGGCTTGGACACCCACTGGTCGCTGGACGGTCTCACCACGCTCGTCTACGGCGTGCCGAAGGTGCTGGCCGGTCTTGAGCCGGACGCCAAGCCGACACCCGAGCTGAAGGCCGCCCAGCGTTCCTTCTTCGTGCTGCTCTACCGGCTGCTCGTCAGCCGCGACACGGGGCCGCGGCTGCCCACGCTGCTGCTCGCGGTGGGTGCGGAGCGGGTGCGGAGGCTGCTGGGCGCATAGCCGTACGTACGGTGAAGGGCCGCCGCCCGGGGTTCCGGGTGGCGGCCCTTTCGGCTGCGGCGGCCGGGTCAGGCGGTCTGGTCAAACGGTCTGGTCAGGCGGTCTGATCAGGCGGTCTGGTCGGCGGTCGACTGCGCCGGGACGTAGGCCTGCTTGAACTCGGGCATCAGGCGCAGGAGCAGCTCCCGCGAGCGGGGGTGGTGGACGTTGCGCGTGTCGGAGAGGTGGATGTCCAGGATCTCCACGCTCGGGTACTGGCCCTCCTGGTCCGTGTACGCGGTGAACACCTCGAAGGCCATCTCGGCGTACTCGGAGTCCTCCTGGGACCACTCCTCCAGCTGCGGGGCCTCTTCGGGGCCGATGGCCTCGGGCGCCTCGGGCGCCTCGGGCGTCCCGGCGGCCGGGGGCTGGGGGAGGTCCTCGCGGCGGGGGTGCGGGGCCGCGCCGATGGTGCCCACGTCCCCGAGGGGCCGGGTGCGGCCGGGGCCCGCGGGGATCTGGACCGGGGCGGGCTCCAGGCCCTCGACGTACTGCGGGTTGTACGCGCTCTCGTGGACGTTGTCCGGCAGCTTCTGGGCGGCGAACCAGGGGCTGTCGTGGGTGGGCGGGACCTGGAGGGCCGCCGGGTCCTGCTGGGGCGCCTGCTTCTGGAGTGATGTGGGTTGCGGCTGCGGCTGCGGCTGCGGCTGCTGCGGCTGGTGGGAGTGCTGGGGGTGCTGCTGGGCCTGCTCCTGGGTCTGCTCCTGCTGGGGCCCGTGCTCCTCGCGCTCCTGCCCGGGCTCCTCGCGCGGTTCGTACGGAAGCTCCGCCTGGCTCGGCTCCGCCTGGCTCAGCTCAGGCTTGCCCAGCTCCGGCTTGCCGAGCTCCGTCTTCGGGCGGTCGGCCCCGGCGGGCATCGGCGGCAGCAGGGCCGGTTCGATGCCCGCGGCGGCGAGCCCGGCCGGGGCGGTCTCGGCGAGGGGGACGCCGTACTTCGCCAGGCGCAGCGGCATCATCGACTCGATGGGGGCCTTGCGCCGCCAGTTGCGGCCGTAGCGGGCCTGGAGGCGGGCCTGGTAGATCAGCCGGTCCTGTTCCAGCTTGATGACCTGCTCGTAGCTGCGCAGCTCCCACAGCTTCATCCGCCGCCACAGCTTGAACGTCGGTATGGGGGAGAGCAGCCAGCGGGTGAGGCGTACGCCCTCCATGTGCTTGTCGGCGGTGATGTCCGCGATCCGGCCGACCGCGTGCCGGGCGGCCTCGACGGAGACGACGAAGAGGACCGGGATCACCGCGTGCATCGCGGTGCCCAGCGGGTCGGGCCAGGAGGCGGCGCCGTTGAACGCGATCGTCGCGGCCGTCAGCAGCCATGCCGTCTGGCGCAGCATCGGGAACGGGATGCGCATCCAGGTCAGCAGGAGGTCCAGGGCGAGCAGGACGCAGATGCCCGCGTCGATGCCGATGGGGAAGACCAGGGAGAACGACCCGAAGCCCTTCTCCTCCGCGAGCTCGCGCACGGCGGCGTAGGAACCCGCGAAACCGATCGCGGCGATGACCACCGCACCGGCGACGACGACCCCGATGAGTATGCGGTGCGTGCGGGTCAGCTGCATGGCGGCCACCGGCGATCCCCTCCCCGACCTCTGTGCCCGGCTTTTTGTGTCCGGTGTTGTTTCCCGTCCGGGCATCCGATGCCCGGCGAGGGGACAGCCTGGCACATGTGTGCGAGCTTTGTTGCGCGGGGAGGGGGCGGCGGCCGTCCCGCTACCCCTCCCGCCTGCGCCGGAGGTGGTAGGAGACGGTGACCGCCGTCAGCAGCGGGTCCCAGAGCAGCAGCGGGACGTAACACCAGCCCATGAACGCCCGGTGGGCCTCCGTGAGGGTGTCCTGGTGGACCGAGTCCCGGATCATCAGCTGACTGAACGTCACCAGGGTCGTGAGCAGGGCGCCGAGAGCGGCAGGCGCGACCGCCCCAGTTGCCGGCCAGCCCGAGGGCGAGGAGGGCCGAACCCTCCTGTCGTCGGTGCTCAGCCCGCCTTGGGCGAGGCCTTGGAGTCGTCCTTCGCGTCGCTCTTGGCGTCGTCCCCGGCCTTGTCCTCCGCGGGGGGCGTCGCCGTGGCCTCGGCGGTGGCGTCGACCGCGGCGACGGCCTCCTTCGCCGCCTTCAGCGCGCCCTTGGCGATGTCGGCCTTGGAGGGCGTCTTGGCGCCCGCGTACCCAGCGCCGTTGTACGTCAGGGTGACGACGACGTTGCCCGTGCGGGCGACGACGGTGGCGTACTCGAAGTCCTCGTCCGTCTGCTTGAGGCCGTAGGTGATGACGCTGGCCTCCTCGCCGATGCCCTTGGCGGGCTCGGTGGCGACCTTCTCGGCGCCCTCGGAGGCCTTCGTCTTGGCGATCTGCTTGGCGTACTCGGCGGTGGCGCGCTTGGCGCCGCTGCCCAGTGACTGGTCCGATTCGAAGCGGGTGAAGCCGACGTCCAGCCAGCGGTACTGCGAGCCCTTGACGCCCTTGTCGTCCAGGCCGTTCCAGGAGCAGTTGCCGCGGATCGAGAGATCGTTGGAGCGGCCCGCAGTGCCGTTCTTCTTCTTCGCCTCGGGCACCAGGTCCTCGATCGTCTTCTTCTTGATCGACGAGCACGGGTCGGGCAGGTCGGAGAACTTCGCCGGTTCGACCGCGGGCGGGCTGGGCTTCTTGGTGTCGGCGGAGCCGGACGACGAGGAGCCCTCGTTCTTCTTGCTGTCGGAGCCGGAGCCGGAGTCCGACGAGCAGCCGACGGCTACGAGCATCACCGGGACGGCGGCGCAGGCGAGGGCCGAGCTGGTCAGATGGGCTGCAGGAAGGCGGAGCCGGCACGGCAGCGCGCCGTTGCCCGGGCCTGCTCAGGTACGTTCGGCAAGAAGTACCCCAGCCAGGCCTTGACCGGGCACGCTACATCCTCAACTCACCCGTTCCTGAGGAAGCCCTGAGGGGCGCCACCACGGCAGTGCTGGCGTCCGACGTTGACCTTGCGCCTCTCGTGACCGACACCGTCAGCAAGTGGATCACGAATGCCGGAAAGCCGACCGGAACGGAACTGAACGTCTTCTACGACGTCTCCAGTGAGCCTTCTCCAACCTCGTGGTGGTGGCCGAGAGTTGGACGCTCCTGCGCAACGACGAAGCTCCCGGTAGACGGGTTCTGGACCAAGATCACCCGTGTCTGCCAGGAGCTTCGCGTGCTTGTCCATCCGTCCTCGATTGATCTGTCCAGCCGCACCCTTCGGTTCCTGACCGGACAACTGGCCATCCGGCGCCGGGAGATCGGGACGCGGTGGCGGTGCTTGTCGGCCGGGCGTCAGGCCCTGTCGGCCTTGGCCCACCTGCGGTGCGGCGATACCTATGCCCAGCTCGCCGCAGGGTTCCGCATCGGCATCGCGACGGTCTATCGCTACATACGCGAGGTCATCGTCGTCCTGGCCGCCCTCGCCCCGACCCTGACCGAGGCGATGAAGACCATCCGGACCAAGGCGTTCGTGATCCTGGACGGCACCCTCCTACCGATCGACTGGATCGCCGCCGACACCCCGTACTACTCCGGGAAACACAAGCGCCACGGCATGAACGTCCAGGTCCTCACCGATCCGTTCGGCAGGCTGCTGTGGACGTACCCCGCCCTGCCCGGGTCCGTCCAACGACCTGACCGCCGCACGGACACACGGGATCATCGACGCGCTCACCGCAGCAGAGCTGAAGTGCTGGGCGGACAGTGATGATGGTTCATGGCGTCACCGACAGATCTGTCCCTTGGGCTGACTGACCGGAGTCTCGTGTCCTTGCCTTGATCCGTCGGTCTGTCGGTCTGTCGGTCTGTCGGTGACGCGATCGCACGTGGCCGGCCAGGGGCATCGTGACTTCATAGGTGCTTGTGCGAGAAGACCCGTCACTGTCGTGTCCGCCTGCCTCAACTGGCCCGTGTTGCCCTGTCAGCACGATGAGAAGGCAGCAGCTCCCACATGATCAACCAGTAGCCCGATAAGGAAGTCTTCGCCGGAGTCGACACCCACACCGACACACACCATGCCGCCGTCGTGGACCCGCTGGGACGTCCACTCGCCGACCGAGAATTCCAACGACCACCCAGGGATACCGTGCCCTGTTGATGTGGCTCATCACGTTCGGCCACGTACAAGCGGTGGGTGTGGAGTGCACCGGCTCCTACGGCGCCGGACTGACGACGGTGCTGAGCGCGGCCGACCTGACGGTGGTCGAGGTCAACGCCCCCGGCAGGGGCACCCGACACACCCGCGGCAAATCCGACCCAATCGACGCCTATGCCGCCGCCCGCGCGGCAGCCTCAGGACGAGCCACGGCCATCCCCAAGTCCCACACCGGCACAGTGGAAGCCCTTCGCCAGCTGCGTGTGGCCCGCGCGTCCGCGATCAAGGCCAGAACCCAGGCGATCAACCAACTCATCGGCCTGCGAGTAACCGCTCCCGAACCTCTGCGCGCGTCGCTCACAGGGCTCACCAGCACCACCCTGGTCAACCGCTGCCTTCGGCTGCGGCCAGGAGCTGACCTCACCTGCCCCACGGAGGCCGCCCGCTACGCACTGCGGCAACTGGCACGCCGCGTCCGCATGCTCACCGAGGATATCGACGAGGCCACCGAACGCCTGACAATGCTCACCACGTCCGCTGGTCCTGAGCTCGTCGCACTATTTGGCGTGGGCACAGAGACCGCCAGTCAGCTCTTGGTCACGGCCGGCGACAACCCCGAACGCCTGCGCACGGAAGCCGCGTTCGCCGCTCTATGCGGCGCCGCTCCGGTTCCGGCTTCCTCCGGACGCACCGACCGACATCGATTCAGCCGAGGCGGAGACCGCCAGGCCAGCCGCGCCCTCCACATGATCGTGGTGGTGCGGATGCGGTACTGCCCCCGCACTCGCGCCTACACTGCGCGCCGCACCCAGCAGGGACTCACCAAGAAGGACATCATCCGTTGCCTCAAACGCTTCATAGCCCGCGAGGTCTACCACGCGCTCGCCCACACCCACAACGGCGTCACTTCTTCGCCGAGTTGACTTCTATAGGAGCATCAAGGCGTGCCAAGGAGCCGGCGGGACCGTTCGGGTCCCGTTCCGGGGCCGCCGTCTCAAGCGATGGAAGCGCCGTCACAACAGCAGCCGGGCCAAGATTCGTTGCCTCGGCGAGCAGGCCATGGCCACCCTGAAGGGCTGGCGACTGCTCCGGAAGCTCCGCTGCAACACCAATCGCATCACCGACATCGTGAAGACCGTCCTTGCCCTTCACCACGCCTCAAGCTGAGGTTGGAAAAGGCTCACTACCAAGGCGCACATGGCGGGCGGTCGAGGAATGAGACGATCTACGCCGACGACATGCAGATCTGCAGCGCCACTGCTCTGAACTCAAGGAATGAGTTCAGACGCACGCCGCCGCCGTCGACCTGATGGCTCTGGATTTCGAGGCCCTCACCGAGCAGCACGCGACCTCTGCCCGCGTGCTGCCCCAGCCGGTTACCTGTTCTGGCGATCACATCTGCGTGAACCCATCGTGGCCAGAGATCACCCACCTAACGACACGCAAAGCGGACATTAGCCCCCGAACCGCAACTTTACCTTCGCGCCATCGAGACAAAGTATGGCTGAATCAATTGCAACTGTTGATCATCGCTTGAGCGTGTTCATACATTGCGGGTCGCTCGTGTTGATCAAGTGAAGGAAAAAGCATGAAGTCTCTGCATGGACGCCGCATAGCCACCGTGGCCGTGGGTGCCGCCACAGCGCTGAGTGTCATCACCGCTCCCGCTCAAGCGGCAAGCTGGAGCAGCTCGCTGAAGAACGCCGGCCCTGGCTTCGAGTCTCGTCGCTGGACCGACTCCGGCGGTACCACCACGATCAAGTTCACCGGGTGCAGTTCCGGTAGTTACAAGGTGGTGAACGTCCTTCTCCGTAAGGACACTTTGGGGCCGGACCCGTCCTATGTGAACGCCTCGTTTACGAAGTGCTACAACAGTACGACCTCCACTTCTACCGGCAACTGGGCCGACCACGGTTCCGGTAACTACTACTTCGTCGTGAACTCGGGCGCAGTCGGCATACGGGTGTCAGTCAGGTCGCTCACTGTCTCATACTGATCGCACGTCACCTTGAGCCGTCCCCCGCGCAGCGGGGGACGGCTCAAGGACTCCCCTTTTGTCGACGAGGTCCCCGAATGCCTTTGAGCTACCAGTCCTGCACCTTCCGATATACGCGCCGTTCACGCCCTGTGCTGCATGGCCTCGATCTCAACTTCTCACCTGGCCATACCGTCCTCCTTGGGCCGAACGGTGCGGGTAAGAGCACGTTGCTCACCCTTGGTGCGGGTGTGGAGCTTCCCAAATCTGGACATGTCCGATACGGCCGCCTCGATCCAGCCAATCGCAGGCATCTACGGGACTATCGGCGCCGCATTTCTTGGCTTCCCCAGCGCCCTAATTTTCTACCCGGGCTGACATGTCGGGAGCACGTTGCTTATGTCGGCTGGCTCAAGGGCATGGGGGAACGTGACGCCTGGCTCGCCGCTCCAGCGACACTCGAGCGGGTTGGGCTCACCGACAAGATTGACAATAAGATCAAGACACTGTCGGGTGGACAGCAGCAGCGGGTCGCCATCGCCCAAGCACTCGTTCACGACGCTGAACTTCTGCTCCTCGACGAGCCGACCGTGGGGCTAGACCCGCACCAACGACGCCGGTTCCTGGACTTGCTGATCTCGCTTCGCGGGACGGTCGACGTGATCGTTTCGACCCACGACATCGGCGATCTCGACAAGGCGTTCGACGAAGTCGTGGTCCTGGAATCCGGGCAGTGTCGTTTTCGCGGGACGGTTGAGCGGTTCGCTTCACACGCCGAACCCAATCACGCGCCGGGACACCAGCTGGTAAGCGCCTACTCAACGCTGCTCGGGGTGACGGAGTGAGGGTCACCCTGGCGAATCTCCGTGCCTCGTCGGCACCCTGGCTTGTCATACCCATCCTGCTCTACGCTGGCTTGTACATCACGGACGCCTCTCACACCGTCCCGTCCAAGTACGGCGTGGAGTCGGGTGAGCTTGCAGGTTTCGGCATGGCCGTAATCGCCCCCGCCATAGCCGGTGCCGCCGCGTGGGAAGCCGGCCGCCACCGGCTGGCCGAAGCGCTGCGCGCAGCCAGTACCCGCAGCTCTATGCGCAAACTGATCCAGGCCACCACCCCTGCCTTGGTCCTTCTCCTGATTCTCGTCGCCGGAGCCCTTGTTCTGGCTCGCAAGGAGGTCGGAGCCTGGCCAGGAGGCGCAGGATGGCTGGCTGTTGCGCACCTGGTTGTGCTTCCTCTCGCCTGGCTGGCCATCGGCTGGTCGCTCGGGCTGATCATGCCCAGAAGCATTGCAGCGCCCATAGCCGGCATCGGCTGCTGGGCATGGCTTTCCATGCCACATGCGACGTCCAACGCCACCGTGCGGCATCTCGGAGGCTTCATCGACGGGGCTTCGACGGTGACCGACCTACGCAGCCCTGCCGCATATCTCGTCCCGTGGCTGGTCGCTGCCGGGTTCACGGTCGCTGCCCTGCTCCTTACTCGAGTACGGAAGCGTCCCGCCACGAGCGTGGTTGGAAGCGTCCTGGTCGCTTCCATTACCTTCACCGGCGGCCTGGCTCTGGTGAGCGATTGGGGCTTTCACTCGCCGACACAGGCCCGCGCCGTCGCCTTGGTATGTGTCGGTGACGCTCCTAAGGTGTGCGTGCCACCAGAATATGAGCCGTATGCAGCAACACTTCACCGAGACGCACTGACTCCGATCGGTCGGCTGAAGGCTGCCGGACTGCAGCCCCCTGAAGAGCTACGCATCGCCTCCGCAAAGCAGCACCTGCCGAAGGGAACGTGGCCTCTCTTCTGGTCGCTTCCTTCTTCTCGTGCAGAAGGTGACGTCCGCAGTGAGTACGCGGTTGAACTGGCAGAGTCAGCAGTGACGGGCGTTGCTGCGGCCCAGGGCGTACATGATTGCCGGCAACCAGGCTCTCTCACCGCCGCGTGGGCCGCCCTGGTGATCGGAGTGGACGAATCATCGATGAAGCAGGCGATGCTGGAGGCCGATTGGGTGGCTATCCAGAAGATCAGGCAGCTACCACCCGCTGAGCAGGCTGACTGGTTCACCCACAATGTCACCGCGCAAAATCACTGCGGGGCTGTGATCCCGTGAGGCTCTATGCGATCACCGTGCGCCGTTGGTGGGCCGTCCTTTTGGCGATCATCGCTCTCATTGCGGTCTGCTGGTCGCTTGGCGCCACTGAAGTGCCAGTCCCGAGTTTGATCGGCGGCATGACGGGGGCGCGCCTCGCGTACTTCACCCCGCTTTTCGTCGTAGTAGCCACGTTGTACTGCCTCGAAAGACGGCTCCCTCACGTGGAGAATGCAGCAGTTGTCGGAATCACCCGCCTCGACCTCAGCGCCGTACTGCTGGTTGTCCTCGGCACCCATGCTGCCGGGTTGATAGCGGGAATGGACATTGCACGCAATGTAACTCTCCTCCTTTCCTTGGCCCTTCTTGTGCGGCGGCTCACGAACGAGGCTGCTGCCGGGGCTGCAGGACTGATGTGCTTGATCGCCAGTCTCATGCTCGGGCGCACCTACCAACCGGGTGGTGAGGCTGGCTACGCATGGTGGGCTCTCCCGCTCTATCCGGCCGACAGTATCGCCGCATGGCTCGCCGCCACTGCCTTCTTGACCGTTGTCACAGGTTTGGGTCTGGCAGGACGATCTCGTTACTGAGGTTGAACTCGTGTTGTCGTGGCGTTACTCAGGCGGGTTTCGGCGAGGCACCCGTCTATGAGGTGGCTGCGGTACTCGATGTGCCGTAGGCCATGTCGGAACTGTGCTCACTTCCGGCATAACACCGAACCAAGCAACAAGTCACTGGCTACAGAACGATGGGGAAGACCAGGGAGAACGACCCGAAGCCCTTCTCCTCCGCGAGCTCGCGGACGGCGGCGTAGGAACCCGCGAAACCGATCGCGGCGATGACCACCGCACCGGCGACGACGACCCCGATGAGTATGCGGTGCGTGCGGGTCAGCTGCATGGCGGCCACCGGCGATCCCCTCCCCGACCTCTGTGCCCGGCTTTTTGTGTCCGGTGTTGTTTCCCGTCCGGGCATCCGATGCCCGGCGAGGGGACAGCCTGGCACATGTGTGCGAGCTTTGTTGCGCGGGGAGGGGGCGGCGGCCGTCCCGCTACCCCTCCCGCCTGCGCCGGAGGTGGTAGGAGACGGTGACCGCCGTCAGCAGCGGGTCCCAGAGCAGCAGCGGGACGTAGCACCAGCCCATGAACGCCCGGTGGGCCTCCGTGAGGGTGTCCTGGTGGACCGAGTCCCGGATCATCAGCTGACTGAACGTCACCAGGGTCGTGAGCAGGGCGCCGAGAGCGGCAGGCGTGACCGCCCCAGTTGCCGGCCAGCCCGAGGGCGAGGAGGGCCGAACCCTCCTGTCGTCGGTGCTCAGCCCGCCTTGGGCGAGGCCTTGGAGTCGTCCTTCGCGTCGCTCTTGGCGTCGTCCCCGGCCTTGTCCTCCGCGGGGGGCGTCGCCGTGGCCTCGGCGGTGGCGTCGACCGCGGCGACGGCCTCCTTCGCCGCCTTCAGCGCACCCTTGGCGATGTCGGCCTTGGAGGGCGTCTTGGCGCCCGCGTACCCAGCGCCGTTGTACGTCAGGGTGACGACGACGTTGCCCGTGCGGGCGACGACGGTGGCGTACTCGAAGTCCTCGTCCGTCTGCTTGAGGCCGTAGGTGATGACGCTGGCCTCCTCGCCGATGCCCTTGGCGGGCTCGGTGGCGACCTTCTCGGCGCCCTCGGAGGCCTTCGTCTTGGCGATCTGCTTGGCGTACTCGGCGGTGGCGCGCTTGGCGCCGCTGCCCAGTGACTGGTCCGAGTCGAAGCGGGTGAAGCCGACGTCCAGCCAGCGGTACTGCGAGCCCTTGACGCCCTTGTCGTCCAGGCCGTTCCAGGAGCAGTTGCCGCGGATCGAGAGATCGTTGGAGCGGCCCGCGGTGCCGTTCTTCTTCTTCGCCTCGGGCACCAGGTCCTCGATCGTCTTCTTCTTGATCGAGGAGCACGGGTCGGGCAGGTCGGAGAACTTCGCCGGTTCGACCGCGGGCGGGCTGGGCTTCTTGGTGTCGGCGGAGCCGGACGCCGAGGAGCCCTCGTTCTTCTTGCTGTCGGAGCCGGAGCCGGAGTCCGACGAGCAGCCGACGGCTACGAGCATCACCGGGACGGCGGCGCAGGCGAGGAGGCGGGACAGGCGCGGGGCTGATCGGTGCATGGTTCCTTCACTCGGATGGCACGGAGGTCTCGGCGGGCAGGTCGGATCGTCGGCGGGTCGTCTTCCGGACAGCCACGGTACGACGGCCGGCGACCGTCCCGCGTCCCGGTTCCGGTCCCCCTCGGACCGGAATCCGGCCGTGGAGGACCCGTCGGAGGGGGACTATTCGCTGAGCTTCTCGGCCAGCTTCCGGGCCAGTGCCTGGGCCTTCTCCTGGAGTTCCCTGCTGTCGGGCACCTTGGTGACGAGGGCGGGCTGCTCGGCGTACCGGACGGTCACGATCACGTTCGATGTGCGGAACACCACGCTCACGGTGCGGTGTTTTGCGGTGGAACCTGCCCGGGTGAGGCGATCGTTCAGAAACGCGGCATCTCCGAGGCCGTCGAGGACACGGGGGCGGAGGTCGTCGGCGGGGCTGCCGGGGGAGGCGGAAGAGGAGGAGGCCCCCGAGGGGGACGGGTCCGACGAGCCCGTCGCGCCCTCCGGTTCTCCCTTGCCCGCGCCCCCGCCCTCGTCCTTGCCCTTGTCCGTTTCCTCACCCTTCGCCGAGCTCTTCTCCGCGTCCGGGCCGGGCGTCGCGGAGGACAGGCCGGCGGCCTTCTCCTTCTTCGCGTAGACCGTGTCGGCGCGGTCGTCGTCGCTCACCGCGGGGTCGTACGACACGACCCGCTCCAGGTCGATGGAGAGGCTCCGGGCGGCGTCCGGCGCGTCCGACTTCCAGTTGCATCCGACCCTGCGGTCGGTGTCGTACGTGACGGACGCGACGCCCCGGAACACCTTGTCCTGCTGGCTCTCGGTCAGCTCCGCGGCACCGGGCAGCAGGTCCTTGAGCGTCCCGCGCGGCACGGCGCGGCAGGGGGCGGGCAGGGTCAGGTACTTGCCGGGGGGTGCGGAGGTGACCGCAGGGCTGCCCGGCTTGCTGTCGCCGCCGCTCGCGTTGCTGTCGGCGCCGGCGCTACAGCCGACGACGAGCGCTGCGAGGAGCGCGGCACCGGGTACGTACGCCTTGTGTCGCACCGTCCCAGGCTCCCTTCGGTACGGAAAAGCGGTTGCCGCCGCGAGGCGGCCGATGGAGACAATGTGTATCGCACGCACTGCTGTGGATGCCGGTCGGCCGACGTGTTCGCCGACCTTGGCACCGGTTTTGCGCTTTCAGTCTTTTCGGGGGAATCGAGGAGTTATGTCGTACGTAGAGGTACCGGGAGCGAAGGTTCCCATCCGGATGTGGACGGATCCGGCGTCGGTCGAGGACGTCGCCATGCAGCAGCTGCGGAACGTGTCCACGCTGCCGTGGATCAAGGGTCTCGCGGTCATGCCGGACGTCCACTTCGGCAAGGGGGCCACGGTCGGTTCGGTGATCGCGATGCAGGGCGCGGTGTGCCCGGCCGCGGTCGGGGTGGACATCGGCTGTGGGATGTCGGCGGTGAAGACCTCCCTGACCGCAAACGATCTTCCCGGTGACCTGTCACGGCTGCGCTCGAAGATCGAGCAGGCCATTCCGGTGGGGCGGGGGATGCACGCCGACGCGGTGGACCCGGGGAAGCTGCACGGGTTCCCGACGTCGGGGTGGGACGACTTCTGGGGGCGGTTCGGGGGGATCGCGGAAGCGGTCAAGTTCCGTCAGGAACGTGCCACCAAGCAGATGGGAACACTCGGCTCGGGCAACCACATGATCGAGTTCTGTCTCGACGGTGACGGCTCGGTGTGGCTGATGCTGCACTCGGGCTCGCGCAACATCGGCAAGGAACTCGCCGAACACCACATCGGCATCGCCCAGAAGCTGCCGCACAACCAGAGCCTCGTCGACCGGGACCTGGCCGTCTTCATCTCGGACACCCCGCAGATGGCCGACTACCGGAACGATCTCTACTGGGCGCAGGAGTACGCCAAGTACAACCGCGCGATCATGATGGCGCTCTTCAAGGACGTGGTCCGCAAGGAGTTCAAGAAGGCGAAGCCGGTCTTCGAGCAGGAGATCTCCTGTCACCACAACTACGTCGCGGAGGAGCGGTACGACGGAGCGGACCTGCTCGTCACCCGTAAGGGAGCGATTCGTGCCGGCTCCGGCGAGTTCGGGATCATCCCCGGCTCGATGGGCACCAGTTCGTACATCGTGAAGGGCCTCGGCAACGAGAAGGCGTTCAACTCGGCCTCGCACGGCGCCGGTCGCCGGATGAGCCGGAACGCAGCCAAGCGCCGGTTCACGGTGCGGGACCTGGAGGACCAGACGCGGGGTGTGGAGTGCCGCAAGGACTCCGGCGTCCTGGACGAGATCCCGGCCGCGTACAAGCCGATCGAGCAGGTCATGGAGCAGCAGCGGGACCTGGTCGAGGTCGTGGCGAAGCTCAAGCAGGTCATCTGCATCAAGGGCTGATGTGTGGGGCTCCGCCCCTTCCAGCGCCGCCCCTACGCCGCCCCCGCCAGGTCCGCCTCCGTCAGGGAGGTGACCAGGACCGTGCGCGGGCCGGGCTCGATGCCGGGGACCGAGGGGACGGCGAGCAGTCGGCAGCCCGCGGCGAGGGCGGCGGCGGCGCCCGTGGGGGTGTCCTCGACGGCCAGGCAGTCCTGCGGGTCCACCCCCAGCGCGGCCGCGGCGGCCAGGTACGGGTCGGGGTGCGGCTTGCCGCGGGGTGCCTCGCCCGAGGCTATCGACGTGTCGAAGCGGTGCCGGCCCAGGGTGTCGAGCACCAGATCGGCCACATGCCGCTCGGACGCGGTCACCAGGGCCGTGGGCACCCCCAGCGCCCGCGCCCGGTCCAGCAGCCGGAGGGCGCCCGGCTGGACGGCCACTCCGGCCGCCACCCGTGCGGTGAACGCCCGGTCGAGACGGGTGGCCGTCTCCGCGGCGGGCAGGGCGGTGAGGCCGTCGCGTACGAGACGGTCCGCCGCGTCGGCCACCGCGGCGCCCGCGAACGGGGCCAGCGTGCCCGCGTCCGTCGGGGAGCCCTGTGCGCGCAGGAACCCGGCGACCGTGTCCAGCCAGGCGTGTTCGGTGTCGACGAGGGTGCCGTCCATGTCGCAGAGGAGGGCGGCGGGGCGGGGGAGCGGGGGCAGGGAGAGCGGGGACATGCGTGCTCGCTGTTCGTGGGAGGGGCGACCGGGGCGCTGGTCAGGGGCGGCCTGTGGGCCGGGGCGGGGCGTGCCCGCCCCATCAGTCGGGCGTCGTGCGGACCAGGGGGTTCGCCTGTACCGAATTGCGGACCGTGAAGACCACCGAACCCGGCTTGTAGCGGTCGTCCGAGGTCTCGACCGGGCGGCCGTCGGGCGTGGTCGTGGTGCGGCGCACCCGCAGCAGCGGGGAGCCGCGCCGGACGGCCAGTTCCCGGGCGTCCGTGGTGCCCGCGGCGACCGCGTCCAGGTGGTGTTCGCCGTGGCTCATGAGGACGCGGGCCTCGTCGTACAGGCTCTGGGTGACCGACTCGCAGTCCTCCGGCAGCCGTTCGACGGCGGCCGCCGCCCACCCGGCGTACACCGTGCGCTCCAGGAGTGCCGGTTCGCCGTCCAGGGTGCGTACCCGCAGGACGTGGAGGACCGTGTCGCCGGGGGCGAGGTGGAGCTGGGCGGCCTGTGCCTCGGTGGCCTTCGCGCGGCGTGAGCGGAGCACCAGGCCGCCGGGGGTGCGGCCGCCGGCCCTGGCCCACTGGGCGAAGCTGCGCAGCTCGGTGAAGCTCTGGCTGGGGGTGGTGGACAGGACCGTGCGGCGGGCGCCCTGCCGGGAGCCGATCAGGCCCTCCGACTGGAGTGTGCCGAAGGCCTGCCGGAGCGTGCCCCGGGATACTCCGTGGGCCAGGGCGAGTTCGGACTCGGACGGCAGCTCGGAGCCCACCGGGTAGGTGCCTTCGGCGATGGCGAGGCGCAGCTCCTCGGCGATCTGCTGGTGCCGTCGGATCACGTCTCTCCTCGGGGGCTTTCGGGGCTGTCGGCGGGCGTCCGGGCGGGCTTCCGGGCGGGCAAGGACGATCATGTCATCCGCACGCGGTGTCCCGCATCCCTTAACTGCGCGCAATCAGTGTTCCCCCGGAAGTGCGAACCCTGCGTCTTTCCGCTTTGGCGGTAGGTAAACCTACGTCTTTATAACGCTTCTGACCTGCACTTTTTCCTTCGTGAGGGCTTTACTGGCTGGTCACTTGGCTGCTAGCTTCGGCTGGCTTACTGACGCTGGCTTGTCCATACAGGTGGCTCGCCGAAGACCCAGGAGTACGCATCGTGAAGGCACACCGTCCCCGTCGCGTCCTGACCGCCGCGGCCCTCGCAGGCCTCACCGTCGTGGTGGCCGCCGGCTGTGGCTCCGCACCCGACGACGCGGGCGCGAAGAACAGCAAGGCCGCGAAAGCGGAGTCGGCCGCGGACCTCGGCGGTATGGACAAGCTCGTCGAGGCGGCGGAGAAGGAGGGCAAGCTCAACGTCTACGCCCTCGCGCCGGACTGGGCCAACTACGGCGAGATGATCGCGGCCTTCGAGAAGAAGTACGCCATCGAGGTCAACAACGAGGACCCGGGCGGCAGCAGCCAGGGCGCGCTGAACGCCGCGGCCAAGCGCAAGGGCCAGAGCAGGGCCGTCGACGCCCTCGACATCGGCACCTCGTACATGCAGGAGGCCAAGAAGCAGGACCTGCTGGCCCCCTACAAGGTCAAGGGCTGGGACGACATCCCGGACGCGCAGAAGCAGTCCGACGCCTCGTTCATGAACAACTACGGCGGCTTCATATCCATCGGCTGTGACGCCAAGGCCGTGAAGAACTGCCCCGAGACGTTCAAGGACCTGCTCAAGCCCGAGTACAAGAACAAGGTCGCGCTCAACGGCGACCCGACGGAGTCCGGCTCCGCGCTGGCCGCGGTCATCGCCGCCGCGCTCGCCAACGGCGGATCCCTGGACGACGTGCAGCCCGGTCTCGACTTCTTCCAGGAGCTGAAGAAGAAGGGCAACTTCGTTCCCGCGAAGTCCACGCTCGCCACCATCCAGCAGGGCGAGACGCCGATCTCGATCGACTGGGACTACCTCAACCTCGGCTACGGCGAGAAGCTCAAGCCCAAGGGCGTCGACTGGCAGGTCGTGGTGCCCTCCGACGGCCTGTACTCGCGCTACTACAACCAGGCCGTCAACAAGCACGCCCCGCACCCGGCCGCCGCCCGCCTGTGGGTGGAGTTCCTCTACAGCCCCGAGGGCCAGAACATCTGGCTCAAGGGCTTCTCGCGCCCCGCGCTCCTGGACACCATGAAGGAGGACGGCACTGCCGACAAGGCCGCCGCCGCCAAGATCCCCGAGGTCGACGGCACCCCGCAGGAGCCCACCGAGGCCCAGGAGGCCAAGGCCAAGGAGACGGTCGTCCAGGGCTGGGGCAAGGCGGTCAGCTGACCATGCCCGACAAGACCGCGCTTCCCGTCCCCGCCGCGGGCTCCGTGCCCGCGGCGGGCACGGCCGCCCCCGCACCACCCGCGCCACCCGCACGGGACGGCGGCGCCCGTCGCCGCCGCACCCGGCGGCACCGGTGGCCCGTCGTCGTTCCGTTCTTCGTGTTCCTCGCGGTGTGCTTCGGGCTGCCCGCCGGGACCATGGTGTACGGGGCGTTCACCGTCCTCGACCCGGCGAGCGGCACCAGTGAGCTCTCGACCGAGAACGTCAGCGGGTCGCTGTCCGGGGCCTACGCGACCGGGCTGACCGGGAGCGTCGAGCTCTCGGCCGTGACCGCCCTGCTGGCGACCGTGATCGGCGCCCTGATCGCCCAGGCCGTCGTCAGCTCCCCGAGGGCGGGGCTGCGGGGCATCGTCGTCTCGGCCAGCGGGGTGCTGGCCAACTTCTCCGGCGCGCCGCTCGCCTTCGCCTTCATCGCGACGCTCGGCACGACCGGCACCGTCACCCAGCTGTTCCACCTGGACCGGACGGGCTTCAGCCTCTACAGCTTCACGGGCCTGGTGCTGGCCTACCTCTACTTCATGATCCCGCTGATGGTGGTGATCGTCCTGCCCGCGCTCGACGGTCTGCGCGCCCAGTGGCAGGAGGCCGCCGCGTCCTGCGGTGCGACCCGGGCGCAGTACTGGCGGCACGTCGGCATCCCGGTGCTGACGCCCTCGCTGGTCGGCGGTGCGGTGCTCATGTTCGGCACCGCGTTCGCCTCGCACGCCACCGCCGCGGTGATGGTCGGCT
Organism: Streptomyces sp. NPDC033165; assembly: GCF_055577965.1. NCBI lineage: Bacteria > Bacillati > Actinomycetota > Actinomycetes > Kitasatosporales > Streptomycetaceae > Streptomyces > Streptomyces sp. NPDC033165. The sequence goes on from NZ_JBVIPK010000006.1 coordinate 44,676, forward strand.
CCTCGCAGCCGCTGATCACCATCCAGATCGCCAACGCCCTCAACGGCAACGTCCTGGTGGGCCAGGAGAACCTCGCCCTCGCCATGAGCCTCAACATGGTCGTGATCGCGCTGCTCGTGATGGCCGTACAGATACCGTTGCAGCGCAGGAGTACCCGATGGCTCGGATGAAGATCACCTCACGAGGCATCGTCCTGCCGGTCGCCGCGCTGTATTTCCTGGTCCCGATCGGCGCCTCGATCTGGTTCAGCGTCAACGAGGTGGACGGCGTCAGCTTCGACGCGTACACGCAGGGACTCGGCACCGAGGGGCTGACCACCAGCCTGATGCTCTCGGTACGTCTGGGCCTGGCCACCATCGCCTGCGGTCTGCTCCTGATGGTGCCGACCCTGGTCGCGGTCTCGCTCTACCTGCCCAGGCTGCGCCGGATCGTCGAGATCCTGTGCATGATGCCGCTGGTCGTCCCGCCGATCGCGCTGGTCGCGGGCGTCACCACCGTGCTGTCCTGGGAACAGGATCTGGCCGACACACCCCTCTACATGACCTTCCAGGTCCTGCGGGACGAGAGCTTCCCGCTGGTCCTCGTGCTCGTCTACACGGTCATGTCCCTGCCGTTCCTGTACCGCTCGCTGGACGCCGGGCTGCGCGCCGTCGACCTGCGCACCCTCGTCGAGGCCGCCCGCAGCCTGGGCGCCTCGCGCCTCCAGACCCTGTGGCAGGTGATCGTGCCGAACCTGCGGACCGCCGTCACGGGCGGGGCCGTGCTGAGCCTGGCCATGGTGCTCGGCGAGTACACCGTCGCCTCCGTGCTCTCCTACCGCCCGTTCTCCGTGTGGATGGTGGAGATCAAGGACTCCGAGGCGCAGCTGTCGGTCGCGGCCGCGATGCTGAGCCTGCTGATCACCTGGGGGCTGCTGCTCCTGCTCACCACCCTGGCCGGCGGCCGCAGCCGCCGTCGTACGAACTCCGGCCGCGAGAACCGAAAGAAGACCGTGTCATGACCGTCCCTGTGCAACTCAAGAATCTGCGCCGGGAGTTCGGCTCCACGGTCGCACTCGACGGGCTCGACCTGGACATCGCCCCGGGCGAGATGGTCGCCCTGCTCGGGCCGTCCGGCTGCGGCAAGACCACCGCGCTGCGCATCATCGCGGGGTTCGAGACCGCCGACGGCGGCGAGCTGCTGATGGACGGCGAGGACGTCACCGGAATCCCGGCCAACCGCCGCGACATCGGCATGGTCTTCCAGTCGTACAGCCTCTTCCCGAACATGACGGCCGCCGAGAACGTCGCGTACGGCCTGCGGGTACGGGGCCGGGGTGCCGCCGAACGCAAGGAGCGGGCGGGGGAGCTGCTGGAGCTGGTCGGCCTGCCCGGCCGCGAGGGCCACTACCCGCACCAGCTCTCCGGCGGCCAGCAGCAGCGCGTCGCGCTCGCCCGCGCCCTGGCCATCCGCCCCAAGGTGCTGCTCCTCGACGAGCCGCTGTCCGCCCTGGACGCCAAGGTGAGGCTCACTCTCCGCGAGGAGATCCGGCGCATCCAGCTGGAGCTGGGCATCACCACCGTCTTCGTCACCCACGACCAGGAGGAGGCGCTGTCCATGGCGGACCGCGTCGCCGTGATGAAGGACGGCCGGCTCGAACAGTGCGCCGCGCCCGGCGAGTTGTACGACCGCCCGGCTACGCCCTTCGTCGCCGAGTTCGTCGGCACCATGAACCGGCTGCCGGGGACCGTCCGGGACGGCGGGGTCGTCGAGCTGTTCGGGCGGCGGCTGCCCATCCACGGCGAGACGCCCGCCTCCGGCGCCGAGGTCGACGTACTGCTGCGCCCCGAGGGCCTGGCGGTCGGCGCCGCCGACGACGCGTCGGGCACCCCGGCGACCGTACGGGTGGCGACCTTCCTCGGCGCCACCACCCGGCTGCACCTCACCACGGACTCGGGGGCCGACTGCAAGGCCGACCTGCCCAGCTGGGAGGCGACCGCGCTGGCACCGGGAGCTCGCTGCACGATCACCCCGCACGACAACCCCGTGCTCGTCGCCGAGCGAGCCGCCGCCCCGGCCTGAAGGGCTCCTGCGATGACGTTCACGGACGTCTGACGCCGGGGACCGGAACACCGGTCCCCGGCGCCCTGCTCACAGCGTCCGGTGGACCTTCGTGTTGGAGGCCTGGGCGCGGGGCCGGACCACCAGGAGGTCGATGTTGACGTGGCTGGGGCGGGTCACGGCCCAGCCGATCGTGTCGGCCACGTCCTCGGCGGTCAGGGGGGCGTCGACGCCCGCGTAGACCTTGGCCGCCTTCTCGGTGTCGCCGCGGAAGCGGGTGGTGGCGAACTCCTCGGTCCGGACCATGCCGGGGGCCACCTCGATGACGCGGACCGGGGTGCCGACGATCTCCAGCCGCAGGGTCTCGGCCAGGACGTGTTCGCCGTGCTTGGCCGCGACGTATCCGCCGCCGCCCTCGTACGCGGACAGGGCGGCGGTCGAGGAGAGGATCACGATCGTGCCGTCGCCGCTCTCGGTGAGGGCGGGCAGCAGGGCCTGGGTGACGTTGAGGGTGCCGATGACGTTCGTCTCGTACATCTGCCGCCAGTCGGCCGGGTCGCCGGTCGCCACGGGGTCGGCCCCCAGCGCCCCGCCCGCGTTGTTGACGAGGACGGCGAGGGAGCGGAAAGCGGTGGCGAACTCGTCGACCGCCGCCCGGTCGGTGACGTCCAGGGGGTAGGCCGTCGCCTGGTGCCCCGCCTCGGTGATCTCGGCGGCCAGCGCCTCGATGCGGTCCCTGCGGCGTGCGGTGAGGACGACGCGGAATCCGGCGGCGGCCAGCGTGCGGGCGGTCGCGGCGCCGATGCCGCTGCTCGCGCCGGTGACGACGGCGATGGGGGTGGCGGCCATGGCGATCTCCTCGGACAGCTGATCGGTTACGGGGAAAGGATAGGCAGGCGACAGGGGGTCTCCCCGGGTGGGCGTGGGCTGTGTGGGTGGGGGCGAGCGCGTCACATCGGTACGTTCATCGGATTAATGGGCGTGATCGGTATGTTCCGGGCATGCAGATGCGTAGGAGAGGACTGTTGATGCCGCTGTCCGCCGTGCTCGCGACGGCCGCGGCGATGACCGGGCCGGCGGCTGCCGCGGTACCCGGTGCGGCCGCTTCGGCGACGGAGCGCGCCGGGACTTCTTCCGCCGCCGCCCCCGTGCCGGAAGCGGACATCGCCCACCACGGGCACGTCACCCTCTGGGCCGACCGGATCCGCGTCCGGCTGCGGACCGAGAACCGCGGGCCCACCGACGTACCGGCCTCGACGGTACGGCTCCGCTTCTCCGCGCCGCTGTCCGTACGGCAGCAACTGCCCCCGGGCTGCCTGTGGGGCGGCAGGGCCGCCGTGCTGTGCGAGACGGGTGCGCTGCCCTCCGGCGGGCAGGCCCGGCAGACCGCGCTGGACCTGCGGCTCGCGGGGCGACCGGCCGAGGTGGTCCTGCGGGTCGACACGGTGTGGAGCGGCGGGACGCGCGACGCGGACTCCCGGAACGACGAGCACGCGGTGCTGGCCCCTTCGACCGGGGACGCGTACGCCTTCTGAGCCGGGGACCGGTCATCATGGGCCGGTGATCGTCGAACGCGCCTACGCCCATGTGCACGCCCCCGAGCCGGACGCCTGGCCCTGGTCGGTGCCCTGTGTGCGGCAGTTCCTGGCCGAGGGGCTGCGCTTCCGGGCGCCGGTGACCTTCCTCGTCGGCGAGAACGGTTCGGGGAAGTCGACGCTGGTGGAGGCGCTGGCCGAAGGTTTCGGGCTCGACTCGTACGGCGGCTCGGCCGACTGGAAGTACGCCACCTCGCGGGGCAAGTCCGCGCTCGGGGAGCGGGTCCGCTTCGACGCCGCGCCCCGCGGGCGGCGGATGATCGGCAGCCGGGCCGCGCGCAAGGGGTTCTTCCTGCGCGCGGAGACCGCCCTCGACGCCCTGGACCGGGAGAGCCTGGAGCCGGACTCCCGCAGCCACGGGGAGGGCTTCCTCGCCGCGTTCCGGGAGAAGTTCGTGGTGCCGGGGCTGTACGTCATGGACGAGCCCGAGGCCGCGCTCTCCTTCGCCTCCTGCCTCGAACTGCTCGGTCACATCGACCAGTTGACGAAGGCGGGCGGCCAGGTGGTGTGCGCCACCCACTCCCCGCTGCTCACCGCGCTGCCGGGCGCCGACATCGTGCAGGTGGGCGACGGCGGGATGGAGCGGGTGCGGTGGGCTGACCTGGCCCTCGTCGACCACTGGCGGCGCTACCTCGCCGACCCGCAGGCCTATCTGCGCCACATCATCGGCTGAGACGGCCCTCCACTACGCCGCCGCGCCCCCGAACTCCCGTACCGCGTCCGCCACGATCGTCTCCAGATGGCCGTGGTGGGCGCCCCGCCAGTACACCCGGGAGCAGTCGGTGCACTGCGCGAACACGTCGTACGCCTGCTGCGTGCCGTGCTCCAGCAGCTCGCTCACGGAGTCCTTGTCGGCCTCGGCCAGGACGCCGTTGCACGCGGTGCACCGGGTCCACGGGGCGAGGACCGGCGCGAAGCGGCCCAGGACGTCCCGCAGCTGCTCCTGCGGGCGGTCGCTGTAGACGTACGCCCCCGCCCAGATCTCGCGGCGGCGCAGCAGCCCGCGGTCCCGGGAGAGCAGGACGCGCCGCTCCCGCGCCGAGAGGGCGGCGAGGGCCGGGTCGCCGATGTCCTCGCTCTCGTAGGCCGCGTCGACGCCCAGCAGCCGCAACCGGCGGGCGAGCGTGCCGAGATGGACGTCGAGGAGGAAACGCAGGGGTGCGCCGGGGACCTGCTGGGGGCGCTCCACGGCCCGTACGTCGATGTGCTCGCCCGGCTCCGGCACATGGGAACGGTCCACCGGGTCACCGTTCACCAGCAGGGCCCCGGCCTCGGTGAGCGGGACGCCGAGGGACTCGACGACATGGCCGAGGGTGGAGGCGCCGTCGGTGGTGAGTGGCGTGGGGCCTCGGCGGCGCTCGTGCGGGATGAAGAGCCGCAGCTCAGGGGCTACTTCGACGGTGATCTCGGGTCCGTTCACGGGGCCAGGATGCCACCCGGGCGAGGCGGGCGGCCAGGGATTTGGCGAGGGTGGCAGCGGTCGGAGCCGGTCACCGGGGCGGGGGCTCGGGCCGGAGGAGGGGACTGCCGGGCAGAGAGGCCCTGCTAGCGCTTCTGAGCGGGCGCCTGCGGTGACGGGGCGGTGGCGTCCGGCGGCTGCGCGGTGATGGCTGCGGGCCGGCCGGTGGTGGGGGCCGGGGCGTCGTAGAGGGGGCCGAGCGCGGCGTACGCGTCGTCCACGATCTCCTCGGCCAGCAGCAGCATCTCCTGCTCCGCGAGCCGGGCCGCCCGGTGGGTGTACGGGGACGGCGGCGCCGGGTGCCTGCGGCGCCACCAGCAGTCGCAGGCGGCGTAGATCCCGCTGCCGAAGACCAGAAGGGGGATGGACAGGGCCAGCAGAACGTCGCCCACGGCGGACCTCCTCGACGGTCGATGTCCTCTGCATCGGCGCGGGGGGAGGGTCGGCTGAAGACCGGCCGTCGGCCAATTCCCCGTGCTGCGTGGCTCAATTCGACCGAATACGTGCGCGTGGGTGCGTCTGTCTGAACGCTTCGAGTGCCCGTACGGCCGAATCTCGCTCGAAAGGGCTTTTCGATCCGGTCTGTTGACCCCGGCCCGGGGCCCGGGGCCTGCGACTGCCCGGCGGTGAGGTGCTGCACCGTCAGGACGCTGACGAGATCAGGCCGCCGACGAGGGCGAGTCGCACCGATCCGACGGTGCGGAGGCGAACGGCTTCAGCCCGCCGTCCCGCGCCGAGTCGGACGGTCTCGGGCGGAGCCGCGCCGGGGAATCCCGGATCAGGGCCACACCAGGCAGTAGGCCTGGTGTCCCGCGTCGTGCAGGCGGTGGGAGAAGTCCTGCCACTCGTGGAGCAGCTGGTAGACGTTGAAGGCGTCGCGCGGGCCGCCGCGGTCGGGGACCGTGGACCAGATGAAGGCCGCCGCGCCGACGGACTCCTCGCCGACACCGCGCAGCGGGTCGACGACGGTCATCGGGAGTTTGACCACGGCGTAGTCGGGGTGGAGCACGACCAGTTCGAGCGGGGGGACCTTGTGCAGGGGTATGCCCTGGATGCCGGTCAGGACCATGGCGGCCACCGTCTCCGGCTTGATCTTGGTGAACATGCCGCCCATGCCCAGCTCGTCGCCGCCGAGCTCCTCCGGGCGCATCGAAATGGGCACCCGCGCGGCCGTGGCCCCGTCCGGGGCGCCGAAATACTTGTAGGTCACCCCCATTCCGCCACCGCTCCTGCTCACGGGGTCCGGAGTGCCCTCCGCGCCCCTGCCCTGTACGCGCTCGGCCCTGCGCCGGTGCCGCCCTCGTCGGGCAGGCTCGGGCCCCAGGTCGTCGGTCCCTTCGCCCACTCCGCCACCGCGATGCATATCTCCACCCGACTACTACTTCTTAGGAGGCACAGCCCCCGCCGCGCAACCCGATCATCGTGTCAGTGACCTCCCCCGCGGGCGTCCGGTGAAACACCTGTCCGCAAGACCGTCCGTGCCTCTGACACCATGGCATGTGTGAGCTTTCCCTATGTCGGCCCAGTTTCGCAGACGCGAGGGGACTGACGCTCTTTCGTGATACGAGCGGAGCGCGCTTCCTGCTCACCGGTGGCCGGATTCCCCTGGATCTTCCGGCCCGGCCTCCCGATACCCCCATCGCAGATCAGGACCAAAGTGGCGTATTCATACGAAGCCCCAGTTTCGCAGTCGCTGTTCGACCGGGCGTCCGTCGTGACGCCCGGCGGCGTGAACTCACCCGTGCGTGCCTTCCGGGCCGTGGGCGGTACGCCCCGGTTCATGGTGTCCGGCACCGGCCCGTACCTCACCGACGCCGACGGCCGCGAGTATGTCGACCTCGTGTGCTCGTGGGGGCCGATGATTCTCGGCCACTCCCACCCCGAGGTCATCGCGGCCGTCCAGGAGGCGGTCGCCCGGGGTACCTCGTTCGGTACGCCGGGTGAGGGCGAGGTGGCGCTCGCCGAGGAGATCGTGGCCCGGATCGAGCCGGTCGAGCAGGTCCGCCTGGTCTCCTCCGGCACCGAGGCGACGATGTCGGCGATCCGGCTGGCCCGCGGCTTCACCGGCCGGGCCAAGGTCGTGAAGTTCGCCGGGTGCTACCACGGCCACGTGGACGCGCTGCTCGCCGCCGCCGGGTCGGGCCTGGCCACCTTCGGGCTGCCCGACACCCCCGGGGTGACCGGTGCCACGGCCGGGGACACCGTCGTGCTGCCGTACAACGACCTGGACGCGGTGCGCGCCGCCTTCGCCGCGCACCCCGGCGAGATCGCCTGCGTGATCACCGAGGCCTCGCCCGGCAACATGGGCGTCGTCCCGCCCGCCGACGGCTTCAACGCCGGGCTCAAGGAACTGTGCGCGGCCAACGGCGCGCTGTACATCTCCGACGAGGTCATGACGGGCTTCCGTACGTCGAAGGCGGGCTGGTACGGCGTCGACGGCGTCCGGCCCGACCTGATGACCTTCGGCAAGGTCATGGGCGGCGGCTTCCCCGCCGCGGCCTTCGGCGGCCGTGCCGACGTGATGGCCCACCTCGCCCCGGCCGGGCCGGTCTACCAGGCGGGCACCCTCTCCGGGAACCCGGTCGCCACCGCCGCGGGCCTCGCCCAGCTGCGGCTGCTGGACGATGCGGCGTACGCGAAGATCGACGCGGTCTCCGCCGAGCTGCGCACCCTGGTGGGCGACGCGCTCGGGAAGGAGGGCGTCGCCCACACCGTCTCCGCCGCGAGCAACATGTTCTCGGTCTTCTTCACGGACCAGCCGGTGCGCGACTACGACGACGCCAAGAAGCAGGAGGCGTTCCGCTTCACCGCGTTCTTCCACTCCATGCTGGAGCAGGGCGTCTACCTCCCGCCCTCCGCGTTCGAGTCCTGGTTCGTCTCCACCGCCCACGACGAGCGGGCGGTCGAGCGCATCGCCGCCGCTCTCCCCGCCGCCGCCCGCGCCGCATCGGAGGCCACCGCATGAGCGACGACGCCGGCCGCGACGAGCAGCTGACCGTGGTGCACCTGGTCCGTCACGGCGAGGTGCACAACCCCGACGGTGTCCTCTACGGCCGCCGCCCCGGCTACCACCTCTCCGACCTCGGCCGGAAGATGGCCGACCGGGTCGCCGAGCACCTGGAGCGGCGCGACATCACCCATGTCGTCGCCTCCCCGCTGGAGCGCGCCCAGGAGACGGCCGCCCCGGTCGCCAAGGCGCACGGTCTGGACCTGGCCACCGACGCCCGGCTGATCGAGGCCGCCAACGTCTTCGAGGGCAAGACCTTCGGCGTCGGCGACGGGGCGCTGCGCAAGCCGGACAACTGGAAGCACCTCACCAACCCGTTCAAGCCGTCCTGGGGTGAGCCGTACGTCGAGCAGGTCGTCCGCATGATGGGTGCGCTCGACGCGGCCAAGGACGCGGCGCGCGGGCACGAGGCGGTCTGCGTCAGCCACCAGCTGCCGATCTGGATCGTCCGCTCCTTCGTGGAACGCCGACGGCTCTGGCACGACCCGCGCAAGCGCCAGTGCACGCTGGCCTCGCTGACCAGCTTCACCTACCGGGGCGACACGATCGTCTCGGTCGGCTACTCGGAGCCCGCCCGGGACCTGGTGCCCGCGCATCTGCTGGCGGGGGCCAAGCCGGTGAAGGGGAAGCCGGGGCAGTCCAAGGCGTTCGGGGCGTAGCCCGACGCCTCCGGGGCCGACGAGATCGGACATCACGGGACCGGCTGCCGCGAGCTGCGGCGGCCGGTCCCGTCCTCGTTGCCGGGTGCGGCAGGAAACAACCGACGTGAAGTTAGGTTAGGCTAAGCTAACTTGATCTCCGGTGGGCGGGGCGGCGGCCCGTCGGGCTCTGCTGGTTCCCGTGGGGCTCGTCGTGGTCACCGGCGCCTACGACGAAACGGTGGAACGATGACCCGTACTGCCCCCACGAACGTGCTCGGCAATGTGCTCGGCCGGAGACCGGCGAAGCGGTCGACGCCGGTGAGGCCCGCCGATGTGTGACGCGGTGGACGCCCTTCCCCGGCCGGTCACCGGCCCCCGGACAGCCCGCCTCGCGCGGCAGCTCGAAGCGGCCCGGGACGCCGCGGCCCGGGACGCGCTGGCCGAGGAGTTCTGGGCCGCGGCCGCCCGCACCGGCACTCCCCTCGTCGAACCGCTCGACGACGACCCCGGCCATCGTGCCGTCACCTTCCTGTGGCGCGGCCACCGCGCGACCCGCCACGTCCTCCTGATGGCCAACGGCATCAGCCATCGCGACCGGCCCGCCGCCTCACTCCTCCACCACCTCCCGGGCACCGATATCTGGTACCTCGGCTACCGGCTGCGCGCCGACCACCGCGGGTCCTACCGGATGGTGGCCGACATCTCGCCCGGGCCCGCGCCCACCGATCCCGTACGGCTTCAGCGGCGGCTGCTGGCGCTGACGGCGCACGGCGTCGCCGACCCGCTCAACCCCCACCGCCTGCCGGTGCGCCGGCGGCCCGTGGAGAGCTCGGTGTTCGCCCTCCCGGCGGCCCCGCCCCAGCCCTGGGCCGCCCGGCGGGCGGGCATCGGGCGCGGCACCGTCGAGCGGTACCCCGTCACAGGGCGTGCGCTGGGCGAGGCGCGGGAGGTCTGGACGTACCTCCCGCCGGGGGAGACGCGAGGAGGGACGCCGGGTTCCGGTTCCGGTGCGGGTGGCGGTACCGGCGGCGGTGGTGCGGGCGCCGGCGGTCCCCTGCCCGTCCTCGTGCTCTGCGACGGCGACATGTGGTTCGGGCGGCTCGGCTTCCAGGACACGCTGGACGCGCTGATCGCCGACGGGGCCGTGCCGCCGCTCGCCGTCCTCGCCCCGGACACCGTCGACGCCGGGACCAGGCGGCGCGACCTCGGCGCGCGGGAGTCCTATGCCTCCTTCCTCGCGGACGACCTGCTGCCCTGGGCGCGCGCCCGGTGGCCGCTGACCGCCGACCCGGGCCGTACCGTCGTCTCCGGCCAGGGCCTCGGCGGTACGACGGCGCTGTACACCGGACTCACCCGGCCCGAACGCTTCGGCCGGGTCCTCGTCCAGTCGCCCGCACCGGGATGGCGGCCGGGCGGCGGGGGCCGGGAGTCCGGCGGCACTGTCCACCTCGACATCGGCCTGCACGACGGGACCGCGTCGGCCGAACACGGCGAGGCCCTCGTCTCCGTGCTGCGCGCCCGGGGGCACCGGGTCACCCGCAATGTCTACAACGGCGGCCGCGACCACGCCTGTTGGCAGGGGTTCCTGGCCGACGCGCTGGTGGAGGCCTTCCGGCAGGGGCGTCCCGCGACGGGCGGCGGTCAGGGCGCATGAGCTCCCCGGGACGGGGAAGCCGAACCGCTGGGCGGCTCCCGGACATGCGCTCGGGCGGTGCCCGGAACGGCACGGGCCTCCCCGCGCGTCCTTCCGCAGGAGCGGGCGCGGGGTGACAGGGCCGGACGCCAAGGTAAAGCGTAGAGAAAGTCCTTAAATGTGCGGAACCGTCGTGTTGTCCACCTCATCTAACCCTTCAGTAGTTTGTATGGCCTTGAGATAAAACGACCGTGGATGGGGACGGCATGCGCGACATCAATCGAAGGGGGCTGCTCGGGGCCGGACTCGGGGCCGCGGCCGCGATCGGACTCGCCGGCTGCGGGGGCTCGGGTTCCTCCAAAGGCGACGGGTCCGGTCAGGGCAGCGGCAAGGGAGACACGGGCACCGGCGGCAACGGGGGCGGAAACGGTTCTCCGAAGGACAGGGTCCGGCTGATCGGTGACGGCTCCACCGCCGACACCGGCAAGCAGCCGCACCAGCCCTCCGCGCCCGTTCCGCTCGAACCCGGCCAGAAGCCCCCGCAGTTCGTGATCTTTTCCTGGGACGGTGCGGGCGAGGTCGGCAACGGTCTCTTCCCGCGCTTTCTCGACCTGGCCAAGGAACACGACGCGGCCATGACCTTCTTCCTCTCCGGGATCTATCTCCTGCCCGAGTCGAAGAAATCCCTCTACCGTCCCCCGAACAATCCCCGCGGCGCTTCCGACATCGGCTATCTCACCGACGGCCACGTCAAGGACACGCTGAAGTACGTGCGTCAGGCGTGGCTCGACGGCCATGAGATCGGCACACACTTCAACGGCCATTTCTGCGGCGGTTCCGGATCGGTGGAGCGCTGGACGCCCGCCCAATGGCGCAGCGAGATCGATCAGGCTGTGTCCTTCGTCACGGAATGGCGGACCAACACCGGCTGGGAGAACGAGGACCCGCTCCCGTTCGACTACCGCAAGGAACTGGTCGGCGGCCGCACCCCCTGCCTGCTCGGCCAGGACAATCTGCTGCCGACCGCGGGCAAACTGGGCTGGCGCTACGACGCCAGCTCGCCCGGCGGCCGCCAGACCTGGCCCGTGAAGCGCGGCGGGATCTGGGACCTCCCGCTCCAGGCGATGCCGTTCCCCGGGCACTCCTTCGAGGTGCTCTCGATGGACTACAACATCCTCGCCAACCAGTCGAAGAATTCGACGAAGGGCATGCCCTCGCGTTATCCCGGCTGGCGCACCCAGGCGACCGGGGCCTATCTCGCCGGTTTCCAGCGCGCGTACGAGTCGAATCGCGCGCCGTTCTTCATCGGCAACCACTTCGAGGAGTGGAACGGCGGAATCTATATGGACGCCGTCGAAGAAGTGATCAAGAAAGTCGCGGGCAAGGAGGACGTGCGCCTCGTCTCGTTCCGGCAGTTCGTCGACTGGCTCGACGTCCAGGACCCCGCCGTGCTCGCCAAGCTCCGCACGCTGGACGTCGGACAGTCGCCCGCCGGTGGCTGGAACTCCTTCTTTAAACAGGCTTGACAAGGGGCTTTACGGGCACTGAGGGGGGCGCGGGAGATCGCCGGAACTGCCATGCGAAACTTTTCACATGAGCTTTGGCCGCGCGTCCCGACGCCGCTTCACCCTGCTCGCCGCCACCGCCGTGGCCGGTGCCCTGACGCTGTCCGCGTGCGGGGACGGCAACAAGGCCGGGGGCGGCGGCAACACCAACTTCGTCACCGGCAGCGGGGGTATCTCCACCGTCGCCAGGAGCGAGCGGGTCGCGGCTCCGAAGCTGGCGGGCAACGGGCTGGACGGCAAGCCGCTCGACCTCGCCGACTACCGGGGCAAGGTCGTCGTCCTCAACGTCTGGGGCTCCTGGTGCGGCCCCTGCCGACTGGAGGCGAAGTACTTCGCCAAGGTCTCCGAGGAGACGAAGGACCAGGGCGTCCAGTTCGTGGGGATAAACACCCGGGACGCCCAGCGGGACGCCGCGGTGAACTTCGAGAAGGACTACGGGATCACCTACCCGAGCTTCTTCGACCCGATCGGCAAGCTCATCCTCCGCTTCCCCAAGGGCACCCTGAACCCGCAGGCCATCCCGTCCACCGTGGTCATCGACCGGGACGGGAAGATCGCGGCCCGCACGCTCCAGGCGCTCGACGCGGACGAGCTGCACAAGATGATCGACCCGATCATCGCGGAGAAGTGATCCGGTGACCACGCTCGCCGCGTACAACGACACCGTCCTGTCCGGGGCGCTGCTGATCGCCCTTCCTCTCGCCCTGTTGGCCGGTCTCGTCTCCTTCTTCTCGCCGTGCGTTCTGCCGCTCGTCCCCGGCTACCTCAGTTACGTCACCGGGGTCAGCGGCACCGACCTGGCCGAGGCCCGGCGCGGCCGGGTGGTGGCGGGCGCCTCGCTCTTCGTGCTCGGCTTCACCGTCGTTTTCGCCTCCACCGGCGCTCTCTTCGGCTATTTCGGCCAGGAGCTCCAGATGTACTCCGAGACGCTCAACAAGGTCCTCGGCGTCCTGATGATCCTCATGGGGGTCTTCTTCATGGGGCTCCTGCCGGGCGTGACGCAGCGCGAGTTCCGTATCCACAAGCGGCCAGTGACCGGACTGGCCGGCGCCCCGCTGCTCGGCGCTCTCTTCGGGATCGGCTGGACGCCGTGCATCGGCCCGACACTCGCTTCGGTGCTGGCACTGTCGGCCGAGAGCGCCACCGCCGGACGCGGCGCGATACTGACCGTCGCGTACTGTCTCGGACTCGGCGTCCCGTTCGTTCTGGCCGCGGTCGCCTTCCGTAAGGCGCTCGGCGCGTTCGGCTGGGTCAAGCGCCACTACGCCTGGGTCATGCGGATCGGCGGCGGCATGATGATCGTGACCGGAATCCTGCTGCTGACCGGGGCGTGGGCCACGCTCATGCAGCAGATGCAGAGCTGGTCCAGCGGCTTCGTTGTGGGGATCTGAGTTCATGAGCAACGCGAACAGCACCGACGAGCGGGAGCGCGCGGACGAGGGGGAGCAGGGGTCCGCCCACGGCGCGGCCGGCGACCGGCTCTCCACCGCACCCCGCGAGGAGCGGCCGGAGACCGACACCGGGGCCGGTGTGCCCGCGATGGGGGTGATCGGCTGGGCCCGCTGGTTCTGGCGCCAGCTCACCTCGATGCGGGTCGCGCTGATCCTGCTCTTCCTGCTCTCCCTCGGCGCGATTCCGGGATCGCTGATCCCGCAGACCAGCGTCGACGAGGTGAAGGTGCAGGCCTTCAAGGACCAGCACGCCACGCTCACCCCGATCTACGAGAAGCTCCAGCTCTTCGACGTCTACAGCTCGGTGTGGTTCTCCGCGATCTACATCCTGCTGTTCGTCTCGCTCATCGGCTGCATCGTGCCGCGCACCGGCCAGTTCGTCGGCCAGCTGCGCAGCCGCCCGCCGGGCGCCCCGAAGCGGCTGACCCGGCTGCCCGCCTACACCACCTGGCGCACCGAGGCGGAGCCCGAGGAGGTCCGCGAGGCGGCCCTCCTGGTCCTGCGCGGGCGGCGGTTCCGCTCGCACGAGGTGGGCGACGCGGTCGCCGCCGAGAAGGGCTACCTCCGCGAGGTCGGCAACCTGGTCTTCCACCTCGCCCTGATCGTGATGCTGATCGCCTTCGCCGCGGGCCAGCTCTTCAAGTCCGAGGGCGGCAAGCTGATCGTCGAGGGCGACGGGTTCTCCAACACGCTCACCCAGTACGACGACTTCAAGTCCGGCTCGCTGTACGACTCCGACTCGCTGGCCCCGTTCAGCTTCGTGCTCGACGAGTTCGTCGGTACGTACGAGGAGAGCGGCCCCCAGCGCGGCACCCCGCGGACCTTCGAGGCCCGGGTGACGTACACCGAGGGAGCCGAAGGCCCCGAGCGCAAGGCCGTCATCAAGGTCAACGAGCCGCTCGTCGTGGACGGCACCAAGGTCTATCTGATCGCCCACGGCTACGCGCCGGTCGTCACCGTCCGGAACCCCAAGGGCGAGGTCGTCTCGCGCAGCGCCGTGCCGCTGCTGCCGATCGACAACAACATCACCTCGACCGGCGCGATCAAGGTGATGGACGGCTACCGGGACAAGACCGGCGAGAAGACCCAGCTGGGCTTCAAGGCGTTCTTCGTGCCGACCTTCGCGGGGCACGGCAAGGGCCAGATGTTCTCGCAGTTCCCCGGCCTCCAGTTCCCGGTGCTGGCGCTCAGCGCCTACCACGGCTCCCTGGGCGTCGACTCCGGTCTCGCGCAGAACGTCTACCAGCTCGACACGTCCAAGATGAAGCAGTTCAAGGACGAGGACGGCGAACTGCTCAAGAAGATGCTGATGCCCGGCGAGAAGCTGGAACTGTCCGACGGCGCCGGATCGATCACCTTCGAGGGCGTCGAGGAGTGGGCCAGCTTCCAGATCTCGCAGCAGCCGGGCAACGGCTGGGCGCTCACCGGATCCGTCGCCGCCATCGCCGGACTCGCCGGATCGCTGTTCATCCAGCGCCGCCGGGTGTGGGTGCGGGCGGTCCGGGGCGCGGACGGCGTCACCGTCGTGGAGATGGCGGGCCTGGGCCGCAGCGAGTCCGCGCGGCTCCCCGAGGAACTGGGCGACCTCGCGGCCGCCCTGATCACGACGGCGCCGGTCGCCCAGGAGAAACCTGCCGCGCCCGACGCCACCCACGAGGCCGGGAGCCGGCCCGTAGACCCTGCCGAAGCACCTGCCGAAGGGGCTGAGAAGTGAATCTCGCCGCCGCGACCAACCAGAGCCTGGCGGATATCAGCAATGTGCTGATCTATTCGTCGATGGCCGTCTACACCCTGGCCTTCTTCGCGCACATCGCGGAGTGGGTCCTCGGCAGCCGCAGCAAGGTCGGCCGTACCGCCGCCGCACTGTCCGGCTCCGGAGCCGGTGCTTCCGCCGACGCTTCCCCCGTGAGCGCGCAGGCCGGCGGTACGGCCGTGCTGGAGCGGCCCAAGGTCGTCACCCGCGCGGTCTCCGGTACGCGGGACGTGCCCGACGGTCCGGGGGCGGCGGGCGGCACGTTCAAGGGCGACCTGTGGGGGCGGATCGCGGTCTCGCTGACCGTGGTGGCGTTCCTCGTCGAGGCGGGCGGCGTCCTCACCCGCGCCCTCTCCGTACAGCGGGCGCCCTGGGCCAACATGTACGAGTTCTCGATCACCTTCTCCACCGTGGCGGTCGGCTCCTACCTGGTGCTGCTCGCGCTGGGGAAGAACGTCCGCTGGATCGGCCTCCCGCTGGTCACCACGGTCCTGCTGGACCTCGGCCTCGCGACGACGGTCCTCTACACCGACAGCGACCAGCTGGTACCCGCGCTGGACTCGTTCTGGCTGTGGATCCACGTCTCGACCGCCATCATCTGCGGCGCCGTCTTCTACCTCGGCGCGGTCGGTACGGTCCTCTACCTCTTCCGCGACAGCTACGAGAACAAGCTCGCATCCGGCGGCACGCCCGGGAAGTTCGCCACCTCCGTCCTGGAGCGGCTGCCGTCGGCGTCCTCGCTGGACAAGTTCGCGTACCGGATCAATGCGGCGGTCTTCCCGCTGTGGACGTTCACGATCATCGCGGGCGCGATCTGGGCGGGCGACGCCTGGGGCCGGTACTGGGGCTGGGACCCCAAGGAGGTCTGGTCCTTCATCACCTGGGTCGCCTACGCCGCCTACCTGCACGCCCGCGCCACGGCCGGATGGAAGGGCCGCAAGGCCGCCTACCTGGCCCTCGTCGCCTTCGCCTGCTGGCTGTTCAACTACTACGGCGTGAACATCTTCGTCTCCGGCCTGCACTCCTACGCGGGGGTCTGAGGCCCGTCCCACCGCCACGGAGAACGGCCCCCGGGAGGACCTGCGTCCTCCCGGGGGCCGTTCCGCGTCTCCGGTGCCGTACCCGCCAGGTCAGGGCGCGGCGGGCGGGGCCGTGTCGTCGGGGCCCGTGCTGCGTTCGCGGCGGATGCGGTCCTTCTCGGCGTCGCTCTCCGCGTCCGGCCGGGGCGCCTCCGGCTGCGGAGTCTTCGGCTCGGCGGCATCCTTCCCGCCCCGGCCGCCGTCGTCCTTGCCGCTGTCGTCCTTCGGGCCGTCACCCTTGAGCGACTTCAGGAAGTCGGGGTTGTCGTCCGGGGCCACCCACTGCGTCCGCCTGCCGCGCTGCCACGAGGAGGGCGCGCCGACCCCGGCCGCGCCGTGCCGCACCTTTCCGGCCGCGAGCCAGCCGATCGAGCCGACGACCCAGAAGAGCAGGATGATGAAGACCCAGGCGATCTTCGGCAGGTGCTTCGTCTCCTCCTCGGGGGTGTTCAGGCAGTCGATGAAGGCGTAGATCATCAGAGCCATCGGCACGAGGATCATCAGGGCTCTCATGGTGCGTCCCCCAGGAAGTGGCGGTGGGGCCAGATGCGTCCCCGGTGTCGCGGCCAGGGTACCGGCTCCGCGCCGAGGATCCGGGGCCCGTCGGCGGGGAGCCCGGGCGGGGCGGCGCGGGCGGGGATGACAAACTGGACCGCATGGCTTACGACGATCTTCGCTCCCTGCTCCGGGCCCTCGAACGCGACGGTGATCTCAAGCGCATCAAGGTCGAGGTCGACCCCCACCTGGAAGTCGGTGAGATCGTCGACCGGGTCAACAAGGCCGGCGGCCCCGCCCTCTTGTTCGAGAACGTCAAGGGGTCCTCGATGCCCCTGGCCATGAACGTCTTCGGCACCGACCGGCGCCTGCTCAAGGCGCTCGGGCTGAAGTCGTACAGCGAGATCAGCGACAAGATCGGCGGGCTGCTCAAGCCGGAGCTGCCGCATGGCTTCGTCGGGGTGCGGGAGGCCTTCGGGAAGCTCGGCTCGATGGTGCACGTGCCGCCGAAGAAGGTGAAGTCCGGCGACGCGCCCGTCCAGGAAGTGGTGCTGACCGGCGACGACGTCGACCTGGACCGGCTGCCCGCGCTGTTCACCTGGCCCGAGGACGGCGGATCGTTCTTCAACCTGGGCCTGACCCACACCAAGCACCCCGAGAACGGCGTACGGAACCTGGGCCTCTACCGGCTCCAGCGCCACGACAAGCGCACCATCGGGATGCACTGGCAGATCCACAAGGACAGCGCCAACCACTACCAGGTCGCCGCCCGGCGCGGCGAGCGGCTGCCGGTCGCCATCGCGTTCGGCTGCCCGCCCGCCGTGACGTACGCCTCCACCGCCCCGCTGCCCGGGGACATCGACGAATACCTCTTCGCCGGGTTCATCCAGGGCAAGCGGATCGAGATGGTCGACTGCAAGACCGTGCCGCTCCAGGTCCCCGCGCAGGCGGAGGTCGTCATCGAGGGCTGGCTGGAGCCGGGCGAGATGCTCCCCGAGGGCCCGTTCGGGGACCACACCGGCTTCTACACCCCGCAGGAACCGTTCCCCGCGCTGACCATCGACTGCGTCACGATGCGCAAGCGGCCGCTGCTCCAGTCCATCGTGGTGGGCCGCCCGCCGACCGAGGACGGGCCGCTGGGCCGGGCCACGGAGCGGTTCTTCCTGCCGCTGCTGAAGATCGTCGTGCCGGACATCGTGGACTACCACCTGCCGGAGTCGGCGAGCTTCCACAACTGCGCGATCGTCTCGATCGACAAGAAGTACCCGAAGCACGCCCAGAAGGTGATGAGCGCGATCTGGGGCGCGCACATGATGTCGCTGACCAAGCTGATCGTGGTGGTGGACGCCGACTGCGACGTCCACGATCTGAACGAGGTCGCCTGGCGGGCGCTCGGCAACACCGACTACGCCCGTGACCTCACCGTCGTCGAAGGCCCGGTCGACCACCTGGACCACGCCTCGTACCAGCAGTTCTGGGGCGGCAAGGCGGGCATCGACGCCACCCGGAAGCTGCCCACGGAGGGCTACACCCGGGACGGGGGCTGGCCGGAGATGGTCGTCTCCGACCCGGAGACGGCGGCGAAGGTCGACCGCCGCTGGAAGGAGTACGGGCTGTGAGCAGCGCGGCGGAGGCGGCGTCCGTACCCGGTTCGGCGCCCTCGGGCAGCAAGGTCAAGTCGTTCCTCCGGCTCGTGATGATCGAGCACTCGGTCTTCGCGCTGCCCTTCGCCTACATCGCCGCGCTGACCGCGATGTTCCGGCTGGACGGCACCATCGGCTGGGGTGTCCTGCTGCTCGTCACGCTGGCGATGGTGGGGCTGCGAACCTTCGCGATGGCCGCCAACCGGATCATCGACCGGGAGATCGACGCCCGTAACCCGCGCACCGCGGGCCGGGAGCTGGTGACCGGTGCGGTGTCGGTGAAGTCCGCGTGGACCGGGGCGCTCGTCGCGCTCGCCGTCTTCCTCGGCGCCGCCGCCCTGCTCAACCCGCTCTGCCTGGCGCTCGCGCCGCTGGCCGTCGTGCCGATGGTGGTCTACCCGTACGGCAAGCGGTTCACGAACTTCCCGCACGCGATCCTGGGTCTCGCGCAGGCCATCGGGCCGGTCGGCGCGTGGCTCGCGGTGACCGGCAGCTGGTCGTGGGACGCGGTGATCCTCGGGCTCGCCGTGGGGATCTGGATCGGCGGCTTCGACCTGATCTTCGCCTGCCAGGACGTCCAGGCCGACCGGGCCCACGGGGTGCTGTCCTTCCCGGCCCGCTTCGGCATCCCGGCCGCGCTCTGGGGTGCGCGGGTCTGTCATGTGATCACGACCGGGCTGCTGGTCTGGTTCGGGCTGGCCACGGACGCCGAGTTCTTCTACTGGACGGGCATGGTGATCGTCGCGGTGGCGTTCGTCTACGAGCACCGCGTCGTGCGGCCGCACGATCTGTCCCGGCTGAACCGTGCGTTCTTCTCGGTGAACGGCTTCATCGGCATCGCGCTCTTCGCCTGCGCGCTGCTGGACCTGCTGGTGCGCGGCCTCACCCCGTGAGCCCTCACCGCAGGGCGTCACCCCGTGAGGCTTCTCAGACCGTGACCAGGTTGTCCCGGGGCCCGGGCGGGCGGCGGAAGAAGAAGGCCGCCGCCACCCCGCCGGCCAGGCCGAACAGGTGCCCCTGCCAGCTCACGCCCGAGTCGGTGGGCAGGACGCCCCACAGCAGGGAGCCGTAGACCACGGCGACGCCGATGCCTATGAGGACGTCCCAGGGGCGGCGGTCCACGAAGCCCCGGACCAGCAGATAGCCCAGCAGCCCGAAGACGACGCCGGACGCGCCGAGCGTCACCGTGTACGCCGGGGCGGTCAGCCAGACGCCGACGCCGCTGATCACGATGATCGTCGCGACGACGGCGGCGAACCGGCGCAGCCCGCCCAGGGCGGCTATGAAGCCGAGGACCAGCAGCGGGACGCTGTTGGAAGCGACATGCTCCCAGCCGCTGTGCAGGAAGGCGGCGGGCACCACATCGCGCAGCTCCGCGATCTCGCGGGGGCTGATGCCGTAGGTGTCCAGGGCGTGCCCGGTCATCACGTCTATGCCTTCGAGCAGCCAGAGCAGGGCCACCCAGCTCACCATCAGGATGCCGGCGGTCAGCGCGCGTGCACCGCCGGTCGTGGTGGAACTCGTGTCGCGGCCGGTGGTCCAGTAATCGCCCATGGTCTGCCCCTGCCCCTGGGTTGCCCGTCATCCGTTGAACGTCCGGGGCCGCCGCCCGGTTCCGGGTGCGGGGCTCCGGGGTGCGCCGGATAGGCTCGCAGTTGTGGAATCCGGGACATCAGTGACTCATCAGCAGCGGCGGCCTTGGATTGTCGGGGTGTCCGGCGCTTCGGGGACCCCGTTCGCGGCGGCCGTGCTGCGCGGGCTTCTCGCGGCCGGCGAGAGCGTCGATCTGGTGGTGAGCCGGGCCTCGCGGCTCACCCTGCTGGACGAGACCGCCATCGCTTTCCGGGACGGGCACTGGCGCGAGGACCTCGCGGCCTGGCTGGCGCGGGGCGCGGACGGGAAGCCGGACGCGTTCGCGGTGGGCGGCGCGGAGCTGGAGCGCGTACGCCACTGGACCGCCGGGGATCTGGCGGCCGGGCCGTCCTCCGGGTCGTACCCCGCGAAGGGGATGCTCATCGTGCCGGCCTCGACGGCCTGTGTGGCCGGAGTGGCGCTCGGTCTGTCGAAGGATCTGCTCCAGCGGGCCGCGAGCGTGACGCTCAAGGAGCGCCGCCCGCTCGTCGTCGCGGTGCGCGAGACCCCGCTGAGCGGCCAGACGCTGAAGCAGATGGTGGCCCTGGACGAGGCGGGCGCGGTCGTGCTGCCCGCCTCTCCGGCGTTCTACGCGGGCGCGACGCACATCCAGGACCTGGTGGACTTCGTCGCGGGGCGGGTGCTGGACGCGGCAGGCGTGCCGCACCGGCTGTACCGCCGCTGGGAAGGAGAGCTCGGTGGCGGCTCCCGCGGCGCTCAGGACCTGTAGGTCCGGGTCGGCCGGGTCGGCCGGGTCAGCGCTTCTTGGACGGGCGCGGGGCGCGGGTCTTGTCGACGCGGTGGGCGGCGGCGGGCTGGTGGGCACGCGAGCGGTTGGCCAGGTCCTGCAGCTCGCGCATCCGGGCGTAGGCCATCTCGATCGTGTACACGGTGAAGTTCACTCCTGAAGATTCGAAAGCGTTTCTTGGATGTTCTAGAAGATTTACAGGGCCGAAGCCCTGCATGCCTTAGATTCTACACGTAAACTCGCGGTACTGCTGAACAATGGAAGGTTTCAGGCATATGGACGCGGTGGACAGGCAGCTCATCCAGGCCCTCAGGGAGAACGGCAGGGCCTCGTACGCCGAGCTGGGGCGGCTCGTGGGGCTCTCCGGCCCCAGCGTCACCGACCGCATCAATCGGCTGGAAACCGCCGGTGTCATCACCGGTTACCGCGCCACCGTCGACTCCGCCTCGCTGGGGCTCGGAGTCACCGCGCTCATCGGGATCTCGCTCTCGGACGCCGCCGACCACGAGGACGTGGCGCGCCGGCTGAAGGACCTCGCGGAGATCGAGGACTGCTGGTTCATCGCGGGCGACGACTCGTACATGCTCAAGGTGCGCATCGGCGACGTGGACGGACTGGAGAAGACGATCCGCCGCCTGAGCGGGACGAAGGGCGTCTCCCGGACCCGTACCACGATCGTGCTCTCCACCAAGTGGGAGAACCGGGTCGGGGAACTCCCCGAGGAGTCGTAGGCGTACCGTTGGGCGGAGTCTGTTGTACGGAGATATGGGAGGCGCCCTAGTGGACGCGGGACTCAAGCGCGAGCTGGAGGAGAAGGTCCGGGCCGGCGAGCGGCTGACCCGCGAGGACGGGATCGCCCTCTACGAGTCCGACGACCTGGCGTGGCTGGGCGGGCTGGCGCACGAGGTGCGCACGCGCAAGAACGGCGACGTGGTGCACTTCAACGTCAACCGTCACCTCAACATGACCAACGTGTGCACCGCCTCGTGCGCGTACTGCTCGTTCCAGCGCAAGCCGGGCGAGAAGGACGCGTACACGATGCGCATCGAGGAAGCCGTCCGCCTCGCCAAGGCGATGGAGGGCGAGAACCTCACCGAGCTGCACATCGTCAACGGACTCCACCCCTCCCTGCCGTGGCGCTACTACCCGCGCTCGCTGAGCGCGCTGAAGGAAGCCCTGCCGAACGTGGCGCTGAAGGCGTTCACGGCGACGGAGATCCACCACTTCGAGACGATCTCCGGCCTCACCGCCTCCGAGATCCTCGACGAGCTGATCGAGGCCGGTCTCGAATCGCTGACCGGCGGCGGCGCGGAGATCTTCGACTGGGAGGTCCGCCAGCACATCGTCGACCACCGCACCCACTGGGAGGACTGGTCGCGCATCCACCGCCTCGCGCACGAGAAGGGGCTCAAGACCCCCTCGACGATGCTGTACGGGCACATCGAGGAGCCCCGGCACCGCGTCGACCACGTGCTGCGGCTGCGCGAGATGCAGGACGAGACCGGCGGCTTCCAGGTCTTCATCCCGCTGCGCTACCAGCACGACTTCGTCGACATGAAGGACGGCAAGGTCCGCAACAAGCTCCAGGCGCGGACGACGATGGCGACCGGCGCCGAGGCACTGAAGACCTTCGCGGTCTCCCGGCTGCTGTTCGACAACGTGCCGCACGTCAAGGTGTTCTGGGTGATGCACGGTGTGCAGACCGCCCAGCTCGCCCTCCAGCACGGCGCGGACGACATGGACGGCTCGGTCGTCGAGTACAAGATCACGCACGACGCCGACGACTTCGGCACGCCGAACAAGCTCGGCCGTGAGGACCTGCTGGACCTGATCCGCGACGCCGGTTTCCGGCCGGTGGAGCGGAACACCCGGTACGAGATCCTGCGCGAGTACCCGGGCCCCGACGCGGACCGGCGCGAGTCCCCGCAGCCGATGCGGGTCTGAGACGCACGCCCCCTGCTCTTCCCCGCAAGCCCCGGCCGCTGTCCTCGGCCGGGGCTTGTCCGCGTTCCCGGGCGCGTCCCTGTTCGCAGGGCGGACCGGGTTGAGATGTCGGTCGCGTAATGGTTAATCTTGCCTAATGGCACTTACCTTCGAGCTGGATCCCGCGTTCACGCCCGCCCTGCGCGACGGCATCACCGCCCTGTGGGCCGATGTCACCAACGCGGGCGGCGCCGTCGGCTTCGTAGCGCCCGTCACCCCCGAGGAGATCCGGCCCGACCTGCTCAAGCACCTCGCCGCCATCGAGAAGGGCCGCGTCCGGCTGCTCGTCGGCCGGGACGAGGACGGTGCCGTCGCCGCCACCGCCTTCCTCACCCTGAACGACCACCGGCTGCACCAGCACTGGCTGATGCTCTACACCGTGATGGTCCATCCCCGCCTCCAGGGCAAGGGGTACGGCCGCGACCTGATGGCGGCCGCCGCCGATGCCGCGCGCTCCATCGAGGGCATCGAAGCCATCCGGCTCACCTGTCGGGGCGGCACCGGGAACGACAGCTTCTACGCCGCCTGCGGCTACAAGGAGGTCGGCCGGGTTCCGGACGCGATCCGGCTCGCCCCCGGCGACGATCGCGACGACATCATCATGCTGCTGCCACTCGGCCCGGCAGCCCCCTGAACCGAGAGAATTCGGGCCATGCTTCACTGGACGGGCAGGACTGTGTCGAGAGAGTTGACGGGAAGAGAGGGCCAGCCGTGTCCGCTGCCAAGCCGAGCGCGATGATCCGGTACACCGCGTTGCGCCTGCTGATCTTCGTAGGCTGCTTCCTCGTCGCCGGTGTCGCCGTCCACTTCGGGCTGATCCCCTCCGGGCTCGGCGGCTCCAACATGGTCTGGGTGATCCTGCTCGGCCTCATCCTCTCCGCCCCCCTGAGCTATGTGCTGCTGCGCAAGCAGCGCGACGAGCTGTCCGAGCAGATCGTCTCCACGGTCGACCGGACCAAGGCGCGCCTCGACGCCAACCGCACCCGCGAGGACGCCGTTCAGTAAGGTTCCTCACACGCGCGCGCCGCGCGTCCCGCCTCTTCGCAGGGCCCCTGGCCGGAGCAGACCGCTCCGGCCAGGGGCCCTCGGCGTTCTCCGGACACCGTGCGGCGGAAAGGCACCGCCTCGGAGCCAAAGAGAAGCTTTGAGGTTCTCAAAGTTCAAGTGTTAACGTATTCGGCATGAAGACAGCAGTGCGCCTCCGTCATGCCGCGAGCATCCCGCTCGTGGCGCGCCTGCATGTCGATCTCTGCCGCTGTATGTCCGCGGTCTGTTGCCGCGAAGTCTGATCCGGCATCATGCAGCGGCGCCGCCCCTGACGAGGGCGCCGCGACCCCGTCCCCGTTCCACCGCACGACCGTACGGGTGTCCCCGTACGTCCCGATGCGTCCCCACTGGAGTGTGTCCGTGTCCGCGAACCCCGCGTCCGCCGCGCCCGAGGCCGAGCAGCCCACCGGCTCCGGCTCCGGTTTCCGTATACCCAAGGTCCCGTTCTGGGCCCAGATCGTCGCCGGTCTGGTCCTCGGCGTGCTGCTCGGCTGGCTGGCCCGCAGCCAGGACCTCGGCTGGCTCGTCACCACCCTCGACGAGGTCGGCTCGCTCTTCGTCCAGCTGCTGAAGCTGGCCGTCGCACCGCTGGTCTTCTTCGCGATCCTCGTGTCGATCACCAATCTGCGCCAGGTCAACAACGCCGCCCGGCTCGCGACCCGCACCCTGCTCTGGTTCATGATCACCTCGCTGATCGCGGTCGCCATCGGCCTCACGATCGGCCTGCTCACCAACCCCGGCTCCGGCACCGGCCTCACGCCGAAGGACGGCAAGCTCTCCGAGACCAAGGGCAGCTGGATCGACTTCCTGACCGGCATCGTCCCGGACAACGTGATCACGCCGTTCACCGAGCTGAACGTGCTCCAGATCGTGTTCATGGCCGCCGTCGCCGGTATCGCCGCCCTCAAGCTCGGCGAGAAGGCCAAGCCGATCCTCACCCTCAGCCAGTCGATCCTGGAGCTCCTTCAGAAGGCCCTGTGGTGGGTCATCCGCCTCGCCCCGATCGGTACCGTCGGCCTCATCGGCTACGCCATCGCCGACTACGGCTGGGACCTCATCGGCAAGTACGCGACGTTCACCGCCGACGTCTACATCGGCTGCGCCCTGGTGATGTTCGGCGTCTACCCGCTGCTCCTGGCCACGGTCGCCAAGGTCAACCCGCTCCAGTTCTTCAAGGGCGCCTGGCCCGCGATCCAGCTCGCCTTCGTCTCCCGCTCCTCGGTCGGCACCATGCCGGTCACCCAGCGCGTCACCGAGCGCCTCGGCGTTCCGAAGGAGTACACCTCCTTCGCCGTCCCGTTCGGGGCGACCACGAAGATGGACGGCTGCGCCGCGATCTACCCGGCGCTGGCGGCGATCTTCATCGCGCAGATCTTCGACGTGCAGCTGGGCATCGGCGACTACGTGCTCATCGCCTTCGTCTCGGTGATCGGTTCGGCGGCCACCGCCGGTCTCACCGGCGCGACGGTCATGCTGACCCTCACCCTGTCCACGCTGGGCCTCCCGCTGGAGGGCGTCGGCCTGCTGATGGCCATCGACCCGATCCTGGACATGGTCCGCACGGCCACCAACGTGGCCGGCCAGGCGGTCGTCCCGGTCATCGTCGCGGCCCGCGAGAAGATCCTCGACCACGACAAGTACAACTCGGCCTCGGGCTCCCCGATCGACTCCTTCGGCCAGGAGGACGACGTCCGGGACGCGGAGCAGACCGACCGGAAGGTCGCGGTCCCGGCGACCGCGTAAGCCGGTACCCCTGTGGGGCAGCGCCCCCGGTCCACGTATGCACGCAGATACGTGGACCGGGGGCGCCGTCGTGTTCCGTGCGGTGTGTTCCGTACGGTCAGGGCTGCTGGAAGAGGACTTCGGGGTTGGCCGGGGCCGGGCCGTTCAGCAGCGGGGCCGCCCGCCCGCGCAGGGTGCGGTCGAAGAAGGCGGCCACATAGCTCCGGGTGATCGTGGTCGAGCGGGCGGCGGAGAGCGGGGCCTCCGGGTCCTCCAGGCCGAGCTGCTCACCGATCTCCGGGGTGTCCGTGAACGTGAAGTGCCCCGCGTCGCGTACCGTCAGCCACCGCTTCCAGCCGGCCAGCCGGTCCCAGCCCTCGTCCCAGGACGTGTCGTCGCCGGGCCCGTGCCCGGGGTGGGTCCCCAGCATCAGGAACGGCCGCCCGCCGAGCCCGGTGGCGGGCACGGGGTCGAAGAACGTGCCGTCCATGTTGACCCCCGCGTCCACCCGGCGGTCGGCGGCCATGGTGGACGCGGCCGCGTTGCCCCCGATGGAGTGGCCCGCCATCCCCACCCGGTGCCGGTCGATCGTCCGGGCGTACCGCCAGGACGCGTGCGGGCCGGTCAGCCGGTCCAGCAGGAACGAGAAGTCGGCGGCCCGACCGCTGGAGACGGCGGCCAGCACCTTCCGCCGGCCGGCGTCGTCGGGCTGCGCGCTCACCCGGTCGCACGCGGCACAGGTGAGGACCCGCCCGTCGGGCAGCCGCGTACCGGTCGACTCGTACGGATGGTCCGCCGTCGCCACGACGTAACCACGGCTCGCCAGATCCTCGGCGAGCCCGGTCAGGGTGGCCCGGGGCGTCCCGAACCCGGGGGAGAGCAGGACCAGCGGGAACCGCCCCGGGACGGGCCGGGCGGCGGTACGGGCATGGGTGCGGGTGGCGCTGACGAGGGCGGGCGGCACGACGTCCTCCAGCCCGCGCTGCGCGAGCATGAGCCGCGCCTCCTCCTGCGCCATGTACGGGGCCGGGGCGCCGCCGCTGCCGGGCCGGGCCGGGTAGTGCAGCGACACCAGCAGCTGCCGCGCCCCCGCCGAGGGCACCCAGGGGTCGGGCCGCGTGTGGTCGGTGAGGAACAGGGTGTCGCGGCCGGTGGCGTACGGGCCGGTGGGGCGGGGGAGCGCGAGGGCGGAGGGGGTGCGGTCCCCGGGGGCAGGGGCTGAGGCGGAGGCCGCAGGAGGGGCTGCCGCCGTGGCCGGTCCGGTCGCGGAGGCGGGTGCGGCCGCGCCTAGCAGCGCGGTCAGTGCCGTCAGGACAGCCGCTGCGGCCGTGGTGACCGCCGCGGCCGGTCGTCGGTTGCGGAGGAAGATCGTCATGTCCGCAACGCTAGGCGGGCGTCCGGGGCGTGCGCATCGGACGCCGGGTGGATCGGTGTCGGACCACGGGAGGACCCGGCAGGCTTCTCCCGGCTCCCGGCAGGCTTCTCCCGGCTCCCGGCTCCCGGCTCCCGGCTCCCGGCTCCCGGCCGAAGCCAACCGGCCATCCCTCCCGCACCCGATCGCTCCGTACGGCGTCGGGCCCGGCAGCGCCGTACTCTTGCCGGGGAGCAGGAGCGGGGAAGCAGGGCCATGGGGTGGGGAGGAAGTCGGACGTGGGTGCTGTGAAGAGCAAACGGATGCCGCGCGCGGTGCGCGAGCAGCAGATGATGGACGCCGCGGTGCAGACCTTCGGGCAGCGCGGCTACCGGGCCGCCTCGATGGACGAGATCGCGGAGCTGGCGGGCGTCTCCAAGCCGTTGGTCTACCTGTACCTGAACTCGAAGGAAGAGCTGTTCTCGGCGTGCATCAGGCGCGAGGCGAAGTCCCTGGTGGAGGCGGTGCGGGCGGGCGTGGAGCCGGGGCTGCCCGCCGACCGCCAACTGTGGGCGGGGCTGCGGGCGTTCTTCACCCACACCGCGGAGAACCCGGACGGCTGGGCGGTGCTGCACCGCCAGGCGCGGTCGCACGGTGAGCCGTTCGTCAGCGAGGTCGTCGTGATGCGGGACGAGATCGTTGCGTTCGTGACGGGCCTGATCGGCGCCGCCGCCCGCGAGGCGCACAGTGACCCCGCCCTCGCGGACCGGGATGTGGCGGGGCTGGCGCAGGCCCTGGTGGGGGCGGCGGAGTCGCTGGCGGGCTGGGCCAACGACACCCCGGACGTCTCGGCGAAGGAGGCCGCGGCGACGCTGATGAACTTCGCCTGGGCGGGCCTGGAGAACCTGATGCACGCCCGCCCCTGGCAGCCCCCGGCCGCCTAAGGGCTGTCCCGGCTCAGCGTCCCCGCCAGGTGGACGCGCCCACCGTCCGCAGCCCGCAGCGCGAAGGCGGCACCGGAGGGGGCGGCCGCGTACGTCACGGTGGCGGGCAGCAGGACGGGTGCCCTGAACTCGGCCCGTACGGAACGGATTCCGGCCGGGTTCTCGGCCTCGGCCAGGCAGCGGGCCACCGTCCACATGCCGTGCGCGATGGCCCGGGGAAAGCCGAACAGGCGGGCGGTCAGCGGGTACAGGTGGATCGGGTTGCGGTCGCCGGAGACCGCTCCGTAGCGCCGCCCGAGATCACCGGGCAGCCGCCATTCGGCGACGGCGGGCAGGTCGCCCGCGGCCGGGGCGGAGCGCTCCGGAGCCGTGGTGACCGTCGTCCCGTGCCGCGACAGATACCCGCTGCGGGACTCCCACACCAGCTCTCCGCCCACCCGCGCCTCGGTCACCATCGTGACCTCGGTGCCTCGCCGGTGAGGCGTCAACCCGTCGGCGTACACGGCTAGTTCGAGCGCCTCGGTGGGCTGCGCGGCCCGGTGTTGCGCGATCTCGATCCAGGTGTGGACGAGCCCGGCGACGGGCAGCGGGAAGGACCTGGCGGTCATCAGCCGCATGGCGAGCGGGAAGGCCGGCACATGCGGGTAGGTGAGCGGCACAGGACCGGACTCGGCGAAGCCGCAGATCCTGCTGTACGCGGCGAGGGGGCCGGGGGCGAGGGGCGCGGCCGGGCGGGTGAGGCGGTCGGCGGGCAGGGTGGCGCCCGGCTGCCCGGCGCGTTTGAACGGCGAGGTGACGGCCCCGCGCAGCAGTGAGGCGTTGAGCGAGGTCATCGGTCTCACGCCCCCAGCAGGCTCTGGCCGCAGACGCGCAGCACCTGGCCGTTGACCGCGCCGGAGCCGGGCTGGGCGAACCAGGCGACGGCTTCGGCGACGTCGACCGGAAGGCCGCCCTGGGAGAGGGAGTTCATCCGGCGGCCCGCCTCGCGGATGAGGAACGGGACGGCGGCGGTCATCCTCGTCTCGATGAAGCCGGGGGCCACCGCGTTGACCGTGACGCCGTGCTCGGCGGCGGCGCGCGGCCCGAGCGAGCGGACGAGGCCGATGATCCCGGCCTTGGCGGCCGCGTAGTTGGTCTGGCCGTGGTTGCCCGCGATGCCCGCGATGGAGGCGGTGGCGACGATGCGGCCGCCCCGGTTCAGGGCGCCCGAGGCCAGGAGCTCGTCGGTGGTGCGCAGGACGCTGCCGAGGTTGACCTCGATGACCTGGGCCCAGCGGCCGGCCGGCATGTTGGCGAGGCGGCGGTCGCGGGTGATGCCCGCGTTGTGGACGAGGACGTCGAGCCCGTCCGGCGCGGCGGCGGCGATACGGGCGGCGGCGTCGGGCGCGGTGATGTCCAGCGGCAGCGCGGTGGCCCCGAGGCGGTCGGCGGTGCGTACGAGGCCGTCCTGGGCCTGGGGGACGTCCAGCACGACGACGTGCGCCCCGTCGCGGGCCAGCACGGAGGCGATGGACGCGCCGATGCCCCGGGCGGCCCCGGTGACCAGGGCGGTCCGGCCGGCGAGGGGAGCGGCCGGGTCGGGGGTGGGGCCGGGGGTGGCGGCGGTCAGCTCGATCACCTGGCCGCTGACGTACGCGGACCGGGGGGAGAGGAGGAAGCGGAGGGTGGACTCGGCGGCGGACACGAGGGCTTCGGGGGCCCCGTCGGCCGGCATCCGCAGGAGCTGCGCGGTGGTGCCGCGTCCGGCCTCCTTGCCCAGCGACCGGACGAAACCCTCCAACGCCTGCTGGGCGGCGGCCTGATGGTGGTCCTCGGAGGACGGCCGGCTGCCGAGGACGACGATCCGGCCGCCGGGAGCCTGCGACCGTACGACGGGGTGGAGGGCGGCGTGCACCTGGGCCAGGTCCGCGACGGCGCCGACCCCGGTGGCGTCCAGGACGATCCCGGCGGGCCGGGCCGCCTGCGGGTCGACGGTCAGCCCGGTCGCGGCCAGCGCCTTCGCCAGTTCGTCCGTGATCGACGAGGACCCGGCGGTCAGATGCAGCAGCGGCCCGTCCAGCCGGGGCGTCTGCGGGCTCCAGCGGCGCAGCGGTGCGGGCTGCGGCAGGCCGAGCCGACGAGTGAGGAAGCGGCCGGGTGCTGTGCCGGTGAGGTGCAGATAGCGATCGGCCATTGTCCTGACTCCCAGTGGGTCGTAGATTTACTCCTGAGTAAGGTTACTGAAGAGTCAGGAGCTGGTCGAGATGAACAATCCTGGACTGTCCGGGACGAGGCCGACCGGGGCGAGATGGTCACGGTGATGACGCCTCTCCCACAGCCGCGCCGCGTGGCGGTGATCGGCGGCAGCCGCACCCCGTTCGCACGCTCGGACGGCCCGTACGCGACCGCCTCCAACCAGGACCTGCTGACGGCCGCGCTCGACGGCCTGGTGGAGCGGTACGGGCCGGCCGGGGACCGGATCGGGGCGTTCGTCGCGGGCGCGGTCCTCAAGCACAGCCGGGACGTCAACCTGGCACGGGAGACTGTCCTCGGCTCCGCGCTCGACCCCCGCACTCCCGCGTACGACATCCAACAGGCCTGCGGCACGGGCCTCCAGGCGGTGATCGCCGCCGCCGACACGATCGCGCTCGGGGCCGCCGACTCGGCGATCGCGGGCGGCTCCCTGGCGGAACGGGACGGCCCGGGGCGGGGCCTGGTCTCGGTCTGCGCGGCGGGCGGGCAGGGGGTGACGGCGATCCTGGAACGCCCCTGACGCCTTTCCTTCTTCCTTGCCCGGCCTGTCTGCGCCCGACCTGTCCGCCTCTTCTGCCGGACGGACGACCCGGCGAACCGACCCGCCCGACCCCCGATCCCCGAACCGAGGAGCCGCACGTGTCAACGCCACTTTCCGCCCCCGCACCTTCCGCGTCCCAGCCGGTCCTGGTGGAACCGACGAAGAAGCGAGGCCCTGACGGCAGGGTCCAGGAGGTCTCCGTACCGAAGTTCGCGCCGGTCGTCGAGCGCGGCTCGCTGGCCGAGATCCCGTTCGACAACGCCAGGGAGGCCCCCTCGGACCCGGTCCTCAGCCGCAAGGACGACGAGGGCGTCTGGCGGGACGTGACGGCGACCGAGTTCGCGGCCGAGGTGCTGGCGGTCGCGAAGGGCCTGATGGCGGAGGGGCTGCGGGCGGGCGACCGGGTGGCGATCATGGCCCGGACGGCGTACGAGTGGACGCTCCTCGACTTCGCGTCCTGGGCGGCGGGCCTGGTCACGGTCCCCATCTACCCCACCTCCTCCGCCTTCCAGACCCGCTGGATACTCCAGAACTCGGGCGCGGTGGCGTGCGCGGTGGAGACGACGGAGCAGGGCCGCCTGATCAGCCAGGAACGCAAGCAGCTGGGCGATCTGGCGCACCTGTGGCAGTTCGACACGGGGGCGATCGGCCACCTGAAGTCCCTGGGCAAGGGCATCCCGGACGAGGCGGTCACGGCCCGCAGGTCGGCCCTGGCACCGGAGACCCCCGCCACCCTCATCTACACCTCGGGCACGACGGGCCGCCCGAAGGGCTGTGTCATCACGCACGGCAACTTCTTCGCCGAGGTCGACAACGCGATCGAACTCCTGCACCCGGTCTTCAAGTCGGTATCGAAGGACCCCGCCTCCACGCTCCTCTTCCTCCCCCTCTCGCACGTGTTCGGCCGGATGGTGGCGATCGGCTGCATGAGGGCGAGGGTCCGCCTCGGCCACGCCCCCTCGATCCGGACGGAAGACCTCCTGGCGGACCTCGCGGGCTTCCGCCCGACGTTCCTCCTCGCCATCCCGTACGTACTGGAGAAGGTCTACAACACAGGGAGGGCGACGGCGGAGAAGATGGGCCGGGCGTCGTCGTTCGACCGTGCGGCCCGCATCGCCCAGCGCTACGGCGAGGCGGTCGAGGCCGCCGAACACGGCACGGGCCCGGGGCCGGGCTTCGGCCTGCGCGCCGCCCGTGCCCTGTACGACCCGCTGGTCTACCGCCGCATCCGGGCGGCACTCGGCGGCAGGGTCCGGTACGTGATCTGCGGCGGTTCCCCGCTGGGCCGGCGGCTGGCCGCGTTCTACGAGGGCGCGGGCATCGGCGTCTTCGAGGGGTACGGCCTCACGGAGACCACCGCCGCCCACACGGTCACCCCACCCCTCAAGCCCCGCCTGGGCACGGTGGGCTGGCCGCTGCCCGGCACCTCGGTACGCATCGCGGACGACGGCGAGGTGCTCCTGAAGGGCGGCCAGGTGTTCCGGGGCTACTGGGACGCGGAACGGTCGGAGGTGGCCCCGGCGCTCCTGGACGACGCCTGGTTGCCCACGGGCGACCTGGGCGCCCTGGACGAGGACGGCTACCTCACGATCACGGGCCGCAAGAAGGACATCATCATCACCTCGGGCGGCAAGAACGTCACCCCGGCCCCCCTGGAGGACTGGCTGCGCGCCCACCCTCTGGTGGGCCAGTGCATGGTGGTCGGTGACAACCGTTCGTTCATCACCGCCCTGATCACCCTGGAGCCGGACGGCCTCCACCACTGGCGCCAGATGGCGAAGAAGCAGGACGTCCCGATGCGCGACCTGATCCACGACGAGGACCTGCGCACGTCGCTGCAACGCGCGGTGGACGAGGCCAACCGCTTGGTCTCGCGGGCGGAGTCGATCCGCAAGTTCGCGGTGCTGCCCGTGGACTTCACGGAGGAGAGCGGCCACTTGACGCCGTCGCTGAAGCTGAAACGGGACGCTATCGCACGGGACTTCTCGGCGGAGATCGAGGAGCTGTACCGGAGGTGAGGGGGAGGGGAGGCCGCCCTGGTGGCGAGTGCCCCCGTCACCGGTCCTCGGGCAGCAGCCGGAACGCTTTGTGCCCGGTGAGGGGCCGGACCATACGGAAGTGGCGGTCCGAGGTGAAGACGGCCTCGGTCCGGTACGCGGCGGCCAGGGCAACGTTCATCGCGTCCGTCAGCCCGATGCCCTTGCCGCCGTCCGCGTCCACGTAGCCCTCCGCGACGGCGATCGCCGCACTCAGGTGCGCGCTGGCCCCGGGCCCGTGCTACGGCAACGAGCGGGTGAGCCAGAAGACTTCACCGTTCTCTTCCGTGGAGACGCGATCCCGCTCGAACCCGAGCTTCTCCAGGACGCGGAGCGAGGGGGCGTTCCAGGTGCCGACGGTCGACCAGAGCCGCTTCCGGCCGGTCGCGACGGCCGCATCGAGCACCGCTGCGGCCGCCTCGGTGGCGTAGCCGCGCCCGTGCGCGTGCCGGAACAGCTCGTAGGCGATCTCCGGCTCCTCCAGGGTGGAGCGGCCGATGATCAGCCCGCAGTAGCCGATGAAGTCGCCTTCGTCGCGGCGTTGGACGGGCAGCAGGGCGATCCCGGTGGACGCGGTCGCGGCGAGCAGCTTCGCGATGTCCGTCCGGGTCTCCTCGACCGTGGGTGTCCCCTTGCCGCGTTCGGAGAGGAGGGCGGCGAACTCGGCCGCGTCGGAATCGGTCCACGGCCGTAGTACCAGCCGCTCGGTTTCCAGGTGGAACGGCATCGTGCTGTACGTGGGTACGGGCATGGGTCCCACCCTGTCACCGGCTCACGCCAAGGGGCGGCGCGGGGCGCGGCGGAAGCGCCCGTGCCAGGGGTGTGCGGCAGTCCCGCGTGGATCAGCGGGCGGCCAGCCGCTCCATCAGGGCGGCGCTGCGGGCCAGCACCTCCCGCTCCTCGCCGGTGAGCTCGTCCTCGATGGCCTGGGCGAGCCAGCCGGCCCGGCGCCCGCGTTCCGCTTCGAGCGCGGTCCGTCCGGCGGGGGAGAGGTCGACCAGGGTCTTGCGGCCGTCCGTGGGGTGCGCCTGGCGGACCACCAGACCCTGGTCCACGAGCAGCCCGACCGAGCGGGCCATGGACTGGGGGCGTACGCGCTGGTCCGCCGCGAGGTCGCTGGTGGTCATGGCCCCGTCGCGGTCGAGGGTGCCGAGCACGGAGACCTGGCCGTGCGGGATCCGGTCCTCGTGCTTCACGCGCCGCGTGAGCTTGCCCATCGCGATGCGTAGTTCCGCGGCGACGGCGGCGGGTTCCGGGTTGGGCATAGGGCACTTTAACCGGTGATGCCCGACGAGGCCGCCCGCCGTCCATGCACAGCAAAGCTAAACAGCAAAGCTAAACAGCAAAACTGATCAGCAGAACTGAACAGCATTGCTGTAGAGTCGTTGATGTCGCGGCACGCGCCAGCGTTGTCGCAGCAGGGTCGCGGCGCGCCTCAACGTGAAGGGCCTCCCATGGTTTCCCGGGCAGTCGAGTCCACAGGTATTCAGTCCGTCACCGCCGTTCAGTCCGTCACCGCCCGCCGAGTCCTCGACAGCCGGGGCAATCCCACGGTCGAGGCCGACGTCCTCCTCGCCGACGGGTCCCTGGGCCGGGCCGCCGTCCCCTCCGGTGCCTCGACCGGCGCACGCGAAGCCGTGGAACTGCGTGACGAGGACCCCGCTCGCTGGCACGGCAAGGGCGTCGACCGCGCGGTGGCCCACGTCAACGGTGAGATCGCGGCAGCGGTCGTGGGGCGCGACGCCGACGATCAGGCGGGCCTGGATGCCGCGCTCGTCGCGCTCGACGGCACCGCGGACAAGTCCCGCCTCGGCGCCAACGCGCTCCTCGGCGTCTCCCTCGCCACCGCCAAAGCCGCCGCGGCCGCCCACCGCCAGCCCCTCTACCGCTACCTCGGCGGTGTCGACGCCCGCCTTCTCCCGCTGCCGATGATGAACATCGTCAACGGGGGCGCCCACGCCGACAACCCGCTGGACTTCCAGGAGTTCATGATTGCCCCGGTGGGCGCGGAGACCTTCGCGGAAGCCGTCCGCATGGGTTCCGAGGTCTTCCACACCCTCCGGCGCGACCTGCTGTCCGCCGGGCACTCCACGGGCGTCGGCGACGAGGGCGGCTTCGCGCCCGCGCTGCGCACGGCCGAGGAAGCGCTCGACTTCGTCATGGCGGCCATCGACCGCACCGGATACCGGCCCGGCACGGACATCGGCCTGGTGATGGACCCCGCCTCGTCGGAGTTCTTCCGGGACGGTACGTACGTCTACGCGGGCGAGGGCGTGCGCCGCACCCCCTCCGAGCACGCCGCGTACCTGACCAAGCTCGTCGACGCGTACCCGGTCGTCTCCATCGAGGACCCCATGGCCGAGGACGACCTCGACGGCTGGCGGGAGCTCACCGCCCTCGTCGGCGGTCGCTGCCAGCTCACCGGCGACGACGTCTTCTGCACGGATGAGGCTCTGCTGCGCGAGGGCATCCGCACCGGCGTCGGCAACTCCGTCCTGGTCAAGGTCAACCAGATCGGCACCCTGACGGAAGCCCTCGACACGGTCGCCACCGCGCACCGGGCGGGCTGGACCGCTGTCATGTCGCACCGCTCAGGCGAGACGGAGGACACGACCATCGCGGACCTGGCGGTCGCGACGGGCTGCGGCCAGATCAAGACCGGATCGCTGTCCCGCTCCGACCGTACGGCCAAGTACAACCAACTCATTCGGATCGAGGAGGAGTTGGGCAAGTCGGCGCGGTATGCGGGCGGAGCGGTGCTGCGTCGTTCCTGCTCCTGACGGCGCTCGGTGCTCCAGGGGGCGGGGTTGCAGGCCCTTCGGGCGTGATCGCGCCGCCCTGAGAGCCACCGGTCGACGGGATGCCGGCGTGTGCTCTGTCAGCGACCCTCGCGGCCCTGTGCGCGGTGGTGGCACGTTCCGGTGAACACACGGCCGAGTTGGTCGTCCAGGGCGGCGAGGACGGCCGATTCCGGTGTGCCGTCGGGGTCGATGTGCGTGTGCAGGGCGAGCCCTTCGGTGAACGCGACGATCCGCAGGGCCTGTTCGGCGGCATCGATGCCCTCGGCGACCTCGCCGCACACCGTGCCGTTGCCGATGGCCCGGGCGACGCGTGAGCGGACCCCCGCGAGGGTCTCCCGCTGCACGGCGGCGAGGCGGGCGCTGTGGGCGGCCTGGTCCGCGAAGGCGAGACGGACCAGGAACTCGGCGCGGCGGGCGTCGTCGAGCGGGACCAGCTCGGCCAGCGCCTGCCGCAGCATGTCGGCGATGGTGCGGCCCTCGGCCTCGCCCCGGTTCACCGACGCGTCCACGCGCGCGGTGAACCGCTCGTTGACGCGGGTGAACGTGGCAAGCAGCATCTCGTCCTTCGCCGTGAAGTAGTGCTGCACCAGGCCCACGGAGATGCCCGCTTCGGCGGCGGTCCGCGCGACGGTCACGGAGCTGAGGCCGTCCCGCGCGATCAGGCGCTGAACGGCGTCACTGATCTGCCCGTGGCGGGCGTCATGGTCGGCGACTCTCGGCATGCGAAGACGGTATCGCGTGCTATAACCATATGCGCATACTGTTATGGGAAGGGAGCCTCCGATGATCCGACGACGCTCAACCCGCCTGTTAGGCATGACACTTGTCCTGGCGCTGTCGCTGTCCCCCGGCGTGGCAGCCGCAGGCGCGCCCACGGACCGAGGCGCGGCCACGGGCCCAGGGGCGCCCAAGGGCCCAGCGGCGTCCGACGGTCGTCGCGACCGGGCCCTGCAAGCCCTGGTCGACCAGGTCGTGGCCGACCCGAACCCCAACCCCGGCGCCTTCCTCCTCGCCCGCGAGGGCTCGAAGGTCCGCTTCGGCGCGGCCGGTGTCGCCGACCGGTCCACGGGTGCGCCGATGAGGCCGGACCTGAAGTTCCGCGCCGGAAGCATCACCAAGACCTTCACCGCGACGGTCGTCCTGCAACTTGTCGCCGAGCACCGGCTGCGCCTCGACGACACCGTGAACAGCCTGCTGCCCGACCAGGTCCGCACCGGCAACGCCCTGTCCGGCGAGCCCATCACCGTCCGCCATCTGCTCAACCACACGAGCGGGCTGTACGACTACCTCGACGGGCTGCTTCCGCACTTCCGCAGCGTCGACCAGTACTGGCCCCGCGACCAGCTGATCGGTATCGGCCTGGCCCAACCCCGGTACTTCCCCGCTCCCGGCACCCGGTTCCGGTACTCCAACACCAACTACCTGCTGCTCGACCTGATCGTCGAACGGATCACCGACCGGGACCTGCGCACCAACCTCGAACGCCGCATCCTCGTACCGCTCGGGCTGCGTGACACCTCGTACCCGCTGGCGAAGAACACGATCGACGGACCTCACGCGCGCGGCTACACGGACATCTCGTTCCTGCTGCCGGACGCACCGGACGCCACCCGGTTCGACATCACCGCGCTCAGTCCGTCCGAGGCCGGGGCGTCGGGCGCCATCGTCACCACGGCGGCGGACATCGCCCGCTTCTACCGAGCGCTGCTGCGAGGGCGTCTGCTGCCGCCGGGCCTCCTGCGCTCCATGCTCACCGACACGGTCCCCACGACCGGCAGCGCCGCCCCGCCCGCCGTCGGCTACGGCCTGGGGGTGTACGTCTACGCCACTGACTGCGGTCCCGCGTACGGCCACGGTGGCACCTCGCCCGGCTATCTGACCTACGCCCTCAACAGCCGCGACGGGCGCGGGCAACTCGTCGCCCACACCAACTGGAGCGCGCTCGCCGACATGGGGATCGACAAGGACTTCTGGACTGCCTTCCAGCGGGGGTACTGCGCCCGACGCTGACGGCCGGGGACCGGCCACCGGGCAGGCCGCGACGACGGCGCAGCGAGGGCCGGCACGGCATGGTCCTCACGGTGCCGGGGTCCGGCCGTTCGGTGGCCGGGAGCACCGCGCCCGGCGGCCGGGCCCGGTCATGCTCCGCCGGCCGGAAAGTCATCGGTGCCCGCCAGGAATTCCCGCCTGAATCCCTCCGCGCTCAGCGCCGCCCGCACCGCCGCCCCCACCCGGTCCACGTCCCCCCGCTCGGCCTCGGGCAGCGGGGCCCCCGTTGCCGCGCGGGCCCGGTGCGCCGCACCCAGCAGGCGGGCCGCCCGCACCGGATCGCCCGCCAGGGCGTGGGCTCCCGCCAGGCCCTCCTGAGCGAGGGCTACCGCCCGGGGGTCGCCGCTCTCCCGGGCGGCGGCGAGGCCCTCGTGGTGCATCGACAGGGCCGCCTCCGCGTCACCCCGCTGCTCGGCGAGGAAGCCGAGCTCGACCAGGAGCAGCGCCGGGCCGGGGCCGAAGGAGACCTCGCGGTGCCAGGCCAGGGTCTTGCGGAGCAGCTTCTCGGCCAGTTCGGGGTCGCTTGCGCGCCGCGCTCCGAGGGCGAGCCCGATCTCTGCGTGCACCTCGCCCGCCGCGTAACCGTGCTCGGCGGACAGTGCGACCGCCCGCTCGTGCAGCGCGGCGGCCTCCGCGAAGTCCCCGGTCAGCAGGGCGACCCGGCCGAGCCCGGTCAGCCGGTCCGCGGCGTCCGGCCACAGGCCCAGGTGCTCGGCGCTCGCCAGGCCGTCGCGGTGCAGCTCCTCTGCCCGGGTGTAGTCGCCGGTGATCGCGGACAGGGCGGCCCGTACGTACCCGCTCTGCAACCGGCCCCATCCGTCGCCCAGTTCCCGGAACATCGCGTGGGACTCCGTCGCGTCCCGCCGCGCTCCGGCCAGGTCGCCCCGGAGCAGTGCCACCGTGGAGAGGGTCGCCAGCGCCGCCGCTGTGCCCCAGGCGTCGCCCGCCGCACTGGCCCCCGTCAGGGCCCGGTTCGCCAGGGCCTCGCTCCGGGGGAGGTCCTCTCCCGCCGTGACCGCCGCGTGCGCCAGAAACCATGTGGGGCGGGCCAGTTGGGGGGAAACTGAGGGCCAGGCTCCCCGAGTGGGGGCGGTGCCCGGGTGGGGGGCGCCGCCCTGGCCGGGGGTGCCGCCCTGGCCGGGGGTGCCGCCCTGGCCGGGGGTGCCCTCGGGGTCAGGGACGCCGTTCGGGCCAGGAGCGCCGCCTTCCCCCGCCAGCACCGCGAAGCCCTCCTGCCAGAGAGCTGCTCGGGCCCGGACCTCAGCCCTCGCGTCGCCCGGCACGGCCGGGCCGCCCAATGCCGCTCCGAGCGCCCTCCGCGCCTCGCTCCAGCGGCCCCGCAGGAACCAGTACCAGGTCGCCGCGAGCGCCAGCCGCAGCGCACCCTCGGCGTCCCCGCGCTCCACCGAACGGGCCAGTGCCACACGGAGGTTGGCGCTCTCCTGGTCAAGCCGTTCCAGCCACGCCCGCTGTCCGGGGCCGTGCAGCTCCTGCGCCGCCCTCTCCAGCAGGGCGGTGCAGTACGCGTGATGGAGCTTCTCGTGGCCGCTCACCTCGCCCGCCTCCGCCAGACGCTCCCGCGCATAGGCGGCCACCGACTCCGGCAGCCGGTAGCGGGGGTCGCCGGAGGGCCCGTCCGTCACCGTCAGCAGGGAGCGGTCCACCAGACGGATCAGCGGTTCCAATGCATCGAGGTCAGCACCGCACACCGCCTCGGCCGCCTCCAGCGAGCAGCCGTCGGCGAAGACGGCCAGCCTGCGCAGGACCGTACGCTCCTGCTCGTCCAGCAGCTCCCAGCTCCAGTCGATCACCGCCCGCAGCGTGCGGTGACGGCCCGGGACGTCCCGGCGGCCGCCCGCCAGGAGCCGGAACCGGTCGTCCAGCCGCGTGGCCAGCCCCCGTGCGCCCAGGGCGCGCACCCGGGTGGCGGCCAGTTCCAGGGCCAGCGGCAGCCGGTCGAGGCGGCGGCAGATCTCCGCGACCGCCGACGCGTTCTCCCCGGCTGCCGTGAACCCGGGCGCGGAGGCCGCCGCGCGCCGGGCGAACAGCGATTCCGCGTCGGCCTGCGACAGCGGCGGCACCACCCACACCGACTCGGCGGCCAGCCCCAGCGGCTCCCTGCTGGTCGCCAGGATCCGCAGCCCCGGGGCCGCCGCCAGTATGCGGCGCACGGTCTCGGCGGCGGCGTCCACCACGTGCTCGCAGTTGTCCAGCAGGAGCAGGGAACGGCGGGAACGCAGTGCCTCCTCCAGGTTCGCCCCCGCGTCCTCGCGCAGGCCGAGCGCCGTGGCGATCTGCTCCTCCACCCCTCCGGCCGCCGCCAGCGGAACCATCCGTACGCCGTCGGGGAAGGCCTCGGCCGTGCGGCGGCCCACCTCCTCGGCCAGCCGGGTCTTGCCGACTCCGCCCGGGCCGGTCAGCGTCACCAGTCGTTCGCGCCCCAGGAGTTCGGTCAGTGCGGTCACCGCATCCGCGCGGCCGATCAGTTCGGTGAGCGGCGCGGGCAGGGTCACCGGGCGGCGCGGAGCGGGCTGTGGCGGCTGAACCGGTGCCAGCGAGGCATCGTGCCGCAGCACCGAGCGGTGCAGGGCGACCAGTTCGGGCCCCGGGTCGACCCCCAGCTCCTCGGTCAGCAGGTCGCGCACCTCGGTGTAAGCGGCCAGCGCCTCGGACTGCCGACCTGCCCGGTAGAGCGCCTGGATATGCACGGCACGCAGCCGTTCGCGCAGCGGGTGGGCGGCGGTCAGCTCACCCAGCTCATCCGCAACGGCGTGGTGTTCGCCCAGGGACATGCGTGCCTCGGCCAGCGCCTCCACGGCGGTGAGACGTTGCTCCTCCAGCCGGTCCGCCGCCACGCGCACCGCCTCCCCGTCTCCCGCGTCCGCGAAGGCGACCCCTTGCCACAGCGCCAGCGCCTCCGTCAGCAGCTCCGCCTTCGCCCGGGGCTCCCCGGTGGCATACGCCCGCGCTGTCCGCTCGGTGAACCCCAGGGCGTCCACCTCGGCCGCCCCCGCCCGGAGCAGATAGCCCGGCGGCCGGGACTCCACCAGGGCCTCGGCACCCGGCTCGGCCTCGGCCAGCGCCCTGCGTAGCCGGGACACCTTCGTCTGGAGCGCCCCGGCCGGGTTGCGGGGCAGCCGGTCGCCCCACAGAGCCTCCACCAGCCGGTCCGCCGGTACCGCACGTCCGGCGTCGAGGAGCAGGGCGGACAGCAGCGCCCGCACCTTCGCCTCCGGGACGCTCACCGGGGCTCCGTCCGATGTCGTCACGGTGAGCGGGCCGAGCACGGAGAAGCGCATGGCTGAACGGTAGCCCGACGGCCCTGACGGCCCCGACGGCCCTGGCCGCCGGTGGACCGACAGCAGGCCGACAGCGGACCGACAGAGCCGGTCGGCACGGTGGTTCCACCCGGGGGCAGCCCCCGGGAGCGCACCAGAAGACCTGAGGACTTACCGAGAGCGGAGTGACGCATGTCCGTACAGCAGGAGCAGAAAGCAGTCATCGAGGGCTTCGGGAGCGCCGAGAGCCCGGACGCCCACGGCGTCGACACGACCACCGCCACCGCCACCGCCACCGTCTCCGTCATCGGCCTGGGGCAGCTGGGTACCCGCCTCGCCCAGGCCTTTCTCGCCGCCGGGCACCCGACGACCGTGTGGAACCGCACCCCCGCGAAGGCCGATGCGCTCGTCGCCCAGGGCGCGGCCCGCGCCGCTGGTCCGGAGGCCGCGGTGGCCGCGAGTCCGCTGGTCGTCGTGTGCCTGCCGGACTACGCGACCGTACGCGGCCTGGTCGAGCCGGTGGCCGGGGCGCTGCGCGGCCGGGTGCTGGTGAACCTCACCTCCGGTACGCCCCAGGACGCGACGGAGACCGCACGCTGGGCGGCCGGACACGGCATCGGCTACCTCGACGGGGCGGCCATGAGCGGCACCCGGCTCGTCGGGCGCCCGGACGCGCTGTTCGTCTTCGGTGGTC
The DNA here is from genome assembly GCF_055577965.1 of Streptomyces sp. NPDC033165. Taxonomy (NCBI): domain Bacteria; kingdom Bacillati; phylum Actinomycetota; class Actinomycetes; order Kitasatosporales; family Streptomycetaceae; genus Streptomyces; species Streptomyces sp. NPDC033165. The sequence goes on from NZ_JBVIPK010000006.1 coordinate 86,095, forward strand.
CGGGCGGGGTCTTCGCGGCGCACCGGGAGGTGCTGGCCGCCCTCGGCAACTCCGTCCACGTGGGCGACGATCCCGCGCAGGCCCCGGTCTACGACACGGCTCTCTTCGGCGCGGCCTGGGGCGCCTTGGCCGGGTTCTACCACTCGATCGCCCTCGCCGGGGCCGCAGGCGCCGACCTCCGCACGTACGCGGAGGTCGTGACCGGCCACATGGGCTTCGTGACCTCGTTGATGGCCGACCACGCCCGCCAGATCGAGGAGGGCCGCTACCCCTCGGACGACGGCACGGTGGAGGTGCACCGGGCCGCCATGGACCACCTCGTCCACACCAGCCGCGCGGGCGGGGTCGGCACCGAGGTGCCGGAACTGTTCGGGGCCCTGCTGGCGGGGGCGGAGGGCGCCGGGCACGGCGGGAGCGGCATCGCCAGCGTCGTCGAGGCGATGCGGGCCGCGCCCAGAACGGCGACGGCCACCCCGGCCCCGGCCCCGGCCGTGAAGGGCCGGCGCCATGTCTGACGGCACTGAGCGGCGCACCACTGCCCCGCACATCACCCTCGTCGGGCTCGGCCGCATGGGTGCGGCCATCGCCGCCGCCTTTCTCGACGCCGGGTATGCAGTGACTGTGTGGAACCGCTCTCCGGGAAAGGACGGCGCGCTCGTGGAGCGGGGCGCGGTCCGGTCCACCAGCCTGGCCCGGGCAGTGGCGGCCGGGCCGGTGGTCCTCGCCGCGCTCGTCGACAGCGCGTCCGTACGGGAGGTGTTCGGGCCGGTCGGCGAGGTGCTGCGCGGCCGGACCCTCGTCAACCTGGCCAACAGCAGCCCGGACCAGGCCCGGGAGCTGGCCGACTGGGCCGTCCGCCACGGTATCGACTACCTCGACGGCGCCATGATGGCGCTCCCCGAGACCGTCGGCACTGACGACGCGTTCTTCCTCTACAGCGGATCCGAGCGCGCATTCACCACCTACCGGGGGGAGTTGGAGGTGATGGCGTCGGCCCACTACTTCGGGGCCGACCCCGGAGCCGCCGAGGTCCACGATCTCGCCGTCCTCTCCACCGGATACGCGGCGCTCACCGGATTCCTCCACGCCCTCGCGCTGCTGGAACCGTCGGGCACGGACCCTGAGGCCTTCGCCCCGCTCGCCGCCCGCTGGCTGCGCGGCATGGCCGCGTTCCTGCCGGAGCTGGCCCGGGAGGCGGGGGCGCGTTCGTACGGGGACGGGGTCTCCACCGTCGACCTGAACCGGGCCGCGGTCCACAGCCTGCTCCGCCTCGGCGCCGACCACGGCGTGGCCGGTGACGTCCATGAGCCGCTGCGGGCGCTGCTGGACCGGCGGGCCGCCGAGGGGCACGGCGGCGACAGCTTCTCCAGTGTGCTGGAGCTGATGCGGCCCGCACCCCTTGTCTGATGCACCGTCAGGTATGACGATGGCGGCCGTCGCCCGGGGCGTGACCGTCCCGGGCCGGAGGGGAAGGAGGCTGCCGTGCCGATACCGCTGCCGTCGTCCGACGGGCCGCTGTCGTACGGAATGCAGCTGCCGGTCCAGTCGCAGAGCGCCATCTACGCGGAACCCTGGGAGGCGGCGGCGACCCCCGCCGACCTCGCCCGGATCGCCCGCGCCGCCGATCGCGGTGGCTTCGCCTACATTGCGAGCTGCGACCATGTCGCCATCCCGCGACGGCTCGCCGAGGGGATGGGCACCGTCTGGTACGACCCGGTCGCCACGCTCTCGTTCCTCGCCGGGGTCACGAGGCGCGTCCTGCTGATGAGCCATGTCGCCGTCGTCGGGCTGCGCCACCCGCTGGTCACCGCCAAGCAGTACGCCACCCTCGACCACCTCAGCGGCGGGAGGCTGATCCTCGGGGTCGGGGCCGGGCACGTGCGGGAGGAGTTCGAGGCGGTCGGGGCGGACTTCGACGGGCGCGGCGGTGTCCTCGACGAGACGATCGACGCGCTGCGGGCCGCGCTCGGGCCCGAGGAGTACCCGGAGTTCTCGGGCGAGCGGTTCTCGTTCGGCGGGCTCGGGCAGCTGCCCCGGCCCGCGCAGGAGCGGGTGCCCCTCTGGGTGGGCGGCTCCTCGCCCGCCGCCGTGCGCCGGGCCGCCGTACGGGGGGACGGGTGGCTCCCGCAGGGCGACCCCCGCGACCGGCTGCCCGCACAGATCGCCCGGGTGCACGCCCTGCGGGGGGAGGCGGGCGTCGACGCCCCGATCGTCATCGGCGCGATCACCGAACCGCTGTACGTCGGTGAGCCCGGGTGGCCGGTGGGGCGGCGGACGCTCGCCGGGAAGCCGGAGGAGCTGGCCGCGTCGCTGCGGGAGTACGCGGCGATCGGCGTGCACCAGATCCAGGTGCGTTTCCGCAGCCGGAGCGTGGACGAACTGACCGATCAGATGGCGGCGTTCGATACGGACGTGGCCCCGCATCTCAACACGTAGGGGAGAGCGTCATGGGCAAGCTGGACGGGCGGGTCGTCCTCGTCACCGGCGCGGCGCGCGGACAGGGCGAGCAGGAGGCGCGGCTCTTCGCGGCCGAGGGCGCGCGGGTCGTCGTCGCCGATGTGCTGGTCGACCAAGGGGAGTCGCTGGCAAAGGAGTTGGGGGAGGAGTTCGGTGAGGGGGCGGCCCGGTTCGTGACGCTGGACGTCGGGCGCGAGGAGGACTGGACCGCCGCCGTCGCCGTGGCCAAGGACGCCTTCGGGAAGATCGACGGGCTTGTCAACAACGCGGGCATCCTGCGCTTCAATGAGCTGGTCAACACCCCCCTGGCGGAGTTCGAGCAGGTGGTGCGGGTCAACCTCACGGGCGCGTTCCTCGGGATGCGTGCCGTCGCGCCGGAGATCGAGGCCGCGGGCGGCGGGACGATCGTCAACACGTCCTCGTACACCGGTCTGACCGGGATGCCCCTGGTCGGCGCGTACGCCGCGACCAAGCACGCGGTGCTGGGGCTCACCAGGGTCGCCGCCATGGAGCTGGCGGGAAAGGGGGTCCGGGTCAACGCCGTCTGCCCGGGGGCCGTCGACACGGCCATGAGCAACCCGGCCCTGCTGGACCCGGACGCCGACCTGACGACGTCGAGCGCCGCCCTGGACGCGTACTACCGCAAGCTCGTCCCGATGGGCCGGATCGGGCGGCCCGAGGAGGTCGCCGCGCTGGTGCTGTTCCTGACCTCCGAGGACTCCTCGTACATCACCGGACAGCCGTTCGTCGTCGACGGGGGGTGGCTGGCCGGCGTCAGCCCCTTCTGAAGCATCTTGCCTGACGCGGCGTCAGGTATTGACGGGTCGCGGTGGCGGTGGAACAGTCGGTCGCATCACAATCTGACGGTACGTCAGGAAACTGCCGGGGAGACCTGGGCAGGAAGACTTGAGGACGGTGAACCTCCGTGGAATTCGGGCTCTTTGTTCAGGGGTACGTGCCCGCCGCGCGTGCCAGGGTGGACCCCGAGGCAGAGCACAAGGCGCTGATCGAGGAGACCGAGTACGTCATCCAGGCGGACAAGTCCGGCTTCAAGTACGCCTGGGCCTCCGAACACCACTTCCTGGAGGAGTACTCGCACCTCTCCGCCAACGACGTGTACCTCGGCTACCTCGCGCACGCCACCGACCGCATCCACCTCGGATCGGGCATCTTCAACCCGCTCGCCCCCGTCAACCACCCGGTGAAGGTGGCCGAGAAGGTCGCCATGCTCGACCATCTCTCCGAGGGGCGCTTCGAGTTCGGCACCGGGCGCGGGGCTGGCAGCCACGAGATCCTCGGGTTCATGCCGGGCATCACCGACATGAACCACACGAAGGAGCTGTGGGAGGAGACGATCGCCGAGTTCCCCAAGATGTGGCTCCAGGACGAGTACGTCGGCTTCCAGGGCAAGCACTGGTCGCTCCCGCCGCGCAAGATCCTGCCGAAGCCGTACGGGGCCGCTCACCCGGCCATGTGGTACGCGGCCGGGTCGCCGTCCTCGTACGCCATGGCGGGGAAGAAGGGGCTCGGGGTACTGGGGTTCAGCGTGCAGAAGGTCTCCGACATGGAGTGGGTCGTCGAGTCCTACAAGAACGCGGTCAAGGACGCCGATCCGGTGGGGGCGTTCGTCAACGACAACGTGATGGTCACGTCCACCGCGATCTGCGCCGAGACGCACGCCAGGGCGGTGGAGATCGCGGTGGGCGGCGGACTCCACTATCTCCAGTCGCTGCTGTTCCGCTACCACGACACCTTCCCCCGGCCGGAGGGCATCCCGGAGTGGCCCGCGCTGCTGCCGGAGTACACGGAGGAGATCGTCGAGCTGCTCATCGCGGAGGAGCTGATGATCTGCGGCGACCCGGACGAGGTGCTGAAGCAGTGCCGTCGGTGGGACCGGGCGGGGGCGGACCAGCTGAGCTTCGGGCTGCCGATCGGGATCAGTCCCGAGGACACGATGAACACGATCAAGCTGATCGGGGAGCACGTGATCCCGAAGATCGATACGGATCCGGTGCATCGGACCTCGCGGTTCCGGGGCTCGGCGGGCTGAGGCTGCCCGCCTGCCCCGGGCCGACGTCGGGGCTCCGCCCCGAGCCCCGCGCCTCAAACGCCGGCGGGGCTGGACAAGCCGGGCGGCGTCTTCCCGGATCGTCGCCCTGATGAGCCGGGGTACGTACCGCGGCCGAAAGCGTGCGTACCCCGGCTGTCCCAACCGAACCGAAGAAGGGACACCGTCATGCTCGACCACCTCATTCGCCACGCGACCGTCGTGGACGGCACCGGCGGTCCCGCCTACACGGCCGACGTCGGAATCCGCGGGGGCAGGATCGCGGTCATCGCGGAGCCGGGGGCGGTCTCCGAGGAGGCCCTCACCAGCGAGGACGCCGACGGGCTCGTCCTCGCACCCGGGTTCGTCGACCCGCACACGCACTACGACGCCCAGCTCTTCTGGGACCCCTACGCCACCCCCTCCATGAACCACGGCGTCACCACCGTCGCCGGAGGGAACTGCGGGTTCACCCTCGCGCCGCTGAACCCCGACCGGCCCGAGGACGCCGACTACACCCGCCGGATGATGTCCCGGGTCGAAGGCATGGCGCTCGCGGCCCTGGAGGAAGGCGTCGACTGGACCTGGTCCACCTTCCGCGAATACCTCGACGCCCTCGAAGGGCGCATCGCCGTCAACGCCGGGTTCATGGTCGGCCACTGCGCCCTGCGCCGGCACGTCATGGGGCCGGACGCGGTCGGTGGCCGGCCGACCCCCGCGCAACTGGACGCCATGCTCGCCCTGTTCCACGACGCGATGGACGCCGGGGCCTGGGGTCTGTCCACCACCCAGTCCGCCACGCACTCCGACGGCGACGGCGAGCCCGTCGCCTCCCGGCACGCCCGGCCCGAGGAGCTGCTCGCCCTGTCCCGCGCGGTCGGGGAGCACGAGGGGACCCAGCTGGAGGCGATCGTCGCCGGGTGCCTGGACCAGTTCTCGGACGAGGAGGTCGACCTCCTCGTCGACATGACGGCCGCCGCCGGGCGCCCGCTCAACTGGAACGTCCTCACCATCGACGCCGCCGTCCCCGAACGCGTACCGCGCCAGCTGATCCCCAGCGAACGCGCCCGCCGCGCGGGCGGCCGGATCGTCGCGCTGACCATGCCGATCCTCACACCGATGAACATGTCGCTCGGCACGTTCTGCGCCCTCAACCTCATCCCCGGCTGGGGCGAGATCCTGGCCCTCCCCGTGCCCGAGCGGATCGAACGCCTCCGGGACCCCGCCATCCGCGCCGAGATGCTGCGCCGCGCCGACAGCAAGGAGGCCGGGGTCTTCCGGCGGCTCGCGAACTTCGGCCGGTACGTCATCGGGGACACCTACAGCACCGCCAACGAAGGCCTCGGCGGACGTGTCGTCAACGACATCGCGGCCGAACGCGGACAGGACCCCTTCCACTGCCTGGTCGAGATCTGCGCCGCCGACGACCTGCGTACGGTCCTGTGGCCGATGCCCAGCGACAACGATCCGGACTCCTGGGCGCTGCGGCAGCGCACCTGGGAGCACGAGGACGTCATGCTCGGCGGTTCCGACGCGGGCGCGCACCTGGACCGGATGTGCGGGGCCCCCTACACCACCCGCTTCCTCGGCGACTGCCTGCGCGGGCGCAGGCTGGTCCCGCTGACGGCCGCCGTCAAGATGCTCACCGACGACCCGGCCCGGCTCTTCGGGCTGCGCGAACGCGGCCGGATCGAGGAGGGCTTCCACGCCGACCTCGTCCTCTTCGACCCCGAGCGGATCGACGCCGGACCCGCAACGCTCGTCCACGACCTGCCCGGGGACAGCCCGCGCCTGGACTCCAAGGCCATCGGGATCGTCTCCGTACGCGTCAACGGCATCGAGACCCTGCGCGACGACAAGGTCACGGGGGCGGTGCCGGGGACGGTGCTGCGCTCGGGCCGCGACACCCGGACGGTGAGCACGGCGTGAGCCCCGAACCGCAGCGGCTGTTCATCGGCGGTGGGTGGGCCGAGCCCGCCGACGGCCACTACGAAGTGATCGACCCCGCCACCGAGGAGGTCGTCGGCCTCGCCCCCGAGGCGAGCCGCGCCCAGGTGTACGAGGCAGCCACGGCCGCCAAGGAAGCCTTCGGCCCCTGGTCGCGGACCCGCCCCGAGGAGCGCGCCGCGATCCTGGACCGGGCGGCGGACATCATCCAGCGCGACTTCCCCGCCCACGCCGACCTCGCCCGCGCGGAGAGCGGAGCGACCGCCTCCACCGCCCGGGGCATGCAGGTCGCGGTGGGCGCCGCCCGCTTCCGGCGGTACGCACGCGGCGCCCTGGAGCCCGTCGAGGAGGCCATCGCACCGCAGATCAACGAGGCCGGGCCGATGGGGCGGGCCGGGGTCTTCGGGGCGCTGGCGGTCCGCCAGCCGGTCGGTGTGGTCACCTGCATCACCTCGTACAACAACCCCTGGGCCAACCCGGCGGGCAAGGTCGCGCCCGCGCTCGCGATGGGCAACACGGTCGTCGTGAAGCCCGCCCCGCAGGACCCGCTCTCCGTCTACCGGATGGCGGCCGCCCTCGCGGAGGCAGGTGTTCCGCCGGGTGTGGTGAACGTCGTCACCGGGTCGGGCGCGGAGGCGGGGGAGGCCGCCGTCGACTCCCCGGACGTCGACATGGTCAGCTTCACCGGCTCCACGGCCGTCGGGCAGCGCATCGCGGAGGTGTGCGGGCGGGGGATGAAGCGGCAGCTGATGGAGCTGGGCGGCAAGGGGGCGGCGATCGTCCTCGAAGACGCTGATCTCAGCTCCGCGGTCGCGGGGATCGGGACGACGTTCTCGTTCTACAGCGGACAGATCTGTACGGCTCCGACCCGCGTCCTGGTCCACCGGTCCCGCCAGGACGAGCTGATCGCCGGGCTGGCCGCGTACGCGAACCGCCTCGCCGTCGGGCACCCCGCCGACCGGGCCACCGTGGTCGGCCCGGTCATCTCCGCGGCCCACCGCGAACGCGTCGAGGCGTACGTGGAGCTGGGCCGCAAGGAGGGGGCGCGGGTCGTCACGGGCGGCGCCCGGCCCGCCCACCTGGACCGGGGCTTCTACGTGGCCCCCACCCTGCTGGCCGACTGCACCAACGACATGCGGGTCGTCCGCGAGGAGATCTTCGGCCCGGTCGTCGTGGTCGTCCCGTTCGACGAGGACGAGGAGGCTGTGGTGCTCGCCAACGACAGCGACTACGGCCTCATCGACTACGTCTGGTCCGGCGATGTGGCCCGTGCCTTCCGTCTCGCCCGGCGGCTGCGCGCGGGCGGCGTGGGCGTCAACACGGTCGGGCGGAACATGGAGGCCCCGTTCGGCGGGTTCAAGAAGAGCGGGGTGGGACGGGACGTGGGCTCGTACGCGCTGCACGCCTACAGCGAGACGCAGGCGATCGTCTGGCCGGGCTGAGGCGGCTTCCCGGAACCCGACGCAGAGGCCGCGGGAAAATTTTGAATCGGCACAAAATGGACAGTGCTGCGATTACCGTACGTCGTCACGTCCGGCCGACCGTCATGCATTGCAAGGTTTCATGTGAATGTGACCTTGAATTGATGAGGCATTCACGGGTGGTTGGCCGGTGTACCTAAGGGTGAGACGTTGGAGTCTCACGCTCCGGATGTGGATATCGCAGCGCATAGCGTCCCTCTCATGACTCAGCTGGACGCGCGGCCACGGGCCGGAGACACGGTACGGGGAAGCGCCCCGGCCGAGGGCGGTGTACGCGACAAGGGCCTCGGCGGGAACTCCGTCGGCCTGATGGGCAGCGCCGTCATCGGTGTCTCCACCGTCGCCCCCGTCTACTGCCTGACCTCCACTCTCGGCGCCACCGCCGGTGAGGTCGGCGTGCAGATGCCCGCCGTCTTCCTGGCCGGGTTCCTGCCGATGCTGCTGGTGGCCTTCGCCTACCGCGAGCTGAACCGGGCGATGCCGGACTGCGGCACCTCCTTCACCTGGACGGTGAAGGCGTTCGGCCCGCGCGTCGGCTGGATGTGCGGCTGGGGCCTGGTCATCGCGACGATCATCGTCCTGTCCAACCTGGCGGGTGTCGCCACCTCGTTCTTCTGGCTGCTGGCGGGTGAGGTCACGGGCAGCCCCTCGGTCGCCGCCCTGGACGACAACAGGCTTGTCCACATCGGCACCTGCCTCGCCCTCATCGCCGTCGCCACCGCCATCAGCTACCGGGGGATGACCGCCACCAAGGGCATCCAGTACACCCTGGTCGGGCTGCAACTGGCAGTGCTCGCCCTGTTCGTGGCGATGGCCCTGAACAAGGCGGGCAGTGGCGGCGCGGACTTCGCCACCTCGCTCGACTTCTCCTGGTCCTGGCTGAACCCGTTCGCCGTCCAGTCCTTCGCGGCCTTCACGGCCGGTCTCTCCCTCTCCATCTTCATGTTCTGGGGCTGGGACGCCTGCCTGACCACCAATGAGGAGACGACCGGCAGCGAGAAGACCCCGGGGCGCGCCGCCCTCATCGCGATGGTCGTTCTGGTCGGCGCCTACCTGGCCACCGCCGTCGCCGCCCAGATGGCCGTCGGCTCCGGCACCTCCGGGCTCGGCCTCGCCAACCCGGAGACCGGCGAGAACGTCTTCGCCGCCCTCGCCGGCCCGGTCATGGGTCCCGGGCTCGGCGTGCTGCTCTTCGTCGCCGTCCTCGCCTCGGCCGCCGCCAGCCTCCAGACCACGTTCATCCCGGTGGCCCGCACGGTCCTCGCGATGTCGACGTACGAGGCGATGCCGGCCTCGTACGCCAAGGTCCACCCCCGCTTCAGGACGCCCGGCCGGGCGACGGTCACGGCGGGCATCGGCACCGGCGTCTTCTACACCGTGATGACCCTGGTCAGCGAGCACGTCCTGCTCGACACCATCTACGCGCTCGGGCTCATGATCTGCTTCTACTACGCGCTGACCGCCTTCGCTTGCGCCTGGTACTTCCGCGCCGAACTGACCCGCTCCGGCCGCGACCTGGTCTTCAAGGGCCTCTTCCCGGTCGTCGGCGGCATCCTGCTCGCCGCCGTCTTCGCCAAGACCCTCCACGACATGTGGGACCCGGCGTACGGCTCCGGCTCCTCGGTGTTCGGCGTCGGCTCGGTGTTCGTCATCGGGGTGGGGCTGCTGCTGCTCGGCCTGGTGCTGATGGCCGCGATGGAGCGCCGCAGTCCGGCGTTCTTCCGGGGCCGGGTACTGACGAAGGAGACCCCGGCCCTGGTGGTCGAGGACTGAGGTCTCCGGTGCGGTGTTCCCTCCGGCTGCCCTGACCGGACCGGCCGGGGAGCGCCGAAACGGCCCGCCGAGGAAACGACGGGCCGTCACGAGGCGGCGGGGCTAGCCTTCTCCATCGTGCATCTCGCGGGTCTCTGTCCGCCCCGGTACCTCAACCTGCCTCCACGGGCGTTGGGTGCCCGTTACGAAGGGGGCGGCCCGGTACACGTCCCGCCGCCAGATCGTGGCCCCTTCTCCGTAGCCGGGGAGCGCATCGACGGCTTCTTCCAGGCTGTCGAAAATGTACTCCTTGCCTTTGGCCGTTCGGATCTTCCACTCAGGCATCGGCATACCTGCGAGGCCGATTCCGGACATAGTCTCTCTCCCATCATTCGGATCATTCTTCCGGCCGTTGCTGCGAACGTTTCTCAGGTTGCGGTGAGTGCCGCGAGGGCCCTATCCATCGAGTCTCGCACCGAATCTCCGCACCCGAATGACCGGGCCTGGTCGTAGTAGGCCACACCCGCCGCGTAATCGCCTGACGAGAGCGACACCAGGGCTTGGAGCTCTCGAATCTTCCCCAGCGCCATAGCTGCATCGGGGGTCGCCGAATCTGCTACCTCCTCCAGCCTGGAAGGGATGCGGTTCAGCACAGTCATGGCGCTCCCGAAATCCACCACCGCGGTGTAGTAGGCAGCCTCCACCGGGCGTCCCAGGCTGGACAGGGACGAGGCGTGGAGAGCTATTTCCTCACGCCCTCCGAAGCGGAGCGCCAGGTCACAGAGGAGGATAGTGGCGTCGATCAGCTGATCTGCTTCGTAGTCGCGGATCCCAGGCCGTCCGTACCACGGCAGAGACGAGCGAAGGTGGTCATACGCTGCCTTTGCGTCTTCCGGGGAGCGTGCGGCCGGCAGCAGAACGTCCCGGGTTTCGTAGTGGACCCATTTGGGGTTCTGCGGTTCCGCCGTGCGGCATGACCCGATCATCGTCTTCGACCGTACGGCCTTCTCTTTGGCCGTCACCACCTCAGGCAGATACCCGGTGTGCTCCATCCCGAAGTCCAGCTCGATCCAGGGAGGGCTAGTCCCGTCCCGGAAGTAGGGACGCTCATGGATGTCTCCCATGAAGCGGAACGGAGAGCTCTTGCGGAATATCTTGCGTGTGTTCGTTGCCACATCACCGCTACCGCGGTCGGCCAGCCAAGGGGACACGAGGAAGTCCTGCCCGGGGAGCAGGAAGTCCAGCACCCGTAGGGCTGGGCGAAGTGCTCCCCGGTCCGCCGTACGGATGTACTCATCGGCGTCGATGAAGAATAGCCAGCCATCGTCGACCAGGGTGAGGGCGTGGTTCCGTTGCTCGGAAAAGCTGTCGGTCCATGAGCGGGACGCGATCGTCACCGGTTCGGGGAACGAGCGCGCGATCTCCAGAGTGCCGTCCGTGGACCCCGAGTCCAGGACCACGATGCCGGTGCAGTCCCGTACCGCGGAACTGACGCACCGCCCGATGGAAACCTCCTCGTTCATGGTGAGAACGAGCCCGGTGACCAGAGGGTTTGACTCAGCGCACTCGTAAGCGGCGACCAGCGACATGTAGTCACCGTTCCAGACGTCGAGCCCGCTCAGTGCGTTGTCGACCGCGACGACTCGGCCCAGATCCATCGAGAGGCGGGACGGTGAGGGGCCGCACTCGGAGGCCGCGGCTGTCAGCACGTCGTGCAGTTTCATACTCGGCTCCCGACTGTGTGGGCCGCGCCCGTCGCGACGGTCCCTCGCCCGGCCGGGTCGAGACACAGTGCCGAGTCGGTGTCGAACGCATGGTTGTGGGAAACGGAGACCAGCGTCTTTCCCAGCATCGAGAGGTTCTCCCATATCTTCTGCGCTGTGTTCGGGTCTATGCCGCTCATTGACTCGTCAAGAAGCAGCACGGGGGCGCCGTTGAGGACGGACCGGGCGATCGCCATGCGCTGGTGCTCGCCATGTGACATGGCCGATCTGTCTTCTCGGAGCAGGGTGTCGAGGCCAGAGGGCAACCGCTGGACGACAGTGTCGAAGCAAGCTGTCCGGCAGGCCTCCCACACCTCGTCCTCCGAGAAATCACGATCCAGTCGTAGATTTTCCAGCAAGGTCCCTGATATCACCATGGGTGTATCGGGAACATAGAGGACCGTATTCCTGACCTTGCGTTCCGGTATCTCCGTCAGCTCGGTTCCGCCGAGCATGATTGTTCCGGAGTAGTCCGAGTAAAATCCGGCGATGATTTTGAGCAGCGTACTCTTTCCCGTTCCGTTCGCCCCGTGCACCGAGACCCGGGATCCTGATTCCATCGTAAAGGCCAGGGAGTTGATGCAGGGCAGGGATCGCTGAGGGTGCGTGTAGGTCAGGGCGCGTGCCACTATGTCGTCGTGGCTTTTCGGTGGGGCATCGGACGGAGGTTCTTCGAGAGAAAATCTGGCGTCTTCCTCCTGCAAGATTACGTCCCGGTACCGTCCGAGGGCGGCGGATGTGCTCTGGACCAGCACTTGTAGTTCGGCGATGCTCTGGATCGATGCCAGAAAATAGCCTGCCATCGTGTAGAAGGCGAATACCTCTCCAAGAGAAACGGCTCCTGACCTCAACTGAATCAGTCCCACCCACGCGGCTGCGATCGAGAACGCACCGACCAAGGCGTTCCGTGCGACCGAGCTGCCGTTGTGCAGGTTCCCGAGCCGGCACTGGGAAGAGATCCGACGGTCCAGAGCAGCGGCCAGTCTCTCCGAGACCATGGGCCTCAAGGAGTACGAAACCACACTGTCGAAACTGGACAGAAGGTTCACGGCGGCGGCCTTGAGGGTGGAGTCGTGTTGGAGCGATTCCTCCGCCGCCTCACGGATCGACTTGAAGGAAATGAAGGCGATGAGTGCACTGGCCCCGGCTGCCACGACGAGCATGGAGAACATGAGCACGTTCATCGTCGCCAGATAGGCTCCCACTACGAAGATGACGCCGAGGTCCACACAGACGCCGATGGTGGCCCCGGTCGCCAGCGCCTGAATCTGCTGAATATCGTCCAGCCTGCTCACGAGATCGCCGATTCGGCGGGTGTTGAAGAACCGGACGGGTAGACCGACGAGCTTGCTGATGTATGAGGATGACAGTTCTTTCTGTATGCGCTGTCCGAGCGCGACGACCAGGCGTCCCTGCACGAATTGGAGCAGGCTGCCGAAGAGGGTGACGCATATGAAGCCCAGAGCGAACAGCGTCAGCGGTCGTCCTGATTCCTCGCCCAGGTATCTGTCCACTGCGAACTGCAGGAAGAGGGATGTCGAGATAGCTATCACCGCGACGAGCACAGAAAGGCCAGAAACGGCAACTATCCGGGATCGGTAGGCAGAGATCAGCCCGAAGAGGGAGCTCGCCCTCGGTGAATTATTACGCCGTCGGTTCGCTGGCGCGGAAGGGACCTCAGTGAGGAGCACCTTGCCGGTGAATTCTGTGCCAAAGTCTGAGACTGAGACGGTGTACATGTTGGAGAACGAAGGGTCGCTCACCAGGAGCTTCCCGGTCCGGTCCATTCCGTGGATCACCACGAAGTGGTCAGTGAATTCACGTTCCAGATGTGCTACGGCGGGGCCCGTGACCTCCAGTGCATCCGCCAATTTCGTGGGGGGAATCTCATAGGATGCGGCAGGGACTCCATACGATGCGAGGCCTTCACGCAGCCTCAGCAGGCTGCAGCCTGCCTGCCCGAGACCCACCGAATCGCGCAAGGTCGGTATGTCTATGGATATGCCGTGCCTCTTGAGCACCATCCATGCGGCGGCAGGACCACAATCGGTCTCCCCTTCTTGCTGCATGTGGTACTTCCGGGTCTTTTTCGTCAGCATTGCTACCTCCTGTGGGGCGAGGCCGCGGGTTGCGGTGCCTCCCCTGCCACCCGTGCAACCCGCGCCTCGCCCAGGGGAGGAATGTGTGGCCTCCGGAGCGTTTCAGCCTGGGTGGGCTACTTCTTCTTGCAGTACTTGTTGTAGAGGTTGACGTAGTTCTGATGGCCGGCGGACAGCCAGGCCCCACCAGTTGCGATCATGAAGGCCCACTGGGTGCACTGCGCCTTGGTAGCGCCACCCATAACGTTCTCCTCCTGCTCGGGCGACAGGTCGACGAAGCCCATTTCTCGGATGTCGGTAAGGCTCATCTTCATCTCCTTGCTCTCGTGCGATGGCCCGCTGGTGAGCGGGTCGGAAAATGAAGTTACAAGATCTGCGACCTCCCGCAAAAAGGCCCGCCGGTTCCGCTTTGCCCCTAATTTACTTTCCTTTTAAACAATTTCTGTGCAGTGATTTTGAAGGTTGAGGCTGCGTCAAGTCGACTTCCTGTGGGTCGATCGGCAGCCGGTTCTCTGGCCGAGTGTCGCCAAGGTCGTTGATTGTGGGCGGACTTCATGCGCCCGGAAGTTTCCTGATTCAGCTAGTCCCGGAATTCGAGGTGAGGTTGATGCGCCGTCATTGTTCGGCGTCCGGATCACTTCGGAATTCAGTGCCGATCCGGTCCGGGTTCAAGTGGAGGTGAATTGGCTGATGGGGGGAATGTCACGGAACCCGTGGGGGTGATTGTGTATCCGGCCGAACGTTCTGAGTCGACGTGATCGCACGGGGTTCGGTTGCCTCTCCGCGCGGCGTGAACGGAAGAGACCTCAGTCCTGGTGGTCGAGGACTGAGGTCTCCGGTGCGGTGTTCTTCGGCGAGGGGCTACGGCCGCCAGTAGCCCAGCGCGTTCACCCGGTCCTTGGGCAGGCCCAGCTCCTTGCGGAGGTATGCCGACAGGGTCCGGGTGGTCGACGTGTCGCAGGCGACCCAGACGTACGCGTCCGAGTGGTCCTCGCCCAGCAGTCCCGGCAGGGCGGCCTTCACCTCGGAGACCAGATGCGCGCCCGCCTCGCGGCGCTCCACGTGGTGCAGGGTGTGGTGGGCCTCGTCGAGGCGGAACGGCAGTTTCCGGTCGTCCTCGTCCGAGGTCTCGAACCAGATGGTCGCCGGGGTGCCCGGGATCGCGTCCAGCAGTGAGTTGATCGCGGGCAGCGCGGCCGGGTCGCCGATCACGAAGAGCCGGGAGGGCGCCGGGTCGGGCAGGGTGAAGCCGGTGCCCTGGAGCGTCGCGTCGATCGTGTCGCCGGGCCGGGCGGCCCGCGCCCAGTCGCAGGCGGGGCCCTCGTGGAGGGCGAATTCGAGGCTGAAAGTCCCGGCCTCGGGGTCCGGGTCGACCAGGGTGTAGGCGCGCTGGTGCGGCTTGCCGGCCTGCTCGAACCAGAGCCGCACCCACATCGTCGGATGCGCGCCGCCGGTCGCCGCGAGCAGCCCGCCGTCGCTCAAGTGCACCCGGCGGAAGCGGTCGGTGACCTGCTCCGCGCCGGTCACCGTGAACGTGAAGTCACGCCCCCGGAGCAGTTTGAGAACGACGCCTTCCCAGCCATGTCCCACGGTGTCTCCTGCCTCGCCCTGGCGCCCCGGCCCACTGCCAAAGAGTCGCTTTAGGTTAGGCTAACCTAAATCTTGAGGGCTGGGGAGTGGCTGAAAACCACCGGAGCAGGGGATGGGCAGAGCGATGACCGCTGGCACCGGCAGCGAGAGACCCGACGCCGGACCGGACCGGGGTGCCGGTGGCCGCTTCGAGGTGTTCCGGGATGACTGGGGGATACCCCACCTGCGGGCCGCCGACGCCCTCGGCCTGGCCCGCGCCCAGGGTCACAACGCCGCCCTGGACCGGGCCTGGCAGCTGGAGACCGAGCGCCACCGGGTACTCGGCACGACCGCCGCGTACCTCGGCGCGGAGGCCCTCGACTGGGACCGGTTCGTCCGGCGGGCCCGGCTCGCCGACACCGCCCGCCGCTGCTACGAGGGGCTCGCGCCCGAGACCGCCGCCTGGGTGGGCGCGTACGTCGACGGAGTCAACGAGGGTCTCGCCGAAGGGGCCGCCCTGGCCCCCGAGTTCGCCGCGGCCCCGCTCGCCCCCGGCCGCTGGGAGCCCTGGACCCCGCTCGGCGTCTGGCTTTCCACGCACATCCTGTTCGCGGGGTTCCCCACCAAACTCTGGCGCGAAGAGGTCGCCCGCCGGCTCGGCGAGGACCACATGACCCTCTTCGCCACCGACGGCCCCGGCACCGCGGGCAGCAACGGCTGGCTCCTCACCGGCGACCGCACCACCACCGGCGCCCCCCTCGTCGCGGGCGACCCGCACCGCTTCATCGAGGCCCCGGGCGTCTACCAGCAGATCCGGCTCGCCTGCCCCGAGTTCGACGTCGTCGGCCTCGCGGTCCCGGGTATCCCCGGTATCGCCCACTTCGGACACACGGGGGGCGTCGCCTGGGCGATCACCAACGCCATGGCGGACTACCAGGACCTGTACCGTGAGCGGTTGCGCCGCACTCCGGACGGCGGGGTGGAGGCGCTGGGCCCGGACGGCTGGTACCGGGCCCACGCCCACACGGAGACCATCGAGGTGGCCGGGGGAGAGCCGGAGACGGTCGAGGTGGTGGAGACGGACCGGGGGCCGGTGATCATCGGGGACGTGCACGACGCTCCGAGCCCCGACGCGCCCTTCATCAGCCTCCGCCACCCGCCCCGCGTCACCGGGGAGCTCGGCTTCGACGTGCTGCCCGCGCTGCTCCGCGCCCGTACGGTCGCCGACCTCGACGCCGCCCTCGACCGCTGGGTCGAGCCGGTCAACGTGGTCCTGGCCGCCGACACCGCCGGGGCCACCCTGCACCGGACCGCCGGACACGTCCCGGCGCGCCCGTACGCCAACCGGCTGCGCGTTGTTCCGGCCGAGGACCCCGCGTACGCCTGGCGCGGGGGCGAGACCGTCCCTCTGCCCCGCACCGAGGTCGACCCCGCCACCGGGATCGCCGTGATGGCCAACGAACGTGGCCTCGCCGCCCCGCTGGGCGTGGAGTTCGCGCCCCCGCACCGGGCCCGCCGGATACGGGAGCTGCTCGACGCGGACGCAGACCACTCGCCCGTCGGCATGGCCGCCGTCCACACCGACACCCACCTCGCCTCGGCCCGCCCGCTGCTGTCCCTGCTCGCCGGGGCCCCGGCCCTGGGCCCCGCCGCCGAACGCCTCCGGGACCGGCTGCTGCGCTGGGACCGCCACATGGACGCGGACAGCACCGACGCGACCCTCTACGCGCGGCTGCGCACGGACGTCGTCCACCGCCTGGCCGCCCACCCGGCCCTGAAGGCCCTCACGGCCGCGGACGATCCGTGGCGCTCGCCCGCGTACCCGCCGCTCTTCCGCCCCTGGCTCGCCGCAGTCCCCCGGATCGGCTACGCCCTGGAGACCCTGCTGACCGTGGGGTTCCTGCCGTACGAGGACCGGCTGGCGGTGGTCGCGGCCTCGGCCGAGGCGGTCGCGGCGGCGGCCGAGGAGGCCCCGCCCGGCCCGTGGGGCGAGCTGCACCGGCTGTCCCCCTGGCAGGCGCTCCCGGACGCGGTCCCCGACGAGGCCGCCCGGCCGGGGCTCGCGGGCGACCACGACTGCGTGCTGTCCACCTCCAGCGTGCCCGGCGTCACCGACCTGTTCGCCCGGGGCCCGGCCGCCCGTTACGTCTGGGACCTGGCCCGCCGCGAGGACAGCAGGTGGGTGGTGCCCTTCGGCGCGTCCGGCGTCC
Organism: Streptomyces sp. NPDC033165; assembly: GCF_055577965.1. Lineage (NCBI taxonomy): Bacteria > Bacillati > Actinomycetota > Actinomycetes > Kitasatosporales > Streptomycetaceae > Streptomyces > Streptomyces sp. NPDC033165. The sequence continues at coordinate 103,420 of NZ_JBVIPK010000006.1, forward strand.
CCGGGTCCGCGCACCACCGCGACCAGACACCCCTGTGGGCACGGGGCGACCTCGCCCCGGTCGTCACCGACTGGAACCTGCTGCACCGCACGACACACTCCGAGACGCCCTGTCCCGAGGGCGCCGAGAACGACGAGGACAAGGCCCCCATGACCGTCACCGAACCCACCGCGCCCGCCCTCCGCCCGGCCGTGCACGAGCAGAAGGTCGAGGGCTTCGGCACCGTCCGCCTGGTTCCGGTCGACCCGGCGGCCGACGCCGACCTGCTGCACGGCTGGGTCACCCAGGAACGCGCCCGCTTCTGGGGCATGGCCGGTCACACCGCCGAACAGGTCCGGGAGATCTACGAGTACGTCGACTCGCTTTCCACCCACCACGCCTACCTGGCGCTGCGCGACGGCGTCCCGGCCGCGCTGTTCCAGACGTACGAACCGGACGCCGACCCGGTCGGCGAGTGCTACGACGTCCAGCCCGGGGACTTCGGTATCCACCTGCTGATCGCGCCCGCCGAGGGCGAGGGCGCGGTGAAGGGGTACACCGACGCCCTGCTCACCGCGTTCATCGGTTACGTCTTCAGTGACCCGGCCCACCTGCGGGTCGTCGTCGAGCCGGACGCCCGCAACGAGAAGGCGCTCGCCCGGATGGTCCGGGTCGGCTTCGAGCTGGGCCCGGAGATCCAGAAGCCGGAGAAGACGGCCCGGCTGGCGTTTCTGAGCCGGGCGGCGCTGGGCCTGCCCGAGGGGTGACCAGGGCCCGAGGGGTGACCAGGGGGAGATCCTGACGGACCGGGCCCGGCTACAGCGGGCTCGTCCCGTCCGGGTTCAGCTCGCCGCCCGCCCGGAAGAGCCGCCTGGCGACGGCGTGACCGCGCCCGGCGGCCATCCGGAACCACGGCTCCGCCGCCGCGAGGCCCTCGCGCGCCTCGACCAGCCGGCCCAGCTCCCACATCGACTCCACGTCACCGGCCTTCACGGCCTGCCGCAGCAGCCGCTCGGCCGTGTCGGGGCGTCCTTCGGCCCGTGCGGTCAGGGCGAGCGTCCGCAGCCCCCGTACCGCCCTCGCATCCCCGGCGGCGGCCGCCGCCGCGAGCTTCTGCGTGTCGACCGGGCGGCGGGAACGGTTCCGGAACAGCAGCAGGATCCCGAGCACCCACATGATCCAGCTCAGGCTGATCAGCGTGCCGTTGCCGGTGATCACTCCGGTCAGACTCAGCGCGCCGCCCGCGGGCAGCAGGAAGTACCCCAGCCCCAGCCCCGGCCCAGTCCCCATCGCAGCAGCTCCTCTCCACCGGCTTCCGGCCCGTACCCCGAACCGTTCCGCTGCCCATCGTCCCTTCCCCCTCCCTTCTCCTTCTCCCCCTTGGCCTTCCTGCTTCTCACCCCTGCGTACCGGCCTCCGCATCGAGGAAGACCGGGTTGGTGAGCGCCGCGAACGCGCCCGGCAGCCCCGGTACGGCCGGGGCGTGGCGGACCTCGGCCCGGACGTAGGCGGCGTGGGAGGGAGTCGTGCGCCACTCCACCACGCCCGCGCCCGACGCGGGCAGCGGGGTGGTCAGCAGGGTGCCCTGATCGGTGACCAGGTGCGCGGTGCAGCCGGGAGCCCCCGCCACCTCAAGTCGTACGGTGACGGGGGCGTCCGCCGCGGCCCGCAGCCGCTCGCCGATCCCCGCGTGCCCGCCCCGCCCGTCCGTCGCGCCGAAGGAGAGGGACAGGGCGGAGGACTCGGCGAGGTAGGAGCGCCCGGCCCGGATGCCCGCGAGGACCGCCCGCCGCGAGAGCGTCTCGGCCAGGACGACGGTCTGCGGGTGACCGACGAGGTCGGGCTCGCGGTGCGCGTCGCTGCCGCCCATCGCGGGAACCCACGGCCCGGGCCGGTGGCCGGTCCCGCGGTCCGTGCCCCGTACGGACGCCCCCAGCGCGTTGTCCCACTCCGCGAGGGCGATCTCGTCGTCCGGGGTCCAGGGCCCGTTCCACACCTCGACCGCGTCCGCGTCCGCGAGGCCGAACTTCCAGCGGCAGCCGATGCAGGGGGCGTGCGGGTGGGCGGGCACGACGAGCCCGCCGGCCCGGCGCACCTGCTCCGCACAGCGGCCGAAGCGCTGGTCGCGGGCCCGGTAGCGCCAGTCGACGAAGACGCCCGGGTCGGTGCCGACCGCCAGCACGTGCCCGTTGCGGGTGGTGATCTCCTCGCCGGTCAGGATCAGCAGGTCCTCACCCCACAGCCCCTCCCACGCGGCGTGTGCGGACACGGTGTTGTGCTCGCTGCTGTTGATGAAGTCGAGCCCGGCGGCCCGGGCGGCCGCGGCGACCTCGGCCGGGGTGCGGCGCCCGTCGGAGTGCACGGAGTGGAGATGGCAGTCGCCCCGGTACCAGGCGAGGCCGCGCCCCTCGGCCCGCTCGGGCGGGTACACCGGCACGGGGGTCGGGGCAGGCTCCCCGGACCGCAGGGTGACGGTGACCTCGTACGGAAGTCCCTCGGGCGCCACGGTGTAGGGGGCCAGCACGATGTGCCAGGTCCCCGCGCGTACCGGGCCGGGGAGGTAGCCGGGGGTCGCCGTGTCGCCCCGGACGAAGAACGAGGCGCGCGCCCCGCCGGACCAGCCGCGGAAGCCGCGCCCGCCGGGCCCGGTGCCGCGCTCGTCGAAGAGGCCGATGTCGAGCGCGTTTCCCTGGACGCCGGGCGGGACGGGCGGTCTGCCGTACGTGTACGAGACGGCGAACTCGGTGACCCCGCGCTCCACTTCGACGGGCAGATAGACGTAATCGGGTGATCCGGCGGGCAGCGTCCCGCGCAGGGTCCGGGTGCGTACGGATTCCGACATACGGGCCTTCCTGGGACTCGGATTTCGTTCTCGTACGGCATACCTTGGCCCTTCGCGCGCACGACGTGCTGAAGGCTGGACGACGGCTGACGGACAACCGACGGAAACCGGCGGAAACCCACGGACGACGGAGGTGTTCTCGATGACGGAGGTGTTCCCGATGCGGATCTCCACAACGATCTTCCTCACCGACGAGACGGTGACACCGGTCAGGCTCGCCCGCGAGCTGGAGCAGCGGGGGTTCGCCGGGCTGTACCTGCCCGAGCACACCCACATCCCGGTGAGCCGGAGCACGCCGTATCCGGCGGGCGGTGATCTCCCCCGCGAGTACGGCCGCACCCTGGACCCCTTCGTCGCCCTCGGCCAGGCCGCCGCGGTCACCGAACGCCTCGCGCTCGGCACCAGCATCACGCTGATCGCCCAGCACGACCCGATCGGCCTGGCCAAGCAGGTGGCTACCCTGGACCACCTCTCCGGCGGCCGGTTCACGCTCGGCATCGGCTACGGCTGGAACGTGGAGGAGGCCGCCGACCACGGGGTGCGGTGGTCGACCCGCCGGGACCTGGGCCGGGACCGGATGGCGCTGATGCGGGCCCTGTGGGCGGACGAACCGACGGCGTACGAGGGCGAGTTCGGGTCCGTACGGGCGAGCGAGGCGCACCCCAAGCCGGTCCAGCGGCCGCGCGGCCCGGTCAACGGCCCGCGCACCCTGATCGGCGGCGGAGCGGGACCGAAGCTGTTCGCGCACATCGCGGAGTACGCGGACGGCTGGCTGCCCATCGGCGGCCGGGGCCTCACCGAGTCCCTCCCGAAGCTGCGAGCGGTCTGGGAGGCGGCCGGGCGCGACCCGAAGGGCCTCCAGGTGGTGCCGCACGCGGTCCTGCCGAGCCCGGGGAAGCTCGCCCACTACGCGGATCTGGGGATCGAGGAGGTCGTGCTCCAGCTGCCCCCGGCCGACGAGCCGGAGGTGCTGCGGGCGCTGGACTCCTACGCCGCGTACCTGTAGGCCCGCGGGGGGCCCGTGCAACCGGGTACGGCCGCAGGGCATCCTTACTCTCCGGGGATCGCGAACGCGGGCCCGGTCCGCGGACGCGTACGAGCGCGTCCGTGCGCGTCCCGCGCCGGACCGGGTGCCCGCCCGAGTGGGGAGTGGAATGAACAGGCCGTTGCGGCACATAGCCATCTTCTGCGGGCTGCTGGTGCTGGCCCTGCTGCTGCGGGCGAACTGGCTCCAGCACGTGGACCGCGAGGAGCTGGCCCAGCACGAGAGGAACGCCCGGGTGCGGTTCGAGCGGTTCGCCTCCCCGCGCGGCGACATCATCGTCGGCGGCAAGGCGATCACCGGCTCGAAGGAGACCGGGAGCACGGACTACCAGTTCCGGCGGACCTTCAAGGACGGGCCGATGTACGCGCCCGTCACCGGTTACGCCTCCCAGGCCCAGGGCACCTCGCTGCTGGAGCGGACGTACGACAGCATCCTCAGCGGCCAGGACGACCGCTTCGCCTTCCGGCACGCCAAGGACGTCCTGATGGGGGAGCCCCGGCGCGGCGGCGACGTGATCACCACGATCGACGCGAAGGCGCAGAAGGCCGCCTACAAGGGGCTGACGGACCTGGGAGCCCGGGGCGCGGTCGTCGCCCTCGACCCGCGTACCGGCAAGGTCCTGTCCCTGGTGTCCACGCCCTCCTACGACCCCGGGGTCTTCGCCGGGATCTCGTTCAAGGAGAGCGACCGCTTCAAGGCGCTCCTCGACGACAAGAGCAAGCCGCTGGCCAACCGCCCGCTGCGCGAGACCTTCCCGCCCGGCTCCACCTTCAAGATCCTCACGGCGGCGGCCGCGCTGGAGCACGGCGTGGTCACGGACGTGGACGCCCGGACGGACGCGGTGTCGCCGTATCCGCTGCCGCTCTCCACGAACAAGATCGGCAGCGAGGCGGGGGACGCGGTCTGCGACAAGGCGTCCATGAAGACCGCCATGCAGCACTCCTGCAACAACGTCTTCCTCGACGCGGCCGCCGAGCTGGGCGAGGACCGGATGCGCGAGACCGCGGAGAAGTTCGGGTTCAACGAGGACGTCTACTCGGACGAGTTCGGCGACATGCTCGCCACGAAGAGCCTCTACCCCGAGAAGCTCGACAAGCCCGGCACGGCGCTCACCGGCATGGGCCAGGGCAGCCTGACGAGCACCCCGATGCAGATGGCGATGGTGACGGCGGCCCTCGCCAACGACGGCAAGCTGATGCAGCCCTACATCGTGGAGGAGCTGCGCGGCCCGGACCTCTCCACGCTGGAGAAGAACGAGCCGAAGGAGATGAGCCAGGCCGTCTCGGCGGAGACGGCGAAGAAGGTCCAGGAAATGATGGAGCACACGGCGAAGGAGGGCAGCGCCCAGCGCGCCCTGATCGACGGTGTGACGGTCGGCGGCAAGACGGGCACCGCCCAGCGCGGTGTGGACGTCCGCGACGAGGTCCCGTACGGCTGGTTCGTCAGCTACGGCAAGAAGGACGACGGCCGCTCGGTCGCGGTCGCCGTGTTCATCGACCCGACGGACATGGACATCTCCCGCTCCGACATCTCCGGCGGCCGCCTCGGCGCCCCGATCGCGAAGAGCGTGATGCAGGCGGTGCTGGGGGACTGAGCGCTGTCCCCGTCATCCCTGGCGGGCGCACGACGACAGCTACGCCAGGGCCTTTCGTTCGGATCGCGCCGGGCTCGGGGGCAGGCCCGTCCCTACCGGACCGACCGCAGCGCCCCCCGCCGCACCACCTTCGGCTTCTCGTCCGGCACCGCGTCGGGCGGCGCCGTCGGCCCGACCGAGTCCGTCAGCCCCACCAGCTCCGTCAGCGCGCCGATGCGGAAGTCCGCCGTCTCCACCACGTCCGGGTGGTCCGCCCACCAGTGCCCGTACGGCCCGCGCCGCAGATGGGCCGTCTGCAGGCCCGCCGCGGCTGCGGGAAACAGGTCCTCGGCCGGGTGGTCGCCCACGTACAGCGTCGCCTCCGGGGCCGCACCCGCCGCCTCCGTCACCCGCGCGAAGAACTCCGGGTCCGGCTTCCGCACACCCCACTCGGCCGAGGTGACCACCAGGTCGGCGGGCAGGTCCAGCGCCCGCAGCAGCTCTCCGGCGCGGGCCGTGCCGTTCCCCGCCACCACCACGCGGACGCCCGCGGCCCGCAGTTCGCCCAGCGCGGGCCGCACGTCCTGATAGAGGTCCGACTCGTCGAGGTGCTCGCCGCGTCCGGCGGCCACGCGGGCGGAGTAGGCCTCCTCGACGTCCATGCCGGGCCGCAGGACGAGCAGCGCGTCCGTGGCGTCGCGGCCCTGGGCGACGGCCGCGCCCACCAGCGCACTGAGCGTGTGCGGCGGTACGCCGAGCCAGTTGGCCCAGGACGCCCAGTGCCGGTCGTCGCGTACGAGGGTTTCGCCGATGTCGAGGACGATCGTTTCCATCACCGTTCCGACAGTAGGCGTGAGGACACCGTCGGCGGGCTCTCATCCGAACGAGTCGGCCCGCACGAGTGACCACGGTCATGTCGCGGGCGGCGAATCCCGGGCCGAGGCCCTGGTCCGGTGCGTGTACCTCGCTCGTATGCTCGGTTCATGACCGATGCTCAGAGCGGACGCCCGACCTCCAACGCCATGCGGCGCGCGCTCAAACGCGCCCGCGACGGTGTCGCCCTCGATGTGACCGAGGCCGCCGTGCTGCTCCAGGCGCGCGGCGACGATCTGACGGACCTCGCGGCGTCCGCCGCCCGGGTACGGAACGCGGGCCTGGAAGCCGCGGGCCGGCCGGGCGTGATCACGTACTCGCGCAAGGTCTTCATCCCGCTCACCCGTCTCTGCCGTGACCGGTGCCACTACTGCACCTTCGTCACCGTCCCGGGCAAGCTCCGCCGGGCGGGCCACGGGATGTTCCTCTCGCCCGACGAGGTGCTGAAGATCGCCCGCGAGGGCGCGGCGATGGGCTGCAAGGAAGCGCTGTTCACGCTCGGGGACCGCCCGGAGGACCGCTGGCCGGAGGCGCGGGAGTGGCTGGAGGCGGAGGGGTACGACGACACCCTCGCGTACGTACGCGCCATGGCGATCCGCGTCCTGGAGGAGACGGGCCTGCTGCCCCACCTCAACCCGGGCGTGATGACCTGGACCGACCTCCAGCGCCTCAAGCCGGTCGCCCCCTCTATGGGGATGATGCTGGAGACCACGGCGACCCGCCTGTGGTCCGAGCCGGGCGGCCCGCACCACGGTTCCCCGGACAAGGAACCGGCCGTACGGCTGCGTGTGCTGGAGGACGCGGGCCGCTCCAACGTCCCCTTCACGACCGGCATCCTGATCGGGATCGGCGAGTCGTACGAGGAACGCGCCGACTCCCTCTTCGAGCTGCGCAAGACGGCCCGCGCCTACCACGGCATCCAGGAAGTCATCGTGCAGAACTTCCGCGCCAAGCCGGACACGGCGATGCGCAAGATGCCCGACGCGGAGCTGGAGGAGCTGGCCGCGGCCATCGCCGTCGCCCGGCACATCCTCGGCCCGTCCGCGCGCATCCAGGCCCCGCCGAACCTGGTGGACGCGGAGTACGCGCTGCTCATCGGCGCGGGCATCGACGACTGGGGCGGGGTCTCACCCCTCACGCCCGACCACGTGAACCCCGAGCGCCCCTGGCCGCACATCGACGAACTGGCGGAGCGAACAGCCGAGTCGGGCTTCACGCTCCGCGAACGTCTCACCATCTACCCCGAGTTCATCCAGCGCGGCGAGCCGTGGCTGGACCCCCGCCTCCTCCCGCACGTCCGCGCCCTGGCCGACCCGGAGACGGGCCTCGCCCGCGAGGACGCGGTCCCCGTCGGCCTGCCCTGGCAGGAGCCGGACGAGGGCTTCACCTCCACCGGCCGCACCGACCTGCACGCCACCATCGACACCGAGGGCCGCACCGGCGACCGCCGCGACGACTTCGACGAGGTCTACGGGGACTGGGAGGCGCTCCGCGAGGCGGCGGCCCCCGGCATGGTCCCGTCCCGCATCGACGCCGACGTACGCCAGGCGCTCAGCCAGGCCGCCGACGACCCGACGAAGCTCACCGACGACGAGGCCCTCGCCCTGCTCCACGCGGACGGCCCGGCACTGGACGAGCTGTGCCGGATCGCGGACGCGCTGCGCCGGGACGTGGTCGGCGAGGACGTCACGTACATCGTCACGCGGAACATCAACTTCACCAACGTCTGCTACACCGGCTGCCGCTTCTGCGCCTTCGCCCAGCGCCGTACGGACGCCGACGCGTACACGCTCTCGCTCGACCAGGTCGCGGACCGGGCTGCGCAGGCGTGGGACGTGGGCGCGGTCGAGGTCTGCATGCAGGGCGGCATCCACCCGGACCTGCCCGGGACGGCGTACTTCGACATCGCGCGAGCGGTGAAGGAGCGGACCCCCGGCATGCACGTGCACGCGTTCTCCCCCATGGAGGTCGTCAACGGTGCGACCCGCACCGGCCTGTCGATCCGCGACTGGCTGACGGCCGCCAAGGAGGCCGGGCTCGACTCGATCCCCGGAACGGCGGCGGAGATCCTGGACGACGAGGTCCGCTGGGTCCTCACCAAGGGCAAACTGCCCACGGCCACCTGGCTGGAGGTCATCAGGACGGCCCACGAGGTGGGTCTGCGCTCGTCCTCGACGATGATGTACGGCCATGTCGACCAGCCCCGCCACTGGCTGGGCCACTTCCGTACGCTGTCCCGACTCCAGCAGGAGACAGGCGGGTTGACGGAGTTCGTCACCCTCCCCTTCATCCACACCAACGCCCCTGTCTACCTGGCGGGCATCGCCCGCCCCGGCCCGACCGACCGCGACAACCGCGCGGTCACCGCGATGGCCCGGCTCCTCCTCCACCCCCACATCACCAACATCCAGACGAGCTGGGTGAAGCTCGGCGCGGAGGGCGCGGCGGAAATGCTCCGCTCGGGCGCGAACGACCTGGGCGGCACGCTGATGGAGGAGACGATCTCCCGTATGGCCGGGTCGAGTTACGGCTCGTACCGCTCCATCGAGGACCTCACCGCCATCGCCGAACTGGCGGGCCGCCCGGCCCGCCCGCGCACGACGCTGTACGGGGAGGTCCCGGCGGAACGGATCGCGGCGGCAGCGGCCTCGGACGGTCACCTGCCGGAACTGCTGCCGGTGCTGCCGAGCTGAGGGCGGGGGGGAGAGGCGGGGCGGGGATCGGCCACCGGGCCGCCCCGCACCGCTCCTGCGTCCCCGCCCCGTGTCCGCCGGCCCGTGTCCGATCACCTGTTCTTGGCGGGGGCGCGCAGAGCGCGGGCCGCGATGCGGTCTCGCTCGCCTCCCAGAGGACCCGCTTGACCCGACGTTCCGCGACGGAGAGTTCCTCGTTGCTGGGGTTGTGGATGTCCCTGGTGCCACCTGCGGCACCCCGCGCGGCACCCCGCGAGGCCCGCTAGGCGGACTCCCGCTACCGGAGCGGGATGTCGGCCCCGTGCTCGGCGGCGGGCCGAGGGCCGTGGATGCGTCGGTCGGCCTCGGCGATGGCGACATCGTTGATGCTCGCCTCGCGTCGCCGCATCAGGCCGCGCTCGTCGAACTCCCACAGCTCGTTGCCGTAGCTGCGCCAGCACCGGTCGTCCGCGTCGCGCCATTCGTACTGGAAGCGGACGGCGATGCGGTCCCCGTCGAATCCCCAAAGGCTCTTGCGCAGCGCGTAGTCCAGCTCGCGCTCCCACTTGCGGGTCAGAAAGGCGACGATCTCCTCGCGGCCGTTGACGAACACGTCCCGGTTCCGCCAGGCCGAGTCCGGCGTGTAGGCGAGGGCCACCCGCCGGGGATCGCGAGTGTTCCACGCGTCCTCGGCCGCCTGGACCTTCTGCCGGGCGGTCTCCCGGGTGAACGGCGGGTAGGGCGGGCGGTCTTCCTGCACAGCGGCCTCCTGGTGTCGAGAACGAACGTTCTCCATCTGGCGGGGTCTAAGGTAGGGAACGATCGTTCTCAACGTCAAGGAGCCCCCGATGCCGGCCCCGATCACCGAGGAACAGAACCGCCTGGACCGCGAGGCGCTGCTCGACGCGGCGGAGCGGCTCTTCTACGAGCGGGGCATCCGGGCGGTCGGGATGGACGCGGTCCGCGAGGCGTCCGGTCTGCCGCTGAAGCGGATCTACCGGTTCTTCGCGGCGAAGGAGGACCTCGTGGTGGCGGTGCTCCGGCGGCGCGACCAGCGGTGGAGGGGGGGCCTGGCCGTCTGCGTGGAGCGGGTCGAGGACCCCCGCGAACGCGTGCTCACGGTCTTCGACTGGCTCGCCGGGTGGTTCGCGGAGCCGGGCTTCCGCGGCTGTGCCTGGATCAACGCCCACGGTGAGCTCGGCGCGTCGTCCGGGCCGGTCCTGGCCGAAGTCCGGTCGCACAAGAAGGCGTTCCACGACCAGCTCGCGACGTGGGTCCGTGCGGCCGGGGCGCCGACGTCCGTCGAGCCGGTCTTCCTGCTCGCCGAAGGGGCCATCGTGGCGGCCGGTGTCAGCGGTGACGCGGCCCCGGCCCGCCATGCGCGCGAAGCCGTGGCGAGGCTGCTCGACGGGCGGTGACGGCCTGGGTGCGTGCGGCCCCAAGCGGTGACCGGCCGGGTGTGTACGGCCCGGGTCGCCACCGCCCGGTGGCGCGCGGCCCGGGTCGCCGCCGCCCGCTGGTGCGCGGCCAGAGTGGTGACCGCCCGGGGCGCGCGGCCGTCGGGTGCGATGTCGTCGTGGCGTCAGGAAAAGTAGTGACCGTGTACGGACAATCGCAGGGTTCTTCCTCCAGACTGCGACAGGCGCCCCGCGCCGAGGCGACCAGCCGCCTCGGCCGCCAGTCCCGCGAGGAGAACCAGCCAGCATGCGCAATCCGCCTTCTCCGGCCACCCCCGCCGGGGCCCCGGCCGCCCGGGGCCTGGCCTTCCGCGCCGCCGCCGTCCTGGCCGCCGCGGCCCTGTTCGTCCTGATGCCCGCCTCCACCGCCCACGCGGACCCGCCGCAGAACCTCCCGCAGAACGCCGGAGGTTACGAGCAGTCCTTCTCGCCCGCCTTCGACTACGACGGGGACGGCTGCTACGCCACGCCCGCCATCGGTCCCGACGGCACCCTCGCGACGGGGCTGAAGACGACCGGTGCGGTCAACGGCAGCTGCCGGGACAGGTGGGACCTGGACAACTCCCAGACCTACGCCCGGTCGAAGTGCAACAACGGCTGGTGCGCCATCGTCTACGCGAGCTACTTCGAGAAGGACCAGGCCGTCCACGGCAGCGGGCTCGGCGGGCACCGGCACGACTTCGAGCATGTGATCTCCTGGGTCAACCAGGGCTCCAACCAGGTGGACTACGTCTCGACGACGCAACACAGCACCGTCAGGACCTACCCGCGCTCGCAGGTGCGTTTCGACGGCTCACACCCCAAGGTCGTCTACCACAAGGACGGTTGGAGCACGCACTTCTTCCGCCTCGCCAACGGCAACGACGAGCCGCCGGAGAACCACTACGGCAACTGGCGCTATCCCCCGGTCGTCGACTGGAACGGCTTCCCCAGCACCGAGTTGCGCGAGCGGCTCATGAACGCCGACTTCGGGGCCGCGACCATCAAGGTCACCGACAAGGACGACCGCTTCCGTAACCTGCTCGACAACTCCCGGCCCGCCGGAATCCCCTTCGACCCCTGGGCCTGACCGGCTACGCGGGCCTGCTCATCGCCCGCCCCGCCGACCACTGCATCACCCTCTCGCCTCCCTGGACCGCCCCGCTTTCCGGGCTGCCCCGGAACACTGACTGGCAGTGGGACGGCACCGTACGCTGACGTCCATCGACTCCGGCCGGCCGCACCGGCCGCTGTGGTCAGCCCAGAGCGAGCCGAAAGTCAGGGGGGGGGGGCGGCTGAGTAGTCGCGGGGTGCTCAGCAGGCGAGGGGGTGGGGCCGGCCGGATTCGAACCGGCGTCCTCCCACATGCGGTGAAGGCGCGACAACCGCTGCGCTACGAGCCCCATCCCTCTGGGGAGCATACGGCGGCGATGCCCGCGCCGGAACGCGATTTCCCGGGCCGTCCCGTGGAGGCCCGAGGGCCCGCGCTCCGCAGGGAGAGGGCGAAGGGCGGGCCCTGCGGTGTACGGCAGCGGGTTCAGTGACCGGCCGCGAAGTCCACGAAGGCCGACCAGGCTGGCGCGGCGATCATGAGCGCGGGGCCGGTGGGGGTCTTGCTGTCGCGTACGGGGACGAGGCCGGGGTAGCCGTCGGCGACCTCGATGCAGTTGTTCGCGCCGCCGTCGCTGTAGCTCGACTTGCGCCAGGTCGCGGTGGAGAGGTCGGGCGTGCGCTTCATGATCCTCTGAACTCCTTCAGGACGCCCCTGATGAACGCGATGGAGTCGGGCGGGGGCAACGCTCGATCCCGTGCCCGATCGTAGGACAGCCGGGCGCGCGTGACGTCTGCGGGATCTTCCAGCAACTCGGAGCACTGGTTGCCTTCCATGTAGGCAACGGCACTCCCGTCCTCCTGCCACATCAGCGTAAGGGAGCCGTCCATCAGGTGGTGGGCCCCGGCTGTGAACGGCAACACCTGAAGAGTGACCATCGGCAGCTCCGCGATCCTGATCAGATGCTCCAACTGGGCTTCCCACACCTCCGCGTCGCCCACCGGACGACGCAACCCGTACTCGTCCATGATGATCCGGACGGTGGGGGCCGGATTGCGGAAGAGCAACTGCTGGCGGCCCAGGCGCGCAATGACCTGTTCCTCGACCGACTCCGCCTCGCTCTCCGTTTCCTGGTCGCCGGACAACAGTGCACGCGCCACATCCTCGGTCTGGAGCAGCCCCGGAATACCGAGCGTGAACAGGTGCATGATGCGGGCCCCGAACTCCAGCCGCATGAACTCCTTGTACTTGTCCTTGAAGACCTCCCGCCGCGCCACCTTCCACAGCTCGACCAGCAGCCCGCCCGTGTCGTAGAACCGGTCCAGGTCCTCCATCACCGCCTGCTTGGACAGCCGTTTCCCCGCCTCAAGGCGTGACAGGTAGCTCTTGTCGTAGCGCGTCTTCTCGGCGAGCTGGCCGAGCGACAGCCCCGCCTTCTGCCGTAAGTACCGCAGGGCGCTCCCCAGTGCCGCGCGCCCCGACTCCGCTTCGGCTTCCGCTTCCGCGACTTCGGTCATCCCCGACTCTCCGACCCCTCGCCGTTGTCCTGTTCGCAGGCAATCGCGTGCCTCTGTCGAGCGTAGGGCGGCGGCCGTGACGATGGAGGCACGAACGGTAATCAGCACCCGTCAGGGTCACGCACCCCCACGCGCTAAGGAACGGAACGACATGAACGACACCTCGCGGCTCCGCCTCCTCCCCTGGAGGTCCGCTGAAGGCAAGCCCTGCCACCTGAGCACCGACAATCCGAACAGCAGGCTTTCCCGGCTCGCCGACGAGATGGAGGAGGAGCAGATCGAGTGCGGGAAGGTCGTTGTGGAGGGCGCGCACGAAGTGCTCGCGGACGAGGCGGCCGGTGAGGTCGCCGTACGGTTCGCGCTGACGCAGGCCGTCCTGTCCCTGCGGGAGGTGCTGGTCGTCGCGCACAGCCGGGGGCAGCGGCTCCCGGACGTCCCGGTCCGCTGACAGACTGGCCCCATGTCGCCGCCCAGTCCCCGCCGTCTCTCTCTCCAGCAGATCGTCGAAGGGCAACGCCGTGCCGCCTTCGTCGGGCGCGAGGCCGAACTTGACCTGTTCCGCGCCAACTTGGCGCTGCCGCCCGAGGACCCGCGGCACCGGTTCGTCTTCCATGTGCGGGGCAACGCCGGGGTGGGTAAGACCTCGCTCGTACGGGAATGGCGCGAGGTGGCAGGGGAGTTCGGGGCGCTGACCGCTTCGGTCGACGAGAGCGCCGATTCCGTGCCGGACGTACTCGCCGCCATCGCCGCGCAGTTCGCCGAGCAGGGGCATCCGCTCAAGGCGCTGGACCGGCTGCTCGCCGTATACCGGCGTGCGCTGCACGACGCGGCCGGGCGGCTCGTGGCCGACAACGAGAGCTCGGCCGGGGGCCCGTCGCCCGGAGCGCTCGCCGCCGCGCAGGCCGGGCTGATCGCGGCCGGGGCGATACCGGTCGTCGGGGCGCTGGCCGGGGGCATCGACCCGGCGGTCGTGGCGCGGGGCGCGGGCGGGCTGCGGGCGGTTTTCGGGGGGCGGGCCCGGCAGCAGGAGGAGGCCCGGCTGCTGGCGGAACCGGTACGGGTCCTCACGCCGGCGTTCGTCGCCGAGATCGAACGGGTCGCGGACGCCGTGCCCTGGGTCGCCCTGTTCCTGGACACCTACGAGCGCACCGCGCCCCTGCTGGACCGGTGGCTGGCGGACATGCTGACGGCGGGGCGGTACGGGGAGCTGCCCGCGAACCTCGTGCTGACCCTGGCCGGACAGCGCCGCCTGGACCCCACGCGCTGGGGCGACCGGGGACGCCTGGTCGCCGACGTACCGCTGGGGCCTTTCACGGAGGAGGAGTCGCGCCAACTCCTGTACGGACGCGGTGTGGTGGCGGAGCCCGCCGTACGGGAGGTGCTGCGGCTCTCCGGCGGGCTGCCGGTCCTGGTGTCGACGCTCGCCGCCAACCCCGGGGCGGCCGGTGAGGCGAACGCCACCGCCGTCGAACGCTTCCTGGCCGGGGAGAGCGACCCCGTCCGCCGGGCGGCCGCGCTCGCCTGCGCGCTGCCCCGCCGGTTCGACGAGGACCTGGTGGCCGTGGCCGTACCGCACGGGTCGCATGCCGTGCCCGGGCTCTACGACTGGCTGCACGAGCTGCCGTTCGTCGCAGAGCCGTACACCGGACGATCCCGCTATCACGCCGTCGTCCGGGCCCCGATGCTCCGCCTCCAGCGCACCGGTTCGCCGCAGCGGTGGCAGGCGGCGCACGACCGGCTGGCCGACGCCTTCGCCGCCCGCCGGGACGCCGCCGCCGAGGGCCTCGACCCGGAACGCCTCTGGGCCTCCCAGCCGTGGCGCCGGGCGGCCCTGGACGTGCTCTACCACCGGCTCTGCGCCCGCCCCCGCACCGCGCTCCCCGAGGCCCTGCGCGCCGGGATCGCACTGTGCGACCAGCGGCCGTCCCGCGCCCGCCACTGGGCCCAGACCCTCGCGGAGGCGGGCGAGGACGCCGACGACGCCGTACTGCGGGAGTGGGGCCGGGATCTGCTCGCCGCCGTAACCGACCACGGCCCCCGCCCCACCGCCGCCCTCGGCCTCCTCCTCACCCGCGCCGAGCTGACCGACAAGGACCGGGCCGCCGCCCTCGTGGCGCGGGCCTGGGACCGCCTCCGGGCCGGGGACCCGGCCGCCGCCCTGTCCGACCACGGGCGGGCCGTCGCGGTGGACCCGCGCTGCGAACGGGCCTACCAGGGGAGGGCGGTGGTGCTGCGGACGCTCGGCCGGTACGAGGACGCGCTCGCCGACCTGGACCGGGCCGAGGAGATCGCGCCAGCCTGGGCCTGGGCGGTGCGCGAGCGGGGTGAGACCTACCGGCGGATGGGGCGCCTGGAGGAGGCCCTGGCAGTCCTGGACCGGGCCCACGCCCTGGACCCGTCGGACGCCGTGCCGCTCGGCAGCCGGGGCCTGGTCCGCCACCGCCTCGGCCGCCACGAGGAGGCGCTGGGCGACTTCGACCGGGCGATCGCCCTGTGGCCGGAGTACGCGTGGGCGCTGGTGCGGCGGGCCCGGGTGCGGATGGCGCTCGGCGACCCGGTGGGCGCCCTCGCCGACCTGGACCGCGCCGAGGAGCTGACCCCCGGCCTCGCCGGGACCGAGGGGGAGCGGGGCGAGGTGTACCGGGCGACGGGGCGGTACGAGGAGGCCGTCGGCTGCTACGGGCGGGCGCTGGCCTTGGACCCGGAGTACGCCTGGGCGCACGGCAGCAGGGCCCTGGCGCTGGAGGCCCTGGGGCGGCTCCCGGAGGCGCTGGCGGACCTGGACCGGGCGCTGGAGCTGGACCCGGACTACGCGTGGGCGCGGGCGCAGCGGGAACGGCTGGGGGCGGTGTGACGGAGAGACTGCGCGCCTGGTACATGTTCTGTACCAGCGCCGTATGGCGCTGAAACGGACGAATGTGTACGCGGACGACGCGGACCTCGCCCTGATCAAGGAAGCGGCCGGACGCCTGGGAGTGCCCGAGGCGGAGCTGATCCGGGAGGGCATCCACCGGATCGCGCTCGCCCGGCGCGTGTGGGACGAGCTTTTCGTCACCGATGAGGAGACCTTCGACCTGGGCGGGCCCATCACGCGCGACGACGTGGGTGAGGCGGTGAACGAGGCGTACGGCAGCGGAGAGCCCCGGGGCCGGGGGCATGCTGCGTGATCGTCATCGCTGACACGTCAGGGTTGCTCGCGCTCTACAACAGCTCCGACCCGGCCCACCTCGCCGCACGCAAGACCGTCGACCGGTGTGGTCTGTTGGTCGCGAGCCCTTTCGCGCTCACCGAGATTCATCACGTGGCGACGGTTCGGGCAGGCCGCAGGGTGGCTGATCACATCCTGCGCTCGATCACGGAGCGGGTCAGGGAGATGCGGCTCGTCCTCGCGCCTCCGACCGCGGAACTCCTGGACGCCGCACTCGCCGTGCGGGCCCGGTACGCGAGGCTCAACCTCGATCTGGTGGACGCGGTCAGTGTCGCGCTGGCGGCCGAATACGACACGGATGCCGTGCTGACCCGGGATATCCGGGACTTCCGAGCCCTGCGGCCGCTCGCGGGCCGGTACGCGCACTTCCGGATCGTGCCCGATGATCTCTGACCGGCTGCCGTGCCCACGGGCAAGAGACGATCTGCGGGACACCGGCCAAAAACGACCTGCGGGACGTGCGTCGACATACCCGTACGTACCCCGGCCGCCCCCTCTGCCGCCCGTTCCCGTTCGATTACAGTGCTTGCGCGGTCGCCCGCAGGGGCCCGCGCGGGCTTGTACGCGGTGTCCGGGGATACGCGGCGTCGGGAGGGGGCGGGGTGAGCACAGGGACCACGGCTGTCTGGGGCCGGGCCGAGCAGCAGGACTTCCGCAGCCGGGTCCGCGGGGCCCTGCTCGGCGGGGCCGTCGGGGACGCGCTCGGGGCCGGGGTCAGCGGGCTCGGACTGGAGGAGATCCGGGCGGCCCACGGGGCCGAAGGGGTCACCGACTACGTCGTCGCGCACGGCAGACGCGGGGCCGTCACCGCGCTCACCCAGCTCACCCTGTTCACCGTCGACGGGCTCATCCGCGCCCAGGTCCGCCGCGACACCGGCGCCTGGCACCCGCCCACCGATGTGCACCGGGCCCACCTGCGCTGGGCCGCCACCCAGCACGACTGGGGGCCCGACGAGCGCCGCGAGGACAACGGCTGGCTGGCCGCCGAGGAGTGGCTCTACGCCCGCCGCGGCCCCGCCCGGGAAGCCCTGACCGGCTTCGGCGACACCGTCATGGGGACCCTCGACCAGCCCAAGAACCCCACCGCCCGGGACGCGGGCGCGCTCACCCGGTCCGCGCCTTTCGGGCTGCTCGTCGGCTGGGAGCCGGGCCTCGTGCTCCAGCTGGCCGTCGAGTGCGCCGCCCAGTCCCACGGCCACCCCGCGGCCCAACTGGCCGCCGGAGCCTTCGCCGTACTCGTGCACGGGCTGGCCCGGGGGGAGACCCTGGAAGGTTCCGCGCAGAACGCCCTGGCCCTGCTCGTCGAACGCCCCGGTCACCAACCGGTCGCCGAGGCGTTGCAGAAGGCCCTCGGCTCGGTGCGGCAGGGCGTCCCGGGCCCGGCCCTGATCGAGGCGCTGGGCGCGAGCGACGCCGCCGAGGAGGTCCTCGCCGTCGCCGTGTACTGCGCGCTGGTCAGCGAGGACATCCGGCACGGGCTGCGGCTCGCCGTGAACCACAGCGGCCCCTCCAGCGCCACCGCCTCCGCCTGCGGCGCGCTGCTCGGCGCGCTGCACGGGGAGACCGCCCTGCCACCCGCCTGGCTCGTGGAGCTGGAGGGGCGCTCCACCGTCCTCGAACTGGCCGACGACTTCGCGATGGAGATGACCCAGGGGCCGGCCCTGCACAGCCCGTCCGCCGCCGCCCCGGGCTGGCTGGCCCGCTACCCGCGCGGGTAGCGGGCTCCTGGACCGGGTGCCTCGGATCGGACCGTCATCGCATCAGTTCGCCCGCGTTGACCAGCAGCGACTGGCCCGTGATCGCCCGCGCCCGGTCGGAGGCCAGGAAGGCGACGGCCTCCGCCACATCCCCGTCCGTGGCCAGCTCCGGCAGCGCCATCCGCTCGGTGAGCCGGGCCAGCACCTCCGCCTCCGGTACGCCCTCGGTGTGCGCGGTGAACTGGACGTACGCCTGCACCGGCGGTCCCCACATCCAGCCCGGAAGCACCGTGTTGACCCGGATGCGGTCCGGGCCCAGCTCCCGCGCCAGGGAGTACATCGCCGAGGTGAGCGCCCCCTTGGACGCCGCGTACGCCGCCTGCCGCACCTGGGAGGGGGCGGCCACCGCGGACTGCGTCCCGATCACCACCACCGAGCCGCCCCGCTCCTTGAGGGCGGGCAGACAGGCCCGGGTCATCCGCAGCGTACCGAGCAGGTTCACGTCGATGACCGACTGCCAGGTGGCGAAGTCCGCGTCCTGGAGTCCCCCGAAGTAGCTGTCCCAGGCGGCGACATGCACCACCGCGTCGATCCCGCCGAACCGCTCGACCGCCAGCGCCGCCAACGCCTCGCACTGAGCCTCGTCCGTGATGTCGGTGGCGAGGTGGGCGGTGTGCAGGCCCCCGGGGTCGATCTCCGCCGCGCTCTTCGCCAGGTTCGCCGCCGTACGCGCCCCGAGCACCGTGCGCCCTCCGTCCCGTACGACGGTCTCCGCGACCCGGTGCCCGAGCCCCGGCCCGACACCCGAGACGATGACCGTCTTCCCCGTGAGCAACATCGGCGCCTCCCGGCCCTGGCAGTACATCTGACGAACCGTCAGAGTAGGGGGATGCGGGATCTGGCGGAAGGGGAAGGGAGACATGGTGGGCGACGACGCGACACGCAGCGAGAGGTATGCCGAGCTGGCCGCGGTGGGGCCGTACGGGGTGCGCCCCGGGCACGCCCTGATCACCATGGTCGAACCGCACCCGGGCCATGAGTACGCGTACAACCGCTGGTACGAGGACGACCACTACTACGCGGGCGCGACGGCGATGCCGTGGATGTTCGCCGGGCGCCGCTGGGTGGCCACCAAGGACCTCCAGGAGCTGCGCTATCCGGAGAAGTCGGCCGTCGCCGAGCCCGTCGGCGCGGGGTGCTATCTGTCGACGTACTGGGTGACCGAGGGGCGCTACGGCGACCACATGAAGTGGACCGTCGCCATCAACAAGCGGCTCAACCGGGACGGCCGGGTCTACCAGGACCGGACCCATGTCTTCACGGCCTTCCAGGATCACGAGGCCACCGTCTACCGCGACGGTGCCGCAGGGCCCCGGGACTTCCACGCGCTGGATCACCCGTACGCGGGGCTCGTGCTCCAGGTCGTCGATGCCGAAGGGCCGGAGCGGCGGGCGGAGTTGCTGGAGTGGCTGCGTTCGCGCCATCTTCCGAAGCGGCTGAGGGGCTCACCCGCGGCCATGGTCACGGTCTTCCGGCCGACCCCGCTGCCCGGCGACCGGATGACGTACGTGAAGCAGGTCGAGGGCGTCGACACCCGGCTGACGCTGCTGTGGTTCCTCCAGGAGGATCCGCGAAGCTGCTGGGAGGAGCACTTCACCGGTCTGGACGCGGCGGTCGCGGAGACGGGGCTGGGGCGGGTGGAGCTGGTCGCGCCGTTCATTCCCACCGTGCCGGGGACCGACCGGTACGTCGACCGGCTGAGGTGAGGGGCGGGAAGCGAGGGGTGGGAAGTGAGGGGTGGGAAGTGAGGGGTGGGGGCGAGGCGAGAGGCCCCTCGCTCTGAGCCGGCTCTGAGCCGGCACTGAACTCGCTCTGATCTCGCTCCGTGGCGAGCCCCTGGGCTCGGAGTGAGCCCCCTCGGCCAGGACGGCGACCGGTCGAGAGGGCCCTGTCAGGTGGTGCGTGGTGACCGGCCAACCGCCGGTCGTGCCTGGCCGGTCGGGGTCAGACGTCGGCCCGGCCCGCCGCGACGTCACGCACGAACGCGTTCCACGCACCGGGGACGAAGGTGAGCGAGGGCCCCTCGGGAGCCTTCGAGTCGCGGACGGCGATGGACAGAGCGACCGGGGACTTGACCTCGACGCACGCGCCGTTGCCCCCGGAGTACGACGACTTCGTCCACGCGTCCGTAGCACCCTGAAGAATTGCCATGTTCACTCCGGTTCAGAGAGTTGGGTGAGTCGCACCAACCTGATTCCGATTGGCGTGATCGACGCTACTCGCCAAGCCTGTTCCATGAGATGGCCGTTCACTCGACCGGGTGATCTTCCTTGGTCAGATCTTCCGTAGTGAGCTGGCGGCGGTGTACTGTGCCGCCGCCACTCACTCGATGGGTCGGTGGCAGGTGCCGAGCCCCGAAAACGGTCAGTTTGTGATCGGTCAGCTGGTGTACGACTTGGCGATCTTGCTGATGAACTCCCGCGTCTGCTCCACGTTCAGAGCCTGGGCCCGCAGGTGTTCGTACATCACGCTGTAGCGCTGCACGTCGTGCGCCTTCTCCAGGTAGAGATCGCTCGTGACGCCCTCGATGTACACCACGCTGGAGTCGGCCGCGTCCGGGAACTCCAGAATCGCGTACTGCCCGTTGATCCCCGGGTGCGCTCCCATGTCGAACGGCAGCACCTGCACGGTCACATGCGGCAGATGCGACTGCTCGACGAGGTGTTCCAGCTGGTCGATCATCACCTGGTTGTCACCGACCCGACGGCGCAGGGCCGACTCGTCGATCACCGCCCACAGCCGCAGCGGATTCTCCGGCGCGTTCACCCGGTCCTGGCGCCGGGAGCGTACGTTGACCCGCTTCTCGATGTCCGTCGGCGGGGCCTCGGGCAGCGCGCCGCTGATCAGTGCCTCGGCGTACGCCCGGGTCTGGAGCAGGCCCGGCACCATCTGGGGCTCGTACACCCGCAGCGACTCCGCGTCCGTCTCCAGACCGATGTAGACGCTGTACGGGATATCGCCGAAGGCGTGCCACCAGCCCTGCTGGCGCGAGTCCTTGGCCATCTGCATGAGCGAGTCGACGATGCGGTGGTCCTCGACCTCGTACACCCCGCAGAGGTCGCGCACATCGCGCTGGCTGATCGAGCGGCGGCCGTTCTCCAGTCGGCTGATCTTCGACTGCGAGACCAGCAGTCGTTCCGCCACTTCCTCGGCCGTCATGCCTTTGAGTTCGCGCAGGCGGCGCAGTTCCTGGCCCAGCCTGCGTCGCCTGACTGTGGGATTGACGTTGGACGGCACGGAAAGTGCACCTCCGGCTATGTAGCTGTGCGTATCTACTGCTCAGCAGATTGCCACCCCTTGCCCCGGCCGCGCTGGGAAACGGCCACACGCGGACTGCGGGGGGCGTACGCACCGGTGCGCGGGAGGGCGCGCAAGCGCACGGGGCAGCCGGTGATGGTGAATACCGGCTGCCCCGTGCGTGGTGCGGCTCCCGGACCGGGTCCTGTGACGACGGTACGGCGGTGTGCTGTTGTCGCGTACTGCTGTTCTGTGCTCGGGTCCGGACGGTCAGCTTGCGGCGGTGTGCGCCATGCTGCCGCGACGGGCCTGTGCTTGCGGCTGCAACGGAAGGCCCGCTGACTGCTGCGTACGGCGTGGCTGGACGGCCACCCCGTTCTGGACGTCCATCACGGCGTGCGCCACGAGTCCGCCCATCGGGTCGTGCCTGATCAGGTCCCGGAGCCGGGAGCGCGATGAACGCCCCTCGTTCCCGGGGTACAGGTGCTTGCCGAGTCCGACCGCGTGGGCCAGTGCGGCGAGCGCGGCGGTCCGCGGGTCCGGCGGTACGCCGGTGCGGATCGCGCTGTCCAGCCGGGCCCTGATGTCCCGGCTGATTGCCGTGTCCGTCGCCTGGTAGCGAGTCGTCGGCAGTACACCGCACATCTGGCCCGCCACGGCATGGACCATGCCGCACCGCTCCAGATGCGCGAGATAGATCTGGCGCAGCCCCAGCCGGGGTCCGCCGATCCAGTGGACGGCCCGAACCGGGCTGCCGCGACGGCGCAGCAGTTCCAGTGCGGAGTCCAGAGTCGGATCTCCTGTCGGCCGTGGCATCACCACGGCGATACGATCCCCGTCAGGGGCTATCCGTCCTGCCAGAGCCAGCTCCACTAGCTGTGCCCCGGCCAGGCCGAGGTCGAGCGACTGCGGCTGCGCTGTGGTACCCGTGGTCGGGTCCAGAGCGAGCAGCAGAAGCTCCTCCGGAATTGTTCTGCGGCTCCTGCCCATCCATGCCTCCCCGCGTGGATGTCTGACAGGGTGACCCCTCTCACATTCATCTGTCGAGAGCGCCTGACTGCTTTGTACGGGAACCAGTAGCTATGTCGTTCTCGTCTAGCAGCTCGGCCAGGGGTTCACACAGGAC
Organism: Streptomyces sp. NPDC033165; assembly: GCF_055577965.1. Classification (NCBI taxonomy): domain Bacteria; kingdom Bacillati; phylum Actinomycetota; class Actinomycetes; order Kitasatosporales; family Streptomycetaceae; genus Streptomyces; species Streptomyces sp. NPDC033165. The sequence continues at coordinate 125,736 of NZ_JBVIPK010000006.1, forward strand.
ACTGGTAGATGGTTCGGACTGCGCGGGGTGGCCCCGCAGGGTATGAGGAGGCATCGGTGGCGGGCGAGTCCCCCGACAAAACGGAGCAGCAGAAGTCGTCGGGGACGGCTGCGGAGGAACGCGACCCGCGCTTCGCCGTGTTCCGTGACCCCGGAGCGGACGTGGATGCGGAAGCGGAAGCAGACGCGGATGCCGGCGCGGGTGGGGCTTCCGGTGTGACGTCCGATACGGCGACCGCGGTCTTCCGCCCCCGGCTTCCTGAGGACGCCGCCGTGAGCGAGCCCGCGGCGAAGCCCGAGCCGCAGGCGGCCGTCACGGCCTCTGGGGAGGCTTCCGAACCTCCGGAGGGCCAGGAAGGCCCGAAGGGCCCGAAGGGCCGGGAGGCCGCCGGGGGTGAGCCTGGGAGCGGTGCCAAGAGCGAGTCCGAGGCGGAGGGCGAGTCCGAGGCCGAGTCCGGGGGCGAGTCCGGGGGCGGTTCCGGGGGCGGTTCCGAGGCCGGGGATGTGCGGCTGCGCGCCGCAGTGGCCGCGTGGGTCGATGCCGCTGCGGAGGACAAGCCTGCGGAGGACGCGGATGCGGATGCGGGTGCTGAGGGGGAAAAGGAGCCCGAGGCCAAGCCGACCGCCGAGGCGGAGCCCAAGAACGAGCCGAAGCGGAAGGCTGAGGACGAATCCACAGGTGACGCAGCCCCCGACACCGGCTCCGACCTGCGAGGAATCGATCAGCCCACTGCCGTCTTCAAGGCGGTCAAGGCGGCTGACCGGGTCGACCAGGCGACGACCGCGCTGAAGCTTCCCCCGAGCGAAAGCACGGCGGACGGCAAGCCTGCGGACGGCAAGCCCGAGAGCGCCGCCGAGCGCACGAGCACCTTCGTGCCGCTGCGCTCCGACGATGTACGTTCCGCTCCCGCGCCTCGCAAGCCGGAGCCCGAGGCATCCGGGACGTCCGGGGCATCCGTGACCTCAGGCGCGTCCGCCAGTGCCCCCGAGGCGGGCCCGTCGGCCGCCGGCGCGCCCGCCGCGCCGTCCTGGGCCACGGCCGAGCGGACCCGGCAGCAGCCGCTGCCGCCGAAGCCGCCGCTCGACCTGCTCGCCGAGCTGACGAACACCCCGCCGCCCCCGGAGACCCCGGCGCGCAACGCGGTCCGCCGGGTCAAGATCTGGACCCCGCTGGCCCTCCTCCTGCTGATCGTCTTTGCGATCGCGCAGGTGATGCGCCCGATGCCGGAGCCCGAGCTGAAGCTGACGGCGAAGCCGACGTACACCTTCGAGGGCGGCGCGACGGAGCTGTCCTGGCCGGGCCAGGGGCAGTCGGCCGTGATGGTGGACGGCGTGGGATCGCTCGGTTCCGAGGGGGCGCAGAAGTCGGCCCCGATCGCCAGTGTCGCGAAGGTCATGACCGCCTACGTGATCCTCAAGGAGCACCCGCTCAAGGGTGACGAGGAGGGCGAGACGATCACCGTCGACCAGCAGGCGGAGGACGAGTCCAAGCGCTCCGACGAGTCGACGGCCCCGCTGACCAAGGGGCAGCAACTCACCCAGCGGCAGATGCTCCAGCTGCTGATGATCCCCTCGGGGAACAACGCGGCACGGTTGCTCGCCCGCTGGGACGCCGGTTCCGAGGACGCGTTCATCGACAAGATGAACGACGCGGCCAAGGAGCTCGGGATGACCGGGTCGACGTACACGGACCCGAGCGGGCTGGAGGAGACCACCGTCTCCACCCCCGGCGACCAGCTGAAGCTGGCGCAGGCGGTCATGCGCAACGACGTCTTCCGTGAGGTCGTGGACATGCCGCAGGTCGAGATCGAGGGCATAGACGGCAAGATCTACAACAACAACACGCTCCTGCTGGAGCCGGGCGTGAGCGGCATCAAGACCGGGTCCTCCACTCCGGCGGGCGGCAACCTCCTCTGGTCGGCGAACACCGTGGTCGACGGCAAGACGCTGTGGATCTACGGTGCGGTCATGGGCCAGCAGGCCGGTACCGGACGGCTCTACGACAGCCTGACGCTGTCCCTGACCAACAGCCTGAAGCTGATCCAGAGCGCGCAGGAGGCGCCCACCTCCGCCACGGTGGTGAAGAAGGGCGACGTCGTCGGGTACGTGGACAACGGCTACGGCGGGCAGACCCCGGTGGTCGCCACCAAGAACCTGAAGGCGGTCGGCTGGTCCGGGCTGAAGGTCGAGCTGAAGGTCAACGGCAACGGCAAGGGCATCGACCACGGGGCGAAGGCCGGGAGCGAGGTCGGCATGGTGACCGTCGGTACGGGCACCGGAAAGGTCACGGCGCCGGTGGCGCTCAGCAGCGACCTGCCCGAGCCGGCCTTCGGCGACAAGCTGACCAGGATCGGCTGAAACCCCCGGGTGGGAAACACCCGGGTGGGGAGGGGTGGGCGGCGCCCGGTTCGGCGGTGTCCGCCCCTCCGCTCCTATGACAGGGATACGTGCCTATGACAGGGATACGTGTCGGAGGTACGTGTTAGCGTCCCCGGACAACTCAAGGACGCCGGGACGCGTCTTTGGTGAGGTACGGGGCCGGCGGAGACGGGGAGAGCCGTAGTGACCACCGCGGAGCCGAGACCCGGCCGTGAGGCGGGCGACACCACTGGGTACGGCACCACCGGTGCCGGGGCCGGTGACAGTGCCGGGTCCGGTACCAGTGCCGGGGACGAGGCTGCCCGGCACGTCCGCGTGCCGTCCCCCCGTGCCCCGGAGACCTCGGGCCCCCGGGAGTCCTCACCTGGCGGGCATGCCGGGCCTGCCGAATCCCCGGCGGAACCCGACGCCCCCGCCGTACCCGTGGCCCCCGACCGGTTGCCGTCCGACCGGGCGCGGCGGCTGCTGCGGCACCCTGTCACCGTCGCGACGGCGGTGGCCGCGGTCGCGCACCTCCTCTGGTTCTTCTTCTTCGCCAACACCGGCGGCGACATCGCGGCGCAGGACGCCTGGGCCGAGTTCGTCGGACGGCACCCCGGGACCGCGTACAACCTCGCCTGGTACGGGGGCATGCACCCCGTCTCGTACAGCGTGGTCTCGCCCTACGTGATGTCCCTTCTCGGCGTCCGTACGACGATGATGATCGTCGGTACGGTCTCCTGCGCGCTGACCGCGCTGATCCTGGTCCGGGTCCCTGCGGTCCGCAATCCGCTGGTCTGCTCGCTCGCCGGGGTCTTCGCCTTCCTGTGCAACGCGCTGTCGGGCCGCGTGACGTTCGGGCTCGGCATGATGTTCGCGGTCGGCGCGGTGGCGGCGGTGTTCTGCTGGCCGTACCGGTGGCGCTACAAGCGGTGGGCCAAGGCCGCCGTCGCCGCCCCGCTCGCCGGACTCGCGACCGCGTCCAGCCCCGTCGCCGGACTGTTCCTCGGGGTCGTGGCGGCGGCGCTGTTCCTGCACAGACGGCGCCCGGGGGCGTACGCGATCGGGCTCGCCCCGGTCGCCGTGGTCGGCCTGTCGGCCTTGCTGTTCCCGTTCTCCGGTACGCAGCCGATGTCGCTCGGGACGGTTTCGCTGCCGTTGGTCTTCGCGGTCCTCGTCTTCGTCCTCGTCCCGCGCGACTGGAGCACGGTCCGCACCGCCGCCGCCGTCTACGGGCTGGGCACGGTGCTCACGTACTTCATCGACTCGCAGATCGGGTCGAACATCACCCGCATGGCGATGCTGTTCGCCGGGGTGGCGCTGCTCGCCGCCCTGCCGTACACGGTGCCGCGCAGCCGCCGCTGGTACGCCCTGGTCCTGGCGTTCGCCGGGCTCAACTTCTGGATCGGCTTCAAGAGCGTCGACGACATCGTCCGTACCGCCCCCGCCGCGTCCTGGAACCGCGAACTGGCCCCGCTGATCAACCAGCTCCAGCAGGTGAAGGCCGAGCGCGGCCGGGTCGAGGTCGTGCCCGCGAGCAGCCACCGCGAGGCCTCGGCGCTCGCCCCGTACGTCAACCTGGCGCGCGGCTGGAACCGCCAGGCGGACATGAAGCGCAACCCGCTCTTCTACGACGACACCCTGGACCCGGTGAACTACCGGGAGTGGCTGGACCGCTGGGCCGTGCACTACGTGGTGCTGCCCGAGGACCGGCCGGACGGCACGGGGGCCGTTCAGGAGGCGGAGCTGATCGAGCAGGGGCAGCCCTACCTGCGCCAGATCTGGGGCGACGCGAACTGGAAGCTCTTCCGGGTCCTGGACCCGGTGCCGCTCGCCGACCCGCCCGCGACGGTGGAGCGGGCGGGCGCGGGCGAGCTGACGATCACCGTGAAGTCGGCGGGCCGGGTGCTGATCCGTATCCCGTACACGCGCTGGCTCGCCCTCGTCGACGAGGACGGCAAGAGTGTGGAGCGCCCGCAGGAGACCGAGGAGTCGAAGGAACGGTCGCAGGCGGACGAGACCGCGCCGAAGACCTATCTCAACACCCACGGCTGCCTGAACAAGGTCGAGGAAGGCCCCTACGGCGACGAGTGGACGGAGCTGCTCGCGCCGCGGCCGGGCGTGTACCGGCTGGCGGCCCCGTACCAGCTCCAGCCGGGCACACCCTGCCCGGAAGAGCTGAGCTGACCGAACGCCGGCCTGCGCGTGTAGGGGGCATCGTGCGCGAGCCCTCCCTCTGCGGGCGGCGGCCTGGCAAGGTGTCCTGCCATGAAGGCGACAAGGTGCCCGTACTGCGGTGGTGGACAACGGGGCGCGTTGCCCGGAATGGCCTGTCCCGACTGCGGAGCGGGAGCGCCCCGGTCGACGGCCGAGGAGGGCTCCTGGATCGCCAGGGAGACCCTGGCCGGCCGCCTCTCCACCCTGCCGCGGCGGCGTAAGGCCCTGCTGGCGGCGGGGATCGTGGTGGCCGCCGGGGGGCTGGTCGCCGGCGTTTCCCTGCTGGCGCCCTGGGCCGCGCGGGGCGGCGGCGACGACAGCGACAGCCGTACGGACGCGGCGGGCCGGGCGGGCGCGCTGCCCGGCCGGGTCGGCGGCGCGGCCCCGACCCGGATCGGCGCGGGAGCGGATGACACGGGAGCGGTCCCCGCACCCGACCCGGCGGACGGCCACCGCTTCTCGCAGTGGGCGGGGCCCGGCTGTACGACCGGTACGTACCGGGAGCACGGCCGCTTCGAGAAGGGGGACGCGGGCTGGTACACGGTCGAGGCGGGCGGTTTCACCGGTGACGGGTGCGACGGCCGGTTCAGCGCCGTCCCCATGTCGGGCACCCCGACCGAGGACGCGGGCTCCACGGCGACCTGGTCCTGGCGGCCGGGCGAGGGGTTCCGGACCTGCGCGCTGACCGTCTTCGTCCCCGACAGCGGCCGCGCCCGGGACGCCGCCGGGGCCCCGACCGTCTACCGCGTGCTCTCCGACCCGGACGACCCGGACTCCGCGTACACCGGTTTCACGGTGCTCCAGACCGAGCACCGGGGAATCGCGGTCCCGGTGGGCGACTACCCGGTCAAGGGGGACGTCTTCGCCGTACAGCTCATCGACCGGGGCCGGGACTGGGGCGACGCGGACCGGGTCGGGGCGCACCACGGGTCGGCGCAGATGAGGGCCGCCTGCCGCTGAGCCGGGCTGGGCTGTGCTGGGCTGGGCTGCTGAGCGTGCCCTATCGCGTTTCGGCTCGTACGAAGGCGAGGTCGTGCGGCGAGAGGGCTGAGGCGGGTCCGGCCGCCCGCAGTACGGTGTCCAGGGCGCGGTCGCGGTCGGCGTCGTAACATCCGCTGGCCCAGGCCGCGTTGGCCTCGACCACGGCCCACCTGCCCTCGTCGTCCCGGCCGACGTCGACGACGACGGCTGAGGGCAGGGAACCCCCGGCGGCCGCGAGGACGTCCCGCCCGAAGGCGAGCGCGTCGGCGTCGGCAGGCCCGAGCCGCAGCCTGCCGCCCTCGGCGTACTGACCGGCCGTGTGGACGGCCCCGTCGAGCAGGTGGAGCCGGTACTCGGCGGCGAACGCCAGCACGTCGCTCACCAGCACCACGGTCGCCGGGTCCACGGCATCGGGTCCGGGCAGCCGGCTCCCGTCCGCGTAAACGAGCGCCGAAATGCTTTTGTCGTTGGGTGACTTGACGAACGCGGGGCGCCGCAACCGGTACGCCTCGCGGATGGGTACCGCCCGGATCTCGCGCAGGGTCAGCGCACGGGGGAGCCGGGCGAGCCAGTCGGCGGGGGCTTCGAGGAGGGCGATCCCGAGCGCGGGGGCCATGGCGTCGGCGAAGGAGGGCCCGGCGTGCAGATGGACGGCACGCTCTGTCCCCTGTCCCGTCCCCTGCCCGGTTTCCTGTCCCGTCCCCTGTCCCGTCCCCTGTCCCGTTTCCGGTTGCCCCGCCAGCTCCTCGGGGGCCGCGAACCGGGGGCACTCCAGGACCCGCAGCCCGCGCCGGAGCGCCGTGTCTCGCAATGCCCGTGCGGAGGCGGTGAGTCGGGGCGGAAGGACGAGGGTACGCGGTAGGTCGGTCACGGTCGCCGATCCTCCCGTACGGATAGGGGAGTGGCCCACCGGGTTTCCGGCGGACCGGGTTCTCGGGTTCCCCGGGCGCGGACCGAAACGTGTTGTGCGCGCCCGGAGCGCTTGGTTTCATCAACCGATGAGCCACACCACCACCGCGCCGTCGCTCGTGCGAGGCCTGATCGCCGCCCAGTTCCCGCAGTGGGCGGACCTGCCCGTGGAGGCAGTCGACGCGAGCGGCACCGCGAACGCGATCTACCGACTGGGCGCCGACAAGTCCGTACGGCTGCCCCGTACCGAAGGCAGCGCGGCCGACGTGGCGACGGAGCACCGCTGGCTGCCCCGGCTGGCCCCGCACCTGCCCTTCCCCGTTCCGGTCCCGCTCGCCCAGGGGGCCCCGGGCGAGGGATTCCCCCGGGCGTGGTCGGTGTGCAGCTGGCTGGAGGGCGCCACCGCGCGCCCAGGGGACGGCTCTTCGGCCTCGGAGCTGCTCGCGGCGGACCTGGCGGAGTTCGTGCGCGCCCTGCGCCGGATCGACACCGCGGACGCCCCGCCCGCTCACCGCAGCGAAGCCCTGGCCTCCCGTGACGCTGAGACCCGCGAGGCGCTCGCGGCCCTGGACGGTGTCCTGGACGCGAAGGCCGTCGCCGCGGCCTGGGAAGAGGCGCTGGCCGCCCCCGCTTTCACGGACCGGCCCGTCTGGGTGCACGGGGACCTCCAGCCCGGCAACGTCCTGATCGCGGACGGCCGCCTCACCGCGGTCATCGACTTCGGTTGCCTGGGCCTGGCCGACCCGGCCGTCGACCTGATCGCGGCCTGGTACCTGCTGACCGCGGGCGCCAGGGAGACGTTCCGTACGGCGGTGGGCGCCGACGAGGCGACCTGGGCGCGGGGGCGCGGCTGGGCCCTGTCCATCGCGCTGGTGGAGCTCGCGCATTACCGGACGACGAACCCGGTGATGGCGGGGATCGCGGCGCACGTGATCGATGAGGTGCTTGCCGCGGGGCGCGGGGACCGCCGGGGGTGAGTCACAGTGACCGGAGGTACTGCTCACCGGTCAGCACCGCGCGGCATGACCGGCCATCCGGCTCAAGACGGCTCCTGCTACGCCGTCCGCTCACGCGCCACGCACGCATGTCGCCCGCGCCGCCGGTGGGATCGGGGCGACTCCGCTACAGCGGTCGCTGGGAATCCTCGCGGACAAGCGGGTGATCGCGGCGGAGCTTCCCGTGTCCACGCGGCCTTCGAAGGATCGTCGCTACCGGGTCGCGGATCCCTGCCTCCGCTTCTGGCTGAAGCTCCTGGGTCCGGCGGTGGAGAAGATCGAGCGGGGCCGGGGTGACCTGACGCTGCGGCGCATCCGCGAGAGCCGGACCAGCTGGCGTAGCAGGGCCGTTGAGCCTTTGGCGCGTGAGGCGCTGGCACGTCTGCTGCCCGACGCGAACCTCCACGCCGCCCCGCCATCGGCGGTTACTGGACCCGTACCAACGATGTGGAGATCGACGTCGTGGGAGCGGACCGCGCGCCAGTCGCCGAGGAGTTGTTGTTCGTCGGCTCGGTGAAGTGGCTGGAGAACTCCCCATTCGACCGGCACGATCGCGCCGCGCCGCGCCGCACCGGCACCGCGCCGCGCTCACGCCTGCTCCCGTGCCTGTGATCGCTGTCTCGCGCAGCGGGACCGACTGCGCGGGGCTCGACGCCGCGTACAGCCCGGCGGAACTCCTCGCGGCGTGGTCCTCCTGAGCGCGCCGGGATGCACGCTGGTGTCGGGGCGTACGGACTGTCGGCCGAACTCGGGTCGGCCGAGCCTCTCGCCCCGATACGCGATCCTGCCTTGCTAAGTCCGCCTGGACGCAACAGGGGACTGGACGCAACGGAGAAGCCGAGGTGCACCAGGATGTCGGTCGCCCTGCGCGGGCCGAGCCGCCTCGACCAGGTCCACCGCGACCTCGGCACCGTGCCGACAACCTCGATGAGGGCGTCCTTCCGCTTACGCAAACGGCCCCGGACGACGAGTCCGAGGCCGAGTAGGGCCCCTCCCTGGGGAAGAAACCCCAGGTCAGAGCGGCAACATGTTGTGCCCCCGGCAGGATTCGAACCTGCGACACCCGCTTTAGGAGTGGGATCGAATCCTTGCTGGGGGGTGACTGGCCGTTCTGCGTGGTGCTGTTCTGCCTGTTCAGGCACTTGTTGCCTTCTCTGACGTGATAGCGGGATCTAGCCTATGCTGACCCGTCCGCTCACGCATCGCTCACGCACCACCAGCCCGAGTGTCAGCGCTTCCGCAGGTTCTCGGGAGGCACGAGAAGGGCGCTGTCTGTCGCCCACTTCGTTCTACACACGTGGCAGATCCATGCCAGTCGTCGCCCGGTGCGCTCTTGTCCATGTACCCATGCTGACCAGGGCGGTTCGGCGGCGGTTATCCAGCCTGGGAAGGGCTCAGGAGACGGTTTGGGCAAGAGCGCCGGTCAAGGCGGCCGCAAGCGTGAGTGTGGCAGCGAACGTGGTGGCGGCCCGCGTGAAAGCAGCGGGATAAGTGGCTCCATCCAGCCGAGCGAGCAAGCCTGCAGCGGCGGCAGCCAGCAGGGCGAACATGACGACCAGCGTAGTGACGAGGAGGACAATGACGAGGCGGCTCACGGCAGGCTCCCTGTAGAGGCGAGGCGTTGACGTGACGAAGGTCGCGGAAACGATGTTCGCCGGGGCTCGGCTGGACAATGATGAACACCGGCGAACACATCGAGCCGGGATGGGACGAATGCACGACGAACGCAGCGAGCTGGCGGCGCTTATCGAGCTGCGCAAGAGGCTCGCCGACGGCCTGGCGCGTGCCGGGCTGAACAAGACTCAGCTTGCCGCGCGAGCGGAACTGGGCCGCACCACCGTGCAGGAGGCGTTCCAGGCGGGCAAACCTGCCCCATCGGCCGAGACGGTTGTCGCGCTGGCTCGCGTGCTACGTCTGCCAGACCAGCAACTGCTAGATCTGCGTCGCGTTGCCGCCCGAGAGGTCGACCTTGCCCTTGGAAAGGAACACGGCTTGGGCAAGCCGATCGCGGAGTGGGACCCTCACGACTTGGAGGTCCACCCCGCCGGGGTCGGTTCTGGGGCCGTGCCACAGCGGGTGCTGCCCGGCTACGTCCCGCGTGGCCATGACCGGATCCTCACCGACGCGGCGCTGGAGGCCGAACAGGGCAACAGCCAGATGCTGGTCTTGGTCGGCACGTCATCAACCGGCAAGACAAGAGCCTGCTGGGAGGCCATTCAACCGCTCGCCCCCCGAGGGTGGCGGCTGTGGCACCCGTTCGACCCGACGCGAGCCGATGCTGCCCTTGACGACCTCGAACGGGTCGGGCCTCGCACAGTGGTGTGGCTCAACGAAGCCCAGCACTACCTAGGCAACCCTCAGCTTGGCGAGCGCATCGCAGCCGCAGTCCATACCCTCCTCACCCATCCCGGGCGCCGACCGGTACTTGTTTTGGGCAGCCTCTGGCCCGAGTACGCCGACCAGTACACAGCCCTGCCCCCCGCTGGCTCCCGGGATCCGCACAGCCGGGTCCGAGAATTGCTCGCTGGACGCACCCTCACCATCCCCGACACCTTCGGCCAGGACGCACTGCGGACCGCAGCTGTCCTAGCGCAAGATGGCGACCAGCTGCTCGCTGACGCTCTCACCCGAGCGCATGCCCACGGACACATCACCCAGGACCTCGCTGGCGCCCCCGAACTTTTGCGCCGCTACGAGCACAGCACGCCGACCGTCAAGGCCGTACTGCAGGCGGCTATGGATGCACGCCGACTTGGCGTGGGCCTCCACCTTCCGCAAGCCTTCCTCACCGATGCCGCGATCGACTACCTCAGTGACCGGGACTACGACGAACTCACAGATGACTGGGCAGAGGCGGCCTTCGCCGACCTCGCCCGCCCCGTGCACGGCAAGCAGGCACCCCTGCGCCGCACAGGAGCCCGGCCAAGGCGCCGTCCGCCCGGCGGCCCGGTATCGGCACCCACGCCTTCCACAGTGACGGGGCCAGCGTTTCGGCTTGCCGACTACCTCGAACAGCACGGCCGCACCACTCGGTTGAGGCTGTGCCCACCCGCATCGTTCTGGGCCGCCGCTCACGCCCACATCAGCCGCCCCGACGACCTCGGCAACCTTGCGATCGCCGCTGAACAGAAGCACCGCCTGCAATGGGCACACCACCTCCGGCTTCGCGCCGCCGACGCAGGCCACCCCTACTCCCTCAACTACCTGGCCCGGATGTGGGAGGCGGCTGGGGACACGGAAGGCGCTGAAACCCTCTACCAGCGAGCCGCAGACGCTGGCGGCCCCAGCGGTCTGACTGACCTGGCGGAGCGAAGGAGAGAGGCGGGGGATCCGGAGGGCGCTGAAGCGCTCTATCTGCGGGCCGCCGAAGCTGGCGACGAAGACGCCTTGTTCATCGTGGCGAGCCGCCGGAAGGCAGCGGGAGACCGTGAGGGCGCCGAAGCCTTTTACCAGCGTGCCGTTGACGCTGGCCGGCCTGACGCCCTTGTCGACCTAGTGGAGCTGAAGGAGGAGGCCGGGGATTGGGAGGGTGTCAGGGCGCTCTACGAACGGGCCGCCGACTCTGGCGACACCTACGCCATTGCCCGCTTGGCAGACATGAGGGCGGAGGCCGGGGACCAGGAAGGTGCCGAAGCCTTCTACCAGCAGGTCGCCGATGCCGACGACACCGATGCCCTGATCTTCCTGGCCGAGTTGAAAGAGGATGCTGGAGACTTCGACGGCGCCGAAGCCCTTTATCAACGGGCCGCCGAAGCTGGCGACGCCAGTGCCTTGGTTTACCTAGCCCAGATGAAGGAGGAGGCCGGGGACTGGGAGAGTGTCAACGCCCTCTACCAACGGGCCGCCGATGCCGGCGACACCGGTGCTCTGACATACCTGGCCCAGCTGAGGGAGGAACATGGAGATTTCGACGGCGCCCAAGCTCTCTACCAGCAGGTTGCTGACACCGGCGATACCTACGCCGTGGTCCACTTGGCCCAGCTGAAGGAGAAAGCCGGAGACGTCGAGGGTGCCGAGACTCTCTACCAACAGACCGCTACCAACCCAGGCGCACTGACAGTCCTGGCGCGGACGTGGGAGCAGGCCGGGGACTGGGAGGGCGCCAAAGCCGTCTACCAGCGAGCTGCAGACGCGGGCCACGCTGGCGCCTTGGTCCGCCTGGCGGAGCTGCGAGAGTGGGCCGGGGACCAGAAGGGCGCCGAGACCTTCTACCAGCAGGCCGCCGCTACCGGAGACCCCGATACCCTGATCGGCCTAGCACGAATGCGAGACGAGGCAGGGGACCGGGAGGGTGCTGAGACCTTCTACCGGCAAGCCGCCGATACCGGTGAACTCTCCGATGACGAGGCCAAGATGAGGTGGCCGTTCGGACTAGACCCGGACGGCTCGCCTTCGCCCCCCTGGTCGTGACCTACAACCACCGACAACCCAGCCACGGCAGTTGACAGCTACTTCTCGTATGCCCAGGCACTGCCCGTCTGCCGGTACTCCTCCACAGGGATCGGCTCGACCCCGGTGTGCATGCGGGCGGTGTAGAGCAGGCCGTCGAGGTGGTCGATCTCGTGGTGGATGAGGCGGGCGAGGCCGCGTTCGTACACGGTGGTGACGGTCTCGCCGGTCAGGGCCGTGGTCTCGACGGTGATCTTCAGGGGGCGGGGGACGAGGCCGCGGACGTCGAAGAAGCTGAGGCAGCCCTCGTACTGCTCGTCCAGCTCGTCGGAGCGGTCGGTGATCTTCGGGTTGAGCAGGATGATGGCGGGTGCGTCGCCGGGCGGCTGGACGACGGCTGCGGAGCGGCCGATGCCGATCTGCGGGGCGGCGATGCCCATGCCCTTGGCGAAGGGGTGGACCTGGCCGATCCGTTCCATCGCGGCGAACAGCTCGTCGGTGATGCGCTCGGCTTCGTCGCGTTCGGCGGGCAGGGTGAAGGTGCGGGCCGGTTCGGCCAGGATGCCGGCGCCGTGCTGGACGACTCCGAGGTCGCGCATCTGCTGGCTTGGCCGCACGTCAATCACCTGAAGTCTCCTTGTTCCGTGTTGTGTTCGGGCCGTGCCCGGAACCTCCACTCAAGACGGTACCGAGCGTGGAGTGCGGGCGTGGTCGTGATCCAGGTGAATTGCCTCAGTTCACCGTCGTCGCTGCGGACGGGTGGGGTCCGCAGGGGTGAGGCTTCGGCGGTCATGGAGGTCTCGGTGCCCCACACGACGGGGTCGAGGGCGGCGGGGAAGGCGAGCTGGACTTCGAGTTGTTCGGTGGGTAGACGGACGGCCCGCTGGAACCAGTTGCCCCATTTGTCGTCGCCGACGGTGTAGGCGTACTCGATCCATACGGATTCGCCGGGGTAGAGCGGGAAGCGGCCGTGTTCGTTGTCGAACAGCAGCCAGACTTCCTTGAAGGCGTCGCGGTCGTGCTTGGCCTGCCAGCGCATCGTCTCGCCGCGGCAGGTGGCGGTGAGGTCGAGTTCGTCCCAGGTCAGCGGGTGGACTCGGTAGTGGGCGTTGGACTGCTCGGGGTCCCCTGGGTAGCGGTCGACGGAGATGCGGATCAGGTAGCGGGTCACCGGTTCGTCGCCGGTGTTCCGCAGCAAACGCCCCATGGTGAGTCGGTATGAGTGGCCGTCGTACTGGAGGCGGGCGGCGTCGTGCTCGACGACGAGGGCGGACCCGGTGGCGTACGGCTGCTCGGGCCTGCGCTGGACCGGTGGGGCTGTCGTCTGGCGCCGTGATCTCGTCCGGGCCTGCTCGTAGTCGCACCAGCGCCGCCAAATCGCCTTCCCGGCGTTCAGGTGCTCGTCGGCGAGCCGGGCGAACTCCTCGGTGGGCTTGTGGCGGCCGGACTCGACGTGGCTGACGTAGGACGGGTCGAAGCCCATGGCCAGCGCTAATGCCCGCTTGGACATGCCTCGTACTTCCCGCCATCTGGCTACCTCGGCCGCGAAGTCCTCGGCCGCCTGCTCGACGGTGATCTCTTCGCTGTGCGCGTCCATCGAAAGACCTGCCCCGCGTCATGGTCAGTGAGCATGAATGAACCGTGAGTGATCCAAGTTCATCATCCCGTCACGGTGTGCGTCGCCGTTTTCCTTCCCTCAGTGGCCCGGATCGACCCCCGGGCGCATGAGGGAGGCGAAGCAACCATGCGCGTGCTGTACCTGCTCAACATCTCCAACCCCGACCGGTTGTCGGCGGACTCGGGGTGGATCTTCGCGGATCTGCTGGCCCCGTCCCTGACCGACGCCGGGGCGGAAGTGACCGTCGCGGCCCCGGCTGCGGCCGGGGATGCCCGCTGCGGTTTCCGCCGGACGAAGGTGCCGGGGACGAAGTACCGGGCCCGGTTCTCGGCGGACATCGACGAGTTGGTGGCCCTTATCGGTTCGGAGAAGCCGGATGTGGTGGTGGCCAACCAGATCGAGGAGGCCCCGGCCATCCGCACGGCTCTGCTGGAGGCCCGGTCGGATGCGCTGCTGGCCGGGTACTGCCACTACCTGCCGTTCTCGTTCGCGGGCGGCGGGCAGATGCTGCTCGACCCGTCGCTGGACGACGCGGGGCTCGGGCGGCCGGTGCTGCTGGCGTTCGCCGCGGGCCTGGCCGCGTGCGACCGGGTGATGGTCCACTCCGCCACGGCCGCCTCGTGGGTGTCGGCTGCCGCTGCCCGGATGACGGTGGACCTGGGCGACCGGCTGCGGGTGGTGCCCGCACCGCGTGACGAGCGCCTGGTCCGCGACCCTGCCACGGTCCGGGCTGCCTCCGGCACGGGCGGCGCGATCGGTGTCTACAACCACCGGCTGTACGCGCACTATGGCACCGAGCAGTTCGTCGACCTGGCCCGCCGGCTCAGCGACTTCAGTGCCGTGCGGCTGCGGGTCATGGACCTGTTCGGGCAGCGCCGGGCCGAGCGCAAGGGCCTGGACGACAGCCCCGAGAAGATGCACGAGCAGCTCGCCGCGCTGCCGCACGTACAGGTCGTCTCCGACCGAGGCGACCGCGTCCGCTACAAGAACCTCCTGGCCGGCGCCCGCTTCGGCATCGCCCCGTTCCGGCCCGGCTGCCCCTGGTCGATGAGCGTCATCGACTGCCAGGGCATGGGCCTGCCGGTCATCTCGCCCCGCCTCGGCTGGCTCGCCGAACACATCGACCCCGAGCTGTGTTTCACCACCCCGGACGAAGCCGTCGCCCTGGCCGAACGCCTCGCCACGGACGACGAATTCCACGCAGTCCACGCCAAGCGGGCACACGCCTCCACCGCCGACTTCACCCCCGCCCTGGTTGCCGCCCGCTACCTGGAGGCCATCTCGTGACCGGCTTCGACGCCGTCTTCCTCTCCTACGACGAGCCGATGGCCAACTCCCTGTACTCCCGGCTCCAGCGGACGCTCGGCGGCACGGTCAAGCGCCTGCACGGGGTCCACGGGATGCGCCGGGCCTACCGGCTGTGCGCCGAGGTCGTCGAGCGCGAGCAGTTCTTCCTCGCCGACGGAGACTTCGCCATCGACACCGACTTCGATCCGGCCACCGTCGCACCGCTGGACGAAGGCGTCTCAATGCGGGTGTGGCGGGCGGTCAACCCGGTCAACGGCCTGACCTACGGCTACGGCGGCCTGAAGCTCATCCGCCGCAGTGCTCTGCGGGAGATGGGCGACGCCGTGGACGTACTCGCCGCCCTGCCCGGCCGGATCGAATTCGCCGAGCACACTGCCGGGATCACGCGGTTCAACCAAAGCCCCTTCCACGCCTGGAAGGCCGGTTTCCGCGAGTGCGCGATGCTCGCGCGCGGCAGCGAGTACGGCATGGCCGACGACGACGTTCACCAGCGCGTCGATGCCTGGATGCTCAGCCGCAGCGGCGAGTTCGCCGCCTACGCCGCCGCCGGGGCTGCCGAGGGCGTCTCCTTCGCCCGCAAGGCCGCACGTGCTCCGCAGCAGTTCGACCACCTCAACGACCCAACCTGGCTGCGGGAGAGGTTCACCGCCGCCCACGGGGACCAGGCGGTGTCCGGATGACCGGCCCGCTCGTGCTCATCGAGCCGTACGCGAACCGCCTGGGCGGGCACCACCAGCGCACGCTGGTGGCCCTCGCCCAGGCCCGGCCCGGCAGCCTCGTCATCGCCCCGCACGGGATCGCCACCGAGGCAGTACGTGCCTTGCGCGAGGCGGATGCCCGGCTGGTGACCGCACCGGCCGGGCTGGCGGCAACCGTGCTGGGGGCCGTCTCCCGGCTGGCGGCCGGGCTCTCCTCGGCCGGACAGCGTGTGTTCCGCTCGCGCCGCTGGCCCCGCTGTCTGCGGAGGGTGCCGCACCAGATCACCCTCATCGCCCGCTGCCTGGCCGAGGCGTCCGCGCTGCGGTCCGCTCGCCGGTTGGAGTCCGGCGCCGACGCGGTGGTGATCCTGACCGCGAGCGAGGCCCTGCACGGGGCCGTCGCCCTCCTCGGCGGCCAGCCGCACCTGCGGTTCGTCCACGAGGCGGTCACGGCCGAGGACGCCGTCGTGCGGCTGCTGGGCCGGCTCGCCCGCCGGGGCGAGAAACAGGTTGTCGCCGTGTACCCGACGCAGGTTGTCGGCGATCAGTTCGCCACGGTCTTCGCCGACCTGCCCGCGGTGGTGGGTGCCTTCGCGGTCGACGACGGCCGCCGCCTGAGCGACGCCGAGCGTGACGGAGGCCGGGCCGCGTTCGACACCCCCGCCTCTGAGGCCGTGGTGTGCCTGGTCGGCGGCTGGTGGCCCTACAAGGACATCGCCGTCGTCGACGCTGCCCTGGACCGGCTCAAGGAGCCCCTGCACCTGGTGGTCACCGGTTCCCCGCTCGACGAGGCCGTCCTTGAGCGGTGGCGGTCCCTGCCTGATCTGCGGGTGCACACCGTGCCCGGGTCGGTCAGCGAGTCGGTGCTGCGGCTCGTGTACGCCGCCGCCGACGCCGCTCTCGTCGCCCGCCGCCCCGGGACCGGCAAGGAATCCGGACTCGTCATGGACGCCGCCCGCCTCGGCGTCCCCCTCGTCGTCTCCGAACACGACGACGCCCTCACCGCCCGCCTGCACGGCCAGCCCTGGGCCCTGACGTTCCCCGCCGGCGACCCGGACGCCCTCACGGACGTCCTGCACACCGTCATCCGCCAGCCACCCGACTACCCCGGACCCGAGGCTCCGGGACTGCTCGGGATGCGGTCGGCCGCCGAGCAGGCCGACTTCCTCACCCGCACCTTCGCCCCCTTGCGCACGAAGGAGTCCTGAATGCCGAGCACGCCTCCCGCGCTGATCGCCGTCGTCGGACCCGTCGGGCCGCCGCTGCTGGCCGCCTGGGCCCGCCACTACCGGTGGCTGGGCGTCGAGCGGTTCCTGATCGCCTTCCACTTCCCCGACCACGTACCCGACCGGCAACGACACGAACTCCAGGCCGCGTGCCGGGAGCTAGGCATCATCCCCACCGGCACCAGCACCGGCCCCTGGCACGAACACACCAACACCCAGCTCCGCGACGCCCTGCGGCACCGGGCCGGTGCCGGCTGGCACCTGCTCGCCGACGCCGACGAGTTCCAGCAGTACCCCGCCCCGCTGAACGAGGTGATCGCCCAGGCCGAGAAGTCCGGAAACCGGGTGGTGGGCGGTCTGATGCTCGACCGCGTCGCCGCGAGCGGACGCCTGACCCGCTGGCGGCCCGAAGGCGGCCTCGATCTCGCCTATCCCCTCGGCGGCCACCTCACCCACCGGCTTCTGCACGGTGACCCGAGGAAGATCGTGCTCGCCCGCCACGACGTCACCGTCTCCTCCGGCAATCACCGAGCTCCGGGCCACCGGCCGGACGCGGACCGCATCTGCGCGGTTCATCATTTCAAGTGGCGCTCGGGCGTCCTGGACGACCTGCGCCGCCGGGTCCAGCACTTCGCCTCCGGCACCTGGCAGGAACACACCCCGGCCGTCCGCGACGAGGCCGGACGCCTGCTGGCCCACGTCGGCCAGCACGGCGGCGTGATCAACACCAGCGATCCGCGGTTCGCCTTCCGCCGGGTGAGCCTGGACCGGATGCCCTTCAGCTGGCCCTCGGAGGCCCACAGCATCTTCACTACCTGGCGTCCGCACCCCCACAGCGGCCAGGATTGACACACGACGCTCTCACGAGCGGACAGCATGTCGCGGAAGGATGACCCCGTGCCCCTCGCCGTACTCCTGGCCGGCCTCACCGGCTCCGGGAAGACCACCGTCGCCCAGGCCCTGGCCGACCACGGATACCTCCGGCTGTCCGTGGACGAGGAGGTCCACCGCCTGCATGGCCGGTACGGGGTGGACTACCCCGAGTACACCTACTTCGAGCGTGAACGGCCCGTGGTCGAAGCGACCCGGGACCGGTTCATCAAGGAGATCGAGGCCGGCAACGACGTCGTCCTGGACCACGGCCTGTGGCGCCGCTCCGAGCGCAACGCCTGGCGGCAAGCCGCCCACGATGCAGGCGGCCTGCCCGTGGTCGTCTACCTCCCCGCCGACCGCGACGAACTGCTGCGACGCCTGGCCGAGCGCAACGAACGCGAGGACGCCAACGCGCTGACCGTCACCCCCGAGGCCCTGGACGACTTCTTCGCCCGCTTCGACCCCCCGGCCGATGACGAAGACGTGATCGTCTACAACGGTGACCTGGACGTACTGGTGGGGGCACTCACCGAGGCCCGGGGGCGGTAACGCCGCCCCCAGGGTCTTGGTCCGAGAGGCCGTCAGCGGCACGACCCGTACGAGGCCGTGCCGCTGCAAGCGCCGGGCAGGCGGCGGACGTACTCAGCGCCGCACGTGGAGTCGAAGCCGCATGGCACCGACTCCACGCGCGGCTCGCGGTGGGTGCGTCAGCGTCGCCGCGCCTGGGGCGACTGTGGTTGAGCGGCCGGAGCAGCCATTGGTGATGGCACCGGCGTGGTCGAACGCCGTGCCGGACTCTGCGCCTGTGCCGCACGTGCGCGGGCGCTGGGCGCCGACCTCGTACTGAGGCGTTCGACGCGCCACGTCAGCACTCGCGCGGGCCGGCGGGCATCATCGAGCGCACGCTGGTCGGCGGCCTGCTGGAGGAGCTGCTTCGGGTCGTGCCCGGCCTTCTCTGCGTCCGTGAGCACGGCAGCGAGTGCGTCGAAGGCCGGATCCTGCAACACCTGTTCCGCGTGATCGGGCACTGTCTGCCGGATGAGGAGGATCTGCCGCCCCACTACCTGCGTAGGTGGCCTGCGCTGGGCGAGCACGGTCAGTGGCGCGACGGCAGTTTGTTCGTAGGCGGCCTGGAGGTGGACCAGGGTCTGGTGGGCCGCGGCCACCTGTTGGTCGTGGTGGCGGAGCTGGTGCCAGCGGGCGGCGGCGATGACGACGAGGATCGCAGCGTCGAGGAACATGGCCAGCAGGGTGCCGTCCTTGGGGGAGGGTTCGCGGACTATGGCTCGCACGGCGCCGCGCAGGGCGCGGGCGTGCTGGTGCTCGGCCTGGATGCGGGAGCGGGTGGCGCGCTCGAACGCCACAGCCGCTTGACGGAGTTGGGGCTGAATTGCCTGAGGTGCGCGAAGGGGCAGAGCGTCGAGCGCTTCACCGAAGGCGGCAAGGTGGGCTTGGGCCGCTGTGTCTTCACCGTGTTCGAGGCGGTGGGGGATGCGTTCTGCGGCGGCGGTGGCCTGATGCCAAGGGTTGGTCCTGCGGGGACCTTGTTGCGGTTCGGTGGCGTCGAGGCGCTTACGGATTTTGGGGAACGACAGGTCGGGGGAGAGTTCGGAGCCCGAGTACCAGACCGGTTCCTGCGCGGCGTTGACGTCGCCTTCGAGGGCGACGGTGTAGCCGCGTACGTCTCCGGATGGGAAGTGCTTGACGTCGGCGAGGATGCCGTCGGCGTGCTCCGGCAGGTAGACGAACTCCTCGGTGCTGGTGGCGGCGGCCACGGCGGTGCGCACCGTGGTGCGCAGCCGTTCGCGGGCGGTGCGGGCCTGGCCGACGCGCTTGGCCTTTTCCTGTTCGGCGCGGGTGGGTCGTTTGGCTGCGGTGCGGTCCCCGCGCACGACCTGGAAGAGGCCGTACTCCTTCTCGATGGCGACCAGTTCGCGGTCGGCAGTCAGGTAGTCGTTCCAGTGGCGGGCGGTGCGCAGGTCGGCGCGGACGGTGGTGGCGGCGATGTGGATGTGGTCGGGTGCGTGGCGTACGGCGACCCAGCGGCAGCCATCCGGATCACCGGTGGGGGCGATGCCGGTGGCGGCGACGACGCGGCGGGCGATGTCGGCCCATTCGTCGTCGTTCAGGATGCGGTCGGTCTTGGCAGCGCGGATCGAGCAGTGCCACACGTGTTTGTCGGGGGCGCGGCCGAGGCGCTCGGCCTGTTTGACGTGCAGGTCGAGGTCGGCGACGAGGCGCTTCTTGGTGGCGTCGAAGTCGGCTGTGCGGCCGGGGTCGGGGGCGAAGCCGTCCCAGGAGGCGACCAGGTGGGGGTCGGTGTGGTCCTTGGCCTTCTTGGTGTCGTACAGGTAGCGGATCAGGCCAGTGGTGCTTTTGCCGCTGCTGATTTTCGCGATCATCGGGTGGCCTTGTGGCTGACGGCCTGGTTCGCGGCGGTGGCGATGTGGCGTACGGCTGTACCGACCGTGTCCAGGGTGCGGTCGGTCTGGGCGAGGAGGGTGCTGTCCCGGGGGTGTGGGTGGCCGCCGGAGTTGAGTTTCTTGGCGATCTGGTTGACGTTGCGGCCGATCGCGGCGATCTCCTGGCGCAGGGCGTTGAGCTCGTCGATGTAGTCGTCGAGTGGGGTGCGCTGGCCGGGCACGGTGAGATCGCCGTGGACGTGGGCGAGGGTGACGGCGGCGACGTAGTGGGCGCCGCTGAGGTTCAGCGACGCGGCCTTGGCGTGGATGACGGCCTGCTCCTCGACGCTGTAGCGGGCATCGACCCGCTTCTTGCGCCGGCCGCCCGGATCAGGCTTGCGACGTTGGGCGACGCGGTGCAGAGCGGCGACGTCGGCAGCACGGGGCAATGGCACAGCAGCGGCAGCGCCATCATCGGCGGTGTCGGCGCCGGCGGGCTGTTCCTCCTCGGGCGCCCCCTGGTGCCCGTCTGCCTTCGCCACCCCCGGGGCGGAGGCTTCCCCGTGGGGCCGGCCTGTGGACGGTCCAGTGGGATACCTTGCTGACGCGGTCGTGGGTGGAGTGTTCATAGTCATCTCCGGGTGTGTGGTGGGCAGTTCGTGCTGTGGTGCGGGCATGGGTGTCCTACTCGGTGGTGCGCAGTGGGGTGTGCGGTGGAGTCGGATCGACTCGGTGCCGAAGGGAGACTCGTCCCCGCGCCGTTCTGCGCGGGGACGAGGCATGCCTGACGCGGCCGGCAGGGGAAGGCGGTCAGGAAGCGATCGCCGCTGAGTCGGCCTCGCCCGCTTCGGCTGCGGCGGCTTCGTCGAGCTCGGCCTGGAGCATGTCCTTCACGCGCTCGGCCTCGTCCTTGCCGATCGGGCGGCCGGTGCTGCGAACCGTGTCCTCGATGTGGCGGCGCGAGGCTTTGCCTCCTCGCCCGCGTGGCGCACGGCGGGCAAGGGCGAGCAGCTCGGGATCGATAGCGTCCACGTCCACGTCGGGATCTGCTGTGGAGGTGGCGCTGGACTCCGCCATATCGCCTGCGGCTTCCGCCACGTCTTCCGGGCTGCCCGCCACCTTGAGCTGCGCGGGCAGGTGGATGCCGGGCGTGGCGGCGACCGTCTTGGCGGGCTGGGCCGGCTTCGGGTGGTGGTGCAGGGCCTTGGCCACGAGGTCCGATCCGAAGTAGATCGATCCGACCGGGAGCGAGGTCGCCAGCAGCACCAGCACGTAGTTCACCGGGTCCCAGTCGGCCAGCCGGCCCCATCGGGCCGCCTCGGTGTGCAGGGCCGGTATGAGGCCGTGGATGTAGTTCAGCAGCAGGCTGGCGAGCGTGTAGGCCGCCAGGACCCGCAGAGCGAACGTCCTGTCCGGTCCGGTCAGTACGAGCGTGGAGATGAGCGCGAGGGCCATCAGCCCGTCGATCACGATCGGGTAGAGCAGGGCGGCGGTGGAATCGGCGCCGATGGCCCGGGCCACGTCGGACAGGGCGTTCCACGAGACCCGGAAGGCCATGAGCACGATGGCCGCCAGGCCGAGGACAAGGGCGGTGCGCGTGTGTGTCCGCAGGGCAGCTCCGGGAGCGGCAGCAGGTTGACGCCGACGTGACGTGATCCGGCGGAACCTCGTGGTGAGGGCGGTGATGCGGGCGAACAAGCGGGGTACTCCAGGTGGGCTTGGCGGCGGCCTTGGCGCAGGGCAGGGGCTGGGGCTGGGCGTGGCCGCCGTGGGGTGCTGGGACTCGTACCACTCGTCGCGTGCCTGGTCAGCACAGGTACGGGTGGCGTGGTGATGCCGGGACGACTCGTCGCGGGCTGTTCACTCGTCCCCGCGCTGACCTGCGTGGGGACGAGTGATGCGAGTGGATACGGGTCAGGCCGCGGTGCCCGGCAGCGGGCCTTCGCCTGACGAGGCGTGCGCGTCGGCTGCCTTCGGGTCGGGGCAGTAGCGCGCCCACGTGTCGAGGAACTGGTTGCGCGCGAAGCCCTTGGCCTGGGTTCCGTCGGGGAAACGGCGGTTGGCCGAGCTGACGCCGTAGGGCTTGAGCAACAGTTGTAGGCCGCGCGGGGTCAGGCCGCTGGTCCCGTACTCCGCCCAGGGTGCTTCCTTGTCCGCGTTGAGTGCCTCCAGCAGGTGCCTCGTGCTCAGCACGGCGGGCTCGCCCATGGCGGTGAAGGCGCGGCGGATGCCGACCAGGAGGCGGGTGCGCAGGCCGCCCTCCTCGTCCTGGCCGGCCTCGTAGTCGGCCATGGCGCGGCACGCGGTGCGGGCCAGCATCGGCCAGTCGCCTCCGGCGAGGTCGGCGATGATGACCAGCGGTTCCCAGGTGTCGGCCGCGCGGTCCTCGACCGGCATCGGCGGCTCCAGTTCCATGGCCGACTCGTACAGCGGCTGCAGCCAGGAGTGGAGGCGGTCGCGGATCGCGTTCAGGGCGGGGGTGTCCCGGCCGGTGCGGAAGTGCGCGACCCTCTCCCCGGCCGCGCGGCGCCGCATGCGGATGACCACAGCCCGGTCCATGATCGTGTCGGGCAGGTCGCCGATCCCGGCGAGCGCGGCCATGGCGAAGGTGGGAAACTCCTGCACCTGGTGCTCCGGCCCCGACACCCGCAGCGTCGGCCGGCCACGCTGATGCCCCGCGTTGATGAGGCCGCGGACCTCCTCGTTCTTCTCCGCGGTCCTCGGGCTGTTGAACATGGTGTCGGCCTCGTCGACCAGGAGGGTCGGCGGGTCATCCCCGTCGATCGACCGGAAGATCGCTGCCGCACTGGCGTTGACCGTGATCAGCCGGTGGTGCACCGTCTCGATCACCACATCCAGCAGCCTGGACTTCCCGCACCGCTTCTCCGGAGCCACGATCGCCAGACGCGGCGCGTGCTGCCACGCACGCTGCAGATGCGTCGCCGCAATCCACAACGCCACCGCCGTGACTGCCTCCTCGCTCGGCATCGCCACAAACCGCTTGATCTGCGCCCGCAGATCGGACAGGATCCCGGCGCCCTCGGCCGGCTCGTTGGTGCCTTCCTCGGTGCGCTCACCGGGGTCGAGGGCGTCGGGTTGGCCGGGTATGGCCCCTGCGGGCGAGGTCGCCTGCGCAGGACGGGAATAGGGCTCGGGGTTGTCGGGTTGCACTCGGCGACTCCTCGTCTGGCGGTTGCGGGCTCGTACGCCCTGGCCGCCGGGTCGGTTCTCATGGGATTGCTGGGGAGTCATCGGGCCTTCGGCGTTGCACCGCCGGAGGCTCTCCCCCTTCTCGCGGGTATTTCGGTACCGCGAGGGACCACGGACCGTACGTCCACGCCGGGCAACAGTCCAGCGTTTCTGTGTCAGCTCAGCGCAGAAGCGTCTGCTGCGAACCCGGCCTCTCATGCGGCCAGCCCCAGCAGGGCCAGCAGGTCGGCGGTCACCACCCGGTAGGCGTTGCCCAGCCGCAGCACCTTGCACGGGTACAGGCCACGCTTCGCCAGCTCGTACCCCTTGCTCCTGCCGAGCCCCAGTGCCCGGTTGCCCGTCTCCAGGTCAACAGCGGCGGGAAGCTCCAACAGCTCCTCGCGGCTCATCCCCTTCGCCCGGCCGGCCAGCTCCTCGTTCTCCCGCATACGCGCTCCATCCATGACAGCCCTCGGCGAACACGACGATCGCGCTCGTCTCCCGGCCACGGAATCAACGCTAAGCAAGCTACTGTGTCGTCATGACACAACGCCGTTCCGATCATGGATACGAGAAGGACGACGAGGACGACGTCCTCGAGTGGGCCGACCAGGTCATGGCCACCGTGGCCGGCGAGGTCCGCAGACGACGGAAGGAACTGGGTTGGAGCGCACAGGACTTGGCCGACAAGTGCGAGGAGATCGGACACCCGATCCCCCGCAACGTGATCGCCAACATGGAGTCCGGGCGCCGGGCCAACCTCCCGCTGGTGGACGTCATGGTCCTGGCCGCCGCGCTGGAGACATACCCGGTCTGCCTGATCTTCCCGGTCGGCTACGTCGAGCAGACCCAGGAACTCCCCTTCCAGGACCTCATCCCCACCTGGGATGCCCTACGGCGCTTCACCGGCGAACAGGAGGTGGACATCTACGACGCGGGCCTCGTCCCCGACTTCGAGCACCACGCCAGCCTCGTACGCACGGCCTTGGCCGCGCTCGACGAGGAAGAACAGGCGCGGTTCACAGCCAAGACGGCGACCACCCGCGCCCGGCAGGAAGAGGCCGAGCGCAGGGGAGCCAAGTACGCCGACCAGGCCATCTCCGCCAAGTACACGCTCCGCCAGCTCCGTCGTGAACTTCGCGAGGAGGGTGCCACCCCACCTGGCCTGCCACCTGCCCTGGGCGACGTGGACCCGCCCGAATTCGAAGCCGACACCACCCAGGAGGAACGCCTTTGAAGGGCTCCACCCACCGCCGCTGCTACTGCCGCGACCCCAAGACCGGCAAGCCGCTCGGCAAGAAGTGCCCCAAGCTCTCCAGTCGCAAGCACGGCTCGTACTCCATACGCCAGGAGCTCCCGCCCCGCGAAGACGGCACCCGACGCTCCTTCAGCCGCGCCGGGTACGACTTCCTCAAGGCCGCCCAGACGGACCTCGACCACGTACGCACGCTCGTCGGCCTCGCGGACGCCGACGACGCGGAGGGCCTGGCCCAGATAGCCGAGCTGCTGGAGAAGGTGGCCGAGGAGAAGGCCCCGCTGCCGAACATCGAGGCGACCCGTAGGCGCCTCAGCCACGGCCTGGACCTGACGAGCCGACTCACTGTCGGCGAGTGGCTGGACATGTGGCTGGCGGGCAAGAAGGGGCGGCAGAGCGCCATCAGCCGCGACGAGAGCAACATCCGGGTGCACCTCAAACCACGGATCGGGCACTACCGGCTCGACCGTCTCCGGGTCGCTCACCTATCAGAGATGTTCGAGGCCATAGCCGAGGCCAACGTCGAGATCGCCGAAGGCAACGCGGCCCGCCGCAAGGCGTTCGACGATCTCGCACAGATCCCCTGGAAGGGCCGCCAACCCCGCGCCCGCCGCAAGGCGATGAAGGCAGCAATCGCCGAGATGGACCCCTACCGCCGCGTTGTCGGCCCGGCCACACTCCAGCGCGTCCGCTCCACGCTGCGGGCCGCGTTGAACGCGGCGATCGCCCAGCAGCTCATCACCTTCAACCCGGCGGCCCACGTCGAGCTGGAGGCGGGCAAGCGGCCCAAGGCCCTCGTATGGACCGAGGAGCGCATCCTCCACTGGAAGCGCACCGGCGAGAAGCCGTCGTCGGTGATGGTCTGGACACCCGAGCACACCGGGCTCTTCCTCGACCACGTTGCGGAGGACCGTCTGTACGCGCTGTTTCACCTGATCGCGTTCCGTGGGCTGCGGCGGGGCGAGGCGTGCGGGCAGAAGTGGACTGACACCAACCTGGACGCCGGTCTCATCACGGTCGCCAAACAACTCGTCGTGGACGGCTGGGAGGTGTACGAGGACGACCCCAAGACCGACGCCGGCGCACGGACCATCGCGCTCGACTCCGACACCGTCCAGGCCCTCAAGCGGCACCGCGCCCAGCAGGACAAGGATCGTAAGGAGTGGGAGAACGCCTGGGTGGAGACTGGACGCGTCTTCACCCGCGAGAACGGCGAGTTGCTCCACCCCGCCAACGTCACGCGACGGTTCATCGAGCTGTACGAGGAGATCGGCCTCCCGCCGGTCCGGCTCCACGACCTACGCCACGGCGCCGCGACCCTCGCCCACGCGGCCGGGGCCGACCTGAAGGACATTCAGGAGATGCTCGGCCACTCCTCGATCACCATCACGGCCGACACGTATACGAGCCTGCTCCCCGAAGCGGATCTGGCGATCGCCGAGGCCGCAGCCCGGCTCGTCCCGCGCGCCCGCGCCACCTCCGAGAACACCGCCCCCGAAGCGGAGGCCGAGCCCGACGGCACGGAGCGTCCCGGCCCGGAGTCCGTGCCGAACGGTGCTGATCCGTTGGGAGGAATTTCGGAGATCAACTCTCCGTCCGCTCACGCACCGCTCACGCAAACGGCCCCGGACGAGGAGTCCGAGGCCGAATAGAGCCCCTCCCTGGGGGAGAAACCCCAGGTCAGAGCGGTAACGCATGGTGCCCCCGGCAGGATTCGAACCTGCGACACCCGCTTTAGGAGAGCGGTGCTCTATCCCCTGAGCTACGAAGGCGGGGGCTTGCCGAAAACTTCGCCGGAAACCCCAGGGGGGAATGCCGGGCGGAGTGAGGCAAACGCCCTGGTCATGCGACCCCGTGGCGGTGCTGCGGTAGGGGTCCGGAAGGACACTTTCCCGAGCAGGTGCACTGGAGGTGGACTGACCGCTGACAGCCTAGCGGATAGGGATTGCGGAGGTCGCCCCCGTTGCCGCTGTGCGCCGCAACACCTTCGTGCCGCGGCACGACACGGTCCCCGGGATTCGGGCCCGGCCTCCGAACGCCCGAGGGCGGCACCCCTCCCGGGATGCCGCCCTTCGATGCGTACGGTCGCGCGGGGCGCGTCCGCGTCAGAGCGAGCCGACCGGCGTCCGCTCCTGCAGTGTGGCGTCCTGGTCCGACGTGCCCCAGCACTCCACATCGCCGCGCAGGCCCGGGACCTGGTCCTTGCGGAAGACCGGGTCGAGGCCTTGGCGGCGCTGGGTCAGGTAGTCGTCGAGGAGGCGGAAGGCGACCGCACTGAGGGGGATGATCACGATCAGGTTGACCAGGGCCATCGCGCCCATCGTGACGTCCGCGAGGCTCCAGACCAGCGGGACGGAGCCGATCGCGCCGAGGACGGCGCAGGCGATGACCAGCGCACGGTACGAGCTCATCACGCCCTTGCTGCGGGTGATGAACTGGATGTTGGACTCGCCGTAGTAGTAGTTACCGATCATGGAGCTGAAGGCGACCATGAAGACCACCAGGGTCAGCAGGTGACCGGCCCAGTCGCCGAGCTCGCTGGTGAAGGCGGCCTGCGTGACGTCCGCGCCGCCGCGCTCACCGAGGGTCGGGTTGGCGGAGAGGATCACGAGGGCGGTCATGGTGCAGATGACCAGGGTGTCGAAGTAGACGCCGAGGGTCTGGACCAGGCCCTGCTTGACCGGGTGCGTGGTCTCCGCGGCCGCGGCGGCGTTCGGGGCGGAACCCATGCCCGCCTCGTTGGAGAACATGCCGCGCCGCACGCCCTGGAGGATCGCCGTACCCACGGCGCCGCCCGCGACCTCGCGGAAGCCGAAGGCGCCGCCGATGATGTCGCCGAGTATGCCCGGCACGTTGCCGAGGTTGAGGAGCACGATGACCAGTCCGGCCAGCAGGTAGATCCCGGCCATCACCGGGATGATGACCTTGGTGACGGCCGTCAGGCGCTTCACGCCGAAGAACACCGCGAGCGCGAGCAGCCCGGCGAGCACGACGCCGAGGACGGGATTGAACCAGGAGGCGTCCGAGCCGAAGGAGCCCTTCGTGGCCACCGTGATCGTGTTGGACTGCACCGCGGTCAGCACGAACCCGAACGTCAGCGTGATCAGAACGGCGAAGACCACTCCGAGCCAGCGCATTCCGAGCGCCTTCTGTATGTAGTAGGCCGGGCCGCCTCGGTACGTACCGGGCTCGGTGTCGCGCACCTTGTACAGCTGGGCCAGGACCGACTCGACGAACGCCGAGGCACCGCCCACCAGGGCCATCATCCACATCCAGAAGACGGCTCCGGGGCCGCCCATGGTGATCGCGGTGGCCACACCGGCGATGTTGCCGGTGCCGATCCGCGCGGCGGCGGAGATGGTGAAGGCGCCGAAGGGGCTGACGCCGGACTGCGGCTTGTCCCCGAAGACCCGGAACATCTCCGGGATCAGGCGGATCTGCACGCCCTTGGAGCGCAGCGTGAACCAGACGCCGGCGACGGCGACCAGCGGAATCAGCAGGTATGTCCAGAAGACGTCGTTGAACTCGACGACCCAGTTTTCCAACGTGCCCATGCGGATGTTCCCGGTTCCTTGTGAGTCGGGGAATCGGCCCGGTCTCCGCGTGCGCGTACAGGTCGTGTACGGAGCGGAGGGTTGAGCCGGACGGCGCGGAGCCGAATACTCCGCAAACGACAGGACTCTAGGCCGGTGTGACCGCCCCTGCCTATGGCCCCCGGAAGTGGCCTATCTCATATAAGCCCGATATGTGCGGGAAACCCCTGACCGCGGGCGTCGTCAGAGCTGGTCGCCGACACCCGTTCCGCGGGTACGGGCATGGTGTGGCGGGTGAGTCAGGCACTCCATGTCTTCCGCGCACTTCCGTGTGCCTCCGCGCACTTCGGGGCGGCTGAGGCGAGGACGCCCACGCGCCGGGACATTGTCGCGGTCGCGTCACTGGCTTCCCCCTACGCGCTGACTTCCCCTACGCGCTCGCCGCGGACCCGGCAGGCTCCCCCGTGAGGGGCACCGCGGTCCGTGGACGGGCGCCGTCGAGTCCGGCGCGAAGGGCGGCAGCGGCCGTTGCGGCTCCACCTCGGCCTTGGCGCTCCGGCGCCGTACGCATAGCGTCACGGGTACCAGCCAGCAAGCGCCAGTGCGAGAGAGGCCGCCCGTGCCGCACACCCGCCCGTCCCCGGAACCAGGCCCCGAAGACGCCGCAGCCGGCGCGGAACGCGCCGAGCGCGCCGCCCGAGCCGCGCGCGTCGCTGCCGCCCTCACCGCGCCCGGCGCGCCCTTCGCCGTGGTGCGGAGTGAGCGGGGGGTGCTGGAGTACGCCGACGGGCCCCGCACGCTCCGGGAGTTCGTGGAGGCGGCCTGGGCCTTCGGGGACACGCCGTTCCTGATCGCGGGGGAGCGGACGTACACGTACGGGGAGTTCTTCGCCGCCGCCTCGGCCCTGGCCGTCCGGCTGCACGAGCGGTACGGGCTGCGACCCGGTGACCGCGCCGTCGTCGCGATGCGGAACCACCCCGAGTGGCAGATCGCCTTCTGGGCCGCCCAGCTGGCCGGTCTCGTCGCCGTACCGCTCAACGCCTGGTGGACCGAGGGCGAGTTCACCCACGCCCTCGACGACTGCGGGCCCGGGGTGCTCCTCGTGGACGGGGAGCGGCTCGGCCGGGTGGCGGGCTGGGCGCGGCGGACCGGGACGCGTGTCGTTCTCTTCCACGGCTCCCACGAGGAGGGGAGTGCGGAGGGGAGGGAGGCCGATGGGCTGCGCGTCGAGCGGTACGAGGACTTCCCCGCCCCCGATCCGCTGGCCGCACCGCCCGACGTGGTGCCCCGGCCCGAGGACGACGCCACGGTCCTCTACACCTCCGGCACCACCGGCCGCCCCAAGGGCGCTGTGGCCACCCATCTCGCCCAGGCAGGGGCCGCGCTCAACTCCCGCTACCAGGCGGCGGCCTCCGCACTGGCGAGGGGCGTCATCCCCGGGCAGGGGGCGGCCCCGGTCTCCCTGATGACGTTCCCCTTCTTCCACGTCGCCGCGTTCACCGGGTTCTACGGGGTGATGGCCGCGGGCGGCACCCTCGTCCTGATGCACCGGTGGGACGCGGACGAGGCGCTGCGCCTGATCCGTAAGCACCGCGTCACGCACTTCTCCGGTGTCCCCACCACCGGGCTCCAACTGCTGGAGGCCGCGGAGCGGACGGGGGCGGGCGACGAGTTGGAGAGCCTCACCCTGTTCAGCACCGGAGGCGCCGCCGCCCCGCCCGCCCTGGTCGCCCGGCTCACCGCCCGGTACGGCGAGCGCGTCGAGCCCCGTACCGGTTACGGCCTGACCGAGACCAGCGGCGGGGTCCTCGCGCACAACGGGGCCGACTACCGCGCCGAGCCCGGTGGCGCGGGCCGCCCGACCCCGGTCACCGAGACGCGGGTCGCCGGTCCTTCGGGCGAGGAGCTGCCCGACGGGGCGCCGGGCGAGCTGTGGCTGCGCGGCCAGTCGCTGTTCCGCGGCTACTGGCGCGACGCGGAGGCGACCGAGGAGGCCTTCGCCGACGGCGGCTGGTTCCGTACGGGGGATCTCGCCGTACGGGACGAGGGGCGCGTCAGCGTCGTCGACCGGATCAAGGACGTGGTGATCCGGGGCGGCGAGAACGTGTACGGCGCCGAGGTCGAGGGCGTCCTGCACGACCATCCCGACGTCTGCGAAGCGGCCGTCCTCGGCATCCCGCACCCGGTGCTGGGGGAGGAGGTGGCCGCCGTCGTCCGCCCGCGCACCGGGTCCCGGGTCACCGGCGAGGCCCTGCGGGCGCACGTCGGGCGCTCGCTCGCCGCGTTCAAGGTGCCTACGCGGGTGCTGCTCACCGACGAGCCGCTCCCGCGCAACGCCACCGGCAAACTCCTCAAGCACGAGCTCCGGGGCCGATTCGCGGCACCTGGCTCCGGGGAGCGGCTCACGGGGCCTGGCTCCGGGGGAGGGCTCGCGGGGCCTGGCTCCGGGGGAGGGCTCGCGGGGCCTGGCTCCGGGGAAGCGTTCGCGGGGCCGGGTGCCGGTTCCGCCCCTGGCACCGACCCCGCCCGCCGCGCCGACTCCGGCCCTGGCCGCGGTCTCGCCCCCGACCAGGTGGTCCCCGACCCCGCCCCCGAACAGGTCCCCGCGCCGCTCACGGACGTGTGACCCGCACCCGGTAGTTCCCGTGGTCGTCCTCGCTGAGCACGGATATCCGTACGCCGTTGGCCCGGTCGGTGAACGTCTGGCCGGGGCGGAACGGTGCGTCCGACAGTTCGGCGTGGACGTTCGGCCGCCGGGTGCAGCCGCCGCTGTCCTCGGTGGCGTCGGCGACGGAGACCGGCCCCTGGCCTGTGTCCACATCGGAGCTCACCTTGTAGATCAGCACCCCGGGACGGCAGACCGCGTCGTCGTTGCCGCCTGCCGTGCGTACCTCCACCGCGTATCCGGACTGGGCGCTCAGCGGGACGAAGGCGAGCTTGGTGCCGCCCTCGGTGGCCAGCGGGCCGAGCGTGTGCTCGCTGACGCCGGGCTGCGAGGCACAGCTGATCTGTTCGTTGTCGAGCCAGCCCAGCTTCCACTTGTGCCAGGCCAGGAAGTCGTTGTTGGCGCCCCAGTCCTCGGACATGATGTCCCAGTGTCCGACCGAGCCCCCGCCCTCCATCGTGTAGAGGTCGGGCAGCCCGAGGACATGGCCGTTCTCGTGCGGCAGGACGCGGTAGCCGGTCTCGGCGTACGAGCCCGATCCGTCGTCCTGGCGGCTGTAGACGAAGGACGTGTTGGAGAGCGGGACACCGTCGGCGGTCGGGGCGTCGTCGTTGCCGGAGAAGGTCACCGAGAGCACGGTGTCCAGCGCGGAGGGCCCGGCGTTCGGGGTGACCAGGATGTTCACCAGGTCGTACGCGGAGAAGTCGACCTCCGGGTCGGCGGCCGCGACGATGTCCTTGACCAGCTGGCGGTAGCCCGGCTCGAACGGTGAGCCGCGCTCTATCCCGTACTCCGTGAACGGCAGCGGCATCCGCAGCCAGTCCTTGAGGGGGGCCTCGGGGTGGTAGACGAGGCGGCCGTAGGAGCTGGTCGCGAACCAGTCGGAGGTCTGCGGGAAGAACTCCGCGAACCGGTCCATCGCCGGTTCGGCGGCCTCCGCGTCCGGGAAGTCGATCATCAGGTTGAGCGCCCGGACGTCGCCGGTCGACCGGGCGTATCCGGGCGGGGTCGGCATGCCCTCGGACATCTGCACCCCCATGACCGCGGAGATCCGGCAGGGCGCGAGAGCGGAGTCCGGGGACGTGGCCGCCGGACCCGCCGAGGCGCGACCGCCCGTCGGGAGGGTGGTGCTCGCCGATGCCATGGCCGCTATGACCAGGGCGGTCGCCCCGGCCAGGGCGACCGGGCGGCGGTGTCTGCGTATCCGGTGGCGGGGCTGCTGCATAGAGGCGCCTTCGGGGTCCGCGGCAGTCGGCCGAACCTGACTGCGCTCTGGCGATCAGCCTGTGCCGGGCGGTCCGGGGGCGCTCGCTGGGTGCGCCGATCGGAGGTTTTTCCTCGTCAGGTCATGTGACTCAGGTCACATGCAATGAGGGAAATAAGTGGGGAGCCTCTCCCCGTTTGCCTATGTGTCCCCGCTAACCGGGGAATCGGTCCCCGGTTGCGTGAGGGGGTCGACCGGCTGCACAGGCAGTGGAGCCGCTGGTAACGGGAAGTAAAGGGAGGGCTGTCGTCGTGAACTGCGTCGCCGAGAACGTCGCCGAGGGCGCCGCCGAGGGCGCCGCTGAGAACACCGCACCGGCGGCACAGTGCCGTTCGTCCCGCCCGCGGGCCGACGCGCTGCGCAACCGCGAGCGGATCGTGAGCGCCGCGCGCGAGCTCTTCGTCGAGTTCGGGCCCGAGGTGCCGCTCGACGACGTCGCCCGGCGGGCCGGCGTCGGCAACGCCACGCTCTACCGCAACTTCCCCGACCGGTCCGCCCTCGTCCACGAGGTCGTCCTCGCGGTCACCTCCCGTACCACCCGCCGGGCCGAAGAGGCCGTCGCCGCCGAGGCCGACCCGTTCGCCGCGCTCAGCCGTTTCGTGCACGCGGCCGCCGACGAACGGATCGGCGCCCTGTGCCCGATGCTCTCCGGCGTCTTCGACCAGGACCACCCCGACCTGCTCGCCGAGCGCCGACGCCTCGAAGAGGCCGTCGGGGGGCTCGTGAGGCGCGCCATGTCCGCGGGGCGGCTGCGTGCCGACATCGGCGTCGGTGACGTGTTCGTCGTCCTCTCCCAGCTCACCCGGCCGCTCCCCGGCATCGCCTGCCAGGGCATCGACCGGTTCACCCATCGTCATCTGCAGCTTTTCCTGGACGGACTGGAAGCCCCGGCCCGCTCCGAACTGCCCGGATCGGCCGCCACTTTGGAGGATCTGCGGCGCCGCCCCTGACGCCCGCCCCGAACTCGACCTTCCGGACTGAACCTTCCGGTCCCGCTTCTCCTCGCCTGAACACAGCCTCGTACGTCCACGTCCACGTCACCATCCACGTCCACGTCACGTACCGGCAGCCCACGTAACCGTCGCGTGTACGGCACAGCCCGTACCGACGACGCTCGCCTCACGACGCCCTCGGCGCCTCTACACGTCCTTAGGTGGCTACACCCATGTCGAAAACGGCCGACACCGAACTTCCCGATCCCAGCCGCTGGAAGGCGCTGGCCTTCATCGCGCTCGCCCAGCTGATGGTCGTCCTCGACGCCACCATCGTGAACATAGCGCTGCCCTCCGCCCAGGCCGACCTGGGCATCTCCGACGGCAACAAGCAGTGGGTCATCACGGCCTACGCCCTCGCCTTCGGCGGGCTCCTCCTCTTCGGCGGCCGGATCGCCGACCTCTGGGGCCGCAGGCGCACCTTCGTCGTCGGACTGATCGGCTTCGCGCTGGCCTCCGCGCTCGGCGGGGCGGCCCAGAACGAGGCGATGATGTTCGGCTCCCGGGCCCTCCAGGGTGTCTTCGGCGCCCTGCTCGCCCCGGCCGCCCTCTCCCTGCTCGCCGTGATGTTCACCGACGCCAAGGAGCGAGCCAAGGCCTTCGGTATCTACGGGGCCATCGCTGGTGGCGGTGGCGCGGTCGGGCTGATCCTCGGCGGCTTCCTCACCGAGTACCTGAACTGGCGCTGGACGTTCTTCGTCAACATCCCGTTCGCCGTCGTCGCCGCCGCGGGCGCGTACTTCGTCATCCGCGAGCCGTCCGGCACCCGCAACCGCGCGTCGCTCGACATCCCCGGCGTCGTCCTCTCCACGCTCGGCCTGGTCGCCCTGGTCTACGGCTTCACCCGCGCCGAGTCGGCCGGCTGGTCGGACGGGCTGACCGTCACCATGTTCATCGCCTCCGCCGTCCTGCTGATCGCCTTCGTCGTGACGGAGGCGTTGGTGAAGTCCCCGCTGCTGCCGCTGCGCGTGCTCACCGAGCGCAACCGGGGCGGGGTCTACCTCTCGCTGGGTCTCGCGATCATCGCGATGTTCGGGCTGTTCCTCTTCCTGACCTACTACCTCCAGGTCGTGAAGGGCTACTCCCCGGTCACGACCGGCTTCGCGTTCCTCCCGATGATCGCGGGCATGATCATCGGTTCCACCCAGATCGGTACCCGGCTGATGACCCGGGTTCCGCCGCGCCTGCTGATGGGCCCCGGCTTCCTGGTCGCCGCGACCGGCATGCTGCTGCTGACCCAGCTGGACCTGAACACCAGCTACGCGGCGGTCATCCTGCCCGGCCAGCTGCTGCTCGGCCTCGGTATGGGTACGGCGTTCATGCCCGCCATGTCCCTGGCCACGCACGGCATCGAGCCGCGTGACGCTGGGGTGGCCTCCGCGATGGTCAACACCTCGCAGCAGGTCGGCGGCGCCATCGGCACCGCTCTGCTGAACACCATCGCCGCCAGCGCCACCACCGCGTACGTCGCCGACCACGCGGCCCGCGCCACGGACCCGGAGCTCCTGGAGCTCCAGGCCATGGTCAGCGGCTTCTCCGCCGCGATCTGGTGGGCGGTCGGCATCCTGGTCGCCGCCTCCGCCATCGCGGCCGCCCTGATCAACACCGGCCGCCCGGGAGCGGGTCCTGGCGGTGCGTCCGGCGGCAACGCCGAGGGTGCCGACGGTGTCGAGGACGAGTTCAAGATCCCGGTCGTCGCCCACTGACGCCGTACGGCACCGGGAGCGTCACCGGTCTGCCCTGGTTCCGCCGCTCAGCGGAGCCAGGGCAGATCCGCGTCCGGACCCTCCGGTTCCAGGCCGGTGGCGAGCACCCGCATGATCTCCCCGAGGCTGCGCACCTGCTCGGGCGTGAGCCGGTCGAACATCGCCTGCCGTACGGCGTCGACATGGCCCGGCGCCGAGCGTCGGAGCATCGCGTACCCGTCGTCCGTGAGGACCGCGTTCTGGCCCCGCTTGTCGGAGGGGCAGTCCTCGCGGCGCACCCAGCCGTTCTTCTCCAGCCGGGCGATGGCGTGCGAGAGCCGGGAGCGGGTGATCTTGGCGTTCCGGGCGAGCTCCGTCATCCGCATGCGGCGCCGGGGCGCCTGGGAGAGCTGGACGAGCAGTCCGTAGTAGATGTGCGGCATGCCGGCGTCGCGCTGGAGCTGGCGATCGAGGTGATCCTCCAGCAGCGTGGTGGCATGCAGATAGGCGCGCCAGACGCGCTGCTCCTCGTCGGTGAGCCAGCGCGTCGCGCTGGTGGATGCCGTGGTCATGGACTCCACTGTACGACCTTTTCTTGAAAGTTTAACTAGATAGGGCTAAGGTCTCCGGAGGTGGGAACTTGAAGTTTCAAGATCCTGGGGATGTCTGAGGGATTCCTGTCGGAGAAGGAATCCCGCGGGACTCCGGCGGAGTTCCGCAGGGCCCCTGGACAACGATCCCCCGGATGACCTAGGGAAACCACGCTCGGACGAACCCGTCCCGAGTTCTGTGGATGGGAGTGAGTGCCATGACAGCCACCGCGGAGCGCATGCCCGCCCTCTATCTCTCGCACGGCGCCCCGCCGCTGGCCGACGACCCCGTCTGGCCCGGCCAGCTCGCCGCCTGGTCCGCCGCCCTGCCCCGCCCGCGCGCGATCCTCATCGTCTCCGCGCACTGGGAGGAGGCGCCGCTCGCGCTCGGGGCCACCGAGACCGTGCCGCTCGTGTACGACTTCTGGGGCTTCCCCGAGCACTACTACCGGGTGCGGTACGGAGCCCCCGGCGCCCCGCAGCTCGCCGACAGCGTCCGGGGGCTCCTGTGCGGCGCCGGTACGCCGGTCCAGGACATTCCGGACCGCGGACTCGACCACGGGGCCTACGTGCCGCTGGTGGAGATGTTCCCGGACGCCGACATCCCCGTACTCCAGATCTCCCTGCCGACGCTCGACCCGCAGAAGCTGATGGACGTCGGGCGCAAGCTCGCCCCGCTGCGCGACGAGGGCGTGCTCATCGTGGGCAGCGGCTTCTTCACCCACAACCTGGCCGCGCTGCGGCACACGGGCGGCGGCGTTCCCGGCTGGTCGGCGGAGTTCGACGACTGGGGCGACCGCGCACTGCGGGCGCAGGACATCGACGCGCTGCTCGACTTCGAGCACACGTCACCCGCCGGGAAGCTGGCCCACCCCCGCACCGAGCACTTCGCCCCGCTGTTCGTGACGCTCGGCGCGGCCGAGGACGAGCTGGACCGGGGGCAGAGCGTCATCGACGGCTTCTGGATGGGACTGGCGAAGCGCTCGGTGCAGTTCGGCTGATCCGGTGCGGGTCCGGCTGCCCCGTGCGGTGAGGGGCGTTCCGGCGCGGTGCGGTGCGGCTGAGGGGTCGGGGGAGCTGCGGGTCCTAGAACGCCGGTGTGTTCAGCTCGATCGAGCGCAGGGCGGCGGCGAACGCGGCCCTGTCGCCGACATCCAGCGCCGTGTCGACGAACTTGATGGTGTGGTCGTCCCCGTGCGCCGCCGCCCGGGCGAACAGCTCCTCCGCGTCCGTAGCGCCCTCGGCCCCGGGAGTGCGAGCGGGGGCATCGGGGGAAGCTTCGCGGAGAGGGGGCGCGTAGGCGGCGGTAACCGCCGCGCTCGCCGCCCAGGCCGCCCCCAGACTCGGCCCCCACAGGGCCCGGGGGAGCGCGGGCAGGGTCCGGAGCACCGCGTTGGGCGCGGTCGCCGCGTGGACCAGCATCACCGGCTCACCGTGCCCGTGGGTGGCGTACCGGTGGGTGGCGGCCCGCACCAGCTCGCGGAGTGCGGAGCGGGCCTCCTCCGGCCCGGCGGGCTCCTGCCCCGGCCACTGGGGGAACCCGGTCAGCTGCGCGAACCGGGCCCGGATGCCGCCGCTCGGATCGGGCACCAGCGGAACCCGGTCCAGGGCAGCCGCCGCGCTCGGGGCCGGGCCGAGGAGTCCCGGGGCGGGCAGCGGCTGGTGCCGGGCGGCCCAGTAGCCGAGCCCGTGGGCCAGCTCCCGCACGCGCGGCGCGGTCTCCTCGCCCGCCAGCAGGGTCCGTACGGAGTGGCCCACCCGGATCACCGGATGCGTGGCGCCCGCCGCGATGCCGGGCAGCAGCCGGGGCCACCACTCCGCCAGGACATCACGCCAGGGGCGGTCGGCCGTCTCCCGTTCGAAGTGCACCGTCCAGTCGGCGACGCGACGGGGGTCGCCCAGCGCCTCGCGCCAGTTCCGCGCGGTCACCGGGGCGGCGCTGCCCGGCATCTCCTCCAGCTTGGGGCCGTAGCGGTCCAGCCATCGCTGCACCACCGGTGCCTGACCGTGCCGCACCAGGGCCTCCACGGCCATCGGCGCGTGATTGCTCAGCCAGCCGTCGCGCTCCGGCCCCGAGGTGTGGAGGCGCTCCAGAGCTTCGTCGAGGGTGCCCGTGGTGTCGTCGTCCATGCCGATCACGCTCCCGTGGTGTCGTCCGTGCGGGCCACTGTGTGCGGGCCGCACGGTGCGGGTCACTCCACGCGGACCACTTCCTGCCCGTCACTCCACGCGGACCACTTCCTGCCCGTCACTCCACGCGGACCACTTCCTGCCCGTCACTCCGTGCGGGGCACTCCCTGCCCGTCACTCCGTGCGGGGCACTCCCTGCCCGTCACGTCTCGCCCGTCACGCCGTGCCTGTTGCTTCGTGTTACTTCGTGGCGGTCACGCTAGGGCGGCGCGGGGCCCGACGGAACGGTCCGGGGCCCTAGGACTTCGGGCCGATCTGCTGCCCGCACCAGGGTGTCGACGCTCGCCTCGATGGAGGCGCCGTAGGCCGCCCTGGGGCGGAAGGGGCTGCTCGTGGCGTACCCCGGCACGCGGCGGCCGTGGGCATCGCGGGCAACCAGAAGGCGGCGCGGTCCGTCTTCCGGGTGGGAGCGCAGCCACGGGAGCCGCTGCTCCGGAGTGAAGGGGGCCGTGTCGAATGTGAGCGCGGTCTCATGGACGGAGCGGTTGCAGATCTCGGTCCAGGGCGCCGGATCTGTTTCAGAACCGGTTCTGACCTGCACGTCCATGCGTATCTCCGGCGTGCCGCCTCCTGGCGGGGCCGAACAGGGTACTGCATGATCGCGAAAATGAATGCGTGGCATGGGAATTCTGTCCGGATTCCAGTCGTTGTTTCCATCGGATGCAGGGCACCCGAGAGGGTGTCGCGACCTACTCAGCAAGGGAGCACGCATGGCAACCCGTGCCGTCGCCCGTCGTACGTCCGCCACTTCTGGTGGGACCGACCGGGCAAGCAGTGTTCGCGCCGTGGGCGGGGAAATCGCCGATCGCGACCTGGTCGGCATGTACCTGGACGAGATCGCCCGCACACCGCTGCTCGACGCAGCCAAGGAAGTCGACCTCTCCCAGACCATCGAGGC
Organism: Streptomyces sp. NPDC033165; assembly: GCF_055577965.1. Taxonomy (NCBI): domain Bacteria; kingdom Bacillati; phylum Actinomycetota; class Actinomycetes; order Kitasatosporales; family Streptomycetaceae; genus Streptomyces; species Streptomyces sp. NPDC033165. Next base: position 163,970 of record NZ_JBVIPK010000006.1, read on the forward strand.
GGGCGTCTACGCCCAGCAGATCCTCGACGGCGAGGTGGAGAGCGACGCCGGCGGGGCGAAGCGCGAAGAGCTGGAGGCGCTGGTCGCCGAGGGCGAGCGCGCCAAGGACATATTCATCCGTTCCAACCTCCGACTCGTCGTCGCCGTGGCCCGCCGCTACCCGCGCGCGGGGCTCCCCCTGCTCGACCTGATCCAGGAGGGCAACGCCGGCCTGGTCCGCGCGGTCGAGAAGTTCGACTACGCCAAGGGTTTCAAGTTCTCGACGTATGCCACCTGGTGGATCCGGCAGGCCATCACCCGGTCCATCGCCGACCAGTCCCGCACGATCCGGCTCCCCGTCCACCTGGTGGAGGAGCTCGGCCGGATCCGCCGGGTCCAGCGCGAGTTCAACCGCGAGCACGGGCGCGACCCGGAGCACGCGGAGATAGCCGCCGAGCTCGACTCCAACGCCGAGCGCGTCGGCAACGTCCTGGACTGGGCCCGCGACCCGGTCAGCCTCAACATGTCCGTGGACGACGACGGGGACACCCAGTTCGGCGACCTGCTGGAGGACACCTCCGCCGTCTCGCCCGAGCAGTCCGTGATGACCCTGCTCCGCAGCGAGGAGCTGGAGGACCTGATCGGCAAGCTCGACAACAGGACGGCCTCGATCATCAAGATGAGGTACGGCATCGAGGACGGCCGCGAGCGGACCCTGACCGAAGTGGGCAAGCAGCACGGCCTCACACGGGAGCGGATCCGCCAGATCGAGAAGCACGCACTCCTCGAATTGAAGCGAATGGCTCACGACACGGGCTTTGACGCTGCGGCGTGAGCCAATAACCCGTAATCTCCCCATCAAGCCGGTTCGCACCGGCCGACCGACCGGGTCTTTCCGGTCACCCGACCGGTTTTCCCCGGTCCCCGAGCTGAGCCCCGGCGCCCACCCCCCCCCGGCGCCGGGGCTCATCCCTGTTCCGGGGCGTCGCTCTGTTCCGGGGCGTCGCTCCGTTCCGGGGTGTCGCTCCGCATCGGGTGCGCGGGCGGGTGCCTGGCGGCGCGGGTCAGCCGGGCGCCCAGGTTCTCCAGGTACGCCGCCAGCTGCGGCGGCCCCGCCACGGAGAACTCGCAGTCCACCAGCGCCAGCCGCAGCGCCACCCACTCCAGCGAATCGGTGCACGAGGCCCGCAGCCGGCACCCGCCCTCCCCGTCCGGCTCCGGCGCGCCGAGCGTCGCGGGCAGCCGCGCCGCCACGAACTCCGCCGGAGCGCCGAACCGCACGTCCAGGCGCAGCTCCGGCTGCATCCGCCGCATCGACCGGGCCAGGAACCTCGCCGCGTCCCCCTCGCCGTTCGGCTCCTTGCCCTGGCTGCCGTCCGCCCGGCCACCACCACCGCCGCCACCGTCCGTGCCGCCCTCCACCGGCAGCGGCCGCGGGGCGAACCTGGCACCCGTCGCGAACGGCTCGCCGACCCGGTCCACCCGGAACGTCCGCCAGTCCTCCCGGCCCAGGTCGTACGCCACCAGATACCAGCGCTGACCGGTGCTCACCAGCCGGTACGGCTCGACCTGCCGCTTCGTCCGGGTGCCGTCCCCGCTGCGGTACGCGAACCTCAGCCGTTCCCGCCCGGTCGCCGCCGAGGCCAGCGTCGTCAGGGTCCGCGGGTCGATGGTGGAACCGTCGCCCCTGGTCAGCGGCACCGTGGCGGTCTGGAGTGCGGAGACCCGGTGCCGCAGCCGCGAGGGCAGCACCTGCTCCAGCTTCGCCAGCGCCCGTACGGAGGCCTCGTCGACGCCCTCGATGGCGTGCCCCGCCCCAGCCCGCAGGCCCACCGCGATGGCCACCGCCTCCTCGTCGTCCAGCAGCAGAGGCGGCATGGCGGCGCCCGCGACCAGGCGATAGCCGCCCACCGAACCGCGCGAGGCCTCGACCGGGTAGCCCAGATCCCGCAGCCGGTCGATATCGCGGCGGATCGTGCGCGGACTGACGTCGAGGCGGTCGGCCAGCTCCCCGCCCGGCCACTCGCGCGGGGTCTGGAGGAGCGACAGCAACTTCAGCAGGCGTGCCGGGGTGTCGGACATGACCCCAGGGTGCCGGACCATCAGGTCATGACCTGACCTAATGGGTACTTATGTTCTTCCCATGCCTTCTTCCGCACCCCCGCCGTCCGCGGCGTCGCCCCTCGCGCCATCCACCGCACCCGCACCGCCCGCACCTCCCGCACCGGTGGAAACAGCGGTCGCACCCGCGCCCGCCCCCGCCGACCGGCGGCGCTGGTTCGCGCTCGCCATCGTGATGACCGCGGCCTTCATGGACCTGGTCGACGTCACGATCGTCAACATCGCGATCCCCAGCATCACGCGCGACACCGGGGCCTCCGTCTCCGCGATCCAGTGGATCACCGCCGGATACGCCCTCGCGTTCGCGGCCGGGCTGATCACGGGCGGCCGACTCGGCGACATCTACGGGCGCAAGCGGCTCTTCCTCATCGGTATCGGCGGATTCACCGTGGCCTCGGCCCTGTGCGGTTTCGCGGGCAGCCCGGAGATACTCGTCGCCGCCCGCATCCTTCAGGGCGGCACGGCCGCGCTGATGGTGCCGCAGGTGCTGTCGATCGTGCACGCCACCTTCCCGGCGCATGAACGCGGCAAGGTCTTCGGCCTCTTCGGCGCGGTCGTCGGGCTCGGGGCGGTCTCCGGGCCGCTGCTGGGCGCACTGCTCACCGAGTGGGACCTGTTCGGGCTCGGCTGGCGGCCGATCTTCCTGATCAACCTGCCCGTCGGCATCGCCGGACTGGTCCTCGGCGCGAAGTTCATCACCGAGTCCAAGGCCCCCAAGGCGGTCCGCCTGGACCTGGTGGGCGTCGTCCTGGTCACGCTGGCCATGCTGATGCTCATCTACCCGCTCACCCGGGGCCACGAGCTGGACTGGCCGGTGTGGGGCCATGTGTCGATGGTGGGCAGCCTGCTCGTCTTCGGGGCCCTCGTCGTGCACCAGCGGCAGAAGACGCTGACCGACGGCTCGCCGCTGATCGAGCTGTCCCTGTTCCGGGTCAAGAGCTTCGCCGCGGGGATCGCCGTGCAGCTCACCTTCGGCATCGGCCTCGGCATCTTCTTCCTGGTCTGGACCCTCTACATGCAGATGGGCCTCGGCTGGAGCGTGCTGCGCGCGGGCACGACGGGCATCCCGTTCTCCATCGCCGTCTCGGTGGCCGCCGGGATCTCCGTACAGAAGCTCGTACCCCGCTTCGGCCGCAAGGTCCTCCAGGCCGGCGCGCTCCTCATGATCGCCGGGCTGCTGATCTACCTTTGGGAGGCCGAGCACTACGGCATGGCCATCACCTCCTGGCAGATGGCGGTGCCGCTGGTCGTCATGGGCGTCGGGATGGGCCTGATCGTGGCGCCGCTGACCGACGCGATCCTCTCCGAAGTGCCCAAGGAACACGCCGGTTCGGCATCCGGGCTGATCAACACCGTGCAGCAGATGGGGACGGCGCTCGGCCTCGGCCTCGTGTCCGTCGTGTTCTTCGGCGCGATCGGAGACCGCCTGGCCCCCGAGGCGATCGGCCCGGCCTTCGTCGACGCTTTCCAGCAGTCGCTGTGGTGGGTCGCCGGAGTACTCGCGGTGATCTTCCTGGTGATGTTCGCGCTGCCCGCCCGGCCGCGCGCCCATGTGGAGGCGGACGCGAACTGAGGGTAGGGGCGAACTGACGGCGGGGGCCGACGCGGACTGCCCGGTGAAGGCCGACGCGAACCGCCCCGCGCGGACGGCGGTCCCGGCCCCGGTCCCGGCGACGACTCGCCGGGACCGGGACAGGCACAGGGACCGTAGCCGGGGCCGGATCTGCTGACCGGGGCCGACGAATCGTCGCCGGGATCAGCAGATCCGCGTGCGGCTCTCCATCGCCGAACGGGCGGTGTCCTCGTCCTCGTACACCTCGCACATATGGCGGCCGTCGGGCGTCGCCGTGTGCTCGACCTCCCACAGACTCGTCTCACTGCCGTCGAGCAGCAGGAACGCGTGCTCGTAGAGCGTGAATCCGGCTTCCTGGCCGTCGACCCGGCACTGGCGCCCGAAGATCTGGGTGATGTGGTGGGCGAACGCGGCCCGCAGCAGCGAGGCCTTCCGCTCGCCCGGCCGGTCGGCGTTCTCCGCGCGGCGCAGCACCCGGCGGGCGTGGTCCGCGGAATTGTCGGGGGCGTACGTCCGGGGGAGCGGGGCCGGTGGGGCGGACATCAGGACCGACAGCATCTCCATCTCCCCCTGCCCGCCCTCCTCGCCGAAAACCGGGGTGTCGGAACAGCTCCCGGCCAGGCGGGACGCGGCGATGCGGGCGTCGCCCTCCACGTCGTACAACTCGTGCCGACGCGGGGCCCGGACGTCCCGGCCGCCGCTGTGCACCAGCTCCCACAGAGTCAGGGCGGAGCCGTCGGCGAGGAGATACGTGTGGCGGTAGGTCTCGCGGTGCAGTACGGAGCTGTGGTGCGACGAATGCAGCGAACTGCTGTGCGCCAGCGCCGAACCGAGGCGGTCGACCGTGCTGTCGGGAAGGTCGAAAGAGTTGAGGGCGCGTCGCAGGAGTCGGTCGAGGTGTTGCTCGGTTGTCTCGTACGGATCGCTCAAGGTGCTGTCTCCAGGCCGTCGCCGCGTGTTACTTGATGCGTGCTCAACGTAGTCCCTGAGTCTGACATCGTGACCGGGGTTCGTAAAAACGTAGGGCGCACGCAGAAAGTTCCCCCGGTGTTCCCGGCGCATTTCGGGCGGTTGGGATGAACTCCCTTGCACAGGTGCCAAGTCGGCAGCCCGCGGGCCCCTCGCCCGCGCCGCACGCCCCCTCCCGCCCGGCGGGGGTGGGCTAGCCGTCGTACAGCTCCGTGTACGAGAGGAACGTCCCGCCCGGCCCCGTGACCGTGCGGGCCGCTCGCACCGCCTTCACGATGGCGCGGGCCAGCACATCCGCGCCCGCCGCCAGGATCTCGTTGACCGCGACCGGGTCCTGCGAGGGCACCGGCACCCGCCCCGTGGCGAGCGTGAACACCGTGTCCCCGTCGGTCAGCATATGGACCGGGCGCACCGCTCGGGCCAGCCCGTCGTGGGCGGTGCCCGCCAGCTTCTGGGCCTGAGCCCGGACCAGATCCGCGTCCGTGGCGACCACCGCGATCGTCGTGTTGAACGGCGGCGCCCCGCCCCCGGCCGCCTCCGCCGCCTCCCGCTCCCGCGCCAGCCGCCGCAGCGCCTCCGCGTGGACCTCGGCCGGGGGGTACGCGGGCGGCTCCCCCGGCCGGGGATGCGTGGGCGACTCCGACCCGGCCCCGTACTCCCCGAACAGCACCCCGGTCCGGGGATCGACCACCGAACCCGCCGCGTTCACCGCGACCAGGGCCGCCACCGTCACGCCCGACGCCAGGCGTACGCTCGCCGTGCCGATCCCGCCCTTGAGCTGCCCGGCCACCGCCCCCGTACCCGCCCCCACACCGCCCTCGGCGACCGGCTCCCCGGGGCCCGTGGCGGCGGCCGCCTCCACCGCCGCGCGCCCGGTCGACGCGTCGGGCCGGGCCCGCCAGTCACCGCCCCGGCCGAGGTCGAAGAGAGCGGCGGCCGGAACGACCGGCACCACCTGGGCGCGGTCCGCGCCGACCTGGACGCCCCGGCCCCGCTCCTCCAGCCACGCCATCACGCCGGACGCGGCGTCGAGACCGTACGCACTGCCGCCCGTGAGGACGACCGCGTCGACCCGCTGCACCAGATTGCGCGGGTCCAGCGCGTCCGTCTCCCGCGTCCCCGGCCCGCCGCCCCGCACGTCCACCGCTGCCACCGCACCCCCTTCGGGCGCCAGGACGACGGTCGTACCGCTCAACGCGCCCGCACCGGCGACCTCGGCATGCCCGACGCGGATACCGGCCACGTCCGTCAACGCGTCGAGCAGCGGCGGGTTGCCGGGAGCCCGGTTCTCGGAAGCCCGGTTCTCAGGGGTCTGGTCCTCGCGGGGCATCGGGCGGCTCCTCACGTCGGTGCGGGGGTGTGCGTCGAACGTACCGGCGGGCGGGGCGCTATGAGGACGGTCCCGCGTGTCCAGGATTTCGTGAAGGCATTCACAACCGCACAAGGATTCAGGGTTCGGGGGCCCGTACGAAACCACAGTTCAGCGGTGCTGGGAGGAGTACGGTCTGGTTCCTGCCCGCCACGAACTCAAGGCGATGGCACAGTCTCCCGGTGACGACATCTCCGGCCCCGCCCGCACCGGCGCGAAGCCGTGCAGTGGTTGTGCTTCGGCTGCCTCGCCGCCGTGATCGACGAGTGGATGGAGGGCAACACCGGTACGGCCTGGTGGGGGGCCGGATTTCTCGGTCTTTCCCTTCTCGCCGTGCTCGCCCTGCTTAGCGTGCTCGCCTTGTGGCTGCTCGCCCGAAGGACCGCTGACGGCCGCCGCCCGGTCCCACGGCGGCTCACGTCTCCCCGTGAGCCGCCGTACCCTGGAAGCATGAGCGCCGCCCCCGCCCCCCGCCCGCGCGATGCGAAGCAGCAGCAGCCATCGGGGCAGCTGCCTGAGGAACCGAAGCCCAAGCCGGTTCTGGTCTTCGACGATCCGCTGGACCGGCAGTCCGCGGACGATACGGACCAGGGGTGGGGTGAGCGGCCTCTTGCCGGTGGCAGCGCCGCCGACCTCGCCCGTTTTCTGGACGAGAAGCCGCCCCACCACATCTGAGCCGGTGCGCGGCGGGCTACCGGTCCCCGCCCGGGAAGCCGCCCGTCCCCGCCCCACCGGAGCCGTCCGGCGCACCGCCGGTGCGCTGCGCGAGCAGGGCGTCGCGGATCTCCTTCAACACCTCCAGCTCGCTGACCTCCAGCGTCTCCTGCACACCCTCCTTGGCAGCCTGCATCGCCGCCCGCCTGGCCAGATACTTGGCCATCGGCAGCACCACCAGGAAGTACACGACGGCGGCGGTGATCAGGAAGCTGAGGGTGGCGCTGAGCACCGAGCCCCACAGCATTCTGATCCCTTCCATCTCCCCGGTCTGCGGGTTCGTGGTGCAGGGGCCCCGGAGGCAGGAGCTGTAGCTGTCCAGGTCCTGCGTGCCGAACGCGCCGACCAGCGGATTGATGATGCCCTTGACGAACGCGTTCACGATGTTGGTGAACGCCGCGCCGATGACGACAGCCACCGCGAGGTCGACCACATTGCCGCGCGTCAGGAAGGCCTTGAAGCCCTCCAGCAGACTGACCTTCTTCTCGCTCACAGGTGAGCCTTCCTTCGCATGTGCGGTGACGGGAGCAAACTGCTCCGTCACCTAAGGCGGCAGAAGGCGACACTGTCCAATCCGCTAATTCGCACGGGTGACTTGATGGCGTGTCAGTTCGCATCGGAAACCGCCACGGCCAGTCGGCCCGACGCGCCCGCGCCCAGCAGCGCCGTGGCCGTCGACCGCTCCACGGACAGCACCACCAGGGCCCCTGGGCCCCCCGCCGCCGGCCCGTGAGCACTGTCGTCCGGCACCTTCGCCACGCGCGCACCCCGTGCCACGACGTGTGCGTCGTCGCCCGTGTCACCGACCGCGATCACATCGACCCGGTCTCCCGGCCGCAGCAGGCGTACCGTCTCCGCGTCCGCGATGCGCACCGGCGCGGAGACCAGCCGCACCGACGGCCGCCCGGCGCCCGCCGGGGCATCCGACGCCGCTGCCTCCCCGTCGGCCGCGCCGCCCAGGCCGCCGGTGGCCAGCGCGGCACCCGCCAGGGCGAGCCCCGCGGCCGCCGCCCGCCGCTGCCTGCGCAGCATGCGCCGCAGCCGGTCCGCACCGCCGCCCCGCACACGCAGCGGAGTGAACGGCCCCACCCGGCAGGGCGCGGGCACTGGTGCCGGGGGCCCGGGCGGCGGTTTCACCCGGCCCGCAGAGGTTCCCGCAGAGGTTTGGGCGTGGGGGCAGGTGTGGGTGTGGTGTCCGGAGCGCGTGGGCGCGGACGTGGACGTGGACGTGGGCATGGGAACGGACGTAGACGCGGGCATGGACGTGACGGACGCCGACGCGGGCAGGGGCGCGGACGTGGACGCGGGCAGGGACGCGGACGTGGATGTGAATGTGGACATGGCACCACCTGGAATCGGGTGAACGAACGCAAAGGAGAGGGGGAGTCCGGCCCGGGTGATCCGGCCGGACTCCCCTCACTTTCCCCCGTCCGCGCAGATCCCGCTGACCCCTGTGGACAGCGCCCGCACTGTGGACAACTCCGTCACCTGTCAGGGAAGCGCGATGCCTGTGTCGATCCCGTCCAGCGCGTGGGCGCAGGTGCAGTTGCGGATCTCCGTCTTCGGCAGCCCGGCCACCGCGTCGAACAGCACCGTGCGCAGCCGGTCCACATTGGCCGCGAATACCCGGAGGACCTCCTCGTGCGAGACGCCCTCACCGGCTTCGGCCCCCGCGTCCAGGTCGGTGACCAGGGTCATCGTCGTGTAGCAGAGGCCCAGTTCGCGGGCGAGCACCGCTTCGGGGTGCCCGGTCATGCCCACGACCGACCAGCCCATCGCCGCGTGCCAGCGCGATTCCGCGCGGGTCGAGAAGCGGGGGCCTTCGACGACCACCAGGGTGCCGCCGTCCACCGGGTCCCAGCCGTGTCCGCGCGCCGCGGCGAGCGCGGCCTTGCGGCCCTCGGGGCAGTAGGGGTCGGCGAAGCCCAGGTGGACGACGTTCGGCACGGTCCCGTCGGCCCGGGTCTCACCGTCGTAATACGTCTGCACTCGGGTCTTGGTGCGGTCCACCAGCTGGTCCGGGACGAGAAGGGTGCCCGGCCCGAACTCCGGCCGCAGTCCGCCGACCGCGCACGGTCCCAGTACCTGGCGGACCCCGACGGAACGCAGGGCCCAGAGGTTGGCCCGGTAGTTGATGCGGTGCGGGGGCAGGTGGTGGCCGCGTCCGTGGCGGGGCAGGAAGGCCACCCTGCGGCCGCCGATCTCGCCGAGGAACACCGAGTCGCTGGGCTTCCCGTAAGGGGTGTCCACGGCGACCTCGGTGACGTCGTCCATGAAGGAGTAGAAGCCCGAGCCGCCGATGACACCGATCTCCGCGGCCGCCTCGGAACCGGATGCGCCCGCCGTACCCGCGGTGCCTGCCGTGCCCGTGTCCGTGCCGGAGCTCGTACTCGTATCCGTATGTGCGTTCACCATGCGGTCACCGTATCCGGGGGCCGTGTGCGGGGAAGTGCCGCCCGGGGAAAGCGCTCGGACCCCGCCGAGTGGATCGGCGGGGTCCGGTGAAGCGTGTGTGGGGCGTACGCGGGCTCAGGCGGCCGACGTACCGCTCGACGAGGCCGACGCGGGGGCCGACGACGAGGAGGAGGGCGACGACGAAGCGCTCGCCTTGGTCTCCGAACCCGACTTCGCGGACGAAGCGGAGTCGGCCGGCTTCGAGGACGACGACGCCGGTGTGCTGCTCGACGACGAGCCGCGGCTGTCGTTCCGGTAGAAACCGGAACCCTTGAAGACGATGCCGACCGCAGAGAACACCTTCTTCAGGCGTCCGTCGCAGCTCGGGCATACGGTCAGGGCGTCATCGGTGAACTTCTGCACCGCCTCAAGGCCCTCGCCGCACTCGGTGCACTGGTACTGATAGGTCGGCACTTGCTCCTCCTGGCACTCTCACTCAATGAGTGCTAACGACGCTCCATACTGACGTATTCCTTTGAATCAGTCCACTGTGACGGGCTCGCGGTGACCGATCCCACGTGCCACGGTGCGTCCCGGGGACCTCGGTGTCAGCCGCGAGCGCAGGGCCAGCAGCGTCATCAGGGCGAGTGCGGTACCGGCCAGCGGCACCAGGAATCCGGTGCTCGCGCCGTGGCCGTCGGCGAGCTGTCCGGCCACGGTCACGGCTGCCGCCTGGCCGAGCGCCACAGCGCCCGTCAGCCAGGTGAAGGCCTCCGTGCGGGCGGTGGCGGGAACCAGCGCCTCGACGAGGGTGTAGCCGCTGATCAGCGCCGGAGCGATGCACAGGCCCACCAGCAGGCCGAGCCCGGCCAGCAGCGGCACCGAGTGCACGGCCCACAGGCCGGACGCGGTCAGGGTCAGCGCCACGTACCCGATGATCAGCCGACGCCGCGGGCTGCTCTTCCAGGCGATCGCGCCGCAGGCGAGGCCGGCCAGCATGTTGCCCGCCGCGAAGATCCCGTAGAGCAGGCCGTTCACCCCGGGGTGGCCGATCTCCTCGGAGAACGCGGTCAGGGAGACCTGCATCCCGCCGAAGACCGCGCCGATGCCCAGGAAGGAGATCGCCAGGACGCGCACGCCCGGTACGGAGAGTGCCGAGGCGTGCGGTTCGGCCGCGGTCGCGGCGGCGCGGGGTGCGGGCTGGGTGGCCCGCTGAGCGGCGAAGAACAGGCCGCCGATCAGGGTGAGGGCCGCCTCGGCGACCAGGCCCGCGGCGGGGTGTACGCCGGTGCACAGCGCGGTGGCGATGACCGGGCCCAGGACGAACGTGAACTCGTCCGTCACCGACTCGAACGCGGCCGCGGTGGACATCAGGGGAGAGGCGGGGCGGTCGGGGGTCGCGCCCAGCATCGCCGCCCAGCGGGCCCGCACCATCGGGCCGATCTGCGGGATCGAGGCGCCCGTCGGCACGGCGGCGGCGAACAGCGCCCACAGGGGGGCGTCCGCCAGCGCCAGCACGGTCAGGGTGCTCACGGAGACGGCGTGGAGGAGGACCCCGGGCAGCAGCACGGAGCGCTGGCCGAAACGGTCGGCGAGCTTGCCGCTCTGCGGGGCGAACAGCGCCATGGAGACGCCGGAGACGGCCGCCACGGCGCCCGCGCTGCCGTAGGAGCCGGTGGTGTGCTGCACGAGGAGCACGATGCTGATGGTGAGCATCGCGAAGGGCTGCCGTGCGGCGAAGCCCGGGAGGAGGAAGGTCCACGCACCGGGGGTGCGCAGCAGCTGCCCGTATCCGGGGCGGTCGGAGACCGTGGGTGCCACGGTCCTTGCCTTTCTGCCGCCTGGTAGCCCTGCTTCCCGGCGCCCTTGTGGGGCGGGCCGGACGGAAGCGGCCGAGAGCTGTCCTCTTCGCGCGGAACTGCGGTAGATGCCGGGCGGCTCGCTGCCATCGGCGGAGAAGCGCCGGGCCAAGAGACACCACGACCGCCATACGGTCGCGCCAGCTCTGCTTCAGACAGAGTTGGTCGATCAGGGTTGGTCGATCATGCTTGCCTTTATGGTACAGGCAGGAAGCCTTGTGCGCCTGTGATTGCGTACAGGGCTACGGGTATCGGCCTGTGATCTGCGACGCGTCCGCAGTGAATCACCTGCGGTGTCACCTTATGGATCGCGCCGCCCGTGACTCAGGGGCGTGTCTTCGTGTCGCTGCCGCCGCCGAGCCTCTTGGTCAGCTTCATCGCCTGGGGGATGCCGGATTCGCCCTGGGGGCCCGGAGCGGCGGACGCCCGCGACGTACCGGAGCTGCCCGCTCCGCCCGTGCCCAGCCAGCCCGCCAGCTTGCCGCCCTCGCCGACCGCGCGCAGTCGGGCCTCCGCCGTGTCGCGCACCGGGTCGGTGGCCACCACCAGCAGTTCGTCCCCGCGTCGCAGGACGGTCGTCGGTGAGGGGACGAAGCTCTTGCCGTCCCGGACCACCAGGGTGACGGCCGCGCCCGCCGGGAGCCGCAGCTCGCCGACCTCGACGCCGTGCATCTTCGAGTGCGGAGGGACGGCGACCGACAGCAGATGCCCGCGCAGTCGCTCCAGCGGGGCGGACTCGACGCCCAGGTCGTCGGGCTCGGCCTGGTCATCGGCGATCTTCAGCTTGGCCGCGACCCAGGGCAGCGTCGGGCCCTGTACCAGGGTGTAGACGATGACCAGGACGAAGACGATGTTGAAGATCCGGGTGCTGCCCTCCACCCCGGACACCATCGGAATGGTCGCCAGGACGATGGGCACCGCCCCGCGCAGCCCCGCCCAGGACATGAGCGCCTTCTCGCGGGCCGGCAGCCGGAACGGCGCGAGGCTCAGGAAGACCGACAGCGGCCGCGCCACCATGGTCAGCACGAGGCCCACGACGACGGCGGGCCAGAAGTCGTCGACCAGGTCGTGCGGGGTGACCAGCAGGCCGAGCAGCACGAACATGCCGATCTGGGCCAGCCAGCCGAGCCCGTCGGCGAAACCGCGGGTGGCGGGCCAGTGCGGCAGCTTGGAGTTGCCGAGGATCATCGCGGCCAGGTAGACGGCGAGGAAGCCGCTGCCGTGGGCCATGGCGCCCGCGGCGTACGCGGAGACGGCGATGGCCATCACGGCGATCGGGTAGAGGCCGGAGGCGGGCAGCGCCACGTGCCGCAGTCCGAGCGACCCCAGCCAGCCCACGGTGACGCCGATGGCGGCGCCGATGGCCAGCTCCAGGGCGATCTCGCCGACCAGGACGTACCAGTGCTCGACCGGTCCGACCGCGGAGAACGCGACGACCAGGATGACGACGGGGGCGTCGTTGAAGCCGGACTCGGCCTCCAGGACACCGGTGACCCGGGGCGGCAGCGGCACTCTGCGCAGGACGGAGAAGACGGCCGCCGCGTCGGTCGAGGAGACGACCGCGCCGATGATCAGGGCCTGACGCCAGTCGAGACCCACGAGGTAGTGCGCGGCGGAGGCGGTGACAGCCACGCTGATGGCGACGCCGAGGGTGGAGACCACCGCGGCCGCGGGCAGGACGGGACGGACCTCTTTCCACTTCGCACCGAGTCCGCCCTCGGCCAGGATGACGACCAGCGCGGCATAGCCGATCACCTGTGTCAGCTCGGCGTTGTCGAACTTGACGTCGAAGATGCCGTCCTGCCCCAGGGCGATCCCGATGCCGAGATACAGCAGCAGACTGGGCAGCCCGCTGCGCGAGGAGATCCGTACCGCCACCACGGCGACGAGCAGGACGAGCGAGCAGACGAGCAGGAGTTCGTTGAGCGCGTGGACAGTCAGGGTCCGTTCCTTCCCTGCGTGCGCCTGCCGGATCGTCCTCCGGCAGCCCGGTACTTCGTTACCTTACCTAATCTTTAACGCTTCCTTGACGGCTTCGAGCGTTCGTACGAGGAAGACGCAAATGGATGCATCCCTATACCGCGTCCGAGTGGCTTCTCCGCTGCGCCTATGGTTGCTCCTGCACTCCCAGGACCACCCTGCCCCTCGAAGGACAGCGATGCCCGCCAATACAACCGCCTCTTCCGGCCCTTCCGACGAGAAGAAGCCCGGCAGGAAGAAGGGGCGACGCGCCCGCCTGATCGTGCTCGTCCTGGTGCTGGCGCTCGTCGCGGGTGTCGGTTTCGGGGCGTACTGGTCCGTGTCCACCGTGCGGGCCTCGTACCCGCAGACCACCGGGTCGATCACGCTCGACGGCCTTGGCGGTGACGTCGAAGTCAAACGTGACGCGTACGGAATTCCGCAGATCTACGCGGACACCGATGCCGACCTCTTCCGCGCCCAGGGCTTCGTACAGGCTCAGGACCGTTTCTGGGAAATGGACGTCCGGCGGCACATGACGTCCGGCCGGCTCTCCGAGATGTTCGGTTCCGGACAGGTGGAGACCGATTCCTTCCTGCGCACGCTCGGCTGGCGGCAGGTGGCGCAGAAGGAGTACGACGAGGTCCTGGACGAGAGCACCAAGAAGAACCTCCAGTCCTACGCGGAGGGCGTCAACGCGTATCTGAAGGGCAAGGAAGGCCGGGACATCTCGGTCGAGTACGCGGCTCTGGGGCTGACCAACGACTACAAGCCCGGCAAGTGGACCCCGGTGGACTCGGTCGCCTGGCTCAAGGCGATGGCCTGGGACCTGCGCGGCAACATGCAGGACGAGATCGACCGTTCGCTGCTGACCAGCCGTCTCGACAAGGACCAGATCGAGGACCTGTACCCCGGCTACCCGTACAGGAAGCACAAGCCGATCGTGAGGCAGGGTGCGGTCTCCCCGGTCACCGGGAAGTTCGACCCCGAGGCGACTCCGTCGGACAACATCGGGTCGGCGACCGCCCAGGGCGCGACCGAAGGCCTGAGCACCCAGCTCGCCGCCCTCTCCGACACCCTCGACGAGATCCCGGCGCTGCTCGGCCCGAACGGCAACGGCATCGGGTCCAACTCCTGGGTGGTCTCCGGTGAGTACACGACGACCGGCAAGCCGCTGCTGGCCAACGACCCGCACCTGGCGCCGATGCTGCCCTCCCTCTGGTACCAGATGGGCCTGCACTGCCGGGAGCTGTCCAAGACCTGCCAGTACGACACCGCGGGCTACACGTTCTCCGGGATGCCCGGTGTGATCATCGGTCACAACCAGGACATCGCCTGGGGCCTCACCAACCTGGGCGCCGACGTCACCGACCTCTTCCTGGAGAAGGTCTCCGGCGACGGCTACCTGTACGACGGCGAGGTCAAGCCGTTCAAGATCCGCGAGGAGACCATCAAGGTCGCCGGCGGCCGGGACCGGAAGATCACCGTCCGTGAGACGGACAACGGTCCGCTCGTCTCCGACCGCAGCAAGGAGCTGGAGAAGGTCGGCCAGAAAGCGCCCGTCACCAACGTCGCCCCGGACCGCGCCGACGGCTACGCGGTCGCGCTGAAGTGGACGGCGCTCCAGCCCGGCAGGTCCATGGACGCGGTCTTCGCGCTCAACCGGGCCAAGGACTTCACCACGTTCCGGGCGGCCGCCGAGCACTTCGAGGTCCCCTCGCAGAACCTCATCTACGCCGACACCGAGGGCAACATCGGCTATCAGGCCCCGGGCACCATCCCGGTCCGCCTCAAGGGCGACGGCACGCTGCCGAGCCCCGGCTGGAGCTCGGAGTACGGCTGGGAGAAGGAGCCCGTCCCCTTCGACGAGCTCCCCTACGAGTACAACCCGAAGCGCGGCTACATCGTCACCGCCAACCAGGCCGTCATCGACGAGGGCAAGTACCCCCACCTCCTGACCAAGGACTGGGGCTACGGCGCCCGCAGCCAGCGGATCGACGACCTCATCGCCCAGAAGGTCAAGGGCGGTGAGAAGATCTCGACCGACGACATGCAGAAGATGCAGATGGACAACTTCAGCGAGATCGCCGCGCTGCTGGTGCCCGAACTGCAGAAGATCAACATCTCCGACCCGAGCGTGCGCGAGGCGCAGAAGCTGCTGGACGGCTGGGACTACACCCAGGAACCCGACTCGGCGGCCGCCGCGTACTTCAACGGCGTCTGGCGCAACATCCTCAAGCTCGCCTTCGGCAACAAGCTCCCCAAGGAGCTGCGGGTCAAGGGCGACTGCATCAACGTGCCCCCGGCCAAGAACAGCGGTCCCCTCGACGAGCAGAAGAAGCTCGTCCGCGAATGCGGCCAGCGCGACGGCGACTCGGCGCAGCCGGACGGCGGCGACCGCTGGTTCCAGGTGGTCCGCGACATCGTGGACGACCAGGACAACGAGTGGTGGAAGGCGCCCGCCCGGGGCCGCGAGGGCGCGCTGGAGAGCCGCGACGACCTCTTCGCCCAGGCGATGGAGGACGCGCGCTGGGAGCTGACCGCCAAGCTCGGCAAGGACATCTCCACCTGGAGCTGGGGCCGGCTGCACCGCCTGATGCTGAAGAACCAGACCCTCGGCACCGAGGGGCCCGGCCTGCTCCAGCGGGCGCTCAACCGGGGCCCCTGGAACCTCGGCGGCGGCGAGGCGGCGGTCAACGCCACCGGCTGGAACGCGGCAAGCGGCTACGAGGTCATCTGGGTGCCGTCGATGCGGATGGTCGTCAACGTGGGGGACTGGGACAAGTCTCGCTGGATCAACCTCACCGGCGCCTCCGGGCACGCGTTCAACACGCACTACACCGACCAGACCGACAAGTGGGTCGACGGTGAACTGCTCGACTGGTCCTTCGGGCCGAACGCGGTGAGCGAGGCCGCCGTGGACACGCTGACGCTGAAACCGTAGGGAATCAGCAGCATCCTCTGGGGCCAGCAGCCCCTTTATGGCTCACGCGTGAGCCATAAAGGGGCGCGCTCGAACGACAGGACGGGCGCGCTTGAGCGACAAGAGGGGCGTTTGAACGACAAGAGGGCGCGGCCGAAGCGGCTCAGCGGCCGAAGCGCCGCGCTCCGGCCGGAGTGACCACGGCGTCCACGGGGTGGTCATGCGGTTCCGAGGGGACCCGCGCGACCACCTCGTCGTCGTACAGGAGAACGACGAGCGCCGGGTGCGCCCCGGCGGCCGTCAGCCGGGCCAGCACCCGGTCGTAGCTGCCGCCGCCCCGCCCCAGCCGCATCCCGGCCCCGTCCACGGCCAGGCCGGGCAGCAGCACCGCGTCGGCGTCCAGCACGGCGTCCGGTCCCAGGCGGCGGCCGTCCGGCTCCAGGAGCCCCCGTCCGGCGGGCAGCAGGTGCTCCGCGCCCTCGTAGGCCGCCCAGTCCAGGTCGTTGTCGGCCAGGAGCACGGGCAGCAGCACCCGTACGCCGCGCTCGCGCAGCGCGTCCAGCAGGGCGCGGGTGCCCGGTTCGCGTCCCACGGAGACGTACGCGGCGACCGTCCGGGCGTCGGCCAGTTGGGGCAGGTCCAGGGCACAGGCGGCGAGAACCGCGGCGGCCCGGGCGACGTCCTCCTTCGTCAGGAGGGCCCGCGCGGCGAGCAGTTCGCGCCGCAGGGTGGCCTTCGCCGACGTCTTTCCGGGTTTGTCGGTGTTCAATGGAGACTCGCACGATTCTCGTATGGGCATATTTAAGGGCAAAGTTAACCGGAAGATCAGCTTCTGGCCGGGTGCAGCCGTTAAGGTCTGCACATGAATCAGTCGCCCTCCAGGATCAGCAAGGCCGTCATCCCGGCAGCAGGTCTCGGTACCCGGTTCCTGCCCGCCACGAAGGCCACTCCCAAAGAGATGCTGCCTGTCGTCGACAAGCCGGCCATCCAGTATGTCGTCGAGGAGGCCGTCGCGGCGGGTCTCTCCGACGTCCTGATGATCACCGGCCGTAACAAGCGCCCTCTTGAGGACCACTTCGACCGCAACTACGAGCTGGAGTCCGCGCTCACCCGCAAGGGAGACGCCGAACGCCTCGCCAAGGTCCAGGAGTCCAGCGACCTGGCCACCATGCACTACGTGCGTCAGGGCGACCCGCGCGGCCTGGGCCACGCCGTGCTCTGCGCGGCCCCGCACGTGGGCGACCAGCCCTTCGCGGTGCTCCTCGGCGACGACCTGATCGACCCGCGCGACGCACTCCTCGCCCGGATGGTGGAGGTCCAGGAGCGTGAGGGCGGCAGTGTCGTGGCGCTGATGGAGGTCGATCCCGCGCAGATCCATCTGTACGGCTGCGCGGCCGCGGACGCCACCGTCGACGGCGACGTCGTCCGCGTCACCGGCCTGGTCGAGAAGCCCGACCCGGCCGACGCCCCCAGCAACCTCGCCATCATCGGCCGGTACGTCCTGGACCCCGCGGTCTTCGACATACTGCGACACACCGAGCCGGGCCGCGGCGGCGAGATCCAGCTCACCGACGCCCTCCAGCTGCTCGCCGCGGACGAGGAGATCGGCGGCCCCGTGCACGGCGTCGTCTTCAAGGGCCGCCGCTATGACACCGGCGACCGCAGTGACTACTTGCGCGCCATTGTCAGACTGGCGTGCGAACGTGAAGACCTGGGGCCGGACTTCCGGACCTGGCTGCGCAAGTACGTCACCGAGGAGATGTAACCCCGTGAGCAGCACGATCTGGTCGGTCGACGAGCATCTGGACGACATCCTCGCCTCGGTGAGGCCGCTCGAACCCATCGAGCTCCAGCTGCCCGACGCCCAGGGCTGCGTCCTGGTGAAGGACGTCGTGGTGGAGGTGGCCCTGCCGCCCTTCGACAACAGCTCCATGGACGGCTACGCGGTCCGGATCGCCGATGTCGAGGGCGCCAGCGAGGAGTTCCCCGCGGTGCTCACCGTCATCGGTGACGTGGCCGCGGGCAGCGCCGGGCTCGCCGACGACCAGGTCGTGGGACCGGGACAGGCCGCCCGCATCATGACGGGCGCCCCGCTGCCCGCCGGTGCGGAGGCCGTGGTCCCGGTCGAGTGGACGGACGGGGGTACGGGCGAGGGCCCTGCCGCCGCCATGCGCGCCCACTCCGACGCCCCGGAGGGCGCCACCGGCGAGGTCCGCGTCCACCGCCCCGTCACGGCGGGCGCCCATGTCCGCGAGCGCGGCAGCGACGTCCGTCCGGGCGATCTGGCCCTGCGCGCCGGGTCGGTCGTCGGCCCGCCGCAGATCGGGCTGCTCGCGGCGATCGGCTGCTCCACCGTGGTCGTACGGCCCCGCCCGCGCGTGGTCGTGCTCTCCACCGGCAGCGAACTGGTCCAGCCCGGCGAGGAGCTGACGAGCGGCCAGATCTACGACTCCAACAGCTTCGCGCTGACCGCCGCCGCCCGGGACGCCGGGGCCATCGCCTACCGGGTCGGCGCGGTGGCCGACGACGCCGAGACGCTGCGCGCCACCATCGAGGACCAGCTGATCCGTGCGGACATCGTCGTCACCACGGGCGGTGTCAGCGTCGGTGCGTACGACGTGGTCAAGGAGGCGCTGTCCTCCGTCGGGGACGAGGACGAGGCGGGCGGCGGGGTCGAGTTCCGCAAGCTGGCCATGCAGCCGGGCAAGCCCCAGGGCTTCGGCTCGATCGGCCCGGACCACACCCCGCTGCTGGCCCTGCCGGGCAACCCGGTCTCCAGCTACGTCTCCTTCGAGCTGTTCGTCCGCCCCGCCATCCGGGCCCTGATGGGTCTGCCCGACGTGCACCGCCCCACGGCCCGCGCGGTGCTGAGCGCCGAGAAGGCACTCACCTCCCCGGACGGCCGCCGCCAGTTCCTGCGCGGTACGTACGACGCGGAGGCGGGCACGGTCACCCCCGTGGGCGGTTCCGGATCGCATCTGATCGCCGCGCTCGCCCAGGCGGACGCGCTGATCGTGGTGCCCGAGAGCATCACCTCGGTGGAGCCCGGCACGGAGACGGACGTGATCCTGCTCCGCTGACCGCCGCGCGGTGGCGGTACGGTATCTGCCGCTGTGCCTTCCGGGGGACCCCCTCCGGTTCCCCGAGGCCCACCGGCGCCCCTACCGCAAGGCGGAGTGAGTTGAGTACGCAGAACAGGCTGACGCACATCGACGAGGCGGGCGCGGCCCGCATGGTCGACGTGTCGGAGAAGGACGTCACCACCCGCGTCGCCCGGGCCGGCGGCCGGGTGCTCGTGTCCCCGCGCGTGATCGAGCTGCTGCGCGGCGAGGGAGTCCCCAAGGGCGACGCCCTCGCCACCGCGCGGATCGCCGGGATCATGGGCGCCAAGCGCACCCCGGATCTGATCCCGCTCTGCCATCCCCTGGCCGTCTCCGGCGTGAAGGTCGACCTGAGCGTGGCCGACGACGCGGTGGAGATCACGGCCACCGTGAAGACGACGGACCGCACGGGCGTCGAGATGGAGGCCCTGACCGCGGTGTCGGTGGCGGCCCTGACGGTGGTCGACATGATCAAGGCCGTCGACAAGAGCGCGGTCATCACCGACGTACGGGTCGAGGAGAAGTCGGGCGGAAAGTCCGGCGACTACCGGCGCACCGAACCGGAGGGAACGGCCCCGTGACGCCACCGGAGCCCACCGCTGCCGCTCCGGCCGCAGCCGCAGCCGCTTACCGCGCGCTCGTCGTCACCGCCTCCAACCGGGCCTCGGCCGGGGTGTACGCGGACAAGGGCGGCCCGCTCATCGCCGAAGCGCTCACCGGGCTCGGCTTCACGGTCGACGGGCCGCAGGTCGTCCCCGACGGCGATCCGGTCGAGGCGGCCCTGCGTGCCGGGGTGGCCGCCGGGTACGACGTGATCGTCACCACCGGCGGTACGGGCATCTCGCCCACCGACGCGACGCCCGAGGCCACCCGCCGCGTCCTCGACCACGAGATTCCCGGCATCCCCGAGGCGATCCGGGCCGAGGGGCTGGCCAAGGTCCCGACCGCCGCCCTCTCCCGGGGCCTCGCTGGCGTCGCGGGACGCACCCTGGTCGTCAACCTGCCCGGCTCCACCGGCGGGGTGAAGGACGGGCTCGCGGTCCTCGGCAGGCTCCTGGTGCACGCCGTCGACCAGCTGCGCGGCGGCGACCACCCCCGACCGGGGAGCCCGAGCTGAACATCGCGACCTGGCCGGTGACGCTGACCGACGGCGAGATCGTCCTGCGCCCGATAAAGATGCGTGACCAGCGGGTGTGGCGTGAGGTCAACCGGCGCAACCGCGACTGGCTGCGCCCCTGGGAGGCGACCGTTCCGCCGCCCGCCCCCGGCGGCCCGGTCGCGCAGCGCCCCACATACCGGCAGATGGTCCGCCATCTGCGGGCCGAGGCGAACGCGGGGCGGATGCTGCCGTTCGCCATCGAATACGAGGGCCGGCTGGTCGGCCAGCTCACCATCGCCGGGATCACCTGGGGCTCGATGTGCTCGGGTCACATCGGCTACTGGGTCGACCAGAGCGTCGCGGGCCGCGGGGTCATGCCGACGGCCGTGGCTCTCGCGGTGGACCACTGCTTCCGCACGGTCGGCCTGCACCGCATCGAGGTCTGCATTCGCCCGGAGAACGCGCCCAGCCGCAGGGTCGTGGAGAAACTCGGATTCCGTTCGGAGGGCGTGCGCCCGCGCTATCTGCACATCGACGGGGCCTGGCGGGATCATCTGATCTTCGCCCTCACCGCCGAGGAAGTGCCCGAGGGCATGCTCCGGCGCTGGCGCCGGTCGCGGCCGGTGACGCGTCGGGCCCCGGATCCTCCGACGAAATGAAATAGGTGTTCGAATTTGATCGCGGGATGACGGCAATGGGCCACACTTTCGACATCTGCTGATCCGATCAATCACAAAAAAAGTCCGTGATATCAGCCGGATCGTGCGACACACCGGGCCAATTGGCGGATCCTCCCGTGCAAACCCCTCTACGGTGTGAGCGTGAGCAGCAGCGGCCTCATCTACGCAGTCATCGTCGGGGCCTGGGCCGCCTACCTGGTGCCGATGTGGCTCCGCAGGCAGGACGAGCTCAACGAGGCTCGTCCGACGGAACGCTTCAGTACGGCCATCCGGTTGCTGTCCGGACGGGCGGCGATGGAGCGCCGGTACGCCAAGGAGCTGCGGGAGCGCACCGCCGAGGAGGCGGGGCCCGACGTCGACCCGGACCGGGAAACGGACCGTATGGAATCCGTGGACGTCCGGGCCTTTGCCGCGCCTCCGGCGCATACGGAAGCCAGGTTGCACGACCCGGTGCACGCGCCCGAGCGCGCCCCGGGCCGCCAGGCTCCCGGCCGCCCGGCGCACGACCACAGGGACCGGGCGGCGGACCACCAGCCGCCGGACCGTCAGGCGCCCGAGCGCCGACCGGGCGAGCGGTCCGGGGCCCAGGAGCCCGGCTCCCCGCCCCGTCCTCGCTCCGGCGCGGCCGACGCCGAGCGCGCCCGGCGCGCCCAGCGTTCCCAGGTCCTGGCACGGCGCAGGCGGACCACCGTCGTCCTCTTCCTCGCCTTCACCCTCGGCGCGATCGTCGCGGCGGTCGGCGGGCTCGGCTTCCTGTGGGCACCCGCGGTCCCCGCCGTGCTGCTGAGCACGTACATCGTGCATCTGCGCGCCCAGGAGCGACGGCGGTTCGCCTTCACCATGGACCGGCGCCGGGCCGAGGTCGCGGCGCAGCGGCTGCGCGAGAACCGTCCCCGAAGGCACCAGCCCGCGGTCCCCGCCCCCGCCGAGCCCGACGACGACGCCGAGGCCCACCACGCGGAGCCGGACCCCACCCCCACGGTCTCCCCCCAGGAGGCGGGCCGCCGCGCCCTCGTCGAGCAGACGGACCACGCGGAGTGGGTGGACCAGCAGCGCGAGCGCGGCCGCGTCCAGGGCGACAGCTGGGAGCCCGTCCCCGTACCGCTGCCCACCTACGTCACCGCACCCGTCGCCCCCCGGGCCACCGGCGGCGTGGAGGTCGGCGACCCGGAGACCTGGAGCGCGGCCCGCTCCAGCACCGCCGAGCCCACCCACCAGACCGGCACGTCGCACCCGGCCACCCCCATGGTCGACCCCGCACCGCGCCAGCGCACCAACCAGTCCCGCCGCTCCCGCGACCGCGGCAGGACCCCGCTCTTCGACCAGTACGACGACGGGGACCGGCCGCGTGCGGCCAATGAGTGAGCCCGGGGCCCCGGAGATCGGCGACTCGCTGACCAGCGGAGGAACGGATTTCCAAGCACCCCCATGAGGGTGCTAGAGTTTCACACGTCGCAAGGGCCTGTGGCGCAGTCTGGTAGCGCACCTCGTTCGCATCGAGGGGGTCTGGGGTTCAAATCCCCACAGGTCCACAGACGACTGTTCCTGAGTCAGATCAGGAACGGTGACGAGATCCCGTCCGGTCGGAAGATCGGGCGGGATCTTCGTCGTTTCAGGGGGCGTTCGATGCCTGCCCGGGGTGGTGGACGGCGGTGGGCGGCCCTGCCCGGTCGGCCCCTGCCTCTACTGTCATCGCATGATGACGGACACGAACAACCTGCTCCGGCTCGCGACCGACCCGAGCGGCCGGGCTCTGGGCCTTGACCTTCCTGCGGGGAGGCTGCTGAGCGAGACGTATCAGGGGACCTGGATGGAGCCGCTGATGTGGCTGGCCGACGCGCGCGCGGTGCCCGGGCAGTGGTCCGCGCAGGGGGCCGCGCGCCGGGCGGCGGGCCTCGTGCCGGTGCTGGTGGACGTCGGCGGCCCGTCGGGCGACCCGGAGAGCTGGGATCTGTTGTGCGGAAACCTGTCCTATCCAGAGGACTTGGGCGCCGACGAGATGCTGGCCCTCCTCTGGGAGGAGGTCCGGGAGAGGCGGGCCGACGGGGCGGCGGCCCCCTTCGACGCGCCGTGGCCGGGGCTCGCCGGGGCGGTGCCGCCCGACGCCGATCCCGACGCACAGGCGGCCGGGATCGCCGACGCCCTGACGGACAGCGGCTCCTGGCTGAAAGAGCCCCGCCTCGCCCTGGTGCCCGCGGACCGCAACGCCGACATACCCGCGGCCATTGGCTGGTCCGGCTCGCTGAACCACTCGGACGACCCCGGTGTCCTCAGCGCCATTCTGCGCAGTTGGGAGGAGCGATTCGGTACCCGGGTCGTGGCGCTCACCGCGGACCGGCTCGTCCTCTCGGTCGCCGCGCCGCCCACCACCGCGGACCAGGCGCTGGCCGTGGCCGCCGAGCACGCCGCTTTCTGTCCGGACGGCCTCGCCCGGAGCCGGCACCGTGCGCTGGAGGACTATGCCGCCCATGAAGTCCTCGGGCGGCGAACCTGGGTCCACCACTGGGACTGACGGCCGGGCGCGGCGGAAGCAGGGAGCCGCCGCGAAGCCGGTACGTGGAGGTCCGCGGCTGTGACGGACGCTCCCCGCTCAGCGGTGGAACCCGGGGCCGCGAACCGGAACGCTCGCATGCGGACCCTGGCGTCCGGCCGTCGCCGAGGCTTGCGAACCGGCCCCGGTCGCCCGGAGTCGCCGGTCACGCCCCTCGCCGCCGTCACCGTCCCGGAGCCCGATGACGTCCCGCTGCCCCTCGGCCACCGTTGGATTTCCCGCACTGGCCAGGCGGCCGAACGTCATCTAACGTGCTGACGGCCCCCTTCGTGCGGGGCGGGGGAACGGGGCACGGGGGGCGACTCGGAGACGAGGCTCCTACCCGGTGCGCCGAGGGAATGGGGTAGTGGTGATCAGCTACGGCGCGACCGTCGACGATATGGCGAGAGTCCGTTTCTCGGTCTCGCCGCTCGGAGAGACCGTCTACAGCTTCCGGATGCTGGCCACGCCCGAGCGCAGAAGACAGCACCAGCCGTGGGTCGATGCCGTTCGCCTCAGGCTCAGGAGCGTCGACCTCCGGCCCTTGCGGGCCGTGATCCCTCCCACCGGATACGTTCCGGACTTCCTCACCCCAGCGCCCACCGCCACACCCTCCGGCATCGACAGCGAGCTGGAGGCGGTGCGCGCCACCTCACCCGAGCACTTCGTCGACGAGGTGGCCTGGATGGCCGGGGACCAGGGCACCCCGGCCGCGTGGCGCCAGGAGGCGGCGCACCTGCACCGCCACATGCTGGACCACCCGGAGAAGGCCATCGCGCAGCTCACAGAACTGCTGCGCACCTACTGGAAGTTGGCTGTGGAGCCGCACTGGCGCAGGATGCACGGCGGTCTCCAGTCCGACATACGGGCCAGGATGCGGGTGGTGGAGTCCGCCGGGTCGGCGTCCGTCTTCTCCTCCCTGCACGAACGCATCGGATGGCAGGACGACCAGCTCACCGTCCGCAGCGCCTACACCTTCCACGAGCCACTCGGCGGGCAGGGCATCGTCCTGGTGCCCAGCATCTTCTGCGGCCCGGAAGTGCTGACCATGCTGCCGCCGCTCCAGCCGATGATCGTGTACCCGAGGCCCGGCGTCGCCGACGTGTGGCGGAACCACGGTCAGAGCCTCACCAGCCCCCTCGCCGCTCTCCTCGGCAGCGTCCGCGCGGCGGTCCTCATGGCGCTCGCCGTGCCCGCCTCCACCAGTGAACTCGCCGCCGAGATCGATGTGACGCCGGGAGCCATCAGCCAGCACATCGCCGTGCTGCGCGGTTGCGGCCTCGTCACGAGCCAGCGGGTCGGCCGCCGGGTCATCCACTCGCTCACCGGGACGGGCGAAGAGCTCGTCCGCGGAGCCGAGTACTCCCTCGGCCGGGCCGCCTGACCCTTCCGCAACGGCGCTGTTTTAGACCCAGCTAAAAGCTTTGGGGCGGCCTCCACCTGTGTGTTTGGCTGAACAGGCCACGGTGACAGAGCGCGGGCCCGGCGCCCGCCGTCCGCACCGAGCGGTCCTTATGACTTCACCTCCCCGGAAGGGAAATTTCTGGTGCCCGCAACCACATCCGAGGACCACCGAGCCCACGACGTCGTCGTAGTCGGAAACGGCTCCCTCGGCCTGTCACTCGGCCTCACGCTGGCCCGGCGCGGAATACGCGTGGCAGTGCTCGGCCGACCCCACCGCCCCTGGGCCGCGTCCTCTGCGGCCGGCGCGATGATCGGCACGTTCGGCGAGGTCACGACCACCCTCCTCAAGAGCGAGTACGGCCGCACGAAGCTCGACTGGGCCTACCAGGCGAGCAAGCTGTGGCCGGAGTGGCTTGCCCAGCTGTCGCCCGACTCCGACGGCACCGACCTGCTGACCGCGGACGGCACGGTTGTCATGCTGAACGCCGTCGGCCTGCCCGAGATCGATACCCACAACTACAAGGCGATCCGCAGCACCCTCATCGAGTACGGCGAGAAGTTCGAGGACGTCGACGCCGAGGACATCGAGTGGATCGACGCCGAGCCCACCGGCCGGCCGCTGCAGGCGATGTTCCTGCCCAACGAGCACGCGGTGAACGCCCACGAGCTCCTGGCCCGCCTGGAGAAGGCGTTCGTCGCCGCCGGAGGCACGCTCGTTTCCGAGCAGGCCACGCGCGTCGAGCACAGCGGGGGCAGGGTCACCGGCGTCGCGCTGGAGTCCGGCACGGTGCTCGCCACAGAGCAGCTCGTACTGGCCGCCGGCTCCGCCTCCCAGACCGTCCTCGACACGGTCCCCGACCAGGCTGCCCGTATCCCGCGCCTGATCAGCGGCTACGGCGTCTCCGCCCTCGTCGACACCCAGGACGGCACCGGTCCCTCCAGCGTCATCCGGACGCCCAACCGGGCCTTCGCCTGTGGCCTGCACGTCGTCCCACGGGGCAACGGTCAGGTCTACGTCGGCGCGACCAACATCATCTCGCCCGAGCCGCGCGAGACACCGCTCATCTCCGACGTGCTGTTCCTGCTCAACTGCGCCAACCGGCAGGTCCGCCGCGACCTCGGCGAGAGCGGGCTGCGCACTCTCCAGGTCGGCAACCGGCCCGTCGCCCTCGACGGCATGCCGCTGCTCGGGGAGACGGAGCTCGGCGGCCTGTGGATGATGACCGGCACCTACCGGGACGGTCTCACCCTCTCTCCGCTGCTCGCCCGGGAGATGACCGCGCTGCTGCTCGGCGAGGAGCCCACGATCGACCTCGGGATGTTCCGCCCGGTACGGGCCCCGATCCAGCCGGTCAGCCGCGAGGAGGTCGTGGAGACCACGGTCACCCACATGCTCGCCACCGGTTACGAGTCGAACTGGAACGTCCCCGTCGAGTGGCCGTTCACCATCGAGCACTACCTGCGCACGGCCTACACCCGGATCGCGGACGAGTTCGACCCGACCTTCACGCCGCCGCCGGAGCTGCTCGCCTCCTCCCGTATCCACCCGTCCATCGCCAAGGCACTGCGGGGCTACTACGCGGCGAGCCACGCCGCCGCCCAGGGCTGACCCGAAAGGACGACGAAGGTGGTCGACCAGCCACTCGAAGAACTGCTCAGGGACGCCGAGCGCGTCCTCGCCGACTCGGGGGTATGGAGCCCGCGAGAGGATGCCGAGACCCTGGCGGCCCACGTCCTGGGCCTGGGGGAGAGCACCCTGGAGCCCGGCCTCCCGGTACCGGCGGCGGCGGCGGGCGAACTGCGCGCGCTTGTCGCCCGGCGGGCCGGCCGGATCCCGCTCGGTCATCTGACCGGGCGGGCCCGCCTCGGCGGCATCGACGTCACGGTGAACGAGCACGTCTTCGTCCCGCGCTTCCCGACCGAACTTCTGTTGGCCTGGGGGCTCTCCGCGGTGGAGAAGACCGAGGCTCCCCTGGTCGTCGACCTGTGCACGGGTTCGGGTGCGGTCGCCCTCGCGGTCGGCCACGCCCGGCCCGACGCCGCCGTCCACGCGGTCGACCTGGACGAGGCCGCCCTCGCCTGTGCCCGCGGCAACGCGGCGGCACGGGAGAGGGCCGGAGACACGCCGGTCACCGTGCACCGGGGGGATGTCACGGACCCGGCGCTGCTCGCCGGCCTGGACGGCCGTGTGGACCTGGTGCTCGCCAACCCGCCGTACGTGCCCCTGGGTACGAGGCTCCTGCCCGAATGGGGCGAGCACCACCCGCGGACGGCCGTCTTCGGCGGGGCCGACGGGCTCGATGTGATCCGTGCCGTCGTGGACTGCGCGGCGCGGCTGCTGCGGCCTGGCGGCGCTCTGGCGATCGAGCACGGAGACGCACAGATCGACGTGGTACCCGGGCTGCTCCACGCCACCGGAGAGTTCTCCGGCACCGAGGGGCACCACGACCAGGAGAACCGCCCCCGTTACACCACGACATTCAGAAAGGCACAGGCATGACGACGACCTCGAACGCCGAGGCCGGTCTGGCAGGGATGCGCGCCGAACTCGACCTCACCGACGCGCAACTGCTCGACATCCTGAAGACCCGGATCGACATCTGCGTGCGTATCGCGGAGTTCAAGCGGGAGCACGACGTCCCGATGATGCAGCCGCACCGGATCGGCATCGTGCAGGAACGCGCGGCCCGCTTCGGGGCCGAACACGGAGTCGACGGCTCGTTCCTGCGCCGCTTGTACGACCTGATCATCGAGGAGACCTGCCGGGTCGAAGACCTGGTCATCGACGGACCGGCGAGGGACGACGCCTCATGAACGGCCACGTCCGCACCCTCCTTGTCGACAACTACGACTCCTTCACCTACAACCTCTACCAGTTCCTGGGAGAGGTGAACGGGCAGCCGCCCGTCGTCGTCCGCAACGACGTCGACTGGGCCGCTCTGCACCTGGGGGACTACGACAACATCGTCATCTCCCCCGGCCCCGGACGCCCTGACCGCGATCGTGACTTCGGCGTGAGCAGCCAGGCGATCCTCGGCTCCGGGCTGCCCGTCCTCGGCGTCTGCCTCGGCCATCAGGGCATCGCCGCCCTGTTCGGCGGCACCGTCGAGCACGCCGCCGAGCCGATGCACGGCCGGCTCTCCCGGATCCGGCACAACGGCGAGGACCTCTTCGCCGGTCTGCCGGCGCGGTTCGACGTGGTGCGCTACCACTCGCTCGCCGTCACCGCGCTCTCCGACGACCTTGAGGCCGTCGCCTGGACCGAGGACGGCGTCGTCATGGGGCTGCGCCACCGGAGCCGGCCCCTGTGGGGCGTCCAGTTCCACCCCGAGTCGATCTCCAGCGAGTACGGCCGTGAGCTGCTCGCCAACTTCCGCGACCTGACCCTGGCGCGTCGGGAGCCGACCACGGCGCCCCCGTCGGCGTACCACCTGAACGTCCGCGCTCTCGACCTGGCGCCCGACACGGAGGCGGTGTACGCCGAGCTGTTCGGCGACCGTCCGCACGGCTTCTGGCTCGACAGCGGCTCCCACGCCGACGGCGACTCCCGCTTCTCCATTCTCGGTGACGGAAGCGGCCCGCTCGCCGAGTACGTCACCTACCGGGTGGCCACCCGCACGGTGCGCGTCGAGCGCGCGGGCCGTCCCGACGAACTCGTGGCCCGGGGGTTCTTCGACTACCTCGACGCCGAACTGCGGCGGCGCGCGCTGCCCGTCGACGCCCGGCTGCCGTTCTCCTTCAACCTCGGCTACGTCGGCTATCTCGGTTACGAGCTGAAGGCCGAGTCCGGGGCCACGGCCGCGCACACCGCCGCCACCCCGGACGCGGCGCTGCTCTTCGCCGACCGGGCCGTCGTCGTCGACCACGCCGAGCGCCGCACGTACCTGCTCTGCCTCAGCACCGAGGCGGCCGACCCCGAAGCCACCAAGTGGCTCGACGCCACGGCGGTCCGGCTCGCGCTGCTGCCCTCCGAGACGGTCCGGGAACGCCGGCCGCTCACCGGGGCGACTCCGCTCGCCGCGGCCTCGCTGGTGCAGCGGCACAGCGAGGAGGAGTACCTGGCGCGGATCGGCGAGTGCCTGGAGGAGATCCACAACGGCGAGTCCTACGAGATCTGTCTGACCAACATGGTCTCCACGACCGCCACCCTCGACCCGCTGGGCACCTACCGGTCGATGCGGGCGATCAGCCCCGTCCCGTACGGCGCGCTGCTCTCCTTCCCCGACGTCGCCGTTCTCAGCGCTTCCCCGGAGCGGTTCCTGACCATCGGCACGGACCGGGTCGCTGAATCGAAGCCGATCAAGGGCACCCGGCCGCGCGCCGCCGACCCCGAGGAGGACCGGGCGCTGCGCGAGGGACTGCTGGCCAGCGAGAAGGACCGCGCCGAGAACCTGATGATCGTGGACCTGCTCCGCAACGACCTCAATACCGTGTGCGAGGTCGGCTCGGTCCACGTGCCCAAGCTCTTCGACGTGGAGACGTACGCCCCCGTGCACCAGCTCGTCAGCACCGTACGGGGCACGCTGCGCGACGGCGTCTCGGCGGTGGACTGCGTGCGGGCCTCCTTCCCCGGGGGCTCGATGACCGGCGCGCCCAAACTGCGCACCATGGAGATCATCGACCGTCTCGAAGAAGGGCCGCGCGGGGTGTACTCGGGCGCTCTCGGCTGGTTCTCGCTCGGCGGCGCCGCCGACCTCAGCATCGTCATACGGACGATCGTGGCCACCGGCGACGGCGCGTCGTTCGGCGTCGGCGGAGCGGTCATCGCGCTGTCCGACCCTGCCGACGAGTTCGAGGAGACCCTGGTCAAGTCGCGGATCATGACCGCGGCCATCGTCGCCGGCCGAGTGCCGGTCCGGGCCGGGGCGGTGAACGCGTGAGCGCCGCCGAGCGATCCGACGCGGCGGTCCGGCGGTGCGTCGTGGCGGGCGGCTCGGGGGCCGTGGGAAGGCTGTTCACGGCCCTGCTCGCCGACGGCGGCCGCGACGTCTGCGTGGTCGACCCCGAACCGTTCACCGCGGGCATACCCGGCGTCCGCCGCATCAAGGGCGACATCACCGCTCCCGACCGAGCCCTGAGCGACGAACTGGCAGCCGCCGACCTGCTGTTGCTCGCGGTGCCCGAGCCGGTGGCACTCGCCGCGATGCCGGTGCTCGCCGACGTCCTGCCGTCGCACGCGCTGCTCGCGGACACGCTCTCGGTGAAGTCCCGGATCGCCGCCGCCGTCGCCGAACACGCCCCCGGCCTCCAGTCGGTCGGGCTCAACCCGATGTTCGCGCCGTCGCTGGGCGTCCCCGGCCGGCCCGTGGCCTGCGTCGTGTTGCACGGCGGCCCCCTCGTCGAAGAACTCCTCGGCCTGGTCGCCGCGGCGGGTGGCCGGATCGTCAGGATGGACGCCGAGCGGCACGACCGGCTGGCCGCCGCCTCCCAGGCCCTCACCCACGCCACCGTGCTCGCCTTCGGCCAGGCCCTGTCCGAACTCGACGTCGGCATCGAGGAACTGGCCGCCGTCGCACCGCCACCGCACGCGACCCTGCTCGCGCTGCTCGCCCGGATCGCCTCCGGCACCCCCGAGGTGTACTGGGACGTCCAGTTCGCCAACCCGCTCGCCGACCGCGCCCGCGACGCGCTCGCCCGGGGCGTCGACCGGATGCGCGACCTCGCCCGGGAAGGCGACGAGGGGGAGTTCGCCCACCACCTGGACGCCCTGTCAGGCGTCCTCGGCGACCGGCTCCCGCACTTCCGGGACGCCTGCGCCGACCTCTTCACCCATCTGCCCGGCGCCCTGACCGCCACTCCCGAGGAGACCGTATGACCAGCCGAGGACAGCGCGCCGACCAGCACGCCAACTGGGTCTCAGCCCGTATGGACAAGACCACCGACTCCCTGGACCGGGCTTTCGACGAGGGCCTGACCGGCCATGTCATCACCGGCCGCGAGGGCAAGACGGTGGAACTGGCGGACGGCGGTGGGGCCGTCGAGTTCGTCTCCTGTTCGTACCTGGGCCTGGAGCAGCACCCGGCGCTCGTCGCGGCGGCACAGGACGCCCTCCTCCGCTTCGGCGTCCACTTCTCGTCCTCGCGCAACCGGATGCGTCCGATGTACCTCGGCCGGCTTGAGGAACTTCTCGGCGAGATATACGGCGGCCGGCTCGTCGTCCCCTTCACCTCCGTCAGCAATGTCCACCTCGGCGTGCTGCCTCTGCTCGGCAACGGCGCCCTGCCCGGATATCCCGTCGCCGAGCGGGGTCCGCTGTTCCTCGTCGAGAAGACCGCCCACGCCTCGATGCAGGTGCTGCGCGGGGTCATGGAGCAGATCGGCCCCGTCCGCCGGTTCGACCTGACGGACCCGGACAGTCTCGCCGGGCGCCTGGCCGAGGCGGTCGCCGACGGCCGCACGCCCATCGCGCTCGTCGACGGCGTCGGCTCCATGGGCGGGCTCGTCGACGTGGCCGGGCTCGCCGACGCGCTGCGCAGCGCGGGCGGGCTGCTGTACGTGGACGACGCGCACGGTGTCTCCATCGACGGGGCGCAGGGCGCGGGATACGCGTACGAGGCGTTCGAGGGCGGACTGCCCGACAACGTGATGCTGGTCGGTTCGCTGTCCAAGGCGTTCGGTGGCGCGGGCGGCTTCGTCGTCCTGCCCACGCAGGACGACGTACGCGTCCTGCGCAAGTTCGCCAACCCGCTGGTCTTCGGGCACTCGATCATGCTGCCGCTGCTCGCCGCCGACGTCGCCGCCGCCGAACTGCACCTGAACGGTGAGGTGGCGCGGCTCCAGGAGCGGCTGTGGTCCAACGCCGAGCACTTCGACAAGCTGACGGGGGGCCGGCTCGTCAGCGCCGGTCAGCGCTCGCCGATCCGCGGCGCCCACTTCAGCACCGAGGCCGCCGCGTTCGAGGCCGCGCGCCGGCTGCGTACCGCCGGAATCCTCGTTCTGCCCGCCTTCTTCCCGACCGTCGCCAGGGGCACCGGACTCATCCGTTTCGCGCTCTCCGCGACGCACGAGGTCGCGCACCTGGAGACCGCGGTGGAAGCGCTCGGCCCGATCGAGTACACCGCCTAGGGGCGTCACGACCCACTCGCACCTGCCCGACCGCCCGGCCGCTGCCCGGCGGGCCACCGGAGGAACCACATGCAGAAGAGCTTCGTCCCCCCGCCGGGACCACCCCGCACCCTGGCCGTCGCCCAGCTGATCAGCAGGACCGGCGACGGCGCGTACTACGTCACCGCCGCCCTGTTCTTCACCACGGTCGCCGGGCTCTCCCCGGCCCAGCTCGGCCTGGGGCTGACCATCGCCTGGACGGTGGCGCTGGTGGTCGGCGTGCCGCTCGGACATCTCGCGGACCGGACGGGAGTACGCCGGAGCGCTGTCATCCTCTTCGCCTGTGCGGCCCTCGCCGTCGGCTCGTACCTGTTCGTCCGGTCCTTCCCGCTGTTCGTGCTGTCGGCGAGTCTGTACGCGGTCGCCCAGCGCAGCGGCTCCGCCGCCCAGCAGGCCCTGCTCGCGGGAGTGGTGCCGAAGGAGCAGTTCACCAAGGTCCGTGCAGTCCTTCAGGCCAGCTACAACGCGGGCCTGTCGGTGGGCGCCGCACTCGGCGGCATCGTGCTGCTGTTCGACTCACGGGAGGCCTATCTCGCGGCCTTCGCACTGAACTCGGGGGCCTTCGCGGTGGCGGCCTTCGTCCTGTCGCGCGTGCCGTCGGTTCCGCCGTCGCCCGCGCCCGCCAAGGGCGAGAAGCCGCAGCCGGTCCACAAGGACCGTCCGTACGTCGCCATCAGCCTGCTCAACCTCGTTCTGGTGCTGCACGTGCCGCTCATCGACGTGGCGCTGCCGCTGTGGATCGTCGGACACACCGAGGCCCCGCCGTGGGTCCTGTCAGTGATGTTCATCATCAACACCGTCGCCGTGGTGTTCTTCCAGGTACGGGTGGCACGCGGCGTCACCGACCTGACGAGCGCCGCCCGGTACGTGGTGCGCGGCGCCCTGCTGCTCGGCGCGAGCTGTGTCGTCTTCGCCTTCTCCGGCAGTGGCGGCTCCGCCTGGTCGGCGGTGCTGATCCTGGTCGCCGCCGCGGCGGTGCAGACGATGGGCGAGATGGTGCAGATGGCCGGCTCCTGGGAGATCAGTTTCGGCCTCGCGCCGGACGGCAAGCACGGCCAGTACCAGGCCTTCTTCGGGTCCGGTCTCACCGTCGCCGAGATCGTCGGACCGCTCATGCTGACCGGGCTGCTCGTCTACTGGGGCGCACCCGGCTGGATCCTGCTCGGCGCTCTGTTCGTCGCCGCGGGCCTCGCGACCGTGCCGGTCGTGCGCTGGGGCGAGCGCGCCCTCGCCGCGCGGAACGACGCGGCCGGGACCGGGCCGCTCGGCATGTCCGACGACGCGCTGGTGAAGGACTGAGGAGGAACGGATGACCGAGGACAGCCGCACCCTGCTGGTGATCGGCGGCCGGGTGGAGACCGTGCGCAAGGCCCGTGACCTGGGCCTGCGCGTGGTCAACGTGCAGCGCCCCGAGGAGTACCGGCCCGAGCACGCCGCCCTGGTCGAGGCCGCCCTGCTGGTCGACTACACCGACTGGTCCGTGCTGCGCCCGCTGGTGACGGCTGCCCACGAGGTGTACGGATTCGACGGTGTCGCCACCATCACCGAACCCGGCGTCGAACCGGTCGGACTGATCGCCGAGACGCTCGGACTGCGGGGTGTCAGCCACCACTGCGCCCGGCTGATGCGGGACAAGGAGTCGATGCGCGCGCAGCTCGCCGGACGGCCGGGCGCGGTGGCGGCCGCGCCGGTCGAAGGGCTCGACAGCCTGGGTGAGTTCGGGCAGCGGCACGGGTACCCGTTCGTCGTGAAGCCGGTCGACGCGGCGGCCAGCTTCGGCGTGCGGCTCGTGCGCGGGCCGGACGAGATCGACGACGCCTGGCGGGACGTCCTGCGGCTGCGCGCCAGTACGGACCATAAGTTCGCGAACTACTTCCCCATGGGGCGGTTCCTCATGGAGGAGTACCTGGACGGCCGGGAGTTCAGTGTGGAGTCGCTGAGCTTCGACGGCCGGCATGTTCCGCTCGCGGTGACCGAGAAGGCCACCCACGGCAACTTCGTCGAGTCCGGGCACGCGTTGCCCGCCCGGCTCGCCGAGCCGGAGAGGGCGGCCCTCCTCGCCTGCGTGACGGATTTCCTGGACGCGGTGGACCTGCGGCACGGTCCCGCGCACACCGAGGTGAAGCTGACCGCTCGCGGGCCGCGGGTGATCGAGTCCCACGCCCGGCCCGGCGGGGACCGGATCATGGAGCTCGTCGAGGCCGCGTACGGCGTCGACATCGAGGCGTACACGGTCGGCTGGGCCACGGGCGTGCTGCCCGCCCTGGAAGCACCGCCGGAGCCGCGCGCCGCCGCCGCGACTCGCTTCCTCACCGCCGAGCCCGGGCGGGTCACGGGCGTCCAGGGCGTCGAGGAGGTCCGGGCGCACGAGGGGGTCCTCGGGGTGGACGTGGCGGTGTCCGTCGGCGACACCACAGGTCCGCTGGAGGCCAGTTGGGACCGGACCGGCCAGATCCTGGTCACCGCCGCCGACACCGGGGCCGCCGTCGCCCTCGCGGAACAGCTGGCCGGAAAGATCACCGTGACCACGGATCCGACGTGACCGCGGGTCCGCCCATCCCACCGACAGAGAGCATCACCATGTCAGAACACGTCCTGGTCTTCGGCAACGGATACGACATCCCCGGCCGGATGCGCGCCCACGGCGACGCGCTCGGCCGTACCGTCACCACCAGCGTCCTGTGCCGGCCGGAACACCTGGCCAAGCTGGAGGAGCCCCTCGGGCACGCCCGTATCCTCGCGGTCGGCGCGAACGCGCCCGTAGCGGAGTGGATCGAACTCGCCCGCACCGTGCATGCCCTTGAACCGGTCACGCGGATCGGAACCTTCGGCGACCAGTGCCAGGAGGCCGCCGCCGAGGTGGGCCGGGCACTGGGCGTGCCCACGCACGATCCGGAGACCGTCCGGGTGGTCTTCGACAAGTACGCCATGCGCGGGCGGCTGGCCTCGGCCGGCGTGGAGACCGTGCCGTCCGCCGAGGTGCGGACTCCGGAGGAGCTGCGCGCCTTCGCCGCCGCCCACGGCTACCCGTGTGTCGTCAAACCCCGCCGGGGCACGTCCAGCACGGGCGTCTCGGTGATCGGCACCGCCCAGGAGGCGGCGGCGGCCTTCGACCGGGCGCGCGGCACGGACGAGCCCGTCGAGGTCGTGGCGGAGCAGTTCCTCACCGGCGACCAGTACAGCGTGGAGGCGTTCTCCGAGCTGGGCGAGCACGTGGTGGTCGTGGTCACCCGCAAGTACTCCGACCCCGTGAGCCTGGTGGAGGTCGGCCACGTCATGCCCGCCCCGCTGGAGCCGGAGCAGCGGATGGAGATCCAGGCCTACGTCACCGCGGCGCTGGACGCACTCGGCGTGCAGTCCGGGCCGACGCACACCGAGATCGTGCTCACCGAGTCCGGGCCTCGGATCATCGAGACCCACCTGCGGGTCGGCGGCGACGAGATCTGGAACATGGTCACCGACACGACGGGCGTGGACCTGGTCGAGTACCAACTGCGCCAGTGCGTCGGCGAGAAGGTGCTGCCGGACGTACGGGCGGCGCTCTCCGACCCGGCGCGCGCCCCGCGCGCCGAGGCGATCTGGTTCGCGGGCGCGCCCGCGACCGGCACGCTCGTCGAGATCACCGGCGCCGAGGGACCGCAGGCCGAGGGCGTTCAGCTGGAGCTGTCGGGGACGGCAGGGAGCACGCTGGGCGGCCTGCAGAGCTCCGACTCCCGACTGGCGCATGCCCGGGCCCACGCCGACACCGCGGAGCGGGCGCTGGCCCTGGCCCGGGAGGCGATCGGCCGGCTCGCGTTCGTCACCAAGGTCCGCGCCGACCCCCTGGACCTGCTGTGACCGCACTTGTGGCACGACGGGGGGCAGCCGCCCCGGCGCACACCGGCGGACGGGAGCTCCGGGCGCGGCTCGACGACCTCGACGGCCAGATCATCTCCATGGTGCTGCGCCGGGCGGAGCTCGCCCGGTACGAGCAGTCGGCGCGGCGGAGGTCTGGGCTGCCGGCCTCAGAACTGGCCCGGGAGAACGGGGTCCTGGGCCGATACGCCGAGGAGCTCGGCCGGCAGGGGGTCGACATCGGCCGGGCCGTGCTGGTGCTCTCGCAGCTGACGCACGGGTCGGAAGTCCCAGTCCGGTGAGACGGAAGTGACGCCGTGAGTTTCGCGGTGCGGGTTCGTGGCGTGTGACCGGCCGTGGTTGTGCGGGCATGGCGAAGCGGCCGCAGGACTCGGGTGGCCCTGCGGCGCGCTGGTGGCTGTGCGGTTGTGGCCCCTGTCTCGCCGATGCGGCTTCTACGGTCCGGGCGGCGGGGCGGAGCTACCCCCCTGTCTCGTCGTCCTCATGCCTGCCGCACGGCCACCAGGCCGGCCCGCACGCGATCACGTAAACAGGGGCATGTCCAGGTGTCGCACGGGCACCGGGTGCCCAGGGCCGGGCGTCCCGTACCGTTGCTGAGCTTGAGCGGACTCCCAGGGCGGTCGGCGCACCATGCCTTCCGCCGGGGATCGCCACTAGGATGTGCGAAACGCGCCGTCACGGGCGCTGGTGTGCCGGGAAGTCTGGTCGGCGGCGGGGGCAGCCGTCCCTCCGTCCGCCGCGACCCCGGAAGGCTGCCCGCCGTGTACGAACGACCGCCCCACCGCACGGGATCCCCGGATCTGTTCTCCGGGAGGAGGCTCCGGTGTGCCGGTCGCCGATGACGCCGTCCCCGGGCCGTCGGCAGGTGCTGGGCACCGCGGCGGCCCGACCTCGACAGCGGAGCCGCTCCCGGGGCTTGTGAGGCCCTTCGCCGGGCCGGAGCCGACAGAGTCCGTCACCCACGCCGACGACCGCCCCGCCTGAGCCGGAGCGTCGAGCCCGAAGGCATCGGCGGCCCCGCGGCCGTACAGGCGGAACCCTGAGACAGGACTACGGGATGCAGACGTGCACCGGATACGAAACCCTGCTGGCCTCGGCTGCGGTGGCGGGGCGGGAACCCGACGAGGCCGAGTTGGAGGGCCTGCGGGTCTTCGGGGAACAGGCGGCCGCCGACGGCATCACGCTGCGCGCCCTGGTCGTGCACCACCTCGCACGGGCCCGTGCCGCCTGGCCCACCGGGACCGCTGGCGCGGACCGTGTGCTCGCCACGGTGCAGATCGCCGTCGAGGCACTCTGCGAGGGCTACGAGAGGGCCCAGCAACTCGCCTTCCGCCAGGAGGAGTTGCGGCGCCGCGAGTTCATCGACGACCTGCTGTACGGGCGTGGCGACCTGGGGCGCCTGGTGGAGCGTGCGGAGCAGTTCGGGCTGCGGCTCTCCCACGCCCATGCCGTCGCCGTCGCCGAAGGCCCCGACCCCTACCTCGAAGGCGAGGCCGTGCCTCGCCTCGTGGAGCGGGCCGTGACCGGACGCTTCGGCGACCGCAGCGTCCTGCTCACCACCAAGGACGGCCGGATGATCTGTATCGCCCCCGGCGACCAGCGAGACGTCCTCGTCCACTTCGCCAAGCAGGCCCACGCCGCGACCGACGGCGGGAGGGCCGCCGTCGGACGCCCGCACCCGGGTGCGGGCGGCGTGGTCCACTCCTACGAGGAGGCCCTTCAGGCCCTGGACCTGGCGGTCCGGCTGGAACTCGATGATCCGGTGCTGCACGCGGCGGAACTTCTCGTGTATCCGGTGCTGACCCGCGACCGGCAGGCCATGGCCGACCTCGTCCGAACCACGCTCGGCCCGCTGCTCGCCACCCGTAGCGGCCCGCAGCCCCATCTGGACACCCTCACCGCCTATTTCGACGCGGGGTGCGTCACCACCCACGCGGCCCGGAACCTCTCCCTGAGCGTCCGCGCACTCACCTACCGGCTGGAGCGCATCCACCAGCTCACCGGATCCGACCCGACCAACCCCCGGCACCGATACGCCCTTCAGACCGCGGTCATCGGAGCCCGCATCCTCAACTGGCCCGATCAGAAGCTCTGACCCTGCCGCCGCTCATCCGCCGACGCCGATCACGAAGGACGGGTACGTGCCCTCTGTCTACAGAAGTACCGCGGCTCAGCGGGAGGTCCGGCACTGGTGCCTGAGCCGGCTGGACGCGTGGCACGTGGCGCATGTCCGCCGCGAGGTGGCGACATCGGCCGGGCCCGCCAGCGTCGTGACCCTGGGCCCCGAACCGCGCGGCGGAGCCCCGGCCGTCGTTCTGCTGCCGGGTACGAACATGAACGCCGCCCTGTGCCCGGCCGTCGCCGAAGCGCTGGCCCGCGAACACCGTGTGGTGATCCTGGACCTGCCCGGCCAGCCGGGGCTCAGCTCGGGTCGGCGGCCCCGCGCCGGGCGCACGGCTTGGTACGGGAGGTGGCTGAGCGAGGTCCTGCCTCTGGTGGTACGGGAGCCGGCCGTGGTGGTGGGGCATTCCCTGGGCGGCGCGGTGGCGCTCGCCGGCGACTCCCCTCTCATCGCCGGTCGGGTGCTGCTCTCCAGTGCCGGCGTCACGCGCCTGCGGGTCCCCGTTCCGCTGGTGGCCGCCACCGTCCCCTGGCTCCTGCGCCCTTCGGCGCCACGAGCGGAGGAGTTGCTGCGCCGCATGTCCGCGCCGGGGCGCGCGGTACCCGGACACCTGAGCGCATGGATGGATCTGGTCGCGCGCTGCTGCCGCACCAGCCTCGCCCCGGCGCCGCTGCCGCCCGCCCTGCTGGAACGGTCCCGGGCCGCCCCGGTGCTGGTCGCTACGGGGCGGTTCGACCTCTTCCTGCCGCCGGGAGCCCTGGGCCGGCCGCGCGGCGTCGTTTGGGGGTGGAGCTCAGGGTGGTCGAAGGCGCGGGGCACCTGCTCCTGGACGAGGCGCCCGAGGAGGTCCGCGGGGTGGTGGAGGAGTTCCTCAGGGCTCATGGGGTGCGGTGACACCTGGGCGGTGTGCCGGACAGCTGGTGCGTGCCGCCGGAGGAGCAGGGCCCGCGCCCCTGTCGCGTCCCGTCCCGAGGGCAGGCCCGCTCACCCGCCCGCTATTTCGTCTCCAGGTCCCGGCGGCGGAAGCCCGCCAGCCCCA
The DNA here is from genome assembly GCF_055577965.1 of Streptomyces sp. NPDC033165. Classification (NCBI taxonomy): domain Bacteria; kingdom Bacillati; phylum Actinomycetota; class Actinomycetes; order Kitasatosporales; family Streptomycetaceae; genus Streptomyces; species Streptomyces sp. NPDC033165. Next base: position 202,764 of record NZ_JBVIPK010000006.1, read on the forward strand.
GCAGGATCAGACCGGCTGCGAGGGCGGTGAGGACGAGGACAGGGGTCCAGTCCATCCGGGCGGCGGGCAGCCGGGGAGCGTGGCCGAAGGGCGAGAGGTTGTTCATCCAGTCGGGGAACCGGAGAATCGCGCCGAGGTACCCGACGAGGAACGCGTACACGGGCACGATCCAGGCCGCCGACGCGGCGCGCGGGTACCAGCCGAAGAGTACGACCGCCACGCCCCCGGTCACCCACAGCGCGGGCGCGTACACGGCCGCGGCCCCGAGCAACTCCCCTACGAGGGCGGCGTCCCCGGTGGACGCGGCGCCCGCGACGCCGAATCCCAGCCCGGCCGCGAGCAGCAGCGCCGTGCCGCCGGCCAGCGCGACGGCGACATGGCTGCCGAGCCAGCGGTGGCGTGAGAGGCCGGTGGCCAACAGCGGTTCGGCGCGGCCCGCGCTCTCCTCGGCCCGCGGTCGCAGGCCGGCCATCACCACGTACACAGCGGCGACGACCGCGATGACGACCATCACCATCGACGCGAACGACTCGGCGACGGAGCTGCCGCCGATCTCCGCCAGTGCCTCCCGGACCTGTTCGATGTCCTTCACCATGTCGGCGGCGTCGCCGAGGATGGAGCCGTACATGACGCCCATCAGGAACAGTCCGGCGCCGAAGCCCAGCAGGGTCGCCCGGTGCAGCCGCAGGGCGAAGCCGAAGGGCCGGGTGAGGGCTTCGGACGCGGTACGGCGGCCGGGCCGGGCCGGTCGGAGACCGGCGCCGACGTCGCGTCGGGTGCTCAGCAGGAAGCCGGTGGCGGCGGTGAGCGCGGCCGACGCCAGGCAGAGCAGCAGGGGCCACCAGCGGTTGTCGACGAAGACGTAGGTGCGCTGGATCCAGCCGATCGGGGTGAGCCAGGACAGAGCGTCGTTGCCGACGTCGCCGGAGGCGCGGAGCACGTAGGCGACACCGATCAGCGCGAGTGCCATGCCGGCAGCACCTCGGGCATGGGCGGTCACCTGCGCGGTGACGGCGGCGATGCCGGCGAAGACGAGGCCGATCACGGTGTGCGTGAGCCCGTACAGCAGTGCCTCGCCGGTGCCGATGCCGTCGATGCGCGACGAGACAAGGGCCAGGGCCACGAGGACGGCGAGGGCCACGTTGGCGGCGGCGGCGACCGCCAGCGCGGAGGCCAGTTGGGCGTGGTGTCCGACGACGGTGGAGCGCACCAGCTCGGCCCGGCCGGTCTCCTCCTCGTTCCGCGTGTGCCGGATGACGGTCAGGACGCTCATCAGGCCGACCAGGACCGCCATGAACCCGAGCAGTTGGTGACCGAGCATCGCACCGATGCCGTAGTCGGAGAGGTAGTGGCGCGGGCCGGTCATGGCGAGCGCGGCAGGGCTGTCCATGGTGGCGGCGACCCCGGCTCGTTCCTCCGCGGTGGCGTACAGGGTCGCGTATTCGCTCGCTGTGGAGAGCGTGCCCAGGGCGAGCGCGAGCAGCCAGACCGATAGGCGGACCCGGTCCCTGCGCAGGGCGAACCGGATGAGGGTCGCGGTACCGGCGAAGGCACCTGCGCCGGGTCCGGCGGAGCTGTGGGTCTCGGGCGCTGCCGCGGTGGCGGTCATCGGGCCGTCCCCTCGCCACCGTGGACCGGAGTGACCGCGCCGGGGTCCGTACCCCCTGGGCCTGCGGAGTCGTCGGTACGCCCGGGGCCGCCGTTGGCGGCGAGCTCGTCGCCGTAGTGACGCAGCATCAACTCCTCCAGTGTGGGCGGATGGCTGATCAGACTGCGGATACCGAACTCGCCGAGCCTGCGGATGACGGCGTCGAGGTGTGCGCCGTCGACGGCGAAACTCACCCGGTGGTTCTCCGCTCGAACCCCGTGGACGCCGGGCAGGGTGTCGAGTCCGGTGGCCGGGTGCTCGGTCTCGGCCTCCACCGTCGTGCGTGTCAGGTGGCGCATCTCGCTCAGGGTGCCCGACTGCACGTTGCGGCCCTGCCGGATGATGCTCACGCGGTCACAGAGCTTCTCGACCTGGGCCAGGATGTGGCTGGAGAGCAGCACGGTCCTGCCCGCGGCCTTCGCCTGAAGGATGACGTCCTGGAAGACGACCTCCATCAAGGGGTCGAGGCCCGCCGTGGGCTCGTCCAGGAGTAGCAGTTCGGCGTCGGAGGCGAGGGCGGCGACGATGGCGACCTTCTGCCGGTTGCCCTTGGAGTAGGCGCGGCCCTTCTTGGTCGGGTCGAGGTCGAACCGCTCGACGAGCTCGTCGAGCCGCTGCCGGTCGAGGCCGCCGCGCAGCTTGGAGAGCAGGTCGATGGCTTCCCCGCCGGTGAGATTGGGCCACAGCTCGACGTCGCCGGGTACGTAGGCGAGTCGCCGGTGCAGCTCGACGGCGTCCTTCCACGGGTCCTTGCCCAGGAGCTGCGCGGAGCCGGAGTCGCCGCGCAACAGCCCGAGCAGGACCCGGATGGTGGTGGACTTGCCTGCTCCGTTGGGGCCGAGGAAGCCGTGCACCTCGCCGGTGTCGACGGAGAGGTCCATGCCGTCGAGGGCGTGCGTCCGGCCGAACGATTTGTGCAGTCCGGCCACATTGATTGCCTTCGTCATGGTGCCGAACGTACGCTTTCTTCAGAAGTATGTGAAGTTAAGGAACCGTATGAATCACTCGGTAGACTTCCGCCGGGCGTCGGGGGCGTCGGGGGCGTCGGGGCGCTGGGGGCATCAGGGCGCCGAATCGCAAGGACTGGGGTCAGGGCATGAGTGAGCGGCGGCGAGAAGACGGCCGTGTGGACGGCGGCCGTTCGAACGACAGTCGTTGTAGCGATGGCCGGGAGGCCGCCGCCGACGACGAGGCCGCCGCCTCACGGTTCGTCGAGCGCTTCGCCGCCCAGCTCGTCGAAGCCGGGATGGCCCGTATGCCGGCCAGGGTCTTCGCCGCGTTGCTCTCCTCCGAGCGGGGGGACCTGACCTCCGCCGAACTGGGGGAGCGGCTCAAGATCAGTCCGGCAGCCGTATCAGGAGCCGTTCGCTATCTCGCCCAGGTCAACATGGTCAGCCGTGAGAGGGAGCCGGGTTCGCGGCGTGAGCGTTACCGGGTGCAGGGCGATCAGTGGTACAGCGCTCTGATGGAGCGCGACGCCATGCTGAGGAACTGGCAGGCGACATTGCGGGAGGGCGTGAGCCACTTCGGGCTCGAAACCCCCCAGGGGCGCAGGATCAACGACACGCTGGAGTTCTTCCAGTTCCTGGATAAGGAGTTGGGGTCGCTGATGGAGCGCTGGGCCGCGCACAAAGCCCAGCATCTCGGCCGCTGACCACGGGATTTGCCCCGGGGGGCGAGGCCGTCGCGGACGATGACGGCGTCGGCCGTTTCCAGGGCGAGGTCGGAACAGGGCGAGCTCGGAACGCCGGGCCGGGAGCGGGTCAGGGCGCAGGGGACGGGTGAGCGGGTCACGGCACCCAGGGCGAGGGACGGGCCGGGGCGCGGCTGCGGGCGCGTGCCCCATCAGCGGATGAGCGCGGCGAAAGCGGGCTACTGGAAGGCGGCGGCCGGGGTGGTGGGGGCGGCGCAGCAGCCGTCGCTCTCGGTCTGGTCCGCCTCGGGCTCGTCGAAAAGGCCGGCTCCGCCGCAGACGCCCGTCTCGGGCAGGGTGAGTTCGACCCGCTCGGCGGCTTCCTGGTCGCCGGCGATGGCGGCGGCCACGGAGCGGACCTGCTCGTAGCCGGTCATGGCGAGGAAGGTGGGTGCCCGGCCGTAGGACTTCAAGCCGACGAGGTGGACGTCCTTCTCGGGGTGGGAGAGCTCCCTGACTCCGTGCGGGTAGACGGTGCCGCAGGAGTGCTGGTTCGGGTCGATGAGCGGGGCGAGCCCGACCGGGGCCTGGAGGCGCTCGTCGAGGCCGAGGCGGAGTTCGGAGAGGAAGGACAGGTCCGGGCGCAGGCCGGTGAGGACGATGACCTCGTCCACGGGGTCGAGACGGCGGCCGTCCTCGGCAACGAGGATCACCTGGTCGCCCGCCCTTTCGAACGCCCCCGTACGGAAGCCTGTGACCGCGTCGGCGTGGCCCTCGTCGACGGCGGCCTTCGCGGCGAGGCCGAGTGCGCCGCGGGCGGGCAGCTGGTCGGCGGTGCCGCCGCCGAAGGTGGAGCCCGAGATGCCGCGGCGCAGGACCCAGGTGGCGTGCGTGCCGGAGCCGGTGCCCGCGCCTGCCCCCGTTCCCGCGCCGGTTCCAGTGCCCGTCCTCGTTCCCGTGCCCGCGCTGGTGCCTGTCCCTGTGCCTGCACCCGCGCCTGCACCCGCGCCGGTGCCTGTCCCCGCACCCGTTCCCGCGCCCGTCCCCGTGTCGGCCTCGGACCTCGCGAGGTCGGCCAGGGAGGCGAGCGCCGTGAAGGCGGAGGCGCCGGAGCCGATGACGGCCGTGCGCCTGCCTGCGTAACGGGCCCGTACGGCGGGGTCCTTGAGGTCGGGGACGCGGTAGGAGATCCGGTCGGCCGCCGCGCGCTCGCCCGGGGCCGACAGCCCGTCCCCGCCGGCCGGACCGGGGGTGGCCCAGGTGCCGGAAGCGTCGATCACCGAGCGGGCGAGGATCTTCTCCTCGCGGCCGTCGGTGTAGGTGACATGGACGGAGAAGGGCTGGGTCTCGCGGTCGGCGTCGACGATCCGGTCACGGCCGACGCGGGAGACGCCGGTGACCCGGGCGCCGAGGCGTACCCGCTCGCCGAGGGCGTCGGAGAGCGGCTGAAGGTACCGTTCCGCCCAGTCGCCGCCGGTCGGGTAGGTCCCGGTGTCGGGCTTGGCCCAGCCGGTGGGGGCGAGGAGCTTCTCGGCGGCCGGGTCGGTGAGCTCGCCCCAGGTGGAGAAGAGCCGTACGTGCGACCACTCGCGCACCGCCGCACCCGCCCGGGAGCCCGCTTCCAGGACCAGCGGCTGAAGGCCCCGGTCGACGAGATGGGCGGCGGCGGCCAGACCTACGGGACCGGCCCCGACGACCACGACGGGCAGCTGTTCGGCGGCGGTGGCGCTCATGGCGATTCCCCTTTGTTTCGACATCTGTCGATCTCTTGAGATCCCAGCATGGCACTTGCATCGATGGATATCAACATAGACGTTTATCGAACTTGCGACTGGTCCCGGGGTGCGTCGATGTGGCCGTCAATGGCGCCGGGCGGTCCGGTCCGGTCGCACTTGGTTCGACGTGTGTCAACATAGATGTATGTCGAATGCGAAGGTGCTGCCTCTGCTGGAGCCCACCGTCGAGCCCTGCTGTCCGCCGCTGGACGAACGGCCGCTGACGGCGGAGGAGGCCGAGCGGAGCGCCAGGATGTTCAAGGCGCTGGGAGATCCGGTCCGGCTGCGGTTGTTCTCCGCCGTCGCCTCGCACGAGGGCGGCGAGGCATGCGTCTGCGACATCTCTGACGTCGGCGTCTCCCAGCCCACGGTGTCCCACCACCTCAAGAAGCTCAAGGAGGCCGGGCTGCTCTCCTCCGAGCGGCGCGGCACCTGGGTCTACTACCGCGTCGAACCGGCCGTCCTCGCGGCCATGGGGCAGCTGCTCACGAAGGCCTCCGGCGCGTGACCGCCTCCGTCCTCGTCGTTCCGCAGAGTGCCGAGCACGCCGACGAGGTCGTCGCCATCTGCCAGGCCGTCATCGACGAGGGCAACGCCGCGTTCGAGACCACCGCACCGACCTGGGAGGAGTTCGACACCGGCAAGCTGCCCGAGCACCGCTTCGCCGCGCTCGACGAGAGCGGGCGGGTCCTGGGCTGGGTCGCCGCCACCCGGGTCTCCGACCGCTGCGCGTACGCGGGCGTCGTCGAGCACTCCGTCTGCGTGCGTCCCGGCTCCCGGGGCCAAGGAGTCGCCTCGGCGCCGCTGAAGGCGCTGGTCGACTCCACCGAGGCGGCCGGGATCTGGACCGTCCAAGCGGGCATCCTCCCGGAGAACGCGGCCGGCCTCGCCGTCCATGAGCGGGCCGGATTCCGGGTCATCGGCACCCGCGAGCGCATCGGCCGCCACCAAGGCCGCCGGCGCGACACCGTCCTCGTCGAACGCCGCAGCGCCCAGGTGTGAGCGCGGCCGCTTCAGGGTGGTGTCCACCGCGACGCCGGGCTGTGCCGAGGCGGTCGCGTGCTGCCCGCCGCCGCACGGCCCCTCTTCGGCACGGCTGCCCCACCGCGTAGGGCGGGGCAGCCGAACGATGCTTCGCGGCGGCCTACTTCACCGGCGCCGCGGTGAACTTCTTGCGCCAGGCGAGCGAGACGTACACCAGCGCCACCAGCACCGGAACCTCGATCAGCGGACCGACGACCCCGGAGAGGGCCTGGCCGGAAGTGACGCCGAAGGTGGCGATGGCGACCGCGATGGCGAGCTCGAAGTTGTTCCCGGCGGCCGTGAAGGCGAGCGTGGCGGTGCGGTCGTAGTTCAGGCCGATGGCCTTGCCGAGCAGGAACGTGCCGAACCACATCACCGCGAAGTAGACCAGGAGCGGCAGCGCGATGCGGACGACGTCCAGCGGCTGCGAGGTGATGGTCTTCCCCTGGAGGGCGAAGAGGACGACGATCGTGAAGAGCAGGCCGTAGAGGGCCCACGGGCCGATCTTCGGCAGGAACTTCCGCTCGTAGGACTCGCGGCCCATCTTCTTCTCGCCGATGCGGCGGGTCAGGAAGCCCGCGACCAGGGGGACCCCGAGGAAGATGACGACGTTCAACGCGATCTTCCACATGGAGATGTCGAGGTGCTCACCGTCGCCGAGGCCGAGCCATCCGGGCAGCAGGTCGAGGTAGAACCAGCCCAGGACGCCGAAGGCGATGACCTGGAAGACGGAGTTCAGGGCGACGAGGACGGCGGCGGCCTCGCGGTCGCCGCAGGCGAGGTCGTTCCAGATGATGACCATGGCGATGCAGCGGGCCAGGCCGACGATGATCAGGCCGGTGCGGTACTCGGGCAGGTCCGGCAGGAAGATCCAGGCCAGCGCGAACATGAGCGCCGGGCCGAGGACCCAGTTGACGACCAGCGAGGAGGCCATCAGCTTGCGGTCGCCGGTGACGGCGTCGAGCTTGTCGTAACGGACCTTGGCGAGAACCGGGTACATCATGATCAGCAGGCCGGCGGCGATCGGGAGCGAGATGCCGCCGATCTCGACCTTGGCCAGCGCGTCGTTCAGCCCGGGGATGAGCCGGCCCAGACCCAGCCCCAGGCCCATGGCCAGGAGGATCCAGACGGCGAGGAAGCGATCGAGGGTGGAAAGCTTCGCGACCACCGAGGGCTCGTCGGTGGTCGCGGGCGCTTGGGTGGGGGTCACGGGCAGGCCCTCTTGTTGTCGGCGGCGGTACGCGCGGACTCGGCCAGGTCGGCGAACTGGCCGGCGAGCTGGGCGATGACGTCCGGCCGGAGCTTGTAGTAGGTGAAGCGGCCGCAGGGCTCGGTCTCCACGATTCCGGCCTCGCGCAGCACTCTCAGATGGTTGGAGAGATTGGTCTGCCGGGCACCGGTCTCCTCGACGAGGTGAGTGGTGCACAGGGTCTCGCGGGCGAGCAGGGTCACGATCCGCAGGCGCAGGGGATCACCCAGGACCCGGATTAGTTCAGTGTCGACTGACGTCATCATGGGCTGATACTCTCACATCAGTGGTCGCTGACACCACCGGGTGCTGATGTCCTTCGTGCCTGACTTCGCCGTGAGACAAGTGAGACCAGTCGTGTCCGAGAAGCCTTCCGTCCTGTTCGTCTGCGTCCACAACGCCGGCCGTTCCCAGATGGCCGCCGCGTGGCTGTCGCATCTGGCCGGGGACCGCGTCGAGGTCCGCTCCGCCGGTTCCGCCCCCGCCGACCAGGTCAACCCCGCCGCCGTCGAGGCCATGCGCGAGGTCGGTATCGACATCGCCGCCGAGACCCCCAAGATCCTCACCGTCGACGCGGTCAAGGCCTCCGACGTCTGCATCACCATGGGCTGCGGCGACACCTGCCCCGTCTTCCCCGGCAAGCGCTATCTCGACTGGACGCTTGAGGACCCGGCGGGCCAGGGCGTCGAGGCCGTCCGCCCGATCCGCGACGAGATCAAGAAGCTCGTCGAGAACCTGATCGAGGAGATCGCCCCGGTGGACCCGGAGCGGACCGCATGAGCGAGATCCGCGAGGTCGTCGTCATCGGATCCGGCCCCGCCGGGTACGCCGCCGCCCTCTACGCCGCCCGCGCCCAGCTGAAGCCCCTGCTGTTCGGCAGCTCGATCTTCGTGGGCGGCTCGCTGACCACGACGACCGAGGTCGAGAACTTCCCCGGCTTCCCGGACGGTGTCCACGGGCCGGTCCTCATGGAGAACATGCGGGCCCAGGCCGAGAAGTTCGGCGCCGAGATGATCGACGACGACATCGTCTCCGTCGACCTCGCCCGCGAGACCAAGGAACTCACGGACTCCGAGGGCACGGTCCACCGCGCCAGGGCGGTGATCATCGCCACCGGATCCGGCTGCCGCAAGCTCGGCCTCCCGAACGAGGAGAAGCTGTCCGGCCGCGGGGTCTCCTGGTGCGCCACCTGTGACGGATTCTTCTTCCGCGACCGCGACATCGTCGTGGTCGGCGGCGGCGACACCGCCATGGAAGAGGCCACCTTCCTCACCCGCTTCGCCCGCTCCGTCACCGTCGTCCACCGCCGCTCCACCCTGCGCGCCTCCCAGGTCATGCGGAACCGTGCCTTCGCCGACGACAACATCTCCTTCGCATTCGACAGCGAGATCGTCGAGATCAAGGAGGAGAACGGCATGCTCGGCGGAGTGGCCCTGCGCGACACGCTTACGGGCCGTACCCGCGAACTGGCGGCCACGGGCCTCTTCATCGCCATCGGCCACGACCCCCGCACCGAACTCTTCACCGACCAGGTCGACCTCGACGACGAGGGCTATATCAGGGTGGAGTCCCCTTCCACCCGCACGAGCCTCCCCGGCGTCTTCGCCGCCGGTGACGTCGTCGACCACACCTACCGCCAGGCCATCACCGCCGCCGGAACCGGCGCCGCGGCAGGGCTCGACGCAGAGCGCTACCTCGCCGCCCTGGCGGACAAGCCCCCGGCCATGGCCACGGCCACGGTCTGACCCGGACCGGACGGCGCCCGGCCCGTACGCATCAGGGAGGTGCGCGGTGGACGAGCCGGCTCATCTCGGGCGGCCGATACCGCCCTTGCGGGACACGAGCACCCTGCTCGGCCGCATCACCCGCCGCTTGGCGGCGCGCCACCGGACGTCGTTCTCGTACGAGACGGTCGAGCGGTACGTGACCGAGTGCGCCGGTCTGCTGGGCGGCCGGGCCCGGGTGGGCACGCACCTCCCGGTGCTCGTCGAGCGCTTCGCGGATCAGCGGCTCGGCGCCCTGGCGCGCGGGTCGGGCATCCGTCCCAAGTGCGTTCCCGAGGTCCTTTTCGTGTGCACGGAGAACGCCGGGCGCTCCCAGCTGGCCGCCGCCCTGATGAGGCGGCGCGCGGCGGGCGCGGTCCTCGTCATGACGGCGGGCTCCGCCCCCGCCTCCGATATCGCCCCGGTGGTGCGCCGGCTCCTCGCGGAGCAGGGAATGGAGGCGGCCGATGATTTCCCCAAACCGCTGACGGCGGAGGTGGTGGCGGCAGCGGACGTGGTCGTCACGCTCGGCTGCGGCGACGCGTGCCCCGTACGGCCGGGGCGCCGCTACATCGACTGGGGCCTGCCGGACCTGAGCGGCCTGGACATCGAGAGCGCTCGGGCCGTACGGGACACCCTGGAGGTCCGGGTGGGCAAGCTCGTCGGCGAACTCCTGGGGGCGCCGGCGTCACCGGCTTGATCCGGCGCGCCCCCGGGGTGCCGGGCTTTGATGAGTGTTTGAGTGCCTTGGGCCGTATCAGCCCGCATCAGCCCGTATCAGCCCGCATCGGCACACGCCCCTTGGTGTGCGCCGACCGGCGCGGGTTTCCGGTCGGGCGCGGGCTTGATGGTTCCTCAGGCGGGTCGGTGAATCCCTGGTGACGTCCTCGGCTGATTCGCGGAGGAACTGCTCCCGCCTTCATCGGATTTGGAGGAACTGTTCCACTGCCCGCCGTCCCCGCGCCGCCCCCTTGCATTCATCTTGTGCGGTGCCTTCGTTGACGTCCGCGTTCGCGTAATCGCTTGAGGCCGCGGGGTCGCGAGGGCGATGGGCGTGGAGCGGCGGGCTGCGCCCCGTGCCGGTCTGACCACGTGTTTCGGGCGGTCTCTCTACAGTTCTCGGCCAGTTCTGTAGAAAAGAGCCCCATCTCCGCTCCTTGTCCCGGCAGTTGCGGCTGCGCCAGAGTTCGGGGCGCGGCGACAGGAACATGTCATCGCCGCCGGGCAGTGTCCATGGAACACATCGCGCGTCCCCAAGCGCGGTGTGGCCACCCCCCCATTGTCTGGACGCTCGCCCGTGTAGCGGAAGGATTCCCGTGAAGCACGGAAAGAAGAACGCGCGCAGGTACATCGTGGCCGCCTCCATCGGAGCCCTCCTGTCGGCCGGAGTCGCCACAGGGGCCTACGCCGGTACGGCGGCGGAACCCTCGGCGCCGGCGTATCAGCCGGAGATGGTGCAGGCCCTCGCCGAGACGCTGGGTGTCAGTGAGAAGGCCGCCGTCGAGCGGCTGGACCGGGAGGCCCGGGAGCGGGACCGGTTCGCGGAGCTGAGGAAGGACCGGGTCGACACGCTCGGGGCCTTCTTCACCGCCGACGGTTCCCTGGTCGTCAACGCCGCCGACGCAGGGGCGGCCAAGGAGGTCAGGGCGGCGGGTCTCAAGGCCCGGGTCCCCGAACGCGGGGAGGATGAGCTCGACCGCATCAAGGCCCAGCTGGACGCCAAGGCCCTCAAGAGCGCCCCGGCAGGGGTGTCGGCGTGGTCCGTCGACCTCGCGTCCGACACCGTGACCGTCGAGGTCAACGGGGCATCGGACGCCGCCACCCGCAGCTTCCTCAAGGCGGCGAAGAGCAACGGCGACGCCGTACGTGTCATCAAGGGGCAGGAGAAGCTGGAGACCCAGGCCGTCGTTCCGCCCGGCAGCCGGATGACCTTCAACGGCTACCTCTGCTCCGTCGGTTACGGCGCCAAGGACCGCAGCGGCAGGCAGGTGCTCGTGACCGCCGGGCACTGCATCGAGGACCTGCCCGCACTGGCCTACAACGGCACCCGGTTCGCCAAGGGCACCCACACCCGGTTCGCGCTGGGCACCCGCAGCGTCGACATGGGCATCGCGACCGTCGACGCCGGCCACTCGATCGGCCTCGACATCACCACCTACGGCAGGGCGGGCACCGTCCCGGTCAAGGGCAGCAAGCGGGCCCCCTCCGGAGCGGCGCTGTGCAAGTCCGGCCAGACCACCGGCTGGACCTGCGGCAAGGTCGGCTCGTACAACGTCAGCGTCACCTACACCGACCAGAACGGCGGCCCGGACACCGTGGTGACCGGACTGGCCAGCTCCAGCGTCTGCACGCAGGGCGGGGACAGCGGTGGCGCGTACGTCTCCGGGGACCAGGCCCAGGGCCTCACCTCCGGCGGACCGATGAACCAGCGCTGCACCGGCCAGGTCAACTCGCCCGGCTCCTCCTACTTCCAGCCGCTCAACGACGCCCTCGCGTACTACGGGCTGACCCTCAACACCAAGTAGTCCCGACCGGCCAAGGCCACCCCCCGAACGCGGGAGACCGTCCACTCATCCTGGGCGGTCTCCCGTTCCAGTCGTTCCCGTTCCTGTTCCCGTTCCCGTTGTTCCCGCTCCGGGGCCGCAGTCCCACGCCACCCCGTGGACGCCGGGCTTGCACCGCGAGGTCAGTACATGGACGTTGTGCGTGTCGTTCAGCGGGATGCGCCGCTTGGCCCGGGGCGGGTCCCCGACCTTCTCCCGGACGTAGCGGTGGCAGTCCGCCGGCAGGGCGCCGGGGTGGAAGAAGACCTGTTGGAGGTATTCGTGGAGGTTCGTCCGCGTCCAGCGCTCGTAGTGCGTGGCCGGTGTCTCGGACGGACTCACCTCGACCGCGTAACTCACGACCGTCGTGTCCAGTTTGGCCAGTTCGCGGCCGAAGTGGATCTCCAGGACCAGGGACTTGAGCCCCTTCAGGTACGTGGCTTCCACCAGGCGTCCGCAGGTGACCCGGATGTCGACGGGCTCGGCGGCCTCGTCATCGAAGCTGTGTACGAACACCGCGCGGTCGGCCCCGGCCCGGCTCGCCCGCAGCACGTTGGTGGTGGCGATTCCGCTCAGCGTGCCGCTCTCGCCGACCGTCACGACGTCGTGGACCATCAGCGCCCCCGTCTCCTGGTTGAAGTGGCGGAACCGCGCGCCGAGCGCCTTCTCCACGACCGAGTCCTCGCCGAGGATCTGGAGCGTGGTGCCCTCACTGCCGGCCGGTGTGATCCGGCCACGGGGGCGGCGCGGGCCGAGCAGCGAGCGCAGGGCCCCGGAGGGCAGCTCCAGGATCTCCTCCAGCACGTCCACCGCCCGCAGCGAACGCGCCCGTTCGGGCTGGCTACGGCCGCGCTGCCAGCTGCTGAGGGTGGCCTGGCTGATGGTGATGCCGCGCACCCTGAGCCGTTCGCTCACCCGCTCCAGCGAAAGGCCGCGGCGGTTCAGCGCCTCCCGCAGGGCCCCGGGGAAGGTGTCGGCGCCCATGGCCGCCGCGTGCAGGTCCGAGGCGGTGATGACCTCGCCCGTGCGGGCCGCGGTGGTGTGGGCCTCGGCGGCATCCAGGGCCTGGGAGGACTGCGGGACCTCAGCGCCCCGCGGGATCTGAGGGATCTGCGGGGCTCGGGCGACTTGCGCGGCCTGTGGGGCCTTGGCGGCCTGCGGGGCCTCGGTCGCCTGCGGGGCCCCGGCCGCACGGGATGCGGCGTCGGGGGCGGTCCCGGACGTGCCGCCGCCCGCCGCCTCCGGCAGTCCGAAGTCGGTGTCCGTTCCGCTCGACATGGCCCTCCCCGTTCCGGTGCTCTCCCTGCGGGTCCGCTTGCGTGTCCCCGCATACTGGTTGACCACCGGACGGGGGACGGATAACAAATCCCCCAGGGGTGACCTGTCCCACACTCCGGTGGCGAATTGAACGAAGGGCGTGAACGGCGTGGACAGCACCGCTCTGGTCGTCGCGGCGAGGAACGGCGACCGGGCCGCCGGGGAACGCCTGGCCGCCCAGTACCTGCCGCTCGTCTACAACGTCGTCGGTCGCGCGCTGAACGGCCATCCGGACGTGGACGACGTCGTGCAGGAGACCATGCTCCGGGCGCTGTCCGGCCTTTCCTCCCTGCGCGATCCGGCCCGCTTCCGCTCCTGGCTCGTCGCCATCGCCATGAACCAGGTCCGCACCCGCTGGTCCGGTCTGGGCCACCGGCCCGCCCCGCTGGAGGCGACCGAGGACCCCGCCGACCCGGCCGCCGACTTCGTCGACCTGACCATCTGGCGCCTCGAACTCTCCGGCCAGCGACGCGAGACGGCCGAGGCGACCCGCTGGCTGGACGACTCCGAGCGCGATGTGCTGTCCCTGTGGTGGCTGGAAACGACCGGCGAGCTGACCCGGGCCGAGCTGGCCGAGGCGCTCGGCCTCACCCCGCAGCACGCCGCCGTACGCGTCCAGCGGGTGAAGAACCAGCTCGACGTCGGCCGCGCCGTCGTCCGGGCCCTGGCGGCCGACCCCCGCTGCCCGGCCCTGGCGGAGCTGCTGGGCGACTGGGACGGTACGCCGACGCCCCTGTGGCGCAAGCGGATCGCCCGCCATGTACGGGGCTGCGCCTCCTGCTCCGACGGCAGCGCGGGCCTGGTCCCGCCGGAGGGCCTGCTCTCCGGTCTCGCGCTGGTGCTGCCGATCTACGACACCGGACAGCAGGCGGCGGTGGCCGTCACCCAGGCGGTCCCGGCGGCGGCCGTGTCCTCCGCCGCGCCTGCCGCTCCCGCCGCCTCGGCCGGGGCTTCCGCCTCCTCCGGCGTGTTCGCGGCCGGGAAAGCGGCGGGGCTCATAGCCGCCGCGGCAGCCGTGACCTCCCTCGCCGTCTTCTTCTGGCCCTCCGCGCCCGCTCCGCCCGTGCCCCGGGCCGAGGGAGCCACGCACAGCCCCGCGCCCCTGCCGCCCCCGGCCGCCGCCCCCGCCGAGCCGGTCCCCACGCCGACCACCGCCTCACCCACCCCGAGTCCCACCGCCTCTGCCTCCGTCTCCCGGACACCGCCCCCCGCCGCCCCGAAGCAGGCCGCCTCGCCCACGCCACCGGAGCCGCGCCCCGCCCCGGAGGCGCGGGTGGTCACCCAGGTCAACACCCTGCGCGCCGAGAACGGCTGTCCGGACCTGCGTACCGATCCCCGGCTCACCGAGGTCGCCCAGCGGCACTCCGAGGACATGGCCGCACAGAACTACTTCGGCCACACCGACTCCTCGGGCCGGGGCGCGGGCGACCGGGTGACGACCGTGGGCTACGAGTGGTCGGCCGTCGGCGAGACCATAGCCACCGGCATGAGCGACCCGGCGGCGGCGGTCGAGCAGTGGCGCAACAGCCCGGGCCGCGACAACGACATCTTCAACTGCGACTTCGTCCACGTGGGCGTGGGTATCGCCGACTCCCCGCGCGGCCCCTACTGGACCCAGGTGCTGGCCACCCCGCGGTGAGCATCGGTGGGCATCCGGGCCGGTTGTCAGTGCCGGGTGCCAGACTCGGCCGGTATGGAGACCACCGTGCGGCTCAGGGATGTCGAGCAGGCCGATCTGGAAGCGTTCCTCGCGTACGAGCATGATCCGGAGGCGGTCCGGAGATCGCGGTTCCCTCCCCGGGAGAGGGAGGCCTTCATGGCGCACTGGGCGACGAAGGTCCTGGGGGACCCCACGGTCTTCGTGCAGACGGTCGTCGTGGACGGCGAGCCCGCCGGGAACGTCGTGGCCTGGTGGGAGGGGGACCGCCGCTTCATCGGTTACTGGTTCGGCCGCTCGTACTGGGGGCGGGGCATCGGCACCGAGGCCCTGGCCGCGTTCCTGGAGCGGGAGAAGGCCCGACCCTTGTACGCGGACCCCGCCGCCGGGAACACCGGCTCGGTCCGGCTGCTGGAGAAGTGCGGATTCCAGGCGACCGGCACGGTCCGACACGGCGGGAACGAGCACGTGGTCCTGGTGCTCGACGCGGACGGAGGGCCCCCGGCGGACACCGGGCCGGCGGGCGCGTGAACAGCGGGCGCGTGAGCAGCCGTCGGCCGCCCTGTCGTGCTCAGGGCCGCTGGAGCGGCTTGGCCATGCAGATGCTGCTGTCGTACGTCCGGTAGTGGCCGAACTTCACCTCGCAGACGGTGTAGCCGCACGAGGTGTACAGCGCGACGGCCTCGGGCTGCTGGTCGCCGGTCTCCAGGACCATCCTGGTCCGGCCCGCGGCCCGGGCGTCCTCCTCCAGGGCGGCCAGCATCCGTCGGGCCAGGCCCCGGCCGCGGCCCTCGGGGATCACGAACATCCGCTTTATCTCGGCGTCCCCGTCCTCGTAACCCTCGGAGTTGCGGTTCTGGGTCCGCCAGCCGCCGGTCGCCACCGGGCGGTCCCGCTCGTCGTAGGCGAGCAGATACAGACCGTGCGGCGGCAGGAACATCGAGGGGTCGAGCGGTGTGACGTCGCCCTCGTCGCCGTAGCGCTCGGCGTATTCGAGCTGCACCTGGTCGTTGAGTTTGACGGCGTCGGGGTGGTCGAACGGCCGAGGGTGTATAAGCATGCTAAGCATCGTACATCTATGCGTAGGGGTGGAGTGGGTACTGTTTCGGGATGCTCACAGTGACCTCCGTGAATGTTAATGGGCTCCGCGCCGCCGCCAAGAAGGGTTTCGTCGAGTGGCTGGCGGGGACCGATGCCGACGTGGTCTGCCTCCAGGAAGTGCGGGCCGAGCTCGCCCAGCTGCCCGAAGGGGTGGGCACCCCCGAGGGCTGGCACACCGTGCACGCGCCCGCCGCCGCCAAGGGGCGCGCCGGGGTCTCCCTCTACTCCCGGCAGGCGCCGGAGCGGGTCCAGATCGGCTTCGGCGGATTCGGGGCCCCGGGGGCCGAGGAGTTCGACGCGAGCGGCCGGTACGCGGAGATCGACCTTCCCGGCGTGACCGTCGCGAGCCTGTACCTGCCCTCCGGCGAGGTCGGCACCGAGCGGCAGGACGAGAAGGAGCGCTTCATGGCCGCCTTCCTGCCCTACCTTCAGGGGCTGAAGGAGCGGGCGGCGGCGGACGGTCGCGAGGTCGTGGTCTGCGGTGACTGGAACATCGCCCACCAGGAGGCCGACCTGAAGAACTGGAAGGCCAACCGCAAGAGCTCCGGCTTCCTGCCCGAGGAGCGCGCCTGGCTCACCCGGGTCCTGGAGGAGGCCGCGTACGTGGACGTCGTACGGCAGCTGCACCCGGACGTCGCCGGGCCGTACAGCTGGTGGTCCTACCGGGGGCGCGCCTTCGACAACGACTCCGGCTGGCGCATCGACTATCAGATGGCGACCCCGGGGCTCGCCGAGCGCGCGGTCAAGGCGTGGGTCGAGCGGGCCGCCACACACGACGAGCGGTGGAGCGACCATGCGCCGGTGACCGTCGTCTACGAGCGGTAGCGCCTGCGGCTCGGCTCAGTCCGACTTCGGCGGTCGGGTGCCGTCCTCGCGGCGCAGCCTGCGGTCCAGGGCCATGGACAGCTCCGCGTCCACCACCGCCCGGGCCAGCGGGCGCAGCTGGGCGGGTTCGGTCTCCGCGGTGTGGGCATGCAGTACGCGTACGAAGATCTCGGCGAGCGCCTCCGCGTGCTCGCGGACGCGCCGGCCCGAGGAGAGCACCGTGGCGAGCGGCACCCCTTCCCGTACGAGCTCCGCCGAGACCTCCAGGAGGCGGCGGCTGATGTGGACGATCTCGTCGCCGTCGGTGGCGAGATAGCCCAGGTCCAGCGCGGCGGCCAGGTTCTCCGGGGTGACCTCGCCCTCGAAGTAGTCGGCGAGCTGTTCGGGGGTGAGGCGGACCGGGGTCTCCTCGGTCGGCTCGCCCAGGCCCAGTACCTCGGCGACGTTCCGGCCGCTCTCGAAGGTGGCGGCCAGGTCCGCGATGCCGTTGAGGGTGTGGCCGCGCTCCAGCAGGCCCGCGATGGTCCGCAGCCGGGCCAGATGGTGGTCGTCGTACCAGGCGATCCGGCCCTCGCGGCGGGGTGGCGGGATCAGGCCGCGCTCCCGGTAGAAGCGCAGGGTCCGCACGGTGATACCGGCCGCCTCGGCCAGCTCCTCCATGCGGTATTCGCGGTGCTCGCGTCCTTCAGCCACAGGGGCACCCTATGTTGTACCGCCAGTAACTTTCCTCGGTCCGACCTCTACCCATCAGTACGACCCTGCTCTACTCTCCGAACAATGCCAGTGATTGCTGGCAGAGTCGTGTGACGTACCGCGGGAGGCGGCAGCATGGCCCAGCAGGAACACGTACGTGTGGCGGTGATCGGTACCGGATTCGGGGGCCTGGGGGCCGCCGTCCGGCTGCGCCGCGAAGGCATCACCGATTTCGTCGTCCTGGAGCGGGCCGACTCGGTGGGCGGCACCTGGCGCGACAACAGCTATCCAGGCTGCGCCTGCGACGTACCGTCCCACCTCTACTCCTTCTCCTTCGCGCCCAACCCCGACTGGCCGCGTACCTTCTCCGGCCAGGAGCACATCCGGGCCTATCTGGAGCGGGTCGCCGACACCTTCGGGCTGCGCCCGCACATCCGGCTGAACCACGAGGTGAAGCTGATGAGCTGGGACAAGGAGAACCTGTACTGGGTGATCGAGTCGGCCAACGGCACCACCCTGCGCGCGGATGTCGTCGTCTCCGCCACCGGGCCGCTCTCCGACCCCAAGATGCCGGACATACCCGGGCTCGACTCCTTCCCCGGCAAGGTCTTCCACTCCGCGCGCTGGGACCACGACTACGACCTGACCGGCAAGCGCGTCGCGATGGTCGGAACGGGCGCCTCCGCCATCCAGATCGTCCCGGCGATCCAGCCGAAGACCGCGAGGCTC
The DNA here is from genome assembly GCF_055577965.1 of Streptomyces sp. NPDC033165. Lineage (NCBI taxonomy): Bacteria > Bacillati > Actinomycetota > Actinomycetes > Kitasatosporales > Streptomycetaceae > Streptomyces > Streptomyces sp. NPDC033165. Next base: position 220,720 of record NZ_JBVIPK010000006.1, read on the forward strand.
ACGCTCTTCCAGCGCACCCCGCCCTGGGTCATGCCCCGCATGGACCGCACCATCAGCAAGGCCGAGCGCGCCCTGCACCGGGCCGTCCCCGCCACCGGCACAGCGCGCCGTGGACTGCTGTGGGGCATAAGGGAGTTGCAGGTCAGCGCCTTCACCAAGCACCCCGACCAGCTCGGCCTGGTGGAGAAGATAGCCAAGTCCAACATGGCGCGGGCCATCAAGGACCCGGCCCTGCGGGCCAAGCTGACCCCCGACTACCGCATCGGCTGCAAGCGGATCCTGCTCTCCAGCACCTACTACCCGGCGCTCGCCCAGCCCAATGTGGACGTCGTGGCCTCCGGGCTCAGCGAGATACGCGGCTCCACCGTCGTCGCCGCCGACGGCAGCGAGGCCGAGGCCGACGCGATCATCTTCGGCACCGGCTTCCATGTGACGGACATGCCGATCGCGGAGCGGGTCGTCGGCGAGGAGGGCATCACGCTCGCCGAGTCCTGGAAGGACGGGATGAACTCGCTGCGCGGCGCGACCGCCGCCGGGTTCCCCAACTGGATGACGATCATCGGCCCCAATACGGGTCTCGGGAACTCCTCGATGATCCTGATGATCGAGTCCCAGCTGAACTACATGGCCGACTACCTGCGCCAGTTGAACGTTCTGGGCGGCCGCGCCGCGCTCGGCGCCCGCTCCGCCGCCGTCACCGCGTGGAACCACAAGGTCCAGGAGCGGATGAAGCGCACCGTGTGGAACACCGGCGGCTGCACCAGCTGGTACCTGGACGCCGAGGGCCGCAACACGACGGTATGGCCGGGCACGACGGGGGAGTTCCGGCGGCAGACGCGGACGGTGGACCTCGCGGAGTACGACGTCGTCCGGGCCGGGACGACGGCAGGGACGACGGGCGGGGCCCAGCGGGCAGCCGGGGCCGGGCGCGTACCCGAACAGCCCGGCCGCGCCGAGCGCGAGACCGTGACGGCAGGGGGGAGCGCGGCCGCTTCGGAGACCGTCGCCGGGGAGGCCGCGCGATGAGCCGCCTCCTGGGCCGCGACTCCGTACCGCCGGTGCCCGCCGCCGAGCTGACCGCGCGGTCCGCCGACGGCTCGCGCATCCACGTCGAACTGCACGGTCCCGAGGACGCCCCGGCCGTCGTCCTGGCCCACGGCTGGACCTGCAACACCCGCTTCTGGGACGCCCAGATCCGGGACCTGGCCGCCGACCACCGGGTCATCGCCTACGACCAGCGCGGCCACGGACTCACCCCCGCGCCTGGCCCCGGCGGCTACAGCACGAAGGTGCTGGCCGACGACCTCGAAGCGGTCCTCGCCGCGACGCTCGCCCCGGGGCGCAAGGCGGTCCTCGCCGGGCACTCCATGGGCGGGATGACGCTGATGGCCGCGGCCGCCCGGCCCGGACTGCGCGCGCACGCCGCCGCCGTCCTGCTGTGTTCCACCGGCAGTACGCGGCTGACCGCCGAGGCCCGCGTCCTGCCGATCCGCCCGGGGGCGCTGCGGACCCGGCTCACCAGCGCCGTACTGGGGGCGCGGGCGCCGCTCGGGCCGGTCACCCCGGTCTCGAAGAAGATCCTCAAGTACGCAACGATGGGCGCCGGTTCGGCTCCGGAGCGGGTCGAGGCCTGTGCCCGCATCGTGCACGCCTGCCCGCGCCGCGCGAGGGTGGAGTGGGGGCACGTGCTCGACCGGCTGGACCTCGCGGAGGGCGTGCGCGAGCTGCGGGTGCCGACCGCGGTGATCGCCGGTACGGACGACCGGCTGACCCCGCCGGTCCACGCGCGGGCCATCGCGGCCGCCCTGCCCCTCGGCCTCGGGCTGACCGAGCTGACGGGCGTGGGACACATGACGCCGGTCGAGGCCCCGGAGGCCGTCACGGCGAGAATCAGGGAGCTGGTCACCCGGTACGTCACCGAACGGTCGGCCGCCACGGCCGAGAAGGAGGATGTCGCATGAGCAGCAGGCGGAGTCTGGAGGGCCAGGTCGTCGTCGTCACCGGCGCGGCCCGGGGCGTGGGCGAGCTGCTGGCCCGCAAGCTGTCCGCGCGCGGTGCGACCCTCGCGCTGGTCGGTCTGGAGCCCGACGCGCTGAAGCAGGTCTCCGAGCGGCTGCACGGCGAGAGCGGCCACTGGTTCGCCGACGTCACCGACCACGAGGCGATGGCGCAGGTGGCCCGTGAGGTCAAGGAGCGCTTCGGGAAGGTCGACGTCGTCGTCGCCAACGCGGGCGTCGCCGCGGGCGGCCCGTTCGCCGACTCCGACCCGGACGCCTGGCGGCGGGTCATCGAGGTGAACCTCATCGGCGGCGCGGTCACCGGGCGGGCCTTCCTGCCGGTGCTGATGGAGAGCCGCGGCTACTTCCTCCAGATCGCGTCGCTGGCCGCGATCACCCCGGCCCCGATGATGACCGCGTACTGCGCGTCCAAGTCGGGCGTCGAGGCCTTCGCGCACAGTCTGCGGGCGGAGGTCGCCCACAAGGGCGTCCGGGTGGGCGTCGGTTACCTCTCCTGGACCGACACCGACATGGTGCGCGGCGCGGACCAGGACGACGTGATGCGCGAGCTGCGCCAGCGGCTGCCGTGGCCCATGAACCGTACGTATCCGCTCGGCCCGGCCGTCGAACGGATCGTGGACGGGATCGCGCGGCGCTCCGCGCATGTGTACGCCCAGGGGTGGCTGCGCGGGATGCAGTCGGTGCGCGGCTATCTGCCCTCCGTCATCGCGCTGGGCGGGCCGCGCGAGATGCGGCGCTTCGAGCCCCGGCTCCACGGCGTTTCGAAAGGGCTGGTCGGGGCTGGCGGCGCGGCGGACCAGGACGCGCGTGCGGAGCGTGCTGACCGTACGTAACGGAAGGTAGCTGTCCGAAATGCGCGAGATGTCGGGTCGTGCAACGCTGAGCGAGGCCCCGCAGGGGGCCATCCCCCCACGTACGCACGCATCCCACAGGAGTGAACAGCATGGGTATCGCAGACCAGTTCAAGGACAAGGCGCAGGAGCTCGCCGACCAGGCCAAGCAGAAGGCCGGTCAGGCCAAGGACCAGGCCCAGGAGCGCGGCCGGCAGGGCCAGGAGCGGGCTCGGCAGGGCCGGGACGACGTCCAGGACCGTGCTCAGGACGCGTCGGACCAGGCGCGCGAGCGCTTTGACCGTTGACGGTCGCTGAGGTGTGACGCGTGCGCGCTGCGCTGTGCGCGTGCGTACGCGTTACGTCGGGAGGCGCATCCGGGTGACCGGGTGCGCCTCCTCCGTGTTGTGTTCGGGCCGTACCGGGCCCGCGCTGTCGACCGCGCGCCGTACGGCGGTGCGTAGGATGCATGTTCGGTGAGGGGCTTTCGCGCCTCTGATGACCGCCCTGCACGACAGCCGCTCGGGGGAGCCTTTCTTCGTGTCCACAGCGCACATAGCGCGTTCGGCGCCCTGTTCCCCGGGGAGCGGAACCGCGTCCCCGGCATCCCCCGCCGCCCCGAGGCGTATCCGCTTTCTCGTCCGGTCGGTTCCGGCGCTCTGGACGCTCGCGCTCGGTCTGTGGGGCCTGTCGCGGCAGGACAGTGTGTGGCGGGACGAGGCTGCGACCTGGCAGGTGGCCCGGCGCTCCACGGCGGACATATGGGGCATGCTCGGGAACGTCGATGTCGTGCACGGGCTCTACTACCTGCTGATGCACGGACTGTTCGAGCTGTTCGGGCCGAGCACCGCCGTCCTGCGGCTTCCCTCGGTGCTGGCCATGGCGGTGGCGGCCGCCTGTGTGGCGGCCCTCGGCCACCGGCTGGCCGGACCGTGGGCGGGGCTGGGGGGCGGGCTGGCCCTCGGGCTGCTCCCGGCCGTGCAGTTCTACCTCCAGGAGGGGCGGCCCTACGCGCTGGTGGCGGCCGGGGCCGGGATCTCCACCCTGCTGCTGGTCACCCTGCTGGAGGGGCGGGGGAGGGCGGTGCACTGGATCGCGTACAGCGGTACGGTCGCGCTGTGCGGCCTGCTGAACTGGCTCTCGCTCATGATCCTTCCGGCCCATCTGCTGACGCTGCTGCTCAGCCGGAGGGTCCGTGACCTCGATGGACCCGGCGGGCTCGGGAGGCGCCATGACCTCGGCGGGCTCGGGCGACGTTGGACGGCCGCCGCCGTGGCCGCCGTGGCCTGTGTGCTCCCCCTGGTCCTGTTCAGCCGGAGCCAGTCCGCGCAGGTGTCGTGGATACCGCCGCTGACCTGGCACATGCTGATCGGCCCGGCGGTCCTGCTGGCCGTCGGCGGGGCGGGCGCACTGCTGGAGAGGCGGTCCCCGTACCGGCCGGACGGGCTGTCGGCGGCGGCCGTCGGAGTGCCGCTGCTCGCGGTGCCGCAGCTCGGTCTCGTCGGGCTCTCCCTGATCCAGCCGCTGTTCCTGGACCGGTATGTCCTCTTCAGCCTGCTGGGCCTGGCGCTGCTGATCGGTGCGGCGATCGGCGCGGCGGTCCGGACGGTGTCCCGCAGGCTCCCGCGAGCGGGCTGGTGGCTCCTTCCGGCGGTCGTCGCCGTGGCGGCGGTGGCCCTGTTCCCGCAGTCGCTCGCCAAGCGGTCCCCGGCGAGCCGGGTGGACGACGTCCTCGCGGTGGCCGACGACGTACGGCGGCTGAAGAAACCCGGGGACGCGGTGCTCTTCTTCCCGTCGGCCCGGCGGGACACCCGGCTGGTCTCCCCGGACGCCTTCTCCGGCCTGGAGGACACAGCGCTGGCCCGGAGCCCGGAGCGGTCCGGCACCTTGAAGGGCGTGGAGGCCGAACCGGCCCGCATACGGTCGGCGATGCTCACCCACCGCCGCATCCTCCTGGTGACGGACGCCCCCGGCGTCTCCCGCCCGCCCGCCACCGCGCGCGACAGGATGAAGCGCTCCGTGCTGCGCGACCACTTCCGCATCACCGCCGACGGCCAGGTCCGAGGCCGCCGGGTGACGGTCTACGAGCGGCGTGCGACGGCGCGTTGAGTCAGCGCCGCCGCCTTCTCCCAAAGCTTGTCCTGGATCACAGTGCGGAGATCAGGGGTGCGCGGACACCACTTCTGAGGAACAATCAGAGGGTGCGGGAAGTCAGGGGGAGGGGGATCGCTCCATGGTCCAAGTCAAGGTAAACGGGGGGATGTTGTGGGTCGGCGGTGAGGCGTATCCGCTGCGGAACATCTCCCATGTGGCGCAGCGGGTGCTCACGGTCGACCTGGGAAAGGCGTGGAAGGGATTCTTCACCCTCTCCTTCGCCTGGCTGATCGTAGGCGGCATCATCGCCCTCATCTTCGACACGGTCGGCCCGATCATCCTGGTGGTGGTGGAGGGGCTCATCGTCTGGGGGCTCGTCGGCGATCTGCGGAAGCCGCCGTTGTACGGACTGATCCTCAACACCTCGGGCACACAGTTCGACGCGGTCTGGTCGACGCGGGAAGGCGAGATCAGCCATCTTCTGACCGAGGTCACCACTGCTCTCGGCCAGCCCGACACGGCTCAGGTCGTCTTCAACGTGGAGCATGCGGTTCAGGGTGACGTGATCAACCAGTACGGGAACCACAACACAGGCAAGATCCAGCACGGTGGGTCGGGAAGCGTTGGTGGGCGATGAGCGGGGACGTCTTTCATCAGTACGGGAACCACAACATCGGCAAGGCCGAGCACCATGGGTCCGGCGACATCGTCGCGGGCGGTGGGGCGGGGCCCTCTGCATCGACCGAGCGCAAGCTGGCGGAACTTCTGGCCCGGATCGAAGAGCTGAAGCCGCGACTGAGCGACGAGGACCGGTCGGGACTGGACGAGGCGGTCGGGGAGATCGGCGCGCTCGGCCCGAATCCGGAGCCGGGCCGCTTCCGGAGGCTTCTCCAGCAGATCAACGGGATCGCGAGCCTGGTGGAGTCCGGGGCGCCCGTGGTCGCCGCGGTCAGGAGCCTGCTGACGGCCTGACGCCTGCTGCCCGACGCCCTTTCAACGCGGCGGCAACGGTGGCCTCCGCAGATCCGGGGCGGTGTCGTACGAGGGCGGGGTCGAGGCCGGGTGGGCGGCCAGGAGGTCGAGGGCGAGGCGGACCGCGTCGTCGAGGACGGCGTACCGGCCCTCCGCCCAGTCCAGAGGGGTGCGCAGCGCCTTCACGTCCGGTTCCACGCCGTGGTTCTCCACCGACCAGCCGTAGGTGTCGAACCAGGCGGCGTTCATCGGGACCGTGATCACCGTGCCGTCGCCCAGCCGGTGGCGGCCGGTCATGCCGACCACCCCGCCCCACGTCCGCTGGCCCACCACCGGGCCCAGCTTCAGCAGCCGGAACGCGGCGGTGATCATGTCGCCGTCGGAGGAGGTCGCCTCGTCGGCCAGGGCGACGACCGGGCCGCGCGGGGCGTTGGAGGCGTAGCTGACCGCCTGGGCGTTGCGGGTCAGGTCCCAGCCGAGGATCTTGCGGGTGAGGTTCTCCACGACCAGCTCGCTGATGTGGCCGCCCGCGTTGCCCCGGACGTCCACGATCAGGGCGGGGCGGGACACCTCCAGGCGCAGGTCCCGGTTGAACTGGGCCCAGCCCGAGCCGCCCATGTCCGGGATGTGCAGGTAGCCGCACTTGCCGCCGCTCAACTCCCTGACGACATCGCGGCGTTTGGCCACCCAGTCCTGGTAGCGCAGCGGCCGCTCGTCCACCAGGGGCATGATCGCCACCCGGCGGGAGGGGCCTCCGCCCGCCGGGGCGAACGTCAGCTCCACCGTGGTGCCGCCTGCCGCGGTCAGCAGCGGGTACGGGCCCGCCACCGGGTCCACCGGGCGGCCGTCCACATGGGTGAGGACCGCGCCCTCCCTGATCCCCGTACCCGCCAGTGGTGACCGCGCCTTGGAGTCGGAGGAGTCGCCGGGCAGGATGCGCTGGACGGTCCAGGAGCCGTCCCGGCAGACCAGGTTGGCGCCGAGCAGGCCGATCGCCCGCTGGTAGTGCGGCGGGCCCTCGTTGCGGCGGGCGGGGGAGACGTAGGCGTGCGAGGTGCCCAGCTCGCCCAGCACCTCGCGCAGCAGGTCCGCGAACTCGTCGGGGGACGCGACCCGTTCGACCAGCGGGCGGTACTGGTCCAGCACCCCGTCCCAGTCGATGCCGCACATGTCCGGCTCCCAGAAGAAGGAGCGGATGATCCGGCCCGCCTCCCCGTACGCCTGCCGCCACTCCGCCCCCGGGTCGACCTCGTGCAGGATGCGGCGCAGGTCCAGGTAGACCGTGGAGTCGGTGTCGCCCGGCTCGGTCGCCGGTACGGCACGCAGCTCGCCGTCGTCCATCACCACGAGCCGGGACGAGTCGCCGCTGACCGCGAACCAGTCGAGGTGGTCGACCAGTTCCGTCTTGCGGGCCTTCGCGATGTTGAAGTGCTCCAGGGTCGGCCGCCCGGACATGTCGGCCGGGTTCGCGAACGTCTCGCCCAGCGCACCGGAGATCGGCCAGCGCAGCCAGACCAGACCGCCGCCGGTCACCGGGGCCAGCGCCGAGTACTTCGAGGCGGAGACCGGGAACGGTGTCACCCGGTTCTCCAGGCCCTCGAACTCCACCATCACCGGCGACCCCTCCGACGTACCTCCGTCCGGCACGTCCACCGGGTCCAGGCCGCCGGCCGCGGGGCGCCCGTCCGGGGAGAGGGCGAAGGGGGAGGGCGTGGCCGAGGAGAGCGGGACCAGGTACGGGCGGCAGCCGAGCGGGAAGGACAGATCGCCGGTGTGCACGTCGTAGACCGGGTCGAAGCCGCGCCAGGACAGGAACGCCAGATAGCGGCCGTCCTCCGTGAAGACCGGGTTCTCGTCCTCGAAGCGGCCGTTGGTGACGTCCACGATCACCGGGGCGCCGGGGCCGGAGATCCGGGCGAGTTTGATCTGCCGCAGCGAGCGGCCGACTCCCGGGTGCGACCAGGTCAGCCAGGCCCCGTCGGGGGAGAAGGCCAGATCGCGGACCGGGCCGTTCACCGAGCGGATCACCTCGGTGAGCCCCGGGTGCTCGTCGACCGGCACGCTCGCCGGGGCCGCCGCGCCCGTGGCCGCGTAGAGGTCGGCGCGGGTGGAGCCGCCGGGGGGCTTCGCGGCTGCCTCTTCGGGCGTCCCCTCGGCCGCGTCCTCTGCCGCCAGGGGCTCGGGCGCCGGTTCCGCCTCCGGTTCCGCGGTGTCCAGGAGCAGCAGGCGGCCGTCGTTCGAGGCGATCGCGAGGCGCTCGCCGTCCGGGGCGGAGACCATCTCCTGCACCCGGCCCAGCTGCCCGGAGGCCAGCAGGCGCGGGGGGCGGTCGCCGCTGGCGCGCGGCAGGTGGGCGATCTCGACCGCGTCCGCGCCCTCCGCGTCGGTCACATAGGCGACCCGGCCGCCGCTGCCGAGCATCTCCGGCTGCCGCACCCGGACGCCGGGGGTGTCGGCGATGGTGCGGGCGGGTCCGTCGCGGTGGGTGAGCCAGTAGAGGCTGCCGCGTACGGTGACGGCGCTGGCCCGGCCCGTCTCGTCGACGGACAGCGAGTCGACGTTGCTGGCGGCGGAGACCTGGTAGACGCGGCGGCCGGTGCGCGGCCCGCCCAGGCGTACCTCCAGCTTGCGCGGGGTGGCGTCCGGCGACTCAAGGTCCTCGACCAGCCAGAGGTCCCCGGCGCACTGGTAGATCACCCGGTGGCCGTCGCTGGAGGCGTTGCGGGCGTAGTAGGCGTCGTGGTCGGTGTGGCGGCGCAGACCGGTGCCGTCCATCCGGCAGGAGTACAGGTTGCCGACGCCCTCGTGGTCGGAGAGGAACGCGATGCGGCGGCCGACGAACATCGGGGTGGCGAGGTGGCCGTCGATGTCCGGGAGCAGCCGTTCGCCGTGCAGCCACAGGCGGCCCATGGCCCCGCCCCGGTAGCGCTTCCAGGCGGCCGGTTCGTGCGGGGGCGTGCCGGTGAGCAGCAGGGTGCGGCGCTCGCCGTCGACGTCGGCGACCGCGATGTCGGAGACCGGGCCCCAGGGGAGTCTGCCGCCCGGACTGCCGTCGGTGGGGACGCTGTAGGCCCAGGAGAAGTACGAGAACGGCTGCTGGTGCGAGGACACGGCGAGGATCTGCGAGGTGGCGCCGGGGTCGGGGCTCCAGCCGCAGACCCGGGCGTCGGTCGAGCCCCAGTAGGTCAGGCGGCGGGCCGGGCCGCCGTCGACCGGGGCGAGGTGGATCTCGGGGTCCAGCGTGCGCCAGGTCGTGTAGGCGATGGAGGTGCCGTCGGGCGAGAAGCGCGGATGGCTGACCCGGGTCCGGTCGACGGTCACCCGCCAGGCCCGGCCCGGCCGGTGCCCCGCGGCGGCGAGGGGCGCGACCCAGAGGTCGTCCTCGGCCGCGAAGCACAGCAAGTCCTGGTGGAGGTGCGGGAAACGGAGATACGCGACGTCGTCACTCACCCCCCAATGCTTTCCGCGCGAAGGGCCCGGGGCAACTTGTGGTGCAGCACACAAGCGAAACGATTTCGTTTCGCTGGGTGGTGGGGGTACGGTTCAGGTGTACGAAACAGTTTCGTTCGATTCCCGGGCGAGGCTGAGCGAGGCTGCGGGACCGCGAAGAGCGATACGGCGAAGGAGGTCGGCACATGGCACGCACCAGGCTGACTCCCGAGCGTGAGGGCGAGCTGTACGAGGCCGTTCTCGACCTGCTCCGCGAGGTCGGCTACGACGCCCTGACCATGGACGCCGTCGCCGCCCGCACCCGGTCGAGCAAGGCCACGCTCTACCGCCAGTGGGGCTCCAAGCCCGAGCTGGTCGTGAAGGCGCTGCGGCACAACAAGCCGGTGAACCTCGCCGAGATCGACACCGGTTCGCTGCGCGGCGACTTCCACGCCGCGCTGAGCCGGACCGACGACTGCCAGATGGAGAAGGACGCCGCGCTGATGCGGGGTCTGAGCCATGCCGTCCACGAGTACTCCGAGCTGCACCAGGCCCTGCGCGAGCTGCTGATCGAACCGGAGATGACCGGCCTCGACCAGCTGCTGCAACGGGCCGTGGACCGGGGTGAACTGCGCTCGGACAATCCGGCGCTGAAGTACGTCCCGCACATGCTGGTCGGCGCGCTGGCCGCCCGGCAGCTGATCGAGGACCAGCCTGTCGACCAGGCGTTCCTCATCGATTACGTGGACTCCGTGGTTCTCCCCGCCCTCGGCGTCTGACGTCCCCGTCCCCTTCGTACGGCCCTCTCCCCGACCCGCCCCACCTGACACGCCGCTCTCGTCGTCGGGCTGGTTTCCTCTGCCCGTTTTCCAGACACACGACCTGACCGGGAGTACGCCCCCGTGGCCACTTTCCTCTACAAGCTCGGACGGCTCGCCTTCCGCCGCCGCCGCTTCGTCGCCCTGATATGGGTGGCGCTGCTGGCGCTCGCCGGATTCGGTGCGGCCTCCGCGTCCACCGCCACCTCCAGCTCCTTCTCCATTCCGGGTACGGAGGCGCAGCGCGCCTTCGACCTGCTGGAACAGCGCAACCCCGGCTCCAGCGCCGACGGCGCCACCGCCCGGGTCGTCTTCAAGGCCCCCTCGGGCGAGAAGGTGACCGACGCCGGCAACAAGCGCGAGATCACCGGCTTCGTCAAGGATCTCCAGTCCGGCTCGGACCAGATCGCCTCGGTCGCCGACCCGTTCCAGGCGAAGGCCGTGAGCCGGGACGGTTCGACGGCGTACATCTCGGTCGCCTACAAGGTCAACTCCATGGAGCTGACCGACGCGACCCGGGACGCCCTGGAAGGCGTGGGCAAGGACGCGCAGAAGAGTGACATGAAGGTGGAGATCGGCGGTGACGCGCTCCAGGTCATGCCGCACAGCGGGGCCGCCGAGATCATCGGTGTCGGTATCGCCGCCGTGGTCCTGGTCATCACCTTCGGCTCGCTGATCGCCGCCGGGCTGCCGCTGGTGACCGCCCTCATCGGGGTCGGCATCGGGGTCTCGCTCATCACCGCCCTGGCCAACGTCCTGGACCTGGGCTCCACCACCTCGACGCTCGCCATGATGATCGGCCTCGCGGTCGGCATCGACTACGCGCTGTTCATCGTCTCCCGCTACCGCGCCGAACTGGCCGAGGGCAAGGAGCGCGAGGAAGCCGCCGGGCGGGCCGTCGGAACGGCCGGGTCTGCGGTCGTCTTCGCGGGCCTGACCGTGGTCATCGCCCTGGTCGGCCTCGCCGTCGTCAACATCCCGATGCTGACGAAGATGGGCTTCGCCGCCGCCGGAACGGTCGCCATCGCCGTCGTCATCGCCCTCACCCTCGTCCCGGCCCTGCTGGGCTTCGCGGGCAAGCGGGTCATGGGCCGCAAGGCACGCAGGGCCGCCGAGTCGGCGGGCAACGCCGACCTCGGCAAGGCCAAGCCGAACATGGGCACCCGCTGGGCGCGGTTCGTGCTGCGCAAGCCGGTCTGGGTCATGCTGGTCGGCGTCCTCGGCCTCGGCGTCATCGCCGTACCGGCCGCCTCGCTGGAGATGGGCCTGCCCGACGACGGCGCCCAGCCGAAGTCGACCACGCAGCGCCAGGCGTACGACATGCTCTCGGACGGCTTCGGCCCCGGGTTCAACGGGCCGCTGGTCACGGTCGTCGACACCAAGAACAGCGCGGACGGCGAGGCCGCGGTGGCGCGGGTCTCCGAGGAGATCAAGTCCATCGGCGTGGTCGCCGTCGCCCCGGCCGAGTTCAACAAGGCCGGTGACACCGCGACGATCGTGGTCATCCCGAAGGACCGGCCGTCCTCCGTCGAGACGGAGAACGTCGTCCACGCCATCCGCGACGCGGGTGAGGACGTCAAGGCCGACACCAGGGCCGAGGTCCTGGTCACCGGCGCCACCGCGATGAACATCGACTTCTCGCAGAAGATGAACGACGCGCTGCTGCCCTACCTGGCGCTCGTCGTGGGCCTCGCCTTCCTGCTGCTCATGCTGGTCTTCCGCTCGGTCCTGGTACCGCTGAAGGCGGCCCTCGGCTTCCTGCTCTCGGTGGTCGCCGCCCTCGGCGCGGTCGTCGCGGTCTTCCAGTGGGGCTGGCTCGGCTCGCTCTTCGGGGTCGAGCAGACCGGTCCGATCATGAGCATGATGCCGATCTTCATGGTCGGTGTGGTCTTCGGTCTGGCGATGGACTACGAGGTCTTCCTCGTCACCCGGATGCGCGAGGCGTTCGTCCACGGCGAGAGCCCGGGGCAGGCCATCGTGACGGGCTTCAAGCACGGCGCCCGGGTGGTCACGGCGGCGGCCGTGATCATGATGGCCGTCTTCGCGGGCTTCATCGGCTCCTCCGAGCAGATGGTCAAGATGATCGGCTTCTCGCTGGCCGTCGCCGTCCTCTTCGACGCCTTCGTGGTGCGGATGGCGATCGTGCCCGCCGTGCTGGCCCTGCTCGGCAAGCGGGCCTGGTGGCTGCCGCGCTGGCTGGACCGGGTCCTGCCCAACGTGGACGTGGAGGGCGAGAAGCTCCAGAAGCAGCTCACCGACGAGTCCGGTTCCCCGCAGGGGCCGGGAGAGGGCGGCAGCGACCGCGAGCTCGCCCGCGTCTGACCCCGCCCGGATTCATCGAGCCCCGGGGCCGCGTCCGAGCGGAGCGCGGCCCCGGAAGCGCCCGCCGCCTGTGGGGACGGGGGGCCGGGCGCAGAGAGAAAGCCCCCGTGCGACACGCGCACGGGGGCTTTTCTCGTGGTGGCCCGGGGCTTTCCCCGGGGCTTTCCCGCGGTGGCCGCCTCAGCCGCGGGCCGGCTGGGTGCCCCGCTCCGGGCGGGTGGTGCGGGCCGGCGGGCGCGCCTCCCCGGTGCCGTCCGGCGGCGTGGCCGGTGCCTGTGCGCGAGTCCGGGCGAGAAAGCGGGTCAGCGTCCGGATCTCGAACTGGAACACCTCGACGCCGTCCGTCGAGTGCAGCTCCACGATCAGCTGCGTACGGCCGCAGGGCCAGACCCGGACGGCCCCGCGCTCGATCGGGGTGCGCAGGCCGCGCTCCAGGAGGTCGCGGCCGAACGCCCAGTCGGTGCCGCCGGGCAGGGTGATGTGGACGGTGCGCGGGTCGTCGGCCGCGTCGTAGCGCAGTTCGACGGGGACCGGGCGGGTGAGGGGGCCGTCCGTGATGAGCCGGGCGCGTGCATGTTCTTCGATCACAGGGGACATGGGCCGGCTCCTCCTATATGTATCTCTCTGCCCTCTAATGTCCCATATTTCGCGGGAGTGGCGCGGCGGGTATCCCGAGAAGGCGGCCCGGTGGGCGCCGTTCGCGATACTGCCGGGGTCCCGCTCTTGCGCATGGTTCGCAGGAGAGCACTATTATTGATGGGTTCATGACCCCGCCCGCAGGACCGCGTCCGCACGGGCGCGGAGGCCGCGCGGACCCGCAGGAAGCGGAGCCTCCCATGCATGTACCCGATGGATTCATCGATGCACCTGTCTCCGTGGCCGCCGGGGTGTTCGCCGCCGGGGCGGTCGCCGTCAGCCTCCGCGGCGCGCGCCGGGAACTGGACGAGCGCACGGCGCCGCTCGCCGGGCTGGTGGCCGCGTTCATCTTCGCCGTACAGATGCTGAACTTCCCGGTGGCCGCCGGTACCAGCGGCCACCTGATGGGAGGGGCGCTGGCCGCGATCCTGGTCGGGCCCTGTACGGCGGTCCTGTGCCTGGCCGTGGTGCTGCTGATGCAGGGCATCTTCTTCGCAGACGGCGGTCTCACCGCGCTCGGCGTGAACATCACCGTCATGGGCGTGGTCACCGTCGTCGTCGCGTATGCGCTGTTCCGGCTGCTGACCGGCCTCCTGCCGCGCACCCGCCGGTCCGCGACCGCCTCGGCGTTCGTCGCCGCCCTGGTCTCCGTGCCCGCCTCGGCCGCCGCGTTCACGCTGCTCTACTGGATCGGCGGCACCACCGACATCCCGATCGGCACGGTCTTCACGGCCATGATCGGGGTGCACGTCCTGATCGGCATAGGCGAAGCGGTCATCACCGCGCTGACCGTCGGCGCCGTCCTCGCCGTACGCCCCGACCTCGTCCACGGCGTCCAGGGCCCCGCCGCGCCCCTCAAGCTCCGGGTCGACGGCGAACTGGTCGACGCCCCGGCCGCCACCCGGGAGCCGGAGCCCGCCCCCGCCCGGTCCACCCGGGGGTTCTGGACCACCGGCCTGGTCTCCGCCTTCCTCCTCGCCGGGGTCGTCTCCTTCTACGCCTCCGCCGACCCGGACGGCCTGGAGCGGGTCGCCGCCGACAAGGGCATCGACGAGAAGGCCGAGGAGCACGGCGCCGCCGACTCCCCGCTCGCCGAATACGGGGTCGGCGACATCGCGAACGCCCGGCTCTCCGGCGGCCTCGCCGGGGTGATCGGCGTCAGCGCCACCGTCGTCGTCGGCACGGGCGTCTTCTGGGCGGTCCGCCGCCGCAAGGACGACGAGCAAAGCGGACCCCGTACCGCCCCGCGCGACCACGAGAACGCCTGACATGGGAGCGGGCCACGCCCACAAGCTCTACCGTCACGGACACTCGCCGGTCCACCGGCTGCCCCCGCACTGCAAGCTGGCCGCCGTCTTCGGCTTCGTGCTCGTCGTCGTCTCCACCCCGCGCGAGGCGATGTGGGCCTTCGGCCTGTACGCGGCGCTGCTGGCCGCCGTCGCCGCCCTGGCTCGCGTCCCCGCCGCCTTCCTGCTGAAACGGCTCGTCATCGAGGTGCCGTTCGTCGCGTTCGCGCTGCTCATGCCGTTCGTGGTGCCCGGCGAGCAGACCGAGGTCCTCGGCGTCCAGGTCAGCGTCCCCGGCCTCTGGGGCGCCTGGAACGTGCTCGCCAAGGCCACCCTCGGCGTCGCCGCCTCGGTGATCCTGGCCGCCACCACCGAACTGCGTTCCATACTCCTCGGCCTCCAGCGCCTGAAGCTGCCCCCGCTGCTCGTCCAGATCGCCTCGTTCATGATCCGGTACGGGGACGTCATCACCGACGAGATGCGGCGCATGTCGATCGCCCGCCGCTCCCGGGGCTTCGAGGCACACGGGGTACGCCAGTGGCGGGTGCTGGCCGCCTCGGCGGGAGCCCTGTTCATCCGCTCGTACGAGCGCGGCGAGCGCGTCCACCTCGCGATGGTCAGCCGGGGCTACCGGGGCACGATGCCGGTCATCGACCAGGCGACGGCCACCCGCACCCAGTGGGCCTACGCGGCGGCCCTTCCCGTACTCGCCCTCGCGGTCTGTCTGCTGGGATGGACCCTGTGACGTCATCCTCCGCAGCCCAGGAGCCGCCGCTCTCGCTCGACGTCAGCGGCCTCGCCTACGCCTACCCCGACGGCCACCAGGCCCTCTTCGGGGTGAACCTCACCGTCGCGCGCGGCGAACGCGTCGCGGTCCTCGGCCCCAACGGCGCCGGCAAGACCACCCTCGTCCTGCACCTCAACGGCATCCTGGAGGCGGGCTCCGGCACGGTCCGGGTCGCCGGGCTCCCCGTCGGCAAACGGCATCTGGCCGAGATCCGCCGCCGGGTCGGCATCGTCTTCCAGGACCCGGACGACCAGCTGTTCATGCCCACCGTCCGCGAGGACGTCGCCTTCGGTCCCGCCTCCGCCGGACTGGGCGGCCCCGAGCTGGAGGAGCGGGTCGTGCGGGCCCTGAAGCAGGTAGGCATGGACGAGTACGCGGGCCGCCCGCCGCACCACCTCTCCTTCGGGCAGCGCCGCCGCGTCGCGGTGGCCACCGTCCTCGCGATGGAGCCGGAGATCCTGGTCCTGGACGAGCCCTCGTCCAACCTGGACCCGGCCTCCCGCCGCGAACTGGCCGACATCCTGCGCTCCTTGGACGTCACCGTGCTCATGGTCACCCACGACCTGCCGTACGCCCTGGAGCTCTGCCCGCGCGCGGTCGTCCTCAGCGAGGGCGTCATCGCCGCCGACGACCGTACACAGGACCTCCTCTGCGACGCGGAGTTGATGCGTGCGCACCGGCTGGAGCTCCCGTTCGGCTTCGACCCGCGTTCCGTGACCGTTCCGTCTCCGTGAACGGACCGTGACGGATCGAAGGGGCCGACGACCCGGGCCCCGCTGTGCCCGCCGGGCCGTGCACCATGGGGGGATGAACGAGGGCGCGGGCACATCGGCGGGTACGGGAGCAGGCGTGGACGTGGGCGTGGACGTACGGGGCACGGTGGCGCCCGGGTTCGAAGCGGTCGCGGACGCGTTCGTCCGCAACTTCGAGCAGCGGGGGGAGCGCGGCGCGGCCGTCGCCGTCTACCGGGACGGGCGCAAGGTCGTGGACCTGTGGGCCGGTACGAGAGACGTGGACGGCACCGAGCCCTGGGCGGTCGACACGGTCCAGGTCGTGCGTTCGGCGGGCAAGGGCATCGCCGCTGCCGTCCCCCTCCTGCTCCACCAGCGCGGGCAGGTCGACCTGGACGCCCCGGTCTCCACGTACTGGCCGGAGTTCAAGGCGAACGGCAAGGAACGCGTCCTGGTCCGCGACCTCCTCGCCCACCGGGCCGGGGTGCCCGCCCTGGACCGCACCCTCACCCCCGCCGAGGCCGCCGACGGGCTCTCCGGCCCGGCGGCCGTCGCGGCCCAGAGCCCGTACTGGGAGCCGGGCACCGACCACGGCTACCACGCCCAGACCTACAGCTGGCTGATCGGCGAACTGGTCCGCCGCGCCACCGGCCGCACCATCGGCCGCTGGATCGCGGAGGAGATCGCGCGCCCGCTCGGCCTGGACTTCTGGTTCGGACTCCCCGCCGACGAGGCCCACCGGATCGGCCGCATCGGCCCCGTGGAGCCCCCGGCCCCCACCGCGGCCTCCGGCGTCCTGCGCGTACGCCCCAAACGCTCGGTGGCCGAGGCCTACCGCGACCCGGAATCGCTCACCCGGCGGGCGTTCGGCGCGATCGCCCCGTTCCCCGACGAGAACGACGCCGCCTACCGTACGGCCGAACTCCCCGCCTCGGGCGGCATCGCGACCGCCCGGGGCCTGGCCCGCTGCTACGCCGCGATGATCGGCCCGGTCGACGGCCACCGCCGTCTCTTCGCCCCCGCGACCCTGACGCTGGCCCGCACGGAGGAGTCGGCGGGCCCCGACCGGGTCCTGGTGGTCAACACCCGCTTCGGCCTGGGCTACATGCTGCACGGTCCGGCAGCACCCCTGCTGGGCCCCGGCTCCTTCGGCCACCCGGGCCGGGGCGGTTCGCTGGGCTTCGCCGACCCCGAATCCGGCATCGCACTCGGCTATGTGACCAACGGACTCCAGAAGGGAGTCACCGCCGACCCCCGTGCCCAGGCGCTGGTCAGGGCAGTACGGTCGGCGCTATGACACCTGCAACGCGCGGGGCACCGGCCCGCTTCGACGGATACAGCGTCCTGATCACCGCCGCCGGCCAGGGCATCGGCGCGGCAACAGCCCACCGCCTGGCGGCGGAAGGCGCCTCGGTCCTCGTCACCGACCTGGACGCCGAGCGCGCCTCGGACACGGCGGCGGCGATACGCGAGGCGGGCGGCACGGCCGACTCCCTGGCCTGCGACGTGGCGGACCGGACGGCGGTGGAAGCGGCGGTCGCCCACGCGGTCGCGGCCTTCGGCCGCCTCGACGTCCTCGTCAACAACGCGTACGCGGCGAGCGAGGACGCGAGCCTCTTCGAGGACGAGACGGACGAGGAGTGGGACCGCGACCTGGACATCACCCTCTCCGGCCCCTTCCGGTGCGCCCGCGCCGCCCTGCCGCACCTGGTCGCCTCCGGCCGGGGCGCGATCGTCACCATCGGCTCGGTCAACGGCGAACAGGACTTCGGCGGCCACGCGTACAGCGCGGCCAAGGCGGGCCTGGCCAGCCTGACCCGTACGCTGGCGGGCCACGCGGGCCCGCGCGGCGTACGGGTCAACCTGGTGGCCCCCGGCACGATCCGCACGGCCGCCTGGTCGGGCCGCGACGCCGAACTGGAGCGCGCCGCCGCCCTCTACCCCCTCGGCCGGGTCGGGACCCCCGAGGACATCGCGTCCGCCGTCGCCTTCCTCGCCTCGTCCGACGCGTCGTGGATCACGGGGACGACACTGCGGGTGGACGGCGGAATCCTGGCGGTGAACACGGGGTTCCGCCAGGCGGTGTCGGGACGGGAGTAAAACCCCTGGCCGGGCGCCACCCGCAGCTCCTACCCTCCCCGCATGATGACGTACGAACACACCGACAGGGCGGGACGTCCCGTCACCCTCCACGAGGTCGACGCGGACAACTGGCGGGCGGTCGCCGACTGCGCACCCCGCGACGACCAGCGCGACTGGGTCCCGGCCCTGGCCGCCCGCTACCTCGTCCTGACGGCCCGCGAGGACACCTGGCACTCCCTGGCGGTGCTGGCCGGTGACGAGGTGACCGGGCACATCATGTGGGCGCGGGACGAGGACGGTTCGTACTGGATCGGCGGCGTGCTGATCGACGCCTCCCACCAGGGCCGGGGCATCGGCGCGGCCGCCGTACGCACCCTGGCGACCTGGCTGTCCGCCCGCCCCGACGGCACGGCGGTCCGCCTCTCCTACGCCCCGGCCAACGAGGCCGCCGCCCGCCTGTACGCTGCGCTCGGCTTCCGCCCGACGGGGGTGGAGGAGGACGGCGAGGTGGTCGCGGAGTGGATGAACCATCCCTCGGGGGATGTGCAGGGATAGGTGGCATGAGTGATGCCACCGGCAAGTACTCGATCACGATGCCGCGCGGTATCGCGGAAGCCGCTCGGCAGCGCAGCGGCCCTTCCGGCCTTTCCGCCTACGTCGCGGCGGCTGTCGCCCGCCAGATCGAGCGGGACAACCTGAACGAGCTCATCGCCGTGGCCGAGGCCGATCACGGCCCGATCGGTGAGGAAGAGATCCAGGCCAGGCGCGATCAGCTGCAACGGGCCCGTGAGCAGCAGGCCGACGCCGCGAGCGCCGCGTGACACGGTCGGCGCCGATGCCGGGCTGCATGGGTACACGTACGCCATTGACGCCATGCTCTGCGCCACAGCTCTCGTAGCACCTGGCCCTGTCACCGTACTCACCTCCGGACCCGGGGACCTCACCGCGCTGTGCGGCGGGCGGGTCACCGTGATCAAGGTCTGACACCACCGGCCTCCGTACCGGCGCCTCCCGGAGAAGCCGCCCGCCCGCCGGGAGGCCCGGCCGTTAGGTTTGGGCCCATGATTGTCTGGATCAACGGCACCCACGGCGCGGGAAAGACGACGACCGCCGCACTCGTCCAGCAAATGATCCCGGATTCACGGGTGTTCGACGACGAGAAGGTCGGCGAGACGCTCATGGACATCACGCCGGTCCTGTCCCGTACGGACAACTTCCAGCACTGGCCGCCCTGGCGGCAGCTGGTGGTCGAGACCGCCCGCCGCGTACTCGACTACACGGGCGGCACCCTGGTGATGCCCATGACGGTGCTGGTCGAGCCGTACTGGCGCGAGGTCAGCGCGGGCCTCGCCGAACACCGCATCCCGGTCCGCCACTTCGTCCTCCACGCCGACCAGGACACCCTGCGCGCCCGCATCGAGGGCGACACGGCCCTCGGCCCCTCCCCGTTCCGCTTCGCCCATCTGGAGCCGTACGCCGAGGCCGCCCGCACCTGGCTGCACGACGAGGCCGAGGTCATCGACACCACGCACCTCACGCCCGCCCGGGCCGCGGAGCGGATCGTGGAGGCGGTCAAGGGGTGAGGCGGGGAGGGGGCGACGGGTGGCTGCCGACTGATTCGGGAGGAGCGGTCGTGCGCTGGACGCGCTCCTTGATCTGACCCCGCACGCCCTATTTTGCCGACGCGCTGTCGGTATCTACTGAGCGCATGACCACACTCACCGGACGGCCTCTACCCGCCGTCGGTCCGGACGGCGTCAACCCGTCGCGGGCCCGCTCTGCCGTGCGTGCCCTCTACACCCGTCCCGCGCTCACCGCCGGAGACCTCAGCGCTCCGCTCCTTGCCCTCCCCGACGGGCATCCCGGGGCCGGAAGCCTCCCCGGCGCGGTACCCCTTGCAGAGGTTCAGCGGACCGTGGCTCGGTGGGGCGATCTCGGCATTCGCGGCGTCAAGGTATTCGTCCTGGGCCACGACCGCGACAGCGCCGGGTCAGCCGCCGTGTCTGCGGGCAACCGTTTTTGCGGAGGGACAGGCCGCTCGATGGGGTGGGGGTAGTTGCATTCCCGGCCAACCCGGCTCGCGGCCCCTTCAAGGAGTTGATGGCCACTGACCCGGCCGCCAGCCACCGGCGTGGCCTTCAGCTCGAACCGGGCCGTGCCCAGCGCGACACCGTGGTCCAAGCCAGGCGCTGGATCGCCGAGGGGGCGGACTCGCTCACCCTCCAGCCGGTCATGACCGCAGTCGATGTCCTCGTTCGGCTCCGGGCCGATCAGGAGGCGCCGCTCGTCGCGTACTCCACTTCCGGTGAATGGCCTGCCCTGCGGGGGATGGGCGCCGAGGGAATGGCCGAATACATCGCCATGCTCCGGCGTGCGGGCGCGGACCACGTGCTGACGTTCGCCGCCGGGCAGGTGGCTGCATACCTGGAGCAGAGCCGTGGATGATCGCCCGTACTTCCGCCCAGCTGCTCTCGACGCTATCCTCGCGGACGCGATCCGTCTCGGGTTCGCCATGTCCTGCGAGGACCGGACCGGGTCCCTGCTCGCGACGCTTGCCGCGTCCAAACCTGCCGGGAATATCGTCGAACTGGGCACGGGGGTTGGCGCCGGGGCGTCCTGGCTGCTCCACGGCATGCGCCCCGACGCCCACCTGACCAGTATGGAGACGGACCCCGAGCGCCAGGCCGTCGCCGCCGCGCATCTGGGTCATGACACCCGCGTGTCCTTCGTGACGGCAGATGCCGACGCCTGGCTCGACGGTATACCGGTCCTCCCCTCTCACTCGCCTATGTGGACTGCCGCCCCGGAAAGTTTCTCCGGCTGGACGATCTGCTCGAACTGCTGGAGCCGGGCGGCCTCTACGTCGTAGACGATCTGTTGTCGCAGCCCACGTGGCCCAGCGATCACCAGGGCCGCGTCGACGACTTTCTCGCACGTCTGAGCGAACGCTCCAACTTGCTTGGGACGCGCGCGACATGGGCGTCGGGGCTTCTGGTCGGAACCCGTATCTGACGGACTATCGTGAACGTCATGTCCGCTGATCTGATCCGCATTGTGTCCCGCGACTCGCCCATGGCACTCGCCCAGGTGGAGCGCGTCCGTGCCGAGCTGGCCGCACTCCACCCCGGCACCCGTACGGAGGTCGTCCCGGTCAAGACGACGGGCGACAAGTGGATGGGCGACCTCAGCGCGGTGGAGGGCAAGGGCGCGTTCACCAAAGAGGTGGACGCCGCTCTCCTGGCCGGGGAAGCCGACTTGGCGGTGCACTGCGTCAAGGACATCCCGGCGGACAGGCCCCTGCCTGCGGGTACGGTCTTCGCTGCTTTTCTCCGGCGCGACGACATCCGTGACGCACTGATCCACCCCGGCGGCCTGCGTCTCGACGAGCTTCCCGCCGGGACGCGTATGGGGACGTCGTCCGTCCGCCGTGCCGCCCAGCTCGCCGCATCCCACCCCCACCTCTTCTGCGTACCGATGCGCGGCAACGCCAACCGGCGCCTTGAGAAGCTCGCCGCAGGCGAGGCCGACGCGCTGCTGCTGGCAGCGTCCGGGCTGGAGCGTATCGGCCGGTCCGACGTGATCACCGAGATCCTGCCGCCCGAGGTCATGTGCCCGCCGATCGGTGCCGGGGTGCTGGCCCTCCAGTGCCGGGAGGGTGACACCGACCTCATTGACGCCGTGAGCGGGCTCGGCGACCCGGCGGCCCACCGCGAGACGACCGCCGAGCGGATGTTCCTGCACGTGCTTCAGGGGCACTGCAACAGCCCCATCGCCGGTTACGCCCAGGTGGAACGGAACGGCGATCTGTCGCTGCGGGCCAAGGTCTTCACCCCGGACGGCAAGACCGTCCTCAACGCCCACGAATGGGCCGGAGCGCTCGATCCGGCCACCCTGGGCACGTCCGTCGCGGTCAGCCTGCTGCGGCAGGGGGCCAGGGAGCTGATCGACGGCATCGCCCACTGACGGACCGCCTGCCGCCCGCGATGTGCCGGGTGCCACGCAGTGCCCGCGGCCGAGCGGCGGGTTCAGGCGGCGGTCTGTTCGTGGTTGGTTCTGCATGCGCGGCAGAGGCCGGGGGTGCGGGCGCGGAAGCCGCGTTCGCAGCCGTCGCAGTTCTGCATGGGGATGACGAGGGCGGCACGTACGGGGGTGGTCTCCTGGGTGCCGGGGAGGGGTGGTGGCAGGAGCGCGGTGAGGCGGTGTCTGACGAACTGCGCCGGGTGGTTGACGGGTTGCGGGAGGTCGGTCGTCAGGGCGTGGCGGATGGCGTCGGGGTGCGCTTCGCGTTCCAGCCAGGCGGCCATGGCGGGGGTGAGGCGTTCGACTGCGTCCTCGGTGAGCGTCAGTTCGTGCGTGTGTCGTCGTAGGTCGGTGAGGAGCGCGGCGGCAGTCCGGCGGAGTTCGGGGGTGAGTTCGCGGGGCCGGGGGAGGGGGCGGGGCGGGGCTTTGGGTGCGGTCGGTGGCGGTACGAGGCGTGCGGGGGGTGTGTTGGGTGCGGTGGGTTCGGTGGCGGGCTGGGCGGGGGGCTCCGGCACCGGCAGAGGATCTGGCAGAGGGCCCGGCACCGGCAGAGGAGCCGGCGCAGGGTCTGGTAGTGCGGTCGGCGCGGGATCAGGCACAGGTGCCTGTGCCTGTGCCTGCTGCGCCTGTGTCCGGGGCTGCCGGGAGGCGGGCGGCAGTTGTGGCGTGGGCGCCGCTCGGGGGTGCAGCAGTGCTTCGGGGTGGTTGCAGTAAACCGTGCGGGTGGCGATTCGGCCGTTCGGGAGGCGGACGACGGTGCGTTGGAGGTAGCCGTGGGCTTCCAGTTCGCGCAGGGCGGTGGCGATGAGTTTTTCGCCTTCGGGGAAGCGGGAGGCGAGGGCCTTGACGCCGACCTCGGTGCCTCGGGGCAGCGACTGGATGCGTACGGCGACGCCCAGGGCGGTGGCGCTGAGGGCGGTGTGCTGGGCGAGGTGGTTGCCTACGACCGTGAAGCGCTCGGTGTGCGGGATGACGACGTGGATCACGCCGGAGGTGGGGAGAGGTCCGGGAACCTCTGCCAGGGCGCGCATGAGCGCAGTATTCTGCTGGGTATCCATCGGGAAGCGGCTTTCTTCCTTGGTGGTCAGGCCCTCGTTCGGGATTGCAGTCCCGGTCGGGGGCCGACGTATGTCCGGTGTCTGGTGTTGGTGCTGGCGTGAGCATATGCCCGCCAACCGGCACGAAATCCAGCTGAGTTGGCAAACCTCACCCGTGTGGGTGACGAGCCCCTGGGTCCCGTCGGGTAGAGGCCGGGGCGGGTGGGGTGGGGTTGTTTCTCCTGGTTCTTTAAGTAGTTGATGTCGCGCTTCGCCGCGTCGCGGTCGAGCGCGATCCGGTCGCGCCGTACCGGGTCGCGGTGGAGCGCGATCCGGTGCAGGCCGTCACCGTACGAGGCCGATTTCGGCCCATACCGTCTTGCGCGGTACGAGCCCGGGGGTGACGCCCCAGTGGTCGGCCAGCGCCTCGACGATGAGCAGCCCGCGCCCGTTCTCCGCGTCGCCCTCGGGTGCCTTCACGGCTCCCGGGCCGGGCGGGAGGCGGTCACCCCGGGTGTCGGTGACTTCGATCCTTAGGGTCTTCGCGTCGACGGCGAGGGTGAGTTGGAAGTCCCGTCCCTTGACGCGGCCGTGCACCGTGGCGTTCGCGGCCAGCTCGGCCACGATGTGGGCCGCCGCCTCCGACGGGAGCCTCCAGGCGCTGAGATGGGCGACGGTGAGCAGCCGCGCGAGCCGGGCGCCCCGGCGGGTGGGTGAGAGCAGGACGGTGAACGACCGGGTGGGTGCGGGGTGTTGTGCGAGCGGCACGACTTCTTGGTTCATGTCACTCAGCGTGGCCGTCTCTGCGTACCGTGCCCAGTGACGGAGCCCTTGCGTACGGTGAGTGTCCGGGGCTGTCCGGTGTTGTCCGGGCTGTCGGGCGTGACGCGTGGGGAACGGGCGGGGTTGAGGGGAGAACGGCACGCACGTCGGAAGTGGGGCTGGCATGAGCGTGGTTGGCGACGGTACGGAGCGTGGTGACGGCGGGGCGGGCGAGCCCGGCTGGGACGTCGACCCGGACGACGAGTCGGGTGCGGCGGTGGTTGCCGCCGTGGGGCGCCAGATCAGGGCGTGGCGCGAGGCGGCGGGGATGCGGGCGGGGGAGCTCGGGTCGGTGATGGGGTACGGGGAGGACCTCATCTACAAGGTGGAGGGCGGCCGGCGCATCCCCCGCCCGGAGTTCATGGACGGGGTGGACCTGGCGCTGGGGGCGGGCGGGAAGCTCGCGGCGATGAAGTCGGACATCGCGGAGGTGCGGTACCCGAAGAAGATCCGGGACTTGGCGAAGTTGGAGGCCAGGGCTGTCGAGCTGGCGGCGTACGGCAGCCACAACCTGCACGGTCTGTTGCAGACGGAGGAGTACGCCAGGGCTCTCCTCGGTACGCGGCGCCCTGTTCTGTCACCGGACGAGCTGGAGCGCGCTGTGGCCGCTCGCGTGGCACGGCACTCCATCTTCCACCGAGCTCCCGCTCCCGAACTCAGCTTCGTCCAGGAGGAAGCCTCGCTGCGCCGCCCGATCGGCGGCTTGACGGTGTGGCGACGGCAGCTCGAAAACCTGCTCCGCCTGGGGGAGTTGCCCTTCGTGGACATTCAGGTGATGCCGACCTCCCGGTGGGACCACCCAGGAACGGGCGGGCGGATCCAAGTGCTGAAATTCGCGGACGGCTCGGCGGTCGGACGCGCCGATGACGAGTTCAACGGAAGGCCCATCGCTCACCCGAAGCAGCTCCGTATCCTTGAGCTAGGGTTTGGAATCATCCGGGCTCGGGCTCTCACGCCGGAGGAGTCCCAGGCCTTCATCGAGCAAGTGCTGGGAGAGTCATGACCTACAGGCCCTCTGCCGGGGAAGCGTCTGAGCTGCGATGGTTCAAGAGCAGCTACAGCGACAGCAGCAACCCCAACGACTGCGTCGAGGTCGCGACCGCCCCCGACGCCGTCCACGTCCGCGACTCCAAGAACGTCCAGGGCCCCCGTCTCGCCGTCACCCCCGCCGCCTGGGCGGGTTTCGTCGCGTACGCCGCCACGGGGCGCTGATCCGCCCTCAACTCGTGTGCAGCATCAGGCCGATGCCCACCACCATCAGGCCCGCCGCCGCGATCCTCGGCGCCCCGAAGCGTTCCTTGAAGAGCAGCGTGCCGATCGCCGCGCCCACGATGATCGAGGACTCCCGCAGCGCCGCGATCGGGGCGAGCGGGGCCCGGGTCTGGGCCCACAGCACCAGGCCGTACGCGACGACCGACAGGGTCGCGCCGAGCAGGCCCCGTACGGCGAACGGCTTGAGCTGGGCGGCCAGTTGGGAACGGCGGCGGTAGTAGGCGTACGCCGGGATCGCCAGGCCCTCCAGGATCATCAGCCACGCGACGTAACCGAGCGGTGTGCCTGAGGCCCGGACGCCGACGCCGTCCACCGTCGTGTACCCGGCGATGGCCAGGCCCGTGCCCAGGGCCGCCACGATCGCGGGCCAGTGCGGGCGGGTGCCGGAGCCGCGGATGCCCCAGAGGGCCAGGCCGACCAGTCCGGCCGAGGCGACCGCGACGCCCGCCGTCGCCCACGCGTCCGGGCGCTCGCCGACGAAGACCGCCGCCAGGACGGTCACCACCAGCGGGGCCGTCCCCCGGGCGATCGGGTACATCTGGCCGAAGTCGCCGAGCGTGAACGACCGCATCAGCAGCAGCATGTACGCCACGTGCAGTGCGGCCGAGACCAGAAGGTACGGCCACGCCCCGGCCGCCGGGAACGGCGCGAAGAGGGCGAGGGCCGCGCCGATCAGCAGGCCGCCGCCGGAGATCAGCGCGAAGGAGACCAGCTGGTCCTTGATCGCGTGGGCGATGGCATTCCAACTGGCGTGCGTGACGGCGGCTATGAGGACCGCGAGCGCGACCAGAGGGGTCACTTCGCGGACTCGCGCACGTCCGCCACCGTCGCGCCCGCGTGGGCGATCAGCGTCTTCGGGTCGAGCGGGAACACCGTGTGCGGGGTGCCCGCCGCCGCCCACACCACCGGGTGGTCCAGCAGTCGCCGGTCCGCCAGTACCCGGGTCCGGGTCGCGTGGCCGAAGGGCGGTACGCCCCCGATGGCGTACCCGGTCGTCTCCCGGACCAGGCCCGCGTCGGCCCGCTTGACCTCCTGCGCGCCCAGCTCACGCCGTACCAGCTCGACGTCCACCCGCGAGGAGCCGTCCATCAGGACCAGGACCGGGACGCCGTCCGCCGCGAAGACCAGGGACTTGACGATCTCGCTCAGCTCGCAGCCGACCGCGGCGGCGGCCCCCGCTGCCGTGCGGGTCGCGTCCGGGAAGCGTCGTACCTCGACCTGGAGGCCCAGCTCGGCCAGTGCCTCGGCGAACCGGGGGTGGGCGGGGGAGGTGACGGGGGCGGGGGCGGTTGCCGGGGGCTCGGGTGTGCTCATGGCTGCACGCTAGCGGTCGTTGTAGGGGGCACGCGAGGGGGTTCCGGCTGCTGGTCCCGCGACCCCTTCCGTGCGCCCTCGCGCCCTTTCGCCAGGTCATCCGGCCAATCCTCGGTCCTTCCCTGGCCGGAAGTGGCGGGCGCTGATCACGGCTCCCCTTCCCACGCCACAGTGATAGGGCGACATATGCAGGAAAGTATGACAAGGGGGAAATGGTGCTGCGCATCCACTTCACCGCCCAGGACCTGGAGTACGTCCGCCTCGCCCGGCGCCCGGACCCGCTCTGGGAGATCGTGTGCAGCATCTGCCGGCTCCGGACCGGCGAAGGTCCGGTCGCGTTCGGCCCCTGGCGGCGGGCCGTCGTCCCCCGCCTGCGCGCGGCCGGCGGCGGAGCGGACCGCGCCGTCGCGCTGGCGCTGCGCAGCCTGGTGCCGTTCGGCCCCTACTTCCCCGACTTCCTGACCCCCGCCGTGGACGGCGGCAACGCCGATCTGCGCCAGGGCGTGGACCGGGTGCTGTCGACGCCCCGGACCAGGCTGCGCGGTGAGCTCACGCTGCTCGCGGAGTCGGCGCCGGGGGTGCGGCCGTTCCTGGGGGAGGAGCTGGCCCGGGGCGATGCGGCGGCGCTGCGGGCGCTGGGCGGGCTGCTCACCGCGTACGACGCGGCGTTCGTCGCCCCGTACCGGCCGTGGATCGACGCGGCGGTGGCCTCCGACCTCGCCTGGCGGAGCCGCGAACTGGCGGCCGGAGGCACCCGGGCCCTGCTGGAGACGTTCCGCCCGATGGCCCGGTGGAGCCCGCCCGTGCTGGAGGTGACGTACCCGGCCGACCGGGACATGCACCTGGGCGGGCGCGGGCTGCTCCTGATGCCGTCGTACTTCTGCTGGCGCAAACCGCTCACGCTGGTCGACGGCGCGCTGCTGCCGACGCTGGTCTACCCGGTCGAGAAGCCGGTCCTGGCCGCCGCCCCAGGCTCCCCCGGCACCTCGCTCGCCCGGCTGCTGGGGCCGACACGCGCCGCGCTCCTCCACGAGGTGACGGCCCGCGGCTGCGCCACGACGTCGGAGCTGGCCCGTGCGGTGGGCTGCTCGCTGCCCAACACCAGCCAGCAGCTGGCGATCCTGCGCGAGGCGGGCCTCGCCGCCTGCCGCAAGGAGGGCCGGTGCACGCTCCACCACCCTTCGCCGCTGGGGCGGCAGCTGCTGGAGGGGGCGGCCTGATCCCAGGGAACGGGGACGGTCTCATCCCGGTGAAGGTGACCCTTTCATCCCGATGAAAGGGTGCGGCGCGCGTACCCGTTCCGCTGCCACGCTTCTTCCGTCACACCACTCGCCCACTCGTCCCACAGGGGAGCACCGGGTCCAGGGGCCCGGCGCAGGGAGGAACACCATGCGCACGTTCGTACGAGCGGCAGCACTGCTCATGTTCACGGCAGGCGCCGTACTGACGACCGGGGCCGGGGCCCAGGCCGGTTCGGCCGACGCCCAGGACGCCCAGGACACCTACGCGGGCTGCCGGTCCGGGTACGTCTGCATCTACCCGGGCGCGTCCTGGAACGGCAACCGGCCGGAGGCGACGTACTACCGGTACGGCGTCTACAACCTCAACAACCAGATCGGCACCCACCGGGTGTTCAACAACCAGACAGGCGGCGCGACCGTCCAGCTGTGCACGGGGTACAACGGGGTCGGCTGCGGCGCGAAGATGCCCACGTGGACCTTCTGGGACGTGGACCTGACCCCGATCAACTCGATCCGGCTCGCGCCCTAGCCGCGCAGGGCCCTGTCCGCAGGGGTTTACCCGGATGACCTGGGGCGGGGGTGCTTCTCCCCTCGCCCCAGGGACGTGAGTACGCAGGGCGCGCACCTGCGGGACCGGCCTCAGCCGCCCGCGCGCAGCACCTCCGCCACCACCGGGCCCGCCGCGTCGCTGCCGTGGCCGCCGCTCTGGACGACCGCCGCGGCGGCGAGGTCGTTGCTGAAGCCGGTGAACCAGCTGTTCGAGGTCTCCTGCCCGTCGACCTCGGCCGAACCGGTCTTGGCGCCCTTGTCGCCGCCCACCGACCCCATGGCCTTCGCACCCGTGCCCCAAGCCGCCGTGGCCCGCATCATCGTGGTCAGCTGCTGGGTGACGGAGGGCGACAGCGAGCGCGAGGCGGTGGCCAACTGCCGGTTGTCCAGGGACTGGGGGACGATGACCGGCTGGCGGAAGGTGCCGGTGCGGGCGGTGGCGGTGATGGACGCCATGTTGAGGACGTTCATCTGGACGGTGCCCTGGCCGATGTACTGGGCGGCCGCTTCACGGCCGGTCTCCGCCGGGATGCTGCCGTCGGTCGTGACGACGCCGGTCTTCCAGTCCAGGCCGATACCGAAGACGTCCCGCGCCATCTTGCCGAGCGCGGCGTCGTCCTTCGTGTCGTCGATGAGCTTGATGAAGGCGGTGTTGCAGGACTTGGCGAAGCTCTGGGTGAAGGTGGAGCCGTCCGGCAGCGCGAAGTGGTCGAGGTTGTGGAACGAACGCCCGTAGTACATCGCGTTCTTGGGGCACTCCGCCGCCCCGTTCGCGGTGACGAGCCCCTTCTCCAGCAGCAGCGCCGCCGTCACGATCTTCAGCGTCGAGCCGGGCGCCTGCTTGCCCTGGAGTGCCACGTTGAACTCGGTCGCCGGGTTGTTGGCCACCGCGCGGATCGCCCCCGTGGACGGCTTCACCGCGACCACCGACGCCTGCGTGTACTTCTTCACCGCCCGCTCGGCCGCCGCCTGGGCGCCCGCGTCGAGCGTCGTCTGCACCTTGCCGGGCTTGCCCTTGGACAAGGTCAGCAGGTTGATCTCCGGCTGGGACTCGTCGGCGGGCTCGATCCAGGTCTCGATGCCGGCCGAACCGCCGGCGCTCTCCCCGTACTTCTGGCGCAGCGTGTTCAGGATCGGCCCGAGCGAGGGGTACTTCTCCTTGGTCAGCACGGTGCCGTTGCGGTCGACGGCATCGATCGCCGGGGTCGAGGACTCGCCCGTCTTCAGCGTCGCGCCCTCCGTCAGCTGCGGGTGCACGACCGTGGGCGCCCAGTCGACCAGGGCCTTCCCGGTCGTCAGGCCGCGTACGACGGTCAGCTCCGAGGCGTACGACAGGGGCTTGGACTTCCCGTCGTACGACACGGTGGCCTTGACCTTGTAGGGCACCTTCGTGCCGACCGCCGGGCCCGGGGTGATCTTCACCTCGCCGATGTGGGCGTCCTCGCCGTACGAGGCGAGCACCGGCTCCGCGCCCGCCTCGTTGTTGGTGAGCAGGGCCGCGGCAGCCGCGTCCCCGGCCGCCCAGGCGTCGAAGAAGCCCTTCGACGTCTCGGCTATCTCCTCCGCGCTCGGCGGCCCCGTCTTCACCTTCGACGACTCGGACGCGCTCCGCGTACCGCCGCCCCCGCCGCCCGTATCTCCGAGCACGCTGTACGCGCCGTAGCCGATACCGCCCGCCACCAGGACGAACGCACCGCCGACGACGCCGACCTTCGCTCCACTGCGCATCCCGCAGTCCCCCTCCCCAGGAGAGCCCCGAAAAAGGTTCAAGGGGCATCTGTGAGGAAGCCTAGGCGGCTGCGGCGGATGGTGAGGGTGTTGTTACCGGACCGGAATGCTTGGCTGGAAAGCGCTCTCAGCTCCGCAGCCCGTGTGAGCTGGGGCCACCCTGGGAAGAACTGGACGGGAGTGCGCGGGGGAGTGCACACGAGCGTCGGGGGGCGTGGAGCATGGGGGCACGGGCGTGCGCGGGGGTGGTCCGGTGACGGCCTACCCGATCAAACAACTGCCGTACGCGGCGCTGCCCGAGGGCGGGGCCGCGACCTGGTCGGCGGCCGACGCCGAGCGGTGGCGGAAAGCGCGGGTCCCGGCGGCCCTCGCCCCGGTGCTGGGCGGTTGGCTGCTGGCCGCCCTGGTGGCGGTGTCGTACGTCCTGCTGTTCGCGATCTCGTCGGCGGGCGCGGGCTGGCACGGCGGGTCGGGAGAAGGGGGCGGCACGGACTGGCTCAGGTACCCGGGAGCGGTCCTGCTGACGGCCCTGCCGCTGTGGTACCGGTACGTTCCGGTCGCAGCCCTGGCCGCCGCCCTGGCCGTCGCCGTGGAGGCGGGCCTGTCCCTGGCCCCGTCCGGCGGCCTCGACACCCCGGCCGTGGCCGGGTACACGGTCGTGCTCGCCGCCTGCGCCCTGGCGTTCACCGGGGGCTGCCTGCGACTGCGGGCCCGCCGCCGTCAGCGCGCCCTGACCCGCGCCGCGGCGGGCGCACGACGCTTCCCGCTGCCCAAGGGCGTTCCGGAGTCCGACGGCTACCGGGGTCACCAGGCATTCCTGGGCGGGCTGGCCGTCTGCCTGCTCGCCGCCGTGTTCCTCACCGAGGGGCTGGTCAGCGACCTGAGCGCGTCCGGCGGATACGACGCGGTCGGGCAGCAGCGCATCGGGCTGGTGCTTCTGGTGGCCGGCACGACCCTCTATGGCCGGGGCCACCTCGCCTACCGTGCGGCCCGGCGGCTGCACGAGGAGCCGCAGCCCGCCCTGATCGTGGGCGTGCGCGCCGGAGAGCCCCAACGCCTCGGGGCGTCCCGGCGCCCCTGGGAGGGCGTGCGGTACTGGGTGTACGCGGACGCCCGCACCACCTCGGCGCCGCCCCTGATCGCGTACGAATCCCTCCCGCGCGACACCCGGGCGATGACACGGCTGCTGGGCAGCGGTTCGGTGTACGCGACGGGGAACGGGCACCACGACGTCGACCCGCACCACGAGCCCTTCGAGGCGGTCCTCTACGGCACGCTCGCGGAGGGCGACGAGGTCGCTCTGGAGTACGCCTGCGCCGAGTACCACCGCCACCAGCAGATGGGGCGGATGTACGCGACCACCCTGGCGGCACCGCTCCGCCCCGACCGCCGCCACGGCCTGGGCCCGTGGGAGCCGGTGGACGGCCCCGCCCGTCAGCAACAGCGGCTCCAGGAGGCCGCGGAGGCCGAGGAGCGCCGCCGGAATCCGCGCCGCCCGCCGCCGTCCCGAGGGGGCACCCGTGACGGCCGCAGCGGCCGGGCCGACGGCGGCGGCTGCGGGGGGTCCGGCCCCAGCTGCGGGTCGGGCTGCGGAGGCGGGGGCGGTGGCTGCGGGGGTGACTGAACCCGCCCGCCACCTGGACTGACCCACCGCCCCCCCGGCGGCCTCCACCCCTGTGCGCATACGCTGCTCATCTCGGGTGCGGGACACGGGGGACGCGGGGCACAGCCCGCGCAGGGCGTGGTGCACCGCCGACGAATCGGAAGGCAGCGGATGTCGAGGGGCCCGAACGGTACGACGAACGCGGGAACCGCCGACGCGTACAAGCAGACGCCGGGCGAAGGCACCTTGGGACCGCGTGGGTCCCTCGTGATGTCGCTGGTGCTCGGTCTGCTGCTGGGCGCGCTGTCGGGACTGGTCATGGTTCCGGCGGCCCAGCACCTGCGTTCCCTCCAGGACGGCGAGCGGGCTCAGGCGACGCTGCACACCGCCGGTTCGTGCATGGTGGGTCAGTGCAGGGTCGAGTTCGAGGCCGACGGGCGGACGGTCATCGCCGACCTGCCGGTGGGCAGCGGCGGCGGCAGGGAGTCGGCCGGGGCCCGACTGGTCATCCGGTACCAGGCGGACGATCCTCGGACAGTCGCCCGTGAAGCGGACGTCGGGGGCGGCGGGGCGGTGGTGGTGGCGGCGCTGTCGGGCGGAGCCGCCCTGCTCTTCCTGGTCATTTCGGCCGTGGCGGCGGTCTCCCTGGTACGGCAGCGACGTACGGCGGGGCGTGGCAGCTCGGAGTGACCCGGACGAAGGGCCCCGGGCGATGGCCGACCCGGCGACGCACCGGTGGGCGACCTGGGCGTCGGCCGGCACGCAGGTGAACCGGCGGGCCCGGCACGATCAGGGACGCGTCCCATCAGGCGCCGGGCCCGCCGGTTCCGGCTACACCCACGTGTCCAGCCACATCCGGTCCCGCCACAGGTCCTCCGGGATCGAGGTCCCCGTGTACAGCGGCCAGAAGTAGATGAAGTTCCAGATGATCAGCAGCACCAGCACGCCCGCCGCGATCGCCCCCACCGTGCGGCGGCGTTCACCGGTCGGGTCGTGGGCGGTCAGGCCCAGTTCGGCCCTGGCCCCCGTGCCCGCCGCCGGCCCCAGCATCGCGCCGATCATCATCGTCACGGCCAGACAGAGGAACGGCACGAAGACCACCGCGTAGAAGAGGAAGATCGTCCGCTCCTGGTAGAAGAACCAGGGCAGCCAGCCCGCCGCCACCCCGCAGGCGATCGCGCCCGCCCGCCAGTCGCGGCGGAAGAACCAGCGCCACACCACGTACGCCAGGGCGAAGCACGCCGCCCACCACAGCAGCGGGGTGCCGATGGCGAGGACCTCGGCGGCGCACTTGCCGGTCGCCGACTCCTTGCAGCCCGCCTGCTCCTCGTAGAAGTACGAGACGGGGCGGCCGAGGACCAGCCAGCTCCAGGGGTTCGACTCGTACGTGTGGCCCGAGGTCAGGCCGACGTGGAAGTCGTACACCTGGGTCTCGTAGTGCCACAGGCTGCGCAGCCAGTCCGGCAGCCAGCTCCAGGCGGAGTCCTTGCCCTCGGTGGCCGCCCAGTTGCGGTAGTAGCCCTTGTCCGTGACGATCCAGCCGGTCCACGAGACGACGTACGTCACGATCGCCACCGGCACCGTGGAGACGAAGGCGGGCACCAGATCCCGGCGCAGCACCGCCTGGTACGGGCGTACCGCGCCCGCCGTGCGCCGTGCGCCGACGTCCCACAGAACCGTCATCAGGCCGAACGCGGCCAGGACGTAGAGGCCGTTCCACTTCGTGGCGAAGGCCAGGCCCAGCATCACGCCCGCCGCGAGACGCCACGGCCGCCACCCCAGGCGCAGGGTCTCCGCGACCCTGGCGTCCGGGCGCAGCACCCCCTCCTCGTCCACCGGCAGCCCGCCGGCCAGTCGGCGGCGGGCGTGGTCCCGGTCGACCACCAGGCAGCCGAACGCGGCCAGTACGAAGAACATGACGATCAGGTCGAGCAGCGCGGTCCGGCTCATCACGAAGTGCAGCCCGTCCACCGCGAGCAGCAGCCCCGCCAGACAGCCCAGGAACGTCGAGCGGAACAGCCGGCGGCCGATCCGGCAGAGGAGGAGGACGGAGACCGTGCCCAGCACCGCCACCATGAACCGCCAGCCGAACGGCGTGAAGCCGAACAGCTGCTCACCGAACCCGATGATCCACTTCCCGACCGGCGGGTGCACCACATAGCCCGGGTCGGTCGGGACCGGGACGGAGGAGGGGTCCTTCAGGATCAGCTTGTCGACGTCCTTGGGCCAGGAACCCTCGTACCCCTGGTTGACCAGCGCCCACGCGTCCTTCGCGTAATACGTCTCGTCGAATATCACCGCGTGCGGCTGGTCCAGCCTCCAGAACCGCAGCAGCCCCGCGACCAGCGTCACCAGCAGCGGGCCGCCCCAGGCGGACCAACGCACCAGCCGGTCGGCGATATGCGGCGGGATCGCGAGTACCGACCACACCTGCCGTCCCGGCCGGGTGTACGGCGGGTCCAGGCGGTCGCGGAGGGAGGTCTCCGCCCGGGGAACATGGCCGAAACGGCGTAGCCGCCGTTGCCAGGAGGTCGGCTGCTCGCCGAGCGGGTCCCCGGCGTCCTGGCCCCGCTGGGTCTCGGGTGCGGTACTCGTCACCGCGCCATCGTAGGGAACGCATCTGTGCGAAGGGCGCTGCCCGTGCTGCGAGGATGGCTGATGTGACTGGAACGACTGGAACGCTCGTGCTCGCAGGGACCCCCATCGGTGATGTGGCGGATGCCCCGCCCCGCCTGGCCGCCGAACTGGAGCGGGCCGACATCGTCGCCGCCGAGGACACCCGGCGGCTGCGCCGGCTCACCCAGGCGCTCGGCATCCACACCTCGGGGCGTGTCGTCTCCTACTTCGAGGGAAACGAGTCCGCCCGTACGCCGGAGCTGGTGGAAGCCCTGACGGGGGGCGCGCGCGTGCTCCTCGTCACGGACGCGGGCATGCCGTCCGTCTCCGACCCCGGCTACCGGCTCGTCGCCGCCGCCGTGGAGAAGGACATCCGCGTCACCGCAGTCCCGGGGCCGTCCGCCGTGCTCACCGCGCTCGCGCTCTCCGGGCTGCCCGTGGACCGGTTCTGCTTCGAGGGGTTTCTGCCGCGCAAGGCCGGTGAACGGCTCTCCAAGCTCCGCGAGAACGCCGACGAGCGGCGCACGATGGTCTTCTTCGAGGCCCCGCACCGGCTGGACGACACCCTCGCCGCGATGGCCGAGGTCTTCGGGGCCGAGCGGCGCGCCGCCGTGTGCCGGGAGCTGACCAAGACGTACGAGGAGGTCAAGCGCGGTCCGCTGGGAGAGCTGGCCGTGTGGGCCGCCGACGGGGTGCGCGGGGAGATCACCGTCGTCGTCGAAGGCGCCTCCGACTCCGGCGACGAGGGGCTGGACGCGGAGGAGCTCGTGCGGCGCGTGCGCGTGCGCGAGGAGGCGGGGGAGCGGCGCAAGGAGGCCATCGCCGCCGTCGCCGCCGCAGCGGGGCTGCCCAAGCGGGAGGTGTTCGACGCGGTGGTGGCCGCCAAGAACGCGGAGAAGGCCCCGCGGAAGCCCTAGGTACGTACGGCGGTGCTTACGGCGTTTCCGTCAGCAGCCCGTACGCCGTCGCCACGAACGTGTCCCCCCGGTGCACCCGCCGCGTTGCCGTCGCCGCCACCGTGAGCCCCGAGTCCGGGCGGAAGCCCAGGAACGCCTGCTGACCCAGCGTCGCCCCGGCGTGGAAGAGCACCCGACCGTACGGGGACGGGTGCTGGAACCACGTGAGGGTGTGGGTGTGCGCGTGCCGCAGGCCGCGCCGCAGCAGCGGGCGGGTCACCTCGGTGAGCGCGGCGCTCAGTGCCGGGTCCCGGGGCTCGGGCCCGCCCACGTGCGCCTCCAGGAACGTCAGCAGGTCCAGCGGGGTCGCCCGCACCGCGCCCGCCGCCGTGAAGCCCCCGGTGTCCAGCGCGGGCACCGGTGTCCCGTCGCGGCGGCGGCCGACCGCGTCCGTGCCGTCCGGCCCCGGGCGCACCCGGGTCGCGTCCAGCCCCAGCGGGGCCAGCACCTGCTGGTGCAGCAGGACCTCCCACGGGGTCCCCGTGGCCGCCGCCAGGGTGTGGCCGAGCACTGAGACGGCGAAGTTGGAGTAGCGCCAGCGGGTGCCGGGGCGGCGGCGCGGACGGGCCCGCAGGAAGGCCCGGACCACCCGGTCGGCCGGATAGCCGCCGTACGGGCCGGTCGACCAGCGGGGCACCGCCTGCGGGTAGAAGTCGGCGGGCAGGCCCGGCAGCCCCGAGGTGTGGGTGAGCAGATGGCGCAGCGTGATCCGGCGCACCGCCGGGTGTACCGGGAGGCCCGGGGCCAGCAGGTCCGCCGCCCGGTCCTCGTACCGCACCCGGCCCTGGGCGACCAGCCGGGCCAGCAGCAGCCCCGCGTACGGCTTCGACGCCGAGCCCAGCTCGTAGGTCAGCAGCTCCCGGGGGACCGGGCCCGGCGCCGCGCTGCCGCCGGTGTGCACCGTGCGGACTCCGCCCCGGCTGACCGCGAGCACCAGGTCCGGTGCGTCGACGGCGCGGGCCGCCTCGGCGAGGAGGCGGGCGGTGGCCGAGGCGCCGGGGGCGTCCACGCGGACCGCGGTCACGTCCGTCATGCCGGGGCCGGTTCGGCGCTGAGGCCGGACAGGGCGCGGGACATCGCGAGCGCCGAGGCGAACGCGGCGACCAGCGTCGGGTGGTAGACGAGGTCGAACACCGCCTCCTCGTCGCCCTCCGGCATCCCGCCCACCACCGGCATCGCCCCGTCCGGCTGCTGGGCCTGCGCGAACCCCTGCCAGGCCGCCGGGGCCGGCGTCGGGGACGGCAGGCAGGCGTCGACCACCAGCAGCTCGCCCAGCAGGTCCCAGCGTTTCAGGTCCAGCCAGTCGTCCAGCCAGGTGGGCAGCCACAGCGTCAGGTAGTCGGCGATGTCGGCGGGGAGGCCCGCGGGCTTCTCGCCCCAGTCCGTGAGGTGGAAGACCGTGTGCGTGATGTCGTAGCCGATGTGCCCCTCGACCGTCCACGGCTCGGGCCGCCGCGCCAGCCAGGTGCGGGCCAGCGCCGCCGTCTCCGGAACGCTCGGCTCCACCCCGAACCGCCGCTCGATCGCGCTCAGGCCGAGCCGCCGCACCGGCAGCACCTCCAGCGCCGCCCAGCTGGCCAGCCGGTGGTTGAGCCGGATCGCGGACTCCAGGTCGGGCTGCCGGTAGCCGAGCTCCCGGAACGGTACGTAGACCTCCAGCGGCACCGGCGAGAGCGGTTCGCGCCGCTGGCCCTCCAGCAGCCGCGCCCCGGAGCCCAGCAGCTCGTGCCAGGCGTGATCCAGCAGCTTGTGGGCGAGCGCGGACTGCTGGGAGCCCGCCACGCCCTCGCGGAAGATGACCTTGCCGATCAGCGCGAGCTCGCCCAGCGGCTTGAACCGGTCCAGCATTCCCGCCTCCGGGGCCGGGTCGGCCTCCAGCCGGAACCCTTCCCGGTGCTCGTACAGCCAGCCCAGGGCCTTCGCCCCGACGTCGTGGATCTGCTGGATGCCGCTGCTGCTCATGGGGCTCATGGGGTGTGCCTTTCCCGGCCGGGCCCGGCCCCGGCCGTCCGCCGCGTCGGCCCCGGCGACCGCAGCGACCTCAGGGACAGGGCCGCCGCGAAGGCCGTGACGAGCGTGGAGTGGTAGCAGTCGATGAAGGGGTACGGGTCCGGTGGCGCGTCCTCGTGCACCGGTACGCCCGTCTCCGGCACGCAGCCGCTCGTGTGCTGTACGTCGGCGAGCACCGGCCAGACCGTGTCCAGCAGGGCCGTCGGGGGTGGCCCCGGCAGCGAGGCCGCCACCGCCAGCAGCTCGCCGGTCAGATCCCACTGCCCGCTCTCCAGACAGCCGTCGGCCCACGCGGGCAGCCAGGTCCGCAGATAGCCGTCGATCCTCTCCGGCACGCGGTCCGGCATCCGGCCCCAGTCGGTGAGGTGGAAGACGGTGTGGGTCAGCGCGTAGCCGGACGGGCCCTCGAACATCCACGGCTCCGAGAGGCCGCCCAGCCAGGTCCGGGACAGGACCCCGCCGGCGTCCGTATGGGTCACCACCCCCACCCGCCGCTCGGAGTTGACCAGGCCCAGCTGCCGGTTGGCGTGCTGCTCGGTGTGGGCCCAGGCGCGGGTCGCGGTGAGCGGGCGGGCGAGCGCCTCGAAGCCCTCGTGGCGCAGCCCGTACCCGGCGAAGGCGGCGTAGATCTCGTACGGGTACGCGGCGAACGGCTCGGCGCGCAGCAGCTCCAGGAGGAGGTCGCCTCGCGCGACCTGCTGCCAGGCGTACGCGACGAGGTCCCCGGCCAGCTCGTGTTCCGGGGTGCCCGGGGCGGTGGCGCGGCGGATCGTGGAGCCGAGCTGGGCCAGTTCGCCGAGGGGTTTGAGGGTGGCGTTGACCTGGGTGTGGGGTTCCAGGACGTCGTCGGGGAGCGTGAAGTGGCTCCGGTGGGCGTCGGTCCAGGCCAGGGCCCGGCTCAGGACGCGGGGCAGGGCGGCGAGCGCGGCGCCGGGGGAGGGGGGCATGCCGGGGGACGCGCCGGGCGAGGCGTGGTCCCGGGGAGGCCGGCCCGAGCGGCTGCGGGGGTCCGGACGCCCCCGGGGGCCCTGCGTCGCGGTCGCCGTCATCGCGCTCTCGCCTCGGCCATCAGCCGGGCGGCCCGCACCTGGAGGGTGACGCGGGGGTCGTGGCCTCCCATCAGCTCGACGAAGTCCAGGCCGCGCTCCAGGCCCAGCGTCGCCGGTTCGCCGCCGACCGCCGCGAGCCAGCGGCCCGCGCCCGCCGCCTGGAGCCAGTCGCGCCGCCGGACCGCGCGGACGAAGCCGCGCGACAGGTCGACGGCACGGTTCGCCGCGGCCCGCTGGACGGCCGAGGGGGAGGCCGGGACGGCGAGCGGGGCCAGGACGGACAGCTGGTGGGTGAGCGCCTGCCAGGGGGCGTCCTCCAGCCAGGCGGCGTCGGGCTCCTCGTACGCACCGGGGGCGCCCGGGGACGGGGGCGCGATCCGCTGGAGCGTGGAGATCATGTGCCAGTGGCTCCAGGCCGTGGCGGCCGGGGCGTCGGGCTTGGGCGGGAACTCCCGTACCGCCCGGTCGAGCACGGCGACGTCGCCCGGATGCGGATGACGTCCGTGGAGAACACTGGGCAGCAGCAGGTCGGCCCCGATGACCCGCACGGCGGCGATTCCGGTCCGGTTCTCCTCGTCGATTCCCGCCGCGCCGCACACCGTGGCGAGGTGGTCCCCGCTCCGAAGAGCGAGGACCACCTCCGTTGCCAGGTCATGCACGGCGCCCGCCAGCGGGGACGAGGCATGTGTCTGGTCCATGTGGCGACGACTAGCCCTTCTTCGGGCGCGGGGTCGGGGGCGAGAGCAGCAGAGCGCCGCCGCCCGCGAGGAGCGCGAGGTACGCGCATTCGCGCGAGTCCCGGTACAGCCCCTCGGCCTCGCCCGGGTTGAGGGCCGCGTCGAGATCGAGCTCGATGTCGGTGGCAGTGGTGTCCGTCGTGTACATGGGTTGTTCCCCGTCCTGTGGGAAATGGGGTGGACGTAATGAGTGAAAAGGAGGAATGGGGGTGCCGCAAATCGGGCTGCGACAACCGTGGAAATTACGCATTCAATTGAATGGTGAATTCCTGGGGCGAGGGCGGCATGAAAGGCCGGAAATTCGGGGAGGGGAAGGAGTGGGTACGGGGGTCGTGCGCGGGCGCGTTCACGCTCGCCTCCCGGCGCGACAGGGGCGCTCGGTGACCCGGCGGTCACGGCCTGTCCTGCTGCGCGTCTCTGTCCCGCCATGCAGGGGCAAAGGGCGGCAAAAGGAGGCCAAGAACGCACCAATATCGGCCCTGAGCTGGTGCGTCCATCCGCGTCCAGGTGTCCACTGGAAGGGACGGGCCACCTGTTCGAACCCCTCGGGCGGGTCGGCCGTCCCCGGAGCGCTGACCGGCGGACAAGAGGAGCGGGCATGAGCGAGATCGCAGCGACCACCGTCCATGAGGCGTACGCCTTCGCCTGCATGAGGTGCGGATACGGCTGGGAGCAGTCCTACGAGATTCAGCACCACACGGACGTCCACGGCCACGACTTCGTCGTCTAC
Organism: Streptomyces sp. NPDC033165; assembly: GCF_055577965.1. NCBI lineage: Bacteria > Bacillati > Actinomycetota > Actinomycetes > Kitasatosporales > Streptomycetaceae > Streptomyces > Streptomyces sp. NPDC033165. The sequence goes on from NZ_JBVIPK010000006.1 coordinate 260,409, forward strand.
ACGGCCGACGGCGAGCGTGTGCCGTCCCCGCTCTCCACGCCCACCTGCACCAACTGCGGCGGACACGTGGTGCGCATCATGCGGGCGGGGCGGGTCGCCGGTGTCCAGGAGCTCCTGCGCAAGCAGTCCGCGCCGCGCGAGGCGGAGGACCGGGCGGTGTCCGTCGCCGCCGCCCCCGAGCGCCACTGGCGGCTGTCGGACCTCCTCCATCCGTTCCACCGCAGGTGACGTCCCCCTTGGTGCGCCGGACGCCGATGACGTACGGGGGCCGGGCCCTCGTACGATCGTCGGCATGAGCCGTACCGAAGCCCCGCCGCTGCCCGAGCCCCTGCGGGTTCCGGTCGCCGACTCCCACACCCATCTGGACATGCAGGACGCCACCGTCGAGGAGGCCCTCGCCCGGGCCGCCGCGGTGAACGTCACGGCGGTGGTCCAGGTGGGCTGTGACGTGGCGGGCTCCCGTTGGGCCGCCGAGACCGCGGCCGCCCACGCCGCCGTCCACGCCTCGGTCGCCCTGCACCCCAACGAGGCCCCGCGCATCGTCCACGGGGACGTCGAGGGCACCGCGCGGCAGGGCGCCCGGGAGCCCGGCGGCAAGGCGGCGCTGGACGAGGCGCTCGCGGAGATCGACGCGCTGGCCGCCCTCGACCACGTGCGCGGGGTCGGCGAGACCGGTCTGGACTTCTTCCGCACGGGCCCCGAGGGCGTCGCCGCCCAGGAGGAGTCGTTCCGCGCCCACATCGAGATCGCCAAGCGGCACGGCAAGGCGCTGGTCATCCACGACCGCGACGCGCACGCGGACGTCCTGCGGGTGCTGGCGGACGCGGGCGCGCCCGAGCGGACCGTGTTCCACTGCTACTCCGGCGACGCCGACATGGCCCGGATCTGCGCGAGCGCCGGATACTTCATGTCCTTCGCGGGCAACGTGACCTTCAAGAACGCCCAGCCGCTGCGCGACGCGCTCGCCGTCGCTCCGACCGAGCTGGTCCTCGTCGAGACGGACGCGCCCTTCCTCACCCCCGCCCCGTACCGCGGACGGCCCAACGCGCCGTACCTCATTCCGGTCACGCTGCGCGCCATGGCCGAGGTGAAGGGCCTCGACGAGGACGCGCTGGCCGCCGCGATCTACGACAACACGGCACGCGCGTTTGACTTCTGAAGGCCCCGGAGGTCTTCCCGGCACCCGACACGGCAACCCTGAGTAGCCGTACCGCTTTGGATAGTCACCGCGGCTCCGCTATCGTCCCGGGCGCACCAGGGCCGCGCGGCCCTGTGGCCCTGGGGGGTCGGCGGGCGGAACTTCGGGAGCGGCGTGAGCACTTCACAGGGCAGTCACCGGGCAGCGCGCGGCGGACGCAGGGGACGCACGGCCCTCGCGCCGCCGCTCGCCCCGGCCCCGTACGCCCCGCCCGCGCCGGACGGGTTCCACGAGCAGCTGACCGTCGTCGACGGGGCCTGGGCCGCCGGGGCGGTGCACGACCCGACCATGGTGGACGCCCCGCTCACCGGCTTCCCGTTCCCCGGCACCCGGCTCACCGGCACCCCCCTTCCCACCCCGCCCCCCTCCGTACCGCGCCAGTCGCCCTCGCGCGGCGGGGCCGGGTCCCGGCGGGCGGCCAAGCGGCGGCGGACGCTCGTCGCGACCCCCGAGAGTCTGCGGCGCCTTCTCCCCCGGGCCCTCGTCGTCGCGTTCCTGGCGGGCGGCACCACCGCGTTCGTCGCCAACGACAAGGCCGTCCGCCTCAGCGTCGACGGCACGCCCCGGACCCTGCACACCTTCGCCGACGACGTCACCGAGCTCCTGGCGGACGAGGGCGTCACCGTCGGCGCGCACGACGCCGTCTCCCCGGCCCCCGGCACGGCCCTCGACCACGGCGACGAGGTCGTCGTCCGCTACGGGCGGCCGATCACCCTCACCCTCGACGGCGTCCGCCACCAGGTGTGGACGACCGCCGGAACCGTGGCCGGGGCCCTGCGCGAATTCGGGGTCCGCGTGGAGGGGGCGTACCTCTCCGCCGCCCGCTCCGCACCGATCAGCCGCACCGGCCTGACCCTCACCGTCCGCACCGAACGCACCGTGACCTTCATGGCCGACGGCCAGGAACGCACGCTGCGCACCAACGCGGCCAGTGTCCGCGAGGCCGTCGCCGAGGCCGGGATCACGCTGCACGGCCAGGACACCACCTCCGTGGACCCCGCGAGCTTCCCGCGCGACGGCCAGACGATCTCCGTCCTGCGGATCACCGACACCCGCGAGGTGCGCGAGGAGACCGTCCCGTACGCCGTCGAACGCAGCGAGGACCCCGAGCTGTTCCGGGGCGTCGAGGTCGTGGAGCGGGCGGGCCGCAACGGGGTGCGCCGGGTCACGTACACCGTCCGCACCGTCAACGGGGTCCGCCAGAAGCCCCGCAGGACCGCGGAGGAACTGGTCCGCCGGCCGGTCAGCCGCGTCGTCCGCACCGGCACCCGGCAGCGGCCCGACTCGGTCGCCGGGGCGGACGGGCTGAACTGGGGCGCGCTGGCCGCCTGCGAGTCGGGCGGGCGGCCGGGGGCGGTCGACCCGAGCGGCACCTACGGGGGGCTGTACCAGTTCGACACGCGGACCTGGCAGTCCCTCGGCGGCGTCGGACGCCCCCAGGACGCGCCCGCCGCCGAGCAGACGTACCGGGCGAAGAAGCTGTACGTACAGCGGGGGGCGAGTCCGTGGCCGCACTGCGGCCGTAGGCTTACCGGGTGAGCAGCACAGAGCCCGACGCCCTCCTGGGCCCCGCAGACATCCGCGACCTGGCCGCGAAGCTGGGCGTACGCCCCACCAAGCAGCGCGGTCAGAACTTCGTCATCGACGCCAACACCGTCCGCCGCATCGTGCGCACGGCCGAGGTCCGCCCGGACGACGTCGTCGTCGAGGTCGGCCCCGGGCTCGGCTCGCTGACCCTGGCGCTGCTGGAGGCGGCGGACCGGGTGATCGCGGTCGAGATCGACGACGTCCTCGCGGCCGCCCTGCCCGCCACGGTGAACGCCCGGATGCCGGAGCGCGCCGACCGCTTCGCCCTGGTCCACTCGGACGCGATGCTGGTCACCGAGCTGCCGGGCCCGGCCCCCACCGCGCTGGTGGCGAACCTCCCGTACAACGTGGCCGTGCCGGTCCTGCTCACCATGCTGGAGCGCTTCCCCAGCATCGAACGCACCCTCGTCATGGTCCAGTCCGAGGTCGCCGACCGGCTCGCCGCCCGCCCCGGCAACAAGGTCTACGGCGTGCCGTCGGTGAAGGCCAACTGGTACGCGGACGTCAAGCGCGCCGGGGCCATCGGCCGCAACGTGTTCTGGCCCGCCCCGAACGTCGACTCCGGCCTCGTCTCGCTCGTCCGGCGCACCGAGCCCATCGCCACCACCGCCTCCCGCGCCGAGGTCTTCGCGGTCGTGGACGCCGCCTTCGCCCAGCGCCGCAAGACGCTGCGCGCGGCCCTGTCCGGCTGGGCGGGCTCCGCGCCCGCCGCCGAGGCCGCGCTCGTCGCCGCCGGGGTCTCCCCGCAGGCGCGCGGGGAGGCGCTGACGGTCGAGGAGTTCGCGGCGATCGCGGAGAACAAGCCGGCGGCGTCCGGGCTTTCCGGAGGCGACAAGTGAGCGTCACCGTCCGCGTCCCCGCCAAGGTCAACGCCCAGCTCGCCGTGGGCGCCGCCCGCCCCGACGGCTTCCACGACCTGGCCAACGTCTTCCTCGCCGTGGGCCTGTACGACGAGGTCACCGCCACCCCCGCCGACGAGCTGCGCATCACCTGCTCCGGCCCGGACGCCGCCCAGGTCCCGCTGGACACCACCAACCTCGCGGCCCGGGCCGCCCTCGCGCTGGCCGAGCGGTACGGCATCGAACCCGCCGTCCACCTCCACATCGCCAAGGACATCCCGGTCGCGGGCGGCATGGCGGGCGGCAGCGCCGACGGGGCGGCCGCCCTGGTCGCGTGCGACGCCCTGTGGGGGACCGGCGCGAGCCGCGACGAACTCCTCGCGATCTGCGCGGACCTGGGCAGCGACGTGCCGTTCAGCCTGGTCGGCGGGGCCGCGCTCGGCACCGGACGCGGCGAGAAGCTGACCCCGATCGAGGTGGGCGGCACCTTCCACTGGGTCTTCGCGGTGGCGGACGGCGGCCTCTCCACGCCCGCGGTGTACGGCGAGTTCGACCGCCTCACGGCGGACACCGAGGTCCCCGAGCCGACCGCGTCCCCCGCCCTGCTCGCCGCCCTGCGCTCGGGCGGCTCCGGCGCACTCGCGGCCGCCCTGGGCAACGACCTCCAGCCCGCCGCGCTCTCCCTGCGCCCTTCCCTCGCTGACACCCTGGCGGCGGGCACGGCGGCGGGGGCCCTGGCCGCCCTGGTCTCCGGCTCGGGCCCGACGACGGCGTTCCTGGTCGAGGACGAGTCGGTGGCCCTCAAGGTGGCCGACGCGCTGCTGACGTCCGGGACCTGCCGCAGCGCGCGGGTGGCGGTGTCGCCCGCGCCGGGCGCGCACGTGATCTGACACCTCTCGCACCCTCCTGCCCCTCGTACTCACCGGGCAAGTGAGTACGAGGACGCTGCCGCACCCCGGCCGGCGCACGCGACCGTACCCTCATGGGATCAAGTGTTCGTGAACTGGCCGGGGCGACGCCCGCCACCCGGGACCGCTACGTCGACCTGCTGAGGGTCGCCTCGCTCGCCGCGGTCGTCCTCGGCCACTGGCTGATGGCAGCCGTCACCCCGGACGGGGTGGGCAACCTGCTGGCGGTCGTTCCGGCGCTCCAGCCGCTGACCTGGCTGCTCCAGGTCATGCCGGTGTTCTTCTTCGTCGGCGGCTTCTCGCACGCGCTGTCCTACCGCTCCCTGCTCCGCAAGCGCCCCGGCGGCTCGACGGACTCCGTCTACTCGGCGTTCCTGCGGGCCCGGCTCCAGCGGCTGCTGCGCCCCACCATGGTCTTCGTCCTGGTGTGGGGCGCGGCGGCGCTGCTGGTCCAGCTCCTCGGCGGGGGCGGCGGGCTGAGCGGCGTCACCCTGCGGATGGTGACCCAGCCGCTGTGGTTCATCGGGATCTACCTGGCGATGGTCGCGTTCACCCCGCCGCTGCTGAGGCTGCACGAGCGGTACGGCTGGGGGGCGTTCGCCGCACTGGCGGGGGCGGCCGCCGCTGTGGACGCCCTCCGCTTCGCGGCGGGAGTCCCGTACGTGGAGTTCCTCAACTTCGCCTTCGTCTGGCTGGCGGTGCACCAGCTCGGGTTCCTGCGCGCCGACGGCCACCTCCGCCTCCGCCGCCCCGCCCTGCTCGCCGGTGGCGGTCTGGTCACCGCCGCCGCGCTGGTGGCGTTCGGCCCGTACCCGCTGTCCATGGTCGGGATGCCCGGCGAGAAGGTCAGCAACATGGCCCCGCCCACCCTCGCCCTGCTCTGCCACGGCCTCTGGCTCGTCGGCGCGGTCGAACTGCTCCGCGCCCCGGCCGCCCGCCTGCTGGAGCGCCCCCGGGCCTGGCGCACGGTGGTGGCCGCCAACGGAGTGGCGATGACCGCGTTCCTCTGGCACCTCACGGCGATGTTCGGGGTGTACGGGGCGATGCTCGCCCTCGACGCCCCGCTGCCCGAGCCCGCGTCGGCCGCCTGGTGGGCCCAGGTCCCCCTGCGGATCGTGCTCGCCGCGGCCCTGACCGCCGGCCTCGTCGCCGCCTTCCGCACCTTCGAGCGCCCGGCCCCCACCGCCCCCGCCGCAGGCCACGGCCCCCTCGCGGCCCTGGGCGCGACGCTCTGCCTGCTCGGCGTGCTGGGCCTGTCCATGGTCGGCTTCGGCGGCCTGCTGGAGGGCCGCACGGCCCTGCTGATCGCGATCCCGGTCAGCGCCCCGGGGGCCGTCGCGATGACCCTGTGCGGCTGGCTGCTGGTGGAGCGGGCGGGGCGGGGGCCGGGCAGGGGTCAGCGGCCGTAGTGGTAGCGGCCGTAGTGACGGGGTTGGGCGGCGAGGCCCCCGGGGTGACTCGCCGTCCGCCCCCGGCTGACCTCGCCCCTCTGCCTCCCCCTCACCAGCCCGTCATCACGCCGCCCAGGAGCAGCGGCGCGGCCAGCAGGGCGAGCAGTTTCACGACGAACGCCCTGCCGTCCCGGCCCGCGCCCTCGTTGCCGCCTTCGACCCCGCCCGTGCGGCGGACGACGAACGCGGCGACGATGCCCAGCGGGAACAGGATCGGTACGGACTCCAGGAGGGGCGGACGGGCCCCGCCCGCCCAGCCCGCGGCCCAGGCCCCGGCGAGACCCGCCAGTACGGCGAAGAACACCTGGCCCGGGGCGAACCACCGGTTCTCCAGTGCGTCGACCAGCTCACCGAAGCGGGTGCCGGCGATACGGGCCCGGAAGGCGCTGACGAGGAAGGCGGCCAGAACGGCCGCTCCGGCCACGAGGAAGGCCCAGCGCAGCACGGTCGCGACGACGGTCATCGGCAGAAACCTCTCTCCTGACTACCCGGCTACCAGCAGTTCTTGACGACGCCGTCGATGCCGAGGATCTCGGCGGCGATGGCGCCGATGCCGCCGCCCGCCTCCTCGAAGACCTCCATGATCCCCTTCTTGAAGGTCTTGCCCTTCTTCGCGGGCAGCTCGGCCGGGGCTGCCTGCGCCGAGGTCGCCGTGAGGAGAACGCTCGTCGCGGTCATGCCCGCGACGGCGACGGCCGTACGGCGGAGGGAGGTGCGGCTGAGTATCGAGACAGGCACGTGAGGTGTTTCCTTCTGGTGGTGCTCGGGAAGTGATGACGCCCGGTCGGGTGAACGCCGTTCGGCGCGGGTCGAGTTGTAACGAACCGCGCCGAACGCCCGCAAGCACCGTTGGCAGGATGTGGCGCGCCTGCCCCTTTTCATGTGATTTTTTCGTCCTGCTGTCGGGGGAGTGCCCCCGACAGTTGTCGGGGGGCCGCAGCGGTCCCCTCAGCCGCTGTGGACCGTTGCGGTCCGGGGCAGCCGTGCCCTGACCAGGAAGCCGTCGTCGGCCGGGCCCGCCTCCAGCGAACCGCCCAGCAGCGCCGCGCGCTCCCGCAGCCCCACCAGCCCGAGCCCCGGCCCCTCACCGGGGCCGAGCGCACCGGTCACGGGTGCGCCGCCGGCCGGCGGGCCGTTGGTGACCTCGACCAGCAGGACGTCGTCCCTCGATGCCGTCCGCGCCGGGCATGTGCATGTCCACCAGCGCCACGTCCGGCCGGTGCCGACGGGCCAGCTCCAACGCCTCCCCGGGGCCGCAGACCGCCGACACCCGGATGTCGTCGGCCGACTCCAGGATGCGCCTCAGGCCGTCGCGTACCAGCGCGTCGTCGTCCACCACCAGAACGGTCACCGGGACCGAACCCATAGATTTCCCCCCGCCCATCGGCAAAAGCACCCACACGAGGCTATCCCGGCATCCGGGCGGTCCCGGACCGGCCCGAGGCCGCACGACCGGCCCCCCTCCGCCGCGCCGTACCCTGGGAAGGTCGATCGATCCCCCGGACAGGAGTGAAATGGCCGTCAATCTGGTCAATGTCGAGCAGGTCAGCAAGGTGTACGGCACCCGTGCCCTGCTCGACGGTGTATCCCTCGGGGTGTCCGAGGGCGACCGGATCGGTGTCGTGGGCCGCAACGGCGACGGCAAGACGACTCTCATCCGGATGCTCGCCAAGCTGGAGGAGGCGGACACCGGCCGCGTCACCCACAACGGCGGACTGCGCCTCGGCGTCCTCACCCAGCACGACTCCCTGGACCCGGAGAAGACCATCCGCCAGGAGGTCATCGGCGATCTCGCCGACCACGAGTGGGCGGGCAGCGCCAAGATCCGCGACGTGCTCACCGGGCTCTTCGGCGGGCTCGCCCTGCCCGGCTTCGAGCACGGGCTCGACACCGTGATCGCCCCGCTCTCCGGTGGCGAGCGCCGCCGTATCGCCCTGGCCAAGCTCCTCATCGACGAGCAGGACCTGATCGTCCTCGACGAGCCCACCAACCACCTCGACGTCGAGGGCATCTCCTGGCTGGCCGGACATCTGCGCGCCCGCCGCTCCGCCCTCGTCTGCGTCACCCACGACCGGTGGTTCCTGGACCAGGTCTGCACCCGCATGTGGGACGTCCAGCGCGGCACCGTCCACGAGTACGAGGGCGGCTACAGCGACTACGTCTTCGCCCGCGCCGAGCGCGAACGCATCGCGGCCACCGAGGAGTCCAAGCGGCAGAACCTCATGCGCAAGGAGCTGGCCTGGCTGCGCCGCGGCGCCCCCGCCCGTACCTCCAAGCCGCGCTACCGCATCGAGGCAGCCAACGAGCTCATCGCCGACGTGCCGCCCCCGCGCGACACCAGCGAGCTCATGAAGTTCGCCAACGCCCGCCTCGGCAAGACCGTGTTCGACCTGGAGGACGTGACCGTCCAGGCCGGGCCCAAGACCCTGCTCACCCACCTCACCTGGCAGCTCGGCCCCGGCGACCGCGTCGGCCTGGTCGGCGTCAACGGCGCGGGCAAGACCTCCCTGCTGCGCGCCCTGGCCGAGGCCGCCCGCACCCAGGGCGACGAGCAGCCCGCCGCCGGGAAGATCGTCGTCGGCAAGACCGTCAGGCTCGCCTACCTCTCCCAGGAGGTGCACGAGCTGAACCCGAACCTCCGCGTCCTGGAGGCCGTCCAGCAGGTGCGCGACCGGGTCGACCTCGGCAAGGGCCGCGAGATGACCGCGGGGCAGCTCTGCGAGCAGTTCGGCTTCACCAAGGAGAAGCAGTGGACGCCCGTCGGCGACCTCTCCGGCGGTGAGCGCCGCCGCCTCCAGATCCTGCGGCTGCTGATGGACGAGCCCAACGTCCTCTTCCTCGACGAGCCCACCAACGACCTCGACATCGAGACCCTCACCCAGCTGGAGGACCTCCTCGACGGCTGGCCCGGGTCGATGGTCGTCATCTCCCACGACCGGTTCTTCATCGAGCGCACCACCGACCGGGTCATGGCCCTCCTCGGGGACCGTGCCCTGCGGATGCTGCCGCGCGGAATCGACGAGTACCTGGAGCGCAGGCAGAAGATGGAGGAGGAGTCCACCCCCTCCGCCGCTGCCGCACCCCGTACGTCCGCCGCCCCCGCGGCCGCCCCGGCCGTCTCCGCGCAGGAGGCCCGCGCCGCGAAGAAGGAGCTGCAGAAGGTCGAGCGGCAGCTCGACAAGCTCTCCACCCGCGAGACCGCGCTGCACAAGCAGATCGCGGACAACGCCACCGACTTCGAGAAGGTCGCGGGGCTCGACGCCGAACTGCGCGAACTTGTCACCGAGCGCGACGAGCTGGAGATGCGCTGGCTGGAGCTGGCCGAGAACGCCTGACCGGCACCGCCGGGGCCAGTGGGGCCGGCGGGGCCGGAAGGGCTGGTGGGGTGTCAGGTGCTCGTGGGCCGGGTGGTAGAAACGGGACAGCAGAGACTGGACCGTATGTTCGAGGGGAACCACACCGATGTCGCAGCCGCCGCAGGGCAGCCCGGGTGAGCAGGGCGGCTTCGGCGCCCCGTACGAACCACAGCCGGGTGTGTACGGAGACCCGGCGCAGTACGGGCCGCCTCCCGGCCCGTACGGCTATCCGCAGCCGCCGACACAGCCGGCCCCCCTGCCGTCCGGCGGACCCGGCGGACCCGGCCGCCCGTCCCGGGGCCGGGCCGCCGCGCTCGTCGCCGCTGTGCTCGCCGGGGTGCTGGTCGTCGGGGCCGGTGCCTGGTTCGTCGTGGGCGGCGGTGACGACGAACCGGACAGGAAGCCCGTTGCCAAGGGCACGGAGAGCGCCGCCCCGAAGGAGCCGGACACCCCGCCGAGCCGGAAGGCGACGCCCGACCCCGGAGCCCCGGAGCTCAACAAGGGCCGCAAAGAGGGCGAGGCCCCCGTCCGCTGGATCCAGAAGAACGGCGTGGACCTGCCCGAGGGCGGCGACTCCGCCCTCGGTCCCTGGATCGTCGGCGACACCGTGGCCAAGGCCATGTACCGCACCGCGTCCGCCTATTCACTGGCCGACGGGGCGCAGGAGTGGAGCCTGCGCCTGCCCTCCGACGTCTGCGCGGCACCCACACGGCCGACCGCCGACGGGAAGATCGTCATCGGACTCATGTCGGACACCACGGACCAGTCGTTCTGCAACAGACTCCAGATGATCGATCTGGCCACCGGCAAGGCAGGCTGGACCGCTTCGTACGACCGCTCGGAAACCCAGGACGCGCTCTCCGACATCGTCATGGCCATCAACGGAGACGTCGTGACGGTGGGGCGGACCACCCTCACCGACGCCTACCGGATCAGCGACGGCAAGCACCTGTGGGGCAAGCTTCCCGGCGGCAGCTGCCAGCCGTACGGCCTCACCAGCGGTGCCGTCCCGCTCGCCGCCGTCGACTGCCGCAAGCAGCCGATCGACCCGGCCGAGGAAGAGGTACGGCGCATCGACCCGGCCACCGGCCGGACCGTGTGGGCGTACAAGGTCAAGAAGGGCTGGAAGGTCGACCAGTTCTACTCCGTGGACCCGCCGGTCGTCTCGGTGCGCAGGGGCGATGCGGAGGAGGAGTGGGCGATCGTCATGCTCGACAGCGACGGCACCTACCGCGCCCAGCCCCAGGCGGGCAACGAGGACTACGACGTCCGGTGCGCCGGCGACGTGCGCAACGATGGCGGGAACCTGGACCACTGCATCGGGGCGGCGGCAGACGCGAGCACGTTCTACCTCGCCACGAAGGCCCCGGAGGACAGCGACGACAAGACCAACGCCGTCGTCGCCTTCGACAGGACCACCGGCAAGCGGAAGTGGAAGGTCGACGCGCCTGCCGCGCAGACCCTGCTGCCGTTGCGCGTCGAGGGCGGCAAGGTGCTGATGTACCTGAGCCCGCCCGCGGCCGGGGTGAAGGGCAAGGGCGGCGGCATCATGGCGCTCGGGCCGCAGGGCGGACCCCTCCAGCCGGTGCTGCGGCACCCGGCGTCCGCCGCGGCGACCGAGCGCACCTTCTACGACCCCCTGGTCCACTACGCCGACGGGCGCTCCCTCCTCATGCACGGCTACGTCACCGGGCCCTCCGACAAGGAGGAGTTGGAGCTGAAGACCATGATCGCCTTCGGCGACTGACCGTCGCCTCCAGCCGCAGAACGACCGCACGTGAGAACGAGGGGACCGCAACCGATGTCGCAGCCGCCGCAGGGCAGCCCTGGAGGGCGAGGCGGGTTCGGCGCCCCGTACGAGCCGCAGCCGGGGGTCTACGGAGACCCCGCGATGCCGATGCCCCGGGCGCCCGGGCCCGGCGGACGCTCCCGGGGGCGGGCCGCCGCGCTCGTCGCCGCTGTGCTCGCCGGGGTGCTGGCCGTCGGGGCCGGTGTCTGGTTCGCCGTGGGCGACGGTGGCCCCACCGGCGACAAGAAGCCTGTCGCAAAGGAGAGCGCCGCGAAGGAGACCGCCGCGAAGGAGAGCGCCGCTCCCGGGGAATCGGGCCCCCCGGGCGAACGGTCGGTGACCCGGGCCCCCACGGCGGACGACCTCAACGCGCAGCGCAAGCCGGGCGACAGCCGGGTTCTCTTCGTCCAGAAGAACGAAGTGGACCTGCCCGGCGGGGGGACCGAGGTGTACGGCCCGTGGTTCGCCGGGGACCTCGTGACCAGGGCCGCGTACCGCACGCTGTCGGGCCATGCGGTGGCCGACGGGACGGAGAAGTGGAGCCTGCCCCTGGCGACCAGCGTCTGCGCCGCGCCCACCCTGCCGACCACGGACGGGAAGATCGTCCTCGCGCTCGAAAGCGACACCTCGGAGGGCGCGACCTGCGACAGGCTCCAGATGGTCGACCTGGCGACGGGCAAGGCGGGCTGGAGCGCCCGGTTCGAGCGGATCGGCGTCTGGGACGGCCTCTCGGAGGTCAACATGGCCGTCAACGGCGATGTCCTGACCGTCGGGCGCGTCGGCCGTACCGACGCCTTCCGGATCAGCGACGGCAAGCACCTGTGGGACGAACTGCCCGGGAACTGCCAGCCGTTCGGCTTCACCAGCGGCCCCGTGCCGCTCGCCGCCACCAGCTGCCAGGAGGAGGGGCCCGACGACCACGCCGTGCAGCACGTACGGCGCATCGACCCGGCCACCGGCCGCATCCAGTGGTCGCACAAGGTCAAGAAGGGCTGGAAGGTCGACCAGTTCTACTCCGTGGACCCGCCGGTGGTCTCCCTGCGGCAGGGGAGGGAGAAGTGGGGCATCCTGATCCTCGGCGACGACGGCACCCGCCGCAGCGCGCTGAACGGCCCCGCAGCCGACAACTACGCCCCGACCTGCGGGTTCCAAGAGGCGGACCGCGGTCGGAATCTCGACGCCTGCCAGGGCGTCGCCGCCGATGACGACACGTTCTACATCGCCACCGAAGCCGTCGCGGACGACGGCGGCATCTCCAACGCCGTCGCCGCCTTCGCCCTGGCGACCGGCAAGCAGAAGTGGAAGGTCAAGGCCCCCGCCCGCCAGATCCTGATGCCCCTGAGGGTCGAGGACGGCCGACTGCTGATGTACGTGAGCCCGGCCCTGGCCAAGGAGGAGGGCACGGGCAAGGGCGGCGGCATCCTCGCGCTCCCGTCGGGCGGCGGGGACCTGGAGCCGGTGCTGCGGCACCCGGTCGCCGCGACCACGGTCGAGCGCACCTTCTCCCCGCCGCTGGTCGCCTACTCCGGCGGGCGGGCCGTGCTCGTGCAGCCGCTCCTCAGCCGGACCGACGACGAGCAGGAGCAGGAGCAGGTGGTGATGCTCGGCTTCGGTGACTGACCGTCACCCCGGCCGGGGCGTAACGAGGGCATCACGACGCGGTTCTCCCTTGGGAACAGGGGGTGGACCGATCCGGTGTTCGATGGCGGGCGGGTGGTAGAAAGAAGCCCCGCTCGACTGTCGTAACACTGCGGAATCCATGACCGATTCGCTCCTTTCCGAGGGGAATTGACCCTCTCGGAATCGCGGGGGAGACCGAATCGACCACCGGACCGCACGAAGGGGGACGCGCTGATGAGCCAGCCGCCCAGCCAGCAACCGCCGCAGGGAGGCTTCGGGGCTCCGCAGGAGCAGCCGCAGGGGACTCCTCAGCCGCCACCGCCCCAGGACCTGCCGCCCGCCCAGCCGCCGCAGCCCCCGGCCGGAGCCCCGCAGCCCCCGGCCGGACCGCCGCAGACCCCGCCCCCTGGCGCACCCCCGGCGTACGGCTATCCGCAGACGCCCCCGGGCGGCCAGCCCGGCTACGGCTACCCGCAGCAGCCCGGCCAGGCGCCCGGACCGTACGGCCAGCAGGCCCCGGGCCCGTACGGCCAGCAGCCCGGCCCCTACGGCCAGGAAGCCCCCGGACCGTATGGCCAGCAGGCCCCCGGTCCGTACGGCCAGCCGACGCAGCCCGGCTACGGCTACCCGCAGCAGCAGTACCCCGGCGCCCCCGCTCCCGGCGGTCCGGGCTCCGGCGGCGGGTTCCTCAAGGGGAAGACCGGCATCGTGGTCGCGGCGGCGCTCGCCGTGGTCCTGGCCGCCGGGGCGGGCGTCTGGTTCGTGGTGAGCGGCAGCGGCGACGACGACAAGAAGTCCGCGGCGGGCCAGAGCACCGGGCCCGTCGACCCCAAGGCCCCCAGCGGGTCCCCGACGGTCGACGAGGGCGACGGCAGCGGCGACGGCCGGGAGGCGAGCGACGACCTCAACGCCGGGCGTAAGCCGGGCGAGGCCAAGGTCGCCTGGCTCCAGAAGAACGACATCGACCTGCCGCGCAACGGCTCCTCCGTCCACGGTCCCTGGTTCACCGGCGACCTGGTCGTCAAGGCCATGTACCGGGGGGTCTCGGCCTACTCCGTCGCCGACGGCAAGCAGAAGTGGACCCTCCCGCTCCCCGCCGACGTGTGCGCGACGCCGAACGCGCCCACCACCGACGGTAAGATCGTCATCGGGGTGAAGGACGGCACCACGGACAAGGCCAAGTGCTCGCTCCTCCAGATGATCGACCTCAACACCGGCAAGGCCGGCTGGAAGAAGGAGATCAAGAAGAACGGCACCTGGGACTTCCTCTCGGACATCGGTCTGGCGATCAGCGGGGACACCGTCGCCGTCGGGCGCACCGGCAACTCCAACGCCTACCGCGTCAGCGACGGCAAGGAGCTCTTCGGCACCCCCGAAGGCAACTGCAAGCCCTACGCGTTCGCCGGCGGGCCGAAGCTCATCGCCGCGGTCAACTGCCGCACCGACGACATCAAGAACCCGCAGCAGCAGGTCCAGGAGCTGGCCCCGGACAGCGGCAAGCCCAAGTGGACGTACCAGCCGCCGCGCGGCTGGGAGATCAGCAAGGTCTACTCGGTCGACCCCATCGTCGTCAGGCTCGACCACGACAAGAAGAAGCAGTGGGCCATCGCCGCGCTCACCGACAGCGGCAAGCTCCGCTCCCAGCTCTCGCCCGCCAAGGGCGACACCCTCACCGCCGACTGCGGGAGCGGCTTCGCGGTCTTCGGCAAGAAGCTCGAAGGGTGCAGCGGCATCGCCGCCGACGCCAACACCCTCTACATGGCGACGAAGGACGAAGGCAGCGGGTCCGCCCGGACGAACAAGGTCATCGCCTTCGACCTGAACACCGGCAAGCCCAAGTGGGAGGCTCCGGCCCCGGCCGGGCGCGTCCTGAAGCCGCTCCGCATGGAGGGCGGCGAGCTGGTGCTCTACATGCGGCCGAAGTACGACGCGAGCGGGGCGGTCGTGACGCTCGCGGCGACCGGCGGCAAGCCCAAGACGCTGCTTCAGCACCCGACGTCGACCGGTCGGATCGAGAACGGTTTCTTCTCGGCCAAGGTCGCCTACGAGGGCGGCCGCTCCTTCATCTTCAGCGAGCGCGTGAGCGCCGGCAACGACAAGGAAGAGCTGGAGCAGACGACGCTGCTGGTGTTCAGCAAGTGACGGCCCGCAACGGCATCTGAACGCGTCCGGCCCCCTCCGGGCCGGACGCGCCCCCCACACCATTCGCCTTCCGCTTCTCCTGTTCTCCCGAGGTACGCACGCCATGACGCAGCCGCCCCAGCCGCCCCAGCCACCCAACGAGCCTTCGAACACACCGAACCAGCCGCCGCAGCCGAACACGCCCCCGGCGCCGCCCGCAGGTCCGCCCGCCGGTGGTTTCGGTGCGCCGCAGGACCCGCCGCCCGGCGGGTTCGGCGAGCCGACCCCGCCGCCCGCGGACCCGTACGCCAAGCAGCCGCAGCAGCCGCCGGCCCCGCCCGCCGGGGGCTACGGCACCCCGCAGCCGCCTCCGCAGGGCGGCTACCCCACCCCGCCCGCACCGCAGCCCGGCTACGGCTACCCGCAGGAGCCCCAGCCCCCGCAGCCCGGCTACGGCTACCCGCAGGGCCTCGGCGGTCAGCCCGGTCAGCCCGGTCAGCCCGGTCAGCTCGGTCAGCCCGGTCACCCCGGGATGCCGCAGCAGGGCTACGGCTACCCGACCCAGCCCATGTACGGTGCCCCGCAGCCCGGCGCGGGCGACGGCAGTGGCGGTGGCGGCAAGAAGTTCAGCACCCAGATGCAGATCATCCTCGCCGCGGCCGTCGCCGTGGTGCTGATCATCGGCGGGGGCCTCATCTACGCCAACACCGGCGGCGGTGACAAGGACGGCGGCGACAACCAGGCCTCCTCGTCCGGCAGTGAGGGCAAGGGCGGCGAAGGCAAGGGCGGCGAAGGCAAGGGCGGCGAGGGCGGCGGCCTGGCGGGCGGTGACGAGAAGGCGCCCGCCAACACCAAGGCCAAGGTCGCCTTCCAGGTCCCCGAGCCGAAGGTCACCGAGGTCACCTCGGTCAAGGGCTCCTGGCTCACCGACAAGGCGTACGTCAAGAGCGGCGTCAGCGAGGTCACCGCCTACGACCCGGACAAGGGGACCAAGCTCTGGACCCTGCCGCTGGCGGGCGAGGTCTGCGCCGCGTCCCGGCACATGAGCAAGGACTACAAGACGGCCATCGTCTTCGAGGAGTCCAAGGCCACCAAGGAGAACAAGTACCCCTCCTGCAACCAGGTCGGTGTCATCGATCTGAACACCGGCAAGATGCTGTGGAGCAAGGGCATCACGGCCGCCACCGGCGGTGACAAGGAGATCCGCTTCGATGAGGTGACCATCAGCGGGACCACCGTCGCCGCAGGCGGCACCCGCGGCGGCGCGGCCTTCAAGCTGGACAACGGCGCCGAGCTCTGGAAGCCGAAGGTCGGCGCGGACGGCTGCTACGACACCGGCTACGCGGGCGGCGAGGCCCTCGCGGTGGTCCGCAAGTGCGGCTCGTACGACAGCCCGCAGCTCACCATCCAGGCGCTGAACCCGACGACCGGTGCGCCGCTGTCCTCGTACCAGATGCCCGAGGGCGTCGACTACGCGTCCATCGTCTCCACCAAGCCGCTGGTGGTCGCGGCCGACGTCGGCGACACCGCCGGTGACGGCAGCAGCATCTCCGACTTCTTCTCCATCGACGCGGCGACCGGCAAGCTGATCGTGCGCATCTCCGCCGACGCGGACCTGTACGCGGCGCGCTGCGGCGCCACCGACGTCGAGAGCTGCCAGCACATGGCCGTCGGCAACAACAGGCTCTACCTGCCGACCGAGGAGCACGACGGCACCGGGGAGTACGGCAAGACCAACGAGATCGTCGCCTTCGACCTGAAGACCGGCAAGCTGCTGGGCGGCCGCGCGGACGCCGGTGACAACTACACCCTGATCCCGCTCCGGATGGACGGCACCGACATCATCGCGTACAAGGAGCCCCCGTACGACAAGGGCGGCCAGATCGTCTCCATCGACGGCGAGACCTTCAAGCAGACGCTGCTGATGGAGAACCCGAGCGACGAGGCGGTCCGGTCCGCGGAGAGCCGGTTCACCACCGACCACTCCGAGGTCCTCTACTCCCAGGGCCGGCTCTTCAAGTCCAGGATGCTCATCAGCGAGCGCAGCGGCAGCGACCTCGACCGGAAGCTCTACCTCGTGCTCGCCTTCCGCGCGGAGTGATCTCCCGTCCCTCCCGCGGCCGTTCCTGAGGGCGCGGCGCACCGATCAAGGCCCCGCCGGTCGATCACCGACCGGCGGGGCCGATCGTTTTCCGCCCCGCGGTGATCGCCGGAAGTCGGTCAACGAGCCCCGAATAGCGCAGAATTCGGCATTCTGGGGGGCTTCTCCCCGGTAAGGGCCGCGCAACGCCGAACAAGCGTGTAGCTTGCCGGGTCAGGAGGCCGGGGGGCCGCCGACCGGGGCGTAAAAGGGCACTTGGGGGCTTGATCGATGGGCGTGCGGCTCATGGTGGTCGACGATCACCGACTGCTCGCCGAGGCACTCGCCTCGGCGCTGAAACTGCGCGGGCACCGGGTGATCGCCGCCGCCGCTCCCACGTCCGGGGCAGCGGAGCTGGTGGTCAGCCGGGCCCCGGAGGTCTGCCTCTTCGGTACGGCCTCGCCCGCCGCCCCGGGCGTCTTCGACCCGATCGCGCGGATCGGCCAGGAGCGCCCGCAGGTGGCGGTGGTGGTCCTCGGGCCGGTGCCCAGCCCGCGCGGGATCGCCGCCGCGTTCGCCGCCGGGGCCGCCGGGTACGTCCGGCACGACGAGCGCATCGAGGGTGTCGAGCGGGCCATGCTCAAGGCGCGGGCGGGGGAGAGCGCCATCGCCCCCCAGCTGCTGCGGGGTGCCTTCGCCGAGCTGCTCAACCCCGCGGAGCAGCCCGACGACGAGGGGCGGCGGCTGCTGCGGATGCTCACCCCGCGCGAGGCGGAGGTCCTGGTGCGGGTCGCCGATGGCGAGGACACCCGGCTGATCGCGGCCGGGATGGACATCGCCCCGAGCACCGCCCGCACCCATGTCCAGCGGGTCCTGATGAAGCTGGGGGTCGGCTCCCGGCTGGAGGCGGCCGCCCTCGCGGCCCGTACGGGCCTGCTGGAGCGGGCGGCGGGCAACGGCTACGCGCCGCAGGGGCCGTGCGCCCCCGGACGGGACGGGTGACGTAGGGGCCCTTGATCCGAGACCGCCGCGCCCCGCCGAGCGCGACCTCGGTGGACCTCCGGACCATTGACCGAGGGTGTTTGTTCGTGGTTTGTTGTGTGCGCTTATGTTGGCTGGGGGGACGGGCGGAGGGCCCTGGTGAAGAAGACGGTTACGACGCTCGCCGACGGCCGTGAGCTGATCTACTACGACTCCGCCGACGGCATCGTCCGCGACGCCGTCGACCACCGTCCCCTCGACGCCGTCTCGACCTCGTCCGAGATCCGCCGCGACCCGCTCCTCGGGGACTCCGTCGCCATCGCCTCGCACCGGCAGGCCCGCACCTACCACCCGCCCGCCGACGCCTGCCCGCTCTGCCCCACCCGGGACGGCCGGCTCAGCGAGATCCCCGACAGCCACTACGACGTCGCCGTCTTCGAGAACCGCTTCCCCTCCCTCGCCGGGGACTCCGGCCGCTGCGAGGTCGTCTGCTTCACCTCCGACCACGACGCGTCCTTCGCCGACCTCACCGAGGAACAGGCCGCCCTCGTCCTCACCGCCTGGACCGACCGCACCGCCGAGCTGGGCGCCCTCGACCAGGTCACCCAGGTCTTCTGCTTCGAGAACCGGGGCGCCGAGATCGGCGTCACCCTCGGCCACCCGCACGGCCAGATCTACGGCTACCCCTTCGTCACCCCGCGCACCGAGCTGATGCTCCGCTCGGCCGCCCGCCACCGCGAGGCAACCGGCCGCAACCTCTTCGACGACGTGGTCGCCCGCGAGGAGAAGGACGGCAGCCGCGTCGTCCTCGCCACCGACTACTGGATCGCCCACGTCCCGTACGCGGCGCACTGGCCCTACGAGGTCCACCTCCACCCCCGCCGCCGCGTCCCCGACCTGCCCGCACTCGACGAGGCGGCGCGGACGGAGTTCCCACAGGTCTATCTGGAACTCCTGAGGCGCTTCGACCGGATCTTCGGCCCCGGCGAGCCGCCGACCCCGTACATCTCCGCCTGGCACCAGGCGCCGTTCGGGGTCCCCGGACGGGAGGACTTCGCCCTGCATCTGGAGCTTTTCACCATTCGCCGTACCTCCGGCAAGCTGAAGTTCCTCGCGGGTTCCGAATCCGGCATGAGTGTGTTCATCAACGACGTGCCGCCGGAAGCCGCGGCCCAGCGACTGCGAGAGGTAGCGAGCAAGTGAGCAACCCCCAGACCGTGAGCGACCCGAAGAAGTACCTGGTCACCGGCGGCGCCGGATACGTCGGCAGCGTGGTCGCCCAGCACCTGCTGGAGGCCGGGCACGCAGTGACCGTCCTGGACGACCTCTCCACCGGCTTCCGCGCGGGCGTCCCGGCCGGGGCCGCGTTCATCGAGGGCCGCATCCAGGACGCCGCCCGCCACCTGGACCCCTCCTACGACGGCGTCCTCCACTTCGCCGCGTACTCCCAGGTCGGCGAGTCCGTCGTCGATCCGGAGAAGTACTGGGTCAACAACGTCGGCGGCACCACCGCGCTCCTCGCCGCGATGCGCGAACACGGCGTGCGCACCCTCGTCTTCTCCTCCACCGCCGCCACCTACGGCGAACCGGTCTCCAGCCCCATCACCGAGACCGACCCCACCGCCCCCACCAGCCCCTACGGCGCCTCCAAGCTCGCCGTCGACCACATGATCAGCGGCGAGGCCACCGCCCACGGACTGGCCGCCGTCTCCCTGCGCTACTTCAACGTCGCAGGGGCGTACGGCAGTTGCGGCGAACGCCACACCCCCGAGACCCACCTCATCCCGCTCGTCCTCCAAGTGGCCCTGGGACGGCGCGAGTCGATCTCCGTCTACGGCGACGACTACCCCACCCCCGACGGCACCTGCGTCCGTGACTACATCCATGTCGCCGACCTCGCCGAGGCACATCTCCTCGCCCTGGACGCGGCTGCCCCCGGCGAGCACCTCATCTGCAACCTCGGCAACGGCAACGGCTTCTCGGTCCGCGAGGTCATCGAGACCGTCCGCAAGGTCACCGGCCACCCGATCCCCGAGACCCCGGCCCCCCGCCGCGGCGGCGACCCGGCCGTCCTCGTCGCCTCCGCCGCCACCGCCGTCGAGCGGCTCGGCTGGCAGCCCTCCCGCGCCGACCTGGCCGGAATCGTCGCCGACGCCTGGGAGTTCGCCCGCCGCGAGGAGCCCGCCACCCCATGAGCGCGACCGTCGAGCAGACCGGCCCCGACCCCGCCGCCATCTTCACCGAGCTGTACGGGGACGAACCCCACGGCGTTTGGTCGGCACCCGGACGGGTGAACCTCATCGGCGAGTACACCGACTTCAACGACGGCTTCGTCCTGCCGCTCGCCCTCCCGCACGCCGCCCGCGCCGCCGTCTCCGCCCGCACCGACGGCGTCCTGCGGCTGCACTCCGGCGACGTGCCCGGCGGCGTCGTCTCCCTGCGCGTCGAGGAGCTGGCCCCGCACTCCGGCCACGGCTGGGCCGCCTACCCCGCCGGCGTCGTCTGGGCGCTGCGCGAGGCGGGCCACCCGGTCACCGGCGCGGACATCGCCCTGACCTCCACCGTCCCCACCGGTGCCGGGCTCTCCTCCTCCGCCGCCCTGGAGACCGTCACCGCGCTCGCCCTGAACGACCTGTTCGAGCTCGGCCTCAGCGGACCCGAACTCGCCGTCGCCGGCCGCCGCGCCGAGAACGACTTCGTGGGCGTGCCCTGCGGGATCATGGACCAGATGGCGTCCGCCTGCTGCACCGAGGGCCACGCCCTCCACCTGGACACCCGGGACCTCTCGCTGCGCCAGGTCCCCTTCGACCTTGCCGCCCAGGGCCTGACGCTCCTGGTCGTCGACACCCGGGTCAAGCACGCCCTCGGTGACGGGGCGTACGCCGAGCGCCGGGCCGGGTGCGAGGAGGGCGCCCGGCTCCTCGGGATACCCGCGCTGCGGGACCTCCCGTACGCATCGCTCGACGCGGCGCTCACCACCCTCGCCGGTGCCGGGGCGGACGAGTCCGTCATCCGGTACGTGCGCCATGTCGTCGGCGACAACCGCCGCGTCGAGCGGGTCATCGACCTGCTCGACGCGGGCGACGTCCGCGCCGCGGGCCCGGTCCTGAACGAGGGCCACCGCTCGCTCCGTGACGATCTGCGGGTCTCCTGCCCGGAGTTGGACCTCGTGGTCACGGCGGCGAACGAGGCGGGGGCGCTCGGGGCGCGGATGACCGGTGGCGGTTTCGGCGGCTCGGCGGTCGTCCTGGTGGAGGCGGCGGAGGCCGGCACGGTCGCCGAGGGCGTCACGAAGGCGTTCGCGGCGGCCGGACACGCGGCCCCCGGCATCTTCGCCGCCGTCCCCTCGGCGGGCGCGCGCCGCCTGCGGTGAACCGGGGCGCTCCCGTGCTCACAGGCGCTTGGTGAGGATGAACTCCGTGACGCCGGGCGGGTAGTCCTCGACCCGGCCGATCTCCTCGTACCCCTGCTTCCGGTAGAAGTCCGGGGCCTGGAAGTCCCAGGTCTCCAGCCGGGAACGGGTGCAGGCGCGCTCGGTGCGGGCCGTCCGCTCGGCCTCGGCGAGCAACCGCGCACCGAGGCCCGAACCCCGGTGCGGGGCGTCGACCCAGAGCAGGTCGACATGGAGCCAGTACGCCCAGGTTCGCCCGGTCAGCCCGCCCGCGAGACCCCCGTGCTCGTCCAGCGCCCAGACCTCCAGCGGAACTTCGTGCTCGACCGAGGTGCTGAGCAGAGCGCGCAGACCGGCCGAGGCCGTGACGTTGTCCTCGTGCAGACGCCCGCTCAGCAGAATGCGACGTTCTTTGTCTACTTCTGTCTCAAGACGGAACATGCAGCACACCCTAAGACCCACCGGGGACGGCCAGTTCCGCGAATCGCCCTCCCCCTGGGGCCCCCGCCCGTACGCTGATCCCAGCACCGGTGGGGGCCGGTGCTGAGATCAGGGGGCGAGAGAGTCGGGTACGGCGCCCGGGGCGGGGCAGGCAGGCGGTGTGACGGCGGCGGCCGTCGGCAGCGCGGGCCGACCCGGAGGTTCCGGACGCCGTACCCGCAGCTGTCCGCCCCCGCTGATGGGGGTGTCTGTGGCTCGAATCCGGGTTCTGGTGGTCGACGACCACCGCATCTTCGCCGAGTCGCTCGCGGCGGCCCTGGCCGCCGAACCGGACGTGGACGTGTCCGCGGCGGGCAACGGCCCGGCCGCGCTGCGCGCGCTGGAGCGAGCGGCCGCCGAGGGGCGCGCGTACGACGTGATGCTGGTCGACGCCGAGCTGGGCGCCCTGACGCCCGACGGCGCGCCCGCCGTCGCCGTGCCCGCGCCCCGGCAGGGCGAGCCGGGCCTCGTCGACGGCATCTCGCTGGTGGCGGGTGTCCGTTCGGGGCGCCCCGCCGTACGGTCGGTGGTGCTCGCCGAGAAGGACGACCCGCGGTGCGCCGCCCGGGCGCTCCAGGCCGGGGCCTCGGGCTGGGTGGCCAAGGACTGCTCGCTGCAACGGCTGCTCGCGGTGATACGGGGAGTGCTGCGCGACGAGACGCATCTGCCGCCCGCCCTGCTCACCGGCGTCCTGCGGGAGCTGACCGCCGCCCGTAAGCACCGCACCGAGAGCGAACGGCTGGTGGAGTCGTTGACGCCCCGGGAGCGCGAGGTGCTGCGCTGCATGGTGGCGGGCCTCGGGAGGAAGGCGGTCGCCGAACGGCTGTTCCTGTCCCCGCACACCGTCCGCACCCATATGCAGAACGTGCTGGGCAAGCTCGGGGTGCACTCGACGCTGGCCGCGGTCGCGCTGGCCCGCCGGGCGGGGGTCGGCCCCGCCGATCCGGCAACGCCCCCGCTAGCCGGGGATGTTGTCGAACGGGGCGGTCAACTGGCGCAGTAGCCCGGCCAGTTCGCCCCGCTGCTGGCGGGAGAGCTCACCGAGGATCGCCCGCTCCTGGTCGAGCAGCCCGGCCAGCGACTGATCGGCCTTGTCGCGCCCCTCGGCCGTGAGCCGGACGAGGACGCCGCGGCGGTCGCTCGGATCGGGCAGCCGCTCGACGAGGTTCTTCTTGGTGAGGCGGTCGATCCGGTTGGTCATCGTGCCCGAGGTGACCAGCGTCTGGGTGAGGAGCTGCCCGGGGGAGAGCTGATACGGGGGCCCCGCCCGGCGCAGCGAGGTGAGCACGTCGAACTCCCACGGCTCCAGATTGTGCTCGGCGAAGGCTATGCGTCGGGCCCGGTCGAGGTGGCGTGCCAGACGGGAGACGCGACTGAGCACCTCGAGTGGTTCCACGTCGAGGTCGGGGCGCTCTCGGCGCCATGCAGCGACCAGTCGGTCGACCTCGTCCTCCATGTCGATCAGTGTAGAGGGTCTGTCGACATGAAGTCTCTTGAATTCAAGTGTCTTGACATCAAGAGACTGTGGGCGTGATCCTGATGCCCATGACCGCACCCGACCGCCCCACCTGGGATCCGCAGCAGTACCTGCGTCACGCGGACCACCGCACCCGCCCCTTCCACGACCTGCTGGCCCGGATCGGTGACCTCCCCGGCCACCCCGCGCCCCGCATCGCCGACCTCGGCTGCGGCGCGGGCAACGTCACCGCGCTCCTCGCGGACCGCTGGCCGAGCGCCCGCATCACCGGCTACGACAACTCCCCGCAGATGCTCGCCGAGGCCGCCGCCCACGCCCGGCCGCCCCTGCTCGACTTCGCCGAGGCCGACGCCGCCACCTGGACGCCCACCGAGACGTACGGACTGATCGTCTCCACCTCCGCCCTCCAGTGGATTCCCGGCCACGCCGACCTCTTCCCGCGCTGGCTGGACGCCCTCGCCCCCGGCGGCACCCTCGCCTTCCAGCTCCCCGGCAACTTCGCCGCCCCCAGCCACGCCCTCCTGGCCCGGCTCCGCGACTCCGACCGCTGGCGCCCCCGCCTCCACGGCACCGGCGACCGCAGCGCCGCCGCCCTGGAACCCGTCGACTACCTCACCCGCCTGAGGGACCTCGGCTGCACCGCGGACGTCTGGGAGACCACCTACCTCCAGACCCTCCACGGCGACGACGCGGTCCTCGACTGGGTCAAGGGCACCGCCCTGCGCCCCGTCCTCACCGCCCTGGCCGACGACCCCGAGGCCCGCGACGCGTTCGTCACCGAATACCGCGACCTGCTCCGCGAGGCGTACCCGCCGGGCCCGTACGGCACGGTCTTCCCGTTCCGCCGCATCTTCGCCGTCGCCCGCAAGGGGAAGTGATGCCCGTATCCGCCGGCCTCGCCGCCGTCGACCACGTACAGCTCGCCGCCCCGCCCGGCTACGAGGACGCCCTGCGCGCCTTCTACACCGACGCCCTCGGCATGACCGAGATCCCGAAACCCCCGGTGCTCACCGCCCGCGGCGGCTGCTGGTTCGCCTCCGGCCCGGTCCAGCTCCACCTGGGCGTCGAGGAGGACTTCCGCCCGGCGAAGAAGGCCCACCCGGGCCTGCGCGTGAGGGGGATCGTGGAGTACGCGGCCCGCCTGGAGGCCCACGGAGTCCCCACGGAATGGGACGACGACCTCCCCGGCCACCGCCGCTT
This sequence comes from Streptomyces sp. NPDC033165, assembly GCF_055577965.1. NCBI lineage: Bacteria > Bacillati > Actinomycetota > Actinomycetes > Kitasatosporales > Streptomycetaceae > Streptomyces > Streptomyces sp. NPDC033165. The sequence goes on from NZ_JBVIPK010000006.1 coordinate 284,887, forward strand.
CTACGCCCACGACCCCGTCGGCAACCGGCTGGAGTTCCTGGAGCCGGACACGTAACCGAAGGGCCCTACAGCTCCTTGAGCGCGTCCCCTGAGATGTCGATGTCCACGGGGAACGGCACGCCCGTCTTCAGCCGGTCGTGGTGGATGCCGGTCAGCGCGTACGCCTTCGTCACCGGGTCCAGCTCGTAGACCCGCACGACGGGGTGCTGGTCGGTGCCGGTCATCTCCACCAGCCAGAAGTGCGGGATGCCGGCGGTCGCGTACTTGTGCGGCTTGGCCTCGCGGTCGCGGGCCTCGGAGTCGGAGGAGACGACTTCCACGGCGAGGAGGACGTCGGCGGCGGCGTACGACGTCTGCTCCATCCCCTTTTTGTCAGCCTCGCTGCGAACGACGGAGACATCCGGCTCCGGCCCGTTGCGCCGGTCCAGCACCACGGTCATCTCGCGGCGGACCTTCACCTCCGGCGGTGCCGTACTGCGCAGTCCCATCACCAGCAGATCGATCACCATGCTGTGAAACTTGCGCTGCGGACTCACGAAAACCAGGCTCCCGTCGATCAGCTCTGTGTGCGGCGGGAGATCGGGCAGCGTGAACAGATCGTCCACGGTGTATCCGTCCTGCGGGGGCACCGGCCAGCGGGAGCTGTGCGCGGTGGTCGGCTCGGCGGTCATGGTTCCTCCCATGGACGAATCCTCTGCCCTGCCGACCACACTACGGCGGGATATCCACAGCCGTCAGTCATCACAACGGGTGACGAGCCGCGAAACAGCGACGGGGCCAGCCCGCACCGGAACGCGGTCAACTCTTCCGGTGCCCTATCAGCCGCGGCTTCGCCTCCAGGTTCTCCAGCCCGTGCCAGCACAGGTTCACCAGATGCGCGGCCACCTCCGCCTTCTTCGGCTTGCGCACGTCCAGCCACCACTGGCCCGTCAGCGCCACCATCCCCACCAGCGCCTGCGCGTACAGCGGGGCCAGCTTCGGATCAAAACCCCGGGCTTTGAACTCCAGCCCCAGAATGTCCTCCACCTGCGTGGCGATATCGCTGATCAGCGACGCGAACGTGCCCGTCGACTGAGCCACCGGCGAATCCCGCACCAGAATCCGGAAACCGTCCGTGTACGACTCGATGTAATCCAGCAGCGCGAACGCCGCCTGCTCCAGCAGCTCCCGGGGATGCCCCGCCGTCAGCGCCCCCGTCACCATGTCCAGCAGCTGCCGCATCTCGCGGTCGACCACGACGGCGTACAGGCCCTCCTTGCCGCCGAAGTGCTCGTACACCACCGGCTTGGACACCCCGGCGCGCGCCGCGATCTCCTCCACCGACGTGCCCTCGAAGCCCTTGTCGGCGAAGAGTGCGCGCCCGATGTCCAGCAGCTGTTCGCGGCGCTCCTTACCGGTCATCCGGACCCGCCGGGTCCGGCGGGTGGAGGAAGTCCTGCTCTTCGCGCTGCTCGTGCTGCCGTCTGTCGCCACGTCGTCAATCATGCCGCGTCGGCCGGTACGGACCTGCGCCGGGAGTCGACGCGTGCGGCGTCCGGCCACCGCACGTCGTACGCCCAGCCCAGCTTCTCGAACCAGCGGATCAGCCGGGCGCTGGAGTCGATCTGCCCCCGCATCACCCCGTGCCGGGCACTCGTCGGGTCCGCGTGGTGCAGGTTGTGCCAGGACTCGCCGCACGACAGCACCGCCAGCCACCACACGTTCCCCGACCGGTCACGCGACTTGAAGGGGCGCTTGCCGACCGCGTGGCAGATCGAGTTGATCGACCACGTCACGTGGTGCAGCAGCGCGACCCGCACCAGCGAACCCCAGAAGAACGCCGTCGCCGCGCCCCACCACGACATCGTCACCAGCCCCCCGACCAGCGGCGGAATCGCCAGCGAGACGATCGTGAAGGTCAAGAAGTGGCGCGAGACGGCCCGGATCGCCGGGTCCTTGATCAGATCGGGGGCGTACTTCTGCTGCGGAGTCTGCTCCTCGTCGAACATCCAGGCGATGTGCGCCCACCACAGCCCCTTCAACAGAGCCGGCAGGGTCTCCCCGAACCGCCACGGCGAATGCGGGTCACCCTCCGCGTCCGAGAACCGGTGATGCTTGCGGTGATCGGCCACCCACCGCACCAAGGGCCCCTCCACCGCCAGCGAACCCGCCACCGCCAGCGCGATCCGCAACGGCCGCTTCGCCTTGAACGCACCATGCGTGAAATACCGGTGGAAACCGATCGTGATGCCGTGGCAGCCGATGAAATACATCGCCACCATCAGCCCGATGTCCAGCCAGCTCACCCCCCACCCCCACGACATCGGCACCGCCGCGACCAGAGCCAGGAACGGCACCACGATGAACACCAGCAGCGCGAACTGCTCGATCGACCCCTTCTTGTCCCCACCGAGCGTGGCGGGCGGAAGGGCGGAAACGGCAAGTGATGGATCGGTCTCGTCGATCACATCGGGAGTGCTCGGCATAACGGAGGTCCCCCGGAGGGTGAGGAAGCAGTACACGGACCGCCGTGGCTACGGTTCCGTAACCTACGGCTTGGTAAGTATGGCAGTGACGGGCCCCACAACACGAGAACCCGGTCCAGTCCGTCACCGGCGATACCCCAGGCCTTCCGCGGGGTAGGGCACCCCTGCCGACGGCGTTCGTCCCCGCCCACCAGGGCAGCGGACACGCCGTCTGCGACGACACCTATCCTGGGAGGGTCGGACAGCGCGGTCCGCACCCGCTCGTCGGGGCGTGGCGACAGCACCGCTGCCAGCCGCCGGGCCCCGGACCCCGCCCACCCGTCCCCACCACCACCCACGTGGGCGACGGCGAAGCGAACGCACCTCCTCATTTCACTGCAAGGAGCCGCACACTGTGAGCAGTGCCGACCAGACCCCTGCCGCCAGCACCGCCCTGCGCGCCGACATCCGCCGCCTCGGCGACCTGCTCGGCGAGACCCTCGTACGCCAGGAGGGCCAGGAACTCCTCGACCTCGTCGAACGGGTACGCGCCCTGACCCGCACCGACGGCGAAGCAGCGGCCGCACTCCTCGGCGACACGGACCTGGAGACCGCCGCACAACTCGTGCGCGCCTTCTCCACCTACTTCCACCTCGCCAACGTCACCGAGCAGGTCCACCGCGCCCACGAGATGCGCGACCGCCGCTCGGCCGAGGGCGGCCTGCTGGCCCGCACCGCCGACCGGCTCAAGGACGCCGACCCCGAGCACCTGCGCGAGACGGTCAAGAACCTCAACGTCCGCCCCGTCTTCACCGCACACCCCACCGAGGCCGCCCGCCGCTCCGTCCTCAACAAGCTCCGCCGCATCGCGGCCCTCCTGGAGACCCCGGCCATCGAGGCCGACCGCCGCCGCCTGGACCTCCGCCTCGCCGAGAACATCGACCTCATCTGGCAGACCGACGAACTCCGCGTCGTCCGCCCGGAGCCCGCCGACGAGGCCCGCAACGCCATCTACTACCTCGACGAACTCCACGCCAACGCCGTCGGCGACGTCCTCGAAGACCTCGCCGCCGAGCTCGAACGCGTCGGCGTCGAACTCCCCGCCGGCACCCGCCCCCTCACCTTCGGCACCTGGATCGGCGGCGACCGCGACGGCAACCCCAACGTGACGCCCGCCGTCACCTGGGACATCCTGATCCTCCAGCACGAGCACGGCATCACCGACGCCCTGGAGATGATCGACCACCTCCGCGGACTCCTCTCCAACTCCATCCGCTACGCCGGAGCCACCGAGGAACTCCTCACCTCCCTCCAGGCCGACCTGGAACGCCTCCCCGAGATCAGCCCCCGCTACAAGCGGCTGAACGCCGAGGAGCCCTACCGCCTCAAGGCCACCTGCATCCGGCAGAAGCTCGTCAACACCCGCGAGCGCCTCGCCAAGGGCACCCCCCACCGCCCCGGCTGCGACTACCTCGGCACCGCCGAGCTCCTCGCCGACCTGGAACTCATCCAGACCTCCCTGCGCGAACACCGCGGCGGCCTCTTCGCCGACGGCCGCATGGACCGCACCATCCGCACGCTGGCCGCCTTCGGCCTCCAGCTCGCCACCATGGACGTCCGCGAACACGCCGACGCCCACCACCACGCCCTCGGCCAGCTCTTCGACCGGCTCGGCGAGGAATCCTGGCGCTACGCCGACATGCCCCGCGACTACCGGCAGAAGCTCCTCGCCAAGGAACTGCGCTCCCGCCGGCCGCTGGCCCCCACCCCCGCCCCCCTCGACGCGGCGGGCCAGAAGACCCTCGGCGTCTTCCACACCATCAAGGAAGCCTTCGAGCGCTTCGGCCCCGAAGTCATCGAGTCCTACATCATCTCCATGTGCCAGGGCGCCGACGACGTCTTCGCCGCCGCCGTCCTCGCCCGCGAAGCCGGACTCGTCGACCTTCACGCCGGCTGGGCCAAGATCGGCATCGTCCCGCTCCTGGAGACCACCGACGAGCTCAAGGCCGCCGACGTCATCCTCGACGCGATGCTCGCCGACCCCTCCTACCGCCGCCTCGTATCCCTGCGCGGCGACGTCCAGGAGGTCATGCTCGGCTACAGCGACTCCTCCAAGTTCGGCGGCATCACCACCTCCCAGTGGGAAATCCACCGCGCCCAGCGCCGCCTGCGCGACGTCGCCCACCGCTACGGCGTACGCCTGCGCCTCTTCCACGGCCGCGGCGGCACCGTCGGCCGCGGCGGCGGCCCCTCCCACGACGCGATCCTCGCCCAGCCCTGGGGCACGCTGGAAGGCGAGATCAAGGTCACCGAACAGGGCGAGGTCATCTCCGACAAGTACCTCATCCCCGCCCTCGCCCGCGAGAACCTGGAACTGACCGTCGCGGCCACCCTCCAGGCCTCAGCCCTGCACACGGCACCCCGCCAGTCCGACGAGGCCCTCGCCCGCTGGGACGCGGCCATGGACACCGTCTCCGACGCGGCCCACGCCGCCTACCGCAAGCTCGTCCAGGACCCCGACCTCCCGGCGTACTTCCTCGCCTCCACCCCGGTGGACCAGCTCGCCGACCTGCACCTGGGCTCGCGGCCCTCCCGCCGCCCCGGCTCCGGCGTCTCGCTCGACGGCCTGCGCGCCATCCCCTGGGTCTTCGGCTGGACCCAGTCCCGCCAGATCGTCCCCGGCTGGTACGGCGTCGGCTCCGGCCTCAAGGCCCTGCGCGAAGCCGGACTCGACACCGTCCTCGACGAGATGCACGAGCAGTGGCACTTCTTCCAGAACTTCCTCTCCAACGTCGAGATGACGCTCGCCAAGACCGACCTGCGCATCGCCCGGCACTACGTCGACACGCTCGTCCCCGACGAGCTGAAGCACGTCTTCGAAGCCATCGAGGCCGAGCACGCCCTCACCGTGCAGGAAGTCCTGCGCATCACCGGCGGTGAGAAGCTGCTCGACACCAACCCGGTGCTCCAGCAGACCTTCTCCATCCGCGACGCCTACCTGGACCCGATCTCCTACCTCCAGGTCTCCCTGCTCGACCGCCAGCGGCAGGCCGCCGAGCGCGGCGACGAGCCCGACCCGCTCCTCGCCCGCGCCCTGCTGCTCACCGTCAACGGCGTCGCGGCAGGCCTGCGCAACACCGGCTGACGCCACCCGCACGGGAACCACAGGCCGACCGGGGCGGCCCTGCTACAGCGCGACGAACGTCGCCACCAGCAGGGCCGCCCCCGCCGTTCCGACCCCCCACGCCGTACGCACCATCCGCAACCCGCCGCCGATCACGAACCCCGCCAACACCATCGCCCCGCCCAACGGCATCCAGGCATGCAGAAAGCCCGGCACCCCCGTGCGGACCACCGCATCGGAACCGGGCCTCACCACCACGGGGAAACGATCCCCCTCACCCGCCGCCACCGACCGCTCCACCGTCACCCGCGCCCGTGCCGACGACGTGGCATCCGGCTCGTACCGACCGGCGCACAGCTCCTCACCGCACTCCGTCACCGTCACCGTGCCGTGCTCACGGCCCTTGGCCAGAACGATGTGATGCGCGGTGTCCCACGACGACCACGCACCCGCCACCAGCAGCACCACGGCAACCAGCCCCATGGCGACCCGACGGCCCACGAGCGCCGCACGCCAAGAAGAGCTCCGCTTCATGGGGGCAGATCCTTGGCCAGGCATCGTCCCCAGGTCAACCTATGGCCGAAAAATGCCCCAGCAGCGAGGGAAATGTCAGGGGATGCGCACGGCGGGAGAACACCGCACGACGACAGCGCCGCACACGACGACGCTCAGGAGTTGTACGCGCTCTGCGCCCGCTCCAGCCCCTCCGCCAACAGACACTCCACCGCATCCGCCGACCGGTCCACCAGGAACGCCAACTCCTTGCGCTCCACCGAACCAAAATCCTTCAGCACAAAATCCGCCACCTGCATCCGCCCCGGCGGCCGCCCGATCCCGAACCGCACCCGGTGATAATCCGGCCCCATCGCCTTCGTCATCGACTTCAGCCCGTTGTGCCCGTTGTCACCACCACCCAGCTTCAGCCGCAGCATCCCGTAATCGACATCCAGCTCGTCATGGACCGCCACCACATGATCCGTCGGCACCTTGTAGAAATCCCGCAACGCCGAAACCGGCCCACCCGACAGATTCATGTACGACATCGGCTTCACCAGAATCACCCGACGGCTCGCAGGCCCCGGCGGACCGATCCGCCCCTCCACCACCTGCGCCTGCGCCTTCTGCGCCCGCTTGAACCTCCCGCCGATCCGCTCCGCGAGCAGATCAGCGACCATGAACCCGACGTTGTGCCGGTTCGCCGCATAGTCAGGACCCGGATTGCCCAGGCCCACGATGAGCCAGGGGTCGTTGGCGTCGGACATCAGCGCTCGGTCTCCTCACAAGCCGGGGGATCACAGGGAAACGGGGCGGCGGCTCCCCCGGAAGGGAACCACCACCCCGTCAGTCAAGCAGGTGGAACGGGAGCGGCCAGGCTCAGGCCTCCGCGCCCTCGGCCGCGGCGGCCTCAGCGCTCGGCTCCTCGGCCTGCGCGGCGACGACCTGGATCACGACAGCGTCCTCGTCACCGGCCAGCGTGGAACCCTTCGGCAGCGCGATGTCCTTGGCGAGGATCGAGTCACCGGCGTCCAGGCCCGCGACGGAGACCGTCACGGACTCGGGGATGTGGGTGGCCTCGGCCTCGACGAGCAGCGTGTTCAGCACGTACTCAAGCAGGTTGGCACCCGGCGCCAGGTCGCCCTCGGCGTGCACCGCGATCTCGACGTTGACCTTCTCGCCGCGCGTCACGGTCAGCAGGTCGACGTGCTCGATGGTGCCCTTGAGGGGGTGACGCTGCACAGCCTTCGGGATGACCAGCGCGTCCTTGCCGTCGATCTCCAGACCGATGAGCACGTTCGCCGTACGCAGCGCGAGCAGCAGATCGTGACCCGGCAGCGTGATGTGGACCGGCTCGGCACCGTGGCCGTAGACAACACCGGGAACCTGGTTGGCACGACGGATACGGCGGGCAGCGCCCTTGCCGAACTCGGTACGGACCTCAGTGGCGAGCTTGATCTCAGCCATGGTTGCACTCCTCGTCAGGTGGGTGAGCCGTCAGGCGACGGAACTCGAACGGTCACCCGGCCCACGACAGGCCTGCTACGAAGAGCGCGTCGATAACGGACCGCCGTACACACAGGTACGGCCTCCCTCGCCGAGCAACTCCGTGAGTCTACCCGGCCAGGAGGCCGCACCCAAAGTGGATCAATAACGGACCGGCGTCAGAGCGCTCGGCCCCACCCCTCGAACTCAGCCCTGCTCCTCGAAGAGGCTCGTCACCGAACCGTCCTCGAACACCTCACGCACCGCGCGCGCGATCGTCGGGGCGATCGACAGCACCGTGATCTTGTCGAGCTCCAGCTCACCCGGCGTCGGCAGGGTGTCCGTGAACACGAACTCGCTCACCTTCGAGTTCTTCAACCGATCAGCCGCCGGACCCGACAGCACACCGTGCGTCGCCGTCACGATGACGTCCTCCGCACCGTGCGCGAACAGCGCGTCCGCCGCGGCACAGATCGTGCCACCCGTGTCGATCATGTCGTCGACCAGCACACACACCCGGCCCTCGACGTTGCCCACGACCTCATGCACCGAGACCTGGTTCGGCACGTCCTTGTCACGGCGCTTGTGCACGATCGCCAGCGGCGCGTCCAGCCGGTCGCACCAGCGGTCGGCGACCCGCACCCGGCCCGCGTCCGGCGACACGACCGTCAGCTTCGTACGATCGACCTTCGCGCCCACGTAGTCCGCCAGGATCGGCAGCGCGAACAGGTGGTCCACCGGACCGTCGAAGAAGCCCTGGATCTGGTCCGTGTGCAGATCGACGGTGAGAATCCGGTCCGCACCCGCCGTCTTCATCAGGTCCGCCACCAGCCGGGCCGAGATCGGCTCACGGCCCTTGTGCTTCTTGTCCTGACGGGCATACCCGTAGAACGGCACGATCACCGTGATGGAGCGGGCCGACGCGCGCTTCAGCGCGTCCAGCATGATCAACTGCTCCATGATCCACTTGTTGATCGGAGCCGTGTGGCTCTGGATCAGGAAGCAGTCCGCGCCACGCGCCGACTCCTGGAAGCGCACATAGATCTCACCGTTGGCGAAGTCGAAGGCCTTCGTCGGCACGAGACCGACTCCCAGCTTATGGGCGACCTCCTCGGCAAGCTCGGGGTGGGCGCGGCCGGAGAAGAGCATCAGTTTCTTCTCGCCGGTCGTCTTGATCCCGGTCACAGCACAGTCTCCTCAGACGTGTATCTGGCGCTGCACGCATAGGTCCCGATGTGCAACGAGCCAGCCGAAATGGGTGAGCATCTATCACGGTACGCCGTCACCGGCCTACCTGTTTCCGGTCAGCTTTGTCCTTCGGCTCCCGAGGACGACGCCTGAGCAGCCTGAGCGGCAGCGCTGCCCGGACGCTTCCGGGCCACCCAACCCTCGATATTCCGCTGCTGGCCCCGCGCCACGGCCAGCGAACCGGACGGCACATCCTTCGTGATGACCGACCCGGCGGCCGTGTACACCCCGTCCCCGACCGTGACGGGTGCCACAAACATATTGTCCGAACCGGTACGGCAGTGGGAACCGATCGTCGTGTGGTGCTTGGCGACCCCGTCGTAGTTCACGAAGACGCTCGCCGCACCGATGTTGGTGTGATCACCGATCGTCGCGTCACCGACGTAACTCAGGTGCGGGACCTTCGTCCCCTCGCCGACGGTCGCGTTCTTCATCTCCACGTACGTACCGGCCTTGGCCTTCGTCCCCAGCCGCGTCCCCGGCCGCAGATACGCGTACGGCCCCACCGACGCCCCCGGCCCGATCTCCGCCGAGTCCGTCACGGAGTTGTCCACCCGGGCCCCGGCCCCCACGACGGTGTCCTTGAGCCGCGAGTTCGGCCCGACCTCGCTGTCCTCCGCGAGACGAGTGGTCCCCAGCAGCTGCGTCCCCGGATGCACGACCGCGTCCCGCTCGTACGTCACCGTCGCGTCGATCAACGTGGACGCCGGGTCCACAACCGTCACGCCCGCGAGCATCGCCCGCTCAAGCAGCCGCTCGTTCAGCAGCCGACGCGCCTCGGCCAGCTGAAGCCGGTTGTTGATCCCGAGGATCTCGCGGTGATCACCCGCCACCGACGCCCCGACCCGATGCCCGGCCCCGCGCAGGATCGACAGCACATCGGTGAGGTACTCCTCGCCCTGACTGTTGTCCGTGCGCACCTTGCCCAGCGCATCCCCGAGCAGCCGCCCGTCGAACGCGAACACCCCGGAATTGATCTCCCGGATCGCCCGCTGCGCCTCGGTGGCGTCCTTGTGCTCGACGATCTCGGTCACCGCACCGGTGGCGGGATCGCGCACGATGCGCCCGTAGCCCGTGGAGTCCGGGACCTCGGCGGTCAGCACGGTGACCGCGTTGGCGTCGGCCGCATGCGTGGCGGCGAGCGCGCCGAGCGTCTCGCCGGACAGCAGCGGAGTGTCGCCGCAGACGACGATCACGGTCCCGTCGACACCCCCGCCGAGCTCTTCGAGCCCCATCCGGACGGCGTGCCCGGTCCCGTTCTGCTCCGCTTGGAAGGCGGTGCGCACGGGGGCGTCACCGGCGTTCAGGTGCGCGGTCACCTGCTCACTCGCGTGGCCGACGACCACGACGAGGTGCTGCGGGTCCAGCTCACGGGCTGCGGCGACGACATGGCCGACGAGCGAGCGCCCGGAGATCTCATGCAGGACCTTGGGAGTCTTCGACTTCATGCGGGTGCCCTCACCCGCTGCGAGGACGACGACGGCTGCCGGGCTGGTTGCGCTCACGGATGTGCCCTTCGGCTTCGGGTGGTGGTCATCCGCAGGATACCGGGGGCGTTTCGGCGGGGAACGGGGGCGGGCCCCGACCGGTGTGGTCGGGGCCCGATGCGTGAGCTCCGCCGGCTGGATTCGAACCAGCGTCTCAAGGCTCCAAAGGCCTGCGGGATGCCGCTACCCCACGGCGGATCACGCCTCAACCCTACCGGGTCGATCACCGCCCTTGAGCCGGGAGGTGGCCTCTTCCGCGATCCCCGACCACCACCCTTCGATGCGGCGGTAGAGCGTGGCGCCCTTGGCGACGCGGATGACCAGGCACCCCCGGTACGCCTCGCCCACATTCTTCCGGACCGTCTTCGGATTGTGCTTCTTGAGAGTCGTCTTCTGGAGGGCGGATACGTCGATGCCGACCAGATCGGCCCAGTAGCGTTCGGCCGCCGGGACGTCGGCCGTCTCGTGGATCATCACCCGGTAGGAGAGGCGGTCCCGCCCGACTTGCAGCAGGTCCAGCCAGGCCAGATAGACGGCTATGACGCCCGGGTCGCTGTTGATGAACGTGACGTTCTCGCGCCGGTCGTAGACCTTGTCCTTGCCCCCCTCAGCCCAGTACAGGGCGATTCCGGTATAGAAGAGCTCCTGGTCCGACATGGTCACCGTCTCGTCCCGGGCTGCTGCCTTCGTCCGCTGCCTTTCGGCGTCACGCACCGCCAGCTCGTGGTCCCAGCGCATACGGCCCGCGAGGCGCGCCTGCTCGATGGCGCTACGGCTGCGCTCCGGCTTCGGTAGATCCCGTACCCACAGCGAGATGGACCCTTTGGAGCACCCAAGCTCCACCTGGATCTGGTCGTACGTCATCCCCTGCAGGCGCAGTTCCCGGGCCTTCTCGCGGAGGTCGTCCTTGGCGTTGGGCCGCTTCGTCCATTCCGGGGCGGGCTCGCCCTGGAGGAGGCGGTTGAGGATGTCGTTGTTGTCGACGTGGAGGCGGTCGCGGATCTGGCGGCGGCTGAGCCCCTCCCGGCGCAGCGCCACCGCCTGGGCGCGTAAGCCCTCGAAGTCGGCGTACTTGCTTGTGGTTTCCGTCATACGGTGATCGTCGTCCGGAATGCGAACGTCCGGGTCGAAAGCGCGGTCGATTCGCCATTTCGGGCGATCGGCATCTGTTTCGTGCACGTTCGAACGCGGAACGTGCTGTTGCCGGTCACCGGAAAATGGGGTGCGTCCGCCCGTAGGCTGGATGCCATGACCGCAACGGGGGCAGACCAGGAGGCGGCGGGATCGACCACCCGCGGCTACTGGTGGTGGGAGCGGCGACGCAGTGTCGCCCTGGACGTGGGACTGGCGCTGGTGTCGGCGCTGGAGTGTGGCCTGGAGGGGGTGGAGTTCGCCCGGAGTGCCGGTCTGCCGGTGCCGGTGGGGGTGGTGTTCGGGCTGCTGTCGGGTTCGGTGCTGCTGGTCCGGCGGCGGTGGCCGATCGTCGTGGTGCTGGTGTCGATCGCGATGACACCGGCCGAGATGGGCTTCCTGATGGCTCTGGTCGGCCTGTACACGCTGGCCGCGTCCGAGGTGCCGCGCCGGATCACCGTCGTGCTGGCGGGGATGGCGTTGGTGGGGACGTTCATCGTCACGTATGTGCGGCTGCGGCAGACCGTGGCCGAGCAGGCGGATTTCGGGCCTGGGGACTGGTACGTACCGCTGATGTCCGTCTTCATGGCGGTGGGGCTCACGGCTCCGTCCGTGTTGCTCGGCCTCTACATAGGGGCGCGGCGGCGGTTGATGGAGAGCTTGCGGGAGCGGGCGGATTCGCTGGAGCGGGAGTTGTCGCTGCTCGCGGACCGGGCGGAGGAGCGGGCTGAGTGGGCGCGTACGGAGGAGCGGACGCGGATCGCGCGGGAGATGCATGACGTGGTCGCCCATCGGGTGAGTCTGATGGTGGTCCACGCCGCTGCTCTCCAGGCGGTCGCGCCGAAGGATCCGGCGAAGGCGGTCCGGAACGCGGCGCTGGTGGGGGACATGGGCCGGCAGGCGCTCACGGAGCTGCGGGAGATGCTCGGGGTGCTGCGTGCGGGGGATGCGCTGACCGCGCCTGCCGCTGCGGGCGGGGGTGTGGTGCCGTTGGCTTCGGTGGGGCAGGCGGTGGCCGCGGCTGCCGCTGAGGCGTCGGAGGACGGGCCTCGGCTGAGTGAGCTGGAGGCGCTGGTGGCGCAGTCGCGGCAGGCGGGGATGGTGGTGGAGCTGTCGGTGGACGGTGAGCTGCGGCCGTATCCGCCGGAGGTGGAGCAGACCGCGTTCCGGGTGGTGCAGGAGGCGTTGACGAACGTGCACAAGCATGCGGCGGGCGCGAAGACGTGGGTGCGGCTCGCGCATCGGGAGTCCGAGGTTGCGATGCAGGTGGAGAACGGTCCTTCGGATGCGGCGGCTGCGGATGCGGGGTTGCCGAGCGGGGGGAACGGGCTGGTGGGTATGCGGGAGCGGGTGTTGGGGCTGGGGGGTGTGTTCGTGTCGGGTCCGACGGACTCGGGGGGTTTCCGGGTGTCAGCGGTGCTTCCGGACGGCTTGAGGACCTGACTGGGGGCCTCGGCTCTGGCCCTTCCGGCGTCTGACGGTGGGCCTCAGCCGCTTTCGCCCCTGCGGCGCCTGATGACGGGCCTGGGCCCCTCCAGCTCGTGCGGTGTCTGACGGTGGGTGTCTGACGGTGGTCTTTGCCCCCCCCCCAGCTCGTCCGGCGTTTGGGGACGGAACCCTGTTGTGGCGGGCGGTTGCCCTCCGTGTGCGGAGAGTCGTGGTGCCCGTTCGTGCCGGGTGGCGGGTTCGTCCTCAAGCGCCGGGCGGGCTGGGGGAGGACGTCAGGCGGGACGGCTGTGTGCCCGTGATGAGCGTGGCGAGCGCCTGATCGATGTCCGTGCCCAGGAACCAGTCTCCCGTGTGGTCGACGCTGTAGACCCGGCCTTCCGTGTCGATGGCCAGGACCGCCTGTTCCTGGCCTTCCGACCCGAGTGGGGCGACCTCCGTTTCCAGGGCGCGGCCGAGGTCGCCGAGCGTACGGGCGAGGTGGAGGCCGTGCAGGGGGTCGACGCGGACCGCGGCCGGTGCGATGTGGCGGCCGGGTGCGGATGCGGTGATGTGGAGGCCGCCGAATTCCGCCCAGGCCTCGACCGCGGCCGGGAAGACGGCGTGCCGGTGGCCGGCGGGGGAGGCGTGGGAGCGCAGGGCGTCGGCCCATTCCTCGGCCTGGCGGATGTCCCAGCGTCCGGGCTGCCAGCCCGCTTCGCGCAGGGCGGCGTCGACGGCGACGGGGAAGCGGGTGGAGTTGTGCTGCTTCGGAAGGTGCGGGAGCTGGTCGTGCATGGGTGGGCGGTCAGCCCTTCTCGGCGGTGGTCGCGGCGCCGGTGGTGGTGAGGTCGACGGGGCGTACGCCGAAGTGGGACAGGAGTGCGGAGCAGGAGCGGCAGGGTGGTGCGTAGCTGCCGTGTAGGGGGTCGCCGTCCTCACGGATGCGGCGGGCGGTGAGGCGGGAGTGTTTGAGTGCGCGGCGGGCTTCCCCGTTGGTCAGGGGTTTTCGTTGGGCGCGTTTGGAGCGTCCGCTCTCGGCGGCGGTGAGCTGGCGGGAGAGCAGTATGGCTTCGGGGCAGCGGCCGGTGAAGCGTTCGCGCTGGCCGGTGGTGAGGGTGTCGAGGAAGTCCTGGACGAGTGGGTGGAGTACGGGCGGCTGGTCCCCCTTGCCCGCGGTGCAGGTGAGGGTCTCTCCGCGTACGGAGAGGGCGGCGGCCACGGCGGGGAGGATCCCGTCGCGGCGGTGGAGCAGTCGTGGTGTGGTGCTGGTCTCGGTGCTGCTCCAGCTGAGTCGCGGATCCCCTGATGTGACGGTTTGTGCGGAATGCATCGTGCTGACGTCCCTCCCTGCAATCCCCCGAGTTGCGGGGACAGCCTGCCAAATGTGCCGGGTGGTGGGGAAGCTGGGGCAGGGAATCGTGCCTGCGTGTCGCCCGAAGGTGCGAGACCGTCGCCTCACTGTCACGTGAATGTGACCGTTCGTGACGGAACCGGCGGGGCGGGGCCTGCTGTTGTCCCACCGCTTAGGCTGTGCGGAACACCAGACGCAGCAGGGGGCAACAGCCATGACGACAGGTCGGCTCGGGCAGCAAGCCGCGCCACCGAACGCGGCCTATGCCGGGCAGGTCGTGCACTTCCCGGACCCGGTCCGGGCGTCCCGCCACCCCAGAGGTGTGCGGATGGACGTGAACGGTCATCCGGTTCTTTCGCCGTATGCGCGTGCCGCCGCGGAGATCGCGGATCCGCCGCAGGGGTTCGGTATCGACGAGCTGCGTCTCACCGACTACGTGTCGGCGAATGCGGCGATGGCGGCGAGCGGTCACGATCTGTGGGACACGATTCCCGCGGTGGCGACCCCGCACGGCTGGACGTGGCATCACGTGGCGGGTGGCCGGCGGATGGAGCTGGTGCCGGTCGAGGTGAAGGCGCTGCTGCGTCATCACGGTGGTCTGGCGGGGACCGAGGTGGACCAGAACCGGCGGGGTACCCGTCCGTTGCAGGAGACGCGTCCGGCGCATTTCCGGCTGCCGAAGGGTGCTGTCGCGGTGAGCGAGCAGCAGATCCAGGGTGTCGAGGAGGATCTCGGTTACCGGCTGCCCGGTGCGTACCGCACGTTCCTGAAGGCTGCTGGTGGTTCGGCCCCGGTGGGTGCGTCGCTGGACGCGGAGCTGGGGCTGCTGGTGGACCAGCCGTTCTTCACGGTGCGTGACGAGGCGGCGGTGAACGATCTGGTGTATGTGAACAAGTGCCTGCGGGACCACTTCACCAAGGACTTCCTGGGTGTCGCTTTCGTGCAGGGGGGGATTCTCGCGGTGAAGGTGCGCGGTCAGGATCCCGGCTCGGTGTGGTTCTGCCCGTACGACGATGCCCGTGACCAGGACGGCTGGAGTGTCCAGGAGCGTTCGGAGCGGCTGTTGCTGCCCTGTGGTGCGGACTTCGACGCTTTCCTTCAGCGGCTCGCGGGTAATCCGCCGGAGCTGGAGACGGTGGCGAACCTGATGGTGGACGGTGGCTTCGCGCGCGTCGTCCCGGTGGAGGGGTGAGCGCGGTGGTGACTTTCGCGCAGGCGCAGGAGCGGGCGGACGAGTGGGTCAACGGTGACGTGCCCGCGTATCAGCACCGTGAGGTGCGGGTCCGTGAGTTCGATCTGGGTTTTGTGGTGTGGGCCGAGGACCGGGCGGAGGGCCCGGTCTCGGACGGTGGCCGTCAGCGGTTGGTGATCGCCCGGGACAGCGGTGAGGCGACGTTGTGGCCGGGGTTGCCGGTGGGCGAGGTGATCCGGCGGTACGAGGAGGAGTACGGGGTTACGGTGGATGCGCCCGCCGCTGCGCCGGAGCCTCCTCAGCGGGTGGATCTGAATCAGACGTCGTTCCTGTTGACCCCTCCGGAGTGGCTCCAGGAGGCGGCGGACAAGCTGGGTATTCCGGATCATCGGGCGGAGCGGGGGGAGTCGGGGGCGGCCCCGGATGAGTCCCCCGCGCCGGGCGGGGCGTCTGCTCCGGCTGCTGCTTCGGCTTCGGCTCAGGAGCCCGCGGAGTCCGGAGGTTCCGCGTCCGGAGGTTCCGCGTCCGGGAGTTCCGGGGCTTCCTGGCCCGCGGCCGGCGGGGGCGGGGACTACGAGCCGACGGCGTCCGAGGGTGTGCCCGCAGGGGCGACCCCGTGGGCGGGTACGGACACCAACTCGGACTCCGACGACGGGGCCGTTCCGCTGCCCGCGACCGTGTTCGCGCCGCCGCTGTCGGGGACGGACGACGAGGAGACCCCTCCGCCGGTCGTCCCGGCGGAGGCGCCCACCGCGCTGATGTCCGGGGGCAGCCAGCTGCCGCGTACGCAGGTGGCTCCGGCCCTCCGGCCCGAGCAGGGCTCGCAGGGCGGGGCCGGTGAGATCGCGGACGCGGCGACCAGCAAGGCCGTGGTGCCGCCGCGCGGGGCGCGCGGGAGCGGTCCGTCGACTCCGCCGCCTCCCGGTGCGCCCGGGATTCCCGGGGTGCCGTCGGGTTCGACGCCGCCGCCGTCGGGTCCGGGTGCGCCCGGGGCCCCGGCGGGCGGGTACGTCCCGACGCAGCTCGTCTCCCAGCTCGGCCCGCCCGGTGCGCCGGGTGCCACGCCGCCCCCCGGGACCCCCGGCGCGCCGAAGCCTCCGGGTCCTCCCGGTCCTCCCGGTCCTCCGGGGCCGCCCGGTGCGACGCCGCCTCCGGGTGGCGGGGTGCACCATGCCGCGACGATGCTGGCCGACGGGAGCAGCATCGGTGCGGGCGTCCCGGCTCCTCCGGGCCCGCCCGGCGCGCCCGGTGCGCCGAAGCCTCCGGGTCCTCCTGGTCCTCCGGGGCCGCCCGGTGCGACGCCGCCTCCTGGTCCGCCGCCTCCGCCGCTGGGTTCGACGCCGCCTCCGGGTGGCGGGGTGCACCAGGCGGAGACGATGTTCGCGGCGCCCGGCCAGGTGGGCCCGCCCGGTCCTCCCGGCATGCCCGGTGCCCCGGGTGCCCCGGGTGCCCCGGGTGCTTCACTGGGCGGGGCCTCCGGTCCCGTACCGCAGCCGCCCGCGCCCGGGCAGCACACCCCGCCGCCCCCGGCGTACGGCTATCCGCAGCAGCCCACCGGTCAGCCGACCGTGGGCCCCGGCTACCAGGCCGTGCTGCGGTTCCGGGCTCCGGACGGCAGTGAGCAGCAGCTGATCCGCCGCTCGGCGCCGGGTACCCCGCACCCCGAGTGGCAGATGCTGCACGAGCTGCGGGCGATGAACGTGCCGCCGCAGCAGGTCATCGAGCTGCACACCGAGCTTGAGTCCTGTGAGCTGCCGGGCGGTTACTGCGCCCGGATGATCCGGGAGACCTGGCCGCAGGTGCGGATCACCAGCGTCGCTCCGTACGGCACCGACCACGCGAGCCGTCAGCAGGGCATGCAGCATCTGCTGACGCACCAGGGCGAGCTGCACCAGGTGGCGGACGGCCCGGCGCGGCCCGCGCCGGTGCGGGCTCCGCTGCCGCAGATGCCGCCCGCGCCCGCGCTGCCGCCGGAGGCGGTGGCCGAGGAGCTGGTGCAGGCGTTCGGGCCGCAGGGCATTCTGCGGTTCGATCAGCGTGCGGTGTCCCGTCAGGGGGTGCCGGAGGTCGTCGCCCGTACGTTGGTGTGGGCGGGTCTGCCCGCCGATTTCGGGCCGTTCTTCTGGGCGCAGCCGGGGCAGCCGGTGGTGCCGACGCTGGGGGAGCTGGCGGCGCAGCGGCAGGTTCAGGCCGCGCCGGACGCGGGGTCGTATCTGGTGATGGGTACGGACTTCGGCAAGGCGCTCTGTGTCCAGTACGGGACGGCGAACATCGTGGCCGTTCCGGTGGAGGCCGGGCCCGGCGGTCAGTCGGTGGCGCCGCAGTTCGTGAACACGGGGCTGCCGGAGTTCGTGCGGTCGATGGCGCTGCTGGGCCGGATGTGGCGGCTGCGGTTCGGGCTGAACCCGGAACAGGCGGGGCGCTGGACGGTCGACTTCCAGGCGCAGCTGGTGGCGCTGGACCCGGCGGCGCTGGCGTCGCCGGAGAACTGGTGGTCGGTGCTGCTGGAGCAGATGTGGGACGGCCTGCTCTGAGCCGTAGGTCATCGATGTGACGAGGCGCCCGGACCCGGGGAGGGTTCGGGCGCCTCTCGTCGTATGGGGCCGCTGCCATGCGGCCGGGGCTGTGATGCCGGTCGCTTCCGTCCTGAAAGCATCTGTTGGATTCCGACTTCCGGCACCAATTGCCGCATCCTTGGCATGTCGGTGAGGCGTATCGGTGAATCGGTGAGTCGGAGAGGGGCTTCAGGGATGAGTGCTGGACCGGTGTCCGCGTACGACACCGTCGGCGTGCGGGGGCGTGGCTACCGTCCGGAGCAGGTGGACCGTGCGACCGCTGCCTTGATCGCCGAGCGGGACACTGCTCTCGCGGAGGTCTCCCGGCTGACGGTCCGGGTCGAGGAGCTTCACGCCGGGGCGGCCCGGCTGGCGGAGACCGTGGCGGCGCTGCCTCCGCAGGACTACGCGGAGCTGGGGGAGCGGGCCCAGCGGATTCTGGCGCTGGCCGAGAGCGAGGCCGAGGCGCTGCACGCGGAGGCGGTGGCGGCGGGCCAGGCGTTGCGGGACGAGGCCGAGGCGGAGGGCCGGGCGGCCGGGGACGCGGCGCGGGAGGCGGCGGACGCGGTGCGGGAGGCTGCCGTACGGGCGGCCGAGGAGCGGGTGGCCGAGGCGGTCCGGGAGGCCGAGGGGGTGCTCGCCGCGGCCCGGCAGGACGCCGATGAGGTGCGGGCGGCCGCTGCCTCCGGGATGGAGGAGACGCGCCGCCGCACGGCGAGCGTCCTGGCCCACCAGGAGCAGGAGCACGCCGAGCGGAACAAGGCCGCCGAGGCCGAGGTCGCCGAGGCCGAGGCGGCGTTGGCGGTGCGCCACGCGGAGCTGACCGAGCGGGCGGAGGCGCTGCTCGCGGAGGCGGGCCGGGAGCTGGCCGCCGCCCAGGAGGCGGCCCGCCACGGCCAGGAGGACGCGGAGGCCCGGGCGGCCGAGCTGCTGGCTCAGGCCCGGGTCCGTGAGGAGCGGGTGGCCCGGGAGACGGAGCGGGTCCTGCGGGAGCACGAGGAGGACCGCGAGGAGGTCCAGGCGCACATGGCGCACGTACGCAGCTCGCTGGCGGCGCTCACGGGCCGGGTGGCACCGGAGGCGGAGGAAGGGGTGGCGGCGGGGGCGGCGGAGGCCTGAGGGCTGGAGCGTCGGAGTGCCGAAGCGGTCTGGATCTTTTCACCGGGCTCCTGTCGAGATCTTTCACCGGGCTCCTGTCGAGGACAGGGTCCGTCCCGTTGGAGGAGACATGGTCGGGGCCTACGTAGGCGGTGGGGCGCAGCTCTTGGCCCAGGTGTGGGACAGCACGTTCGACGTCAGGGCGAGGTCGTGACGCTGCCCCTTCTTGATGCAGCCGAGGCGCTTGCGTAGTCCGGGCTCGGCGAAGTACGCGACGTGGATGTAGCCGTTGGCGTCGGGCAGGCCGTTGTTGAAGATCGAGCCCGGGCGGTGGGTGTCCGCCCAGGAGCAGTCGTTCTCGCCGTCGAACCAGTTGGAGTCGTCGCCACTCCAGGCGCACATCTCGCCCCTGCCGTCCGTCTCCGAGAAGAAGCAGACGGAACCCGGGACGCAGCGGTCGTAGCCCGTGGCCGTCTGACTCGGTGCGGGCGTGGGCGTGGGTGTCGGGGGCGGCGTCTGCGTCGGCTCGGGGCCGGTGTCGCTCCTGTCCGGGCGCGCGTCCGCGACGGACCCGGCGTTCGTCGGGGCGACCGGTTTCGTGCCGGGGTCCCCGTCCAGGAGCATCCGCATGCCGAGGCCCGTCACCGCGAGGGCCAGCGCGCAGGCCGCCGCCGCGAGCAGAGGGCGGTGCCGGTGCCTGCGGTGCGGCGGTCGGCCCGCCGCCGCCTCCGAGGTCCGCCGCAGCAGTGACGCGGTGTCGTGCGGGGCCCGTTCCTCATGCGTACGGGCGAGGCAGTCCCGTACGATCCCCCGCCAGGGTGCGGGGAGTTCGGGTGAGAGGCGCAGCTCCTCCTCGCCGCGGGCGTAGCGCACCGCCGCGTCCCGCCGGGCGGTCGGGGTGCCGCCCGGCAGCGGGAACGAGCCGGTCAGGGTCAGGTGGGCCAGCACCCCGAACGCCCAGATGTCCGCGGTCGGCCGGATCCGCATGCCCCGCTCGCCGACCTCGGACCACAGCAGCTCGGGCGGGGTGTAGTCGGCGGTCGTGAACGCGGGGGAGTACGCGTGTGTGCCCTCCAGTTCGGCGGCCATGTTGAAGTCGCCGAGCCGTGCCGTGCCGTCCTCCATCAGCAGGACGTTGCCCGGCTTGAGGTCGCCGTGCACCCAGCCCGCGCCGTGCAGTTGGTGCAGGCCCTCGCAGATCTGCACGAGCAGGGCCGGCCCCTGCCGAGGCGGACGGCCGGCGGCCGGCAGCGTGTCGAGGGAGCCCCGTGCCCGCTCCAGTACGAGGACGGTGGCGCCGTCGAGCTCCGGGTGGGCCGGGGCGTCCACCGTCAGCGCGTCGTACATCCGGATCAGCCGCGGTGAACGGAGGCGGCTCAGCAGGGCCACTTCCCGCTCGGCCAGTTCCCGGAGATGGCGCAGCTGGCGCGGTGTGTGCGTGCCGGTGGGCAGGAACTTCAGGGCGGCGCGGGCCGGGGCCGCGTCGGGGTCCTCGTGGTGGGCCGCGTACACGTTGCCGAAAGCCCCCGCGCCGAGCGGCTCCTCGACGATCCAGGGGCCGACGCGGTAGCCGGGCGGAACGGACGCGACGGCGTACGACTGCCGCCGCCCGTCCACCGGGCCGGGCTGTTGGTCCACCGGGCCGGATTGCTCGCTTCCCGGGCCGGACTGCTCGTTCACCGGGACGCGCCGGTCGTGGAGGGGGCCAGCGCCGCGAGGTCGTCCTCGCGCACCAGGTCGAAGCGGAGCGCGAGGGAGACGAGGGTCTCCTTCTTGCCGTTGAGGCGGGGGCCGGGCTCGCAGGACTCGGGGCCGGGCTTGAGCCGCAGCTTCACCGCCAGGTAGTCGATGTTCCACTGCACGGCGGCCCGGTTGGCCGCGGGCCACTGCGGGCGCAGCCGCTCGACGACCTGTTCCACGGTGGGCACCGGTGCGTACGGCTCGCCGCTCAGGCGCGACTCGCACAGGGCCGCCAGCACGATGAAGTACCGCTTGGACCGGTCGAGGGGAAAGGCGAGCGCGGTCGACTCCCCGCCGCAGCCCTCGGCGGGCTCGTCCCGGTCCGGCCCGTCCGACGTGACGGCGGCGTAGTCGTGCCGCGGTGCCCACACGTCGAAGCTGAGCAGCTCGGTGCCCGCGGGCAGGACGACCCGCGAGAACTCGAACGCCACGGGTGCGCTCAGCCGCCTGGGCGCGACCTTGATGTGTTCCCCCGCGCCCTCCGGGTTCTCGACGGCGTAGGTCGCCGTGCGGCTGAAGTTGCTGAGCGACCAGTACGTGTCCGTCGCGGTGATCTCGCCCGCGGAACGTGAGACACCGTCATGCGGGATGGCCAGCCGGGGCGATGGGCCGGTGGATGCCTTCCGGCCGAAGCGGAGGGTCTCTCCCGGCGCCAGCCTGAGCTGTTCGCCGGGGTTCATGCCGGGCCCCGGCACCACGATAATGGTGTACATGGACTGATTCCTTCCCCCAAGGTGCGCCGTAAGGGTAGGAAGAGTCGATAAACATCTGCATGACGCGCAGGCCGGGCGGACTCACGCCCCCTGCCAGGGCGTGAGCATTCGCTGCCAGGCTGTCAGTGTGTTCGCTGCCGGGCTGTCAGGCTGTCAGCATTCGCCGCGCCAGTGGAAGCGGTCGATCGTCCTGCCGCCGCCCGCGAAGTTCCCGCGCCCGTCGGCCCAGCCGTGGTGGAGGCACTGGCTGCCGCCTTCCCTGAAGTACACCTGCACATGGTCGTAACCAGGCTGCGGATTGCCGTTGTTGTAGTACGACTTGCGGAAGCCGCAGGTGCTGTTGGGCTGGTCGCCGGCCGACCGGCAGACCGAGCCGGTGCCGTTGGCGCCCGAGTAGAAGCAGACGTATCCCGCCGGGCAGTCCTGCCAGCCCGGAGTGGAGCCCGAGCAGTTGCGGCTGGTCACGCTCGGCCACTCCTTGTTGGTGCCCGTGTACTGGACGCCGTCGAAGTGCACCGGAACGCGGTGGCGTTCGTCGGTGAAGTCCCCCGACGCCTTGTAGCGCTGCTCGTAGTGCAGGTGGGACCAGCTGGAGGCGCCGGTCGTGCCGATGCGTCCGATGCGGGTGGACGGCTGGACCGACTGCCCCTTGCGGACGTACGTGGTGGGGGCGTCCTTGAGGTGGTAGTACGCCGTGAACCAGCCGTTGCCGTGGTTGATCTGGATGGTGTTGCCGGAGCCGTTGTCCCAGTAGGCGGCGGACACGGTGCCGGGGGCGGAGGCGAGTACCGGTTCGGCGTCGGAGCCGGTGTTGTTCTCCACGACGATGTCCAGCGCGGGGCTGTGACCGGAGCCGTAGGTGTTCAGCTGCCACCGCGTGTCGCACGCGAACGGCATCTGGAACAGCGGCTTGGCGGCGGCCGCCGCCCGGGTGTCGGCGGTCCGGTCGGTCCCCTCGTCGGCCGTGGCGGCCACGGTGGTGCCCGCGAGCCCGAGAACCGCGAATCCGGCGACCAGGACGGCACGAAGCCGACCCAGTCGGCCGGGGCGCGTCCGCCTGTGCGTCCGCCTGTGCGTGCGGTGAAGCATGTTCCCCCCTGTGGAAGGCGCCGACCCTGCCTCCTCGGGCAGCGTCGGAACACATGCTGGGGACCGGCGGAGGGGCCGACAACCTCGTAGGTGTGAGGGTGGGGGGACGCGCCCTACGCGCTGTGCACGATCTGGATCAGGTTGCCGCAGGTGTCGTCCAGTACGGCGGTGGTGACGGGGCCCATCGTCAGCGGGTCCTGGGTGAAGTGCACGCCGAGCGCGCGCAGCCGGTCGAACTCCACCTGTACGTCGTCCACGGCGAAGGAGGCGGCCGGAATGCCGTCCTCGACCAGTGCGCTCGTGTACGGCTTCACGGCGGGGTGCTTGTCGGGCTCCAGCAGCAGTTCGGTGCCGTCGGGGTGCTCCGGCGAGACCACGGTCAGCCAGCGGTCCTCGCCGCCCAACGGGACGTCGTGCTTCTTCTCGAAGCCCAGTACGTCCGTGTAGAAGCGCAGGGCCTTTGCCTGGTCGTCGACGAAGACGCTGGTCAGGTGGATCTTCATGGGGTGTTCTCCGGCGCTCGGGGCCTGAGCCATCGGCTGACGATGTGCTCCAGGGGTTCGGTGTTCAGATCGTGGAACTTGTAGCGGCCCTGGCGGCGCGTGAGGACCAGGCCCGCCGATTCCAGGACGGCCAGGTGCTGGCTGATCGCCTGGCGGGACAGCCCCAGGCCGTGTTCGGTCACCAGACGCGTGCATATCTCGAACAGGGTCTGGCCGTTCCGCTCCACCAGCTCGTCGAGGATGCGCCGGCGTGTGGGGTCGGCCAGCGCCTTGAAGACATCTTCCGCCATGACCACCACGATAGGCAAGTATCGACTTGCCTATCAAGTCGGGGCGTCCGATCACCGCCGGGGCGACCGCCCGTCCTGCCGGTCGGTCGCCCCGGCGGTGTGAGCCGCCTGGGTGGTGTCGGCAGCCCGAGCGGTATCCGCAGCCCGAGCGGTGTCGGCCGCCTCGGCCGGGTCGGCCGACCCGGCCGGGTCGGCGATGACCGGGAAGCGGCGCGGGGCGAGGGTGATCAGGGCGAGCAGGGCCAGGGCCGCCGCCCCCGCCGCGCCGAGGTAGACGTAGTCCACCGCCGCGTCCACCGCCCGGCGCAGGTAGTCCGTCGCGTCCGCCGAGAGGGCGCCCGGGTCCTCCAGGGTGCGGGCGACCGCGTCCAGGTCGTCGGGGAGGCCGGGGGCCGGGGCGTCGAGGAGGCGGGCGGCGAGGACGCCGTTGGCGACGGCCCCGAAGAGCGCCGCGCCGACGCTCTGGCCGACCTGGCGGCAGAAGAGCACGGACGCCGTCGTCGTACCGCGCTCCGACCAGCCGACCGTCGACTGCACGCCCACGATCAGAGGGAGCTGGAACAGGCCCAGAGCCGCGCCCAGGAGCAGCATGATCAGTGCGGGCTGCCAGGGTTCGCCGGGGTAGGGGAGCAGCGGGAAGGCCAGCAGGATCAGCAGGGCGGCGCTCATGCCGGTGATCGCGGTCAGCCGGAAGCCGATGCGGTTGTAGACCCGGTCGGACAGCGCCGCCGAGACCGGCCAGCTCAGGGTCATCACGGAGAGCACGAAACCGGCGGCTATCGGGCCGAGGCCGAGGACCGACTGCGCGTACGTGGGCAGGAAGACGGTCGGCGCGACCATCAGCAGGCCCATCGCGCCGAGCGCCAGGTTGACCGAGGCGATGGTGCGCCGCCGCCAGACCCAGCCCGGGATGATCGGCTCCGCCGCCCGCCGCTCGATGACCACGGTCAGCGCGGCCAGCACCGCGCTCGCCCCGAACAGGCCGAGCGAGGGTGCGGAGAGCCACGGCCAGGCCACCCCGCCCTGCACGAGCGCGGTGAGCAGCAGGGAACCCGTGGCGAAGACGGCGAGCGCGCCCGCCCAGTCGACGCGCGGGCGGGCGGCGGGGCGGGGGCGGGACGGTTCGTGGAGGTGGCGGACGACCAGCCAGAGCGCGATCGCCCCGACGGGGAGGTTGATCAGGAAGATCCACCGCCAGTCCGCGTACCCGGCGAGCAGCCCGCCGACCACCGGTCCGGCGACCGCGGAGGTGGCCCAGACCGTGGACAGCTTGGCCTGGATGCGGGGGCGTTCCTTGAGGGGGTAGAGGTCGGCGGCGATCGTCTGCACGGTGCCCTGGAGTGCGCCGCCTCCGAGCCCCTGGACGATGCGGAACGCGATGAGCGCGGCCATGTTCCACGCGGCGGCGCAGAGCAGCGAGCCGACCAGGAACAGGATGATCCCGGCGATCAGGACCGGCTTGCGGCCGAAGGTGTCGGAGAGCTTCCCGTAGAGGGGGAGGGTGACGGTGACGGCGAGGAGATAGCCGGAGAAGAGCCAGGAGAAGACGGTGAAGCCGCCGAGGTCGCCGACGATCTGGGGAACGGCGGTGGACACGATCGTTCCGTCGATCGCGGCCAGCGCCATGCCGAGCATGAGCGCCGCCACGACGGGGCGGCGGCCCCGGGGGGTGGTGAGGGAGGGGGCGGGAGCGGGGGCGGGAGCGTCGGGCGGCCCGCCCGGTGCTCCGCGGGTGCTGCCCGGGGCGACCGGGGCTTCTGGGGCACCGGCTTCCGGCGCGCTTCCTGTGGCTTCCGTGGTGCGGTCCGCGCTGTGTGTGGCTTCTGTGGTGCTGGTGCTGGTGCTGGTGCTGGTGCTGGTGCTGGTGCTGGTGCTGGTGCTGTCGGCGTTGCTTGTGGCTTCCGTGTTGCTGGTGCGGTCGGCGTTGCCTGTGGCTTCCGTGCCGCCGGTGCCGTCCGCGCTGCCTGTGGCTCCTCTGCCGCTCACTGATTTCCTTTCCCCCTGCACGTATCTCCCGTGGCACTGTCTCATCCGGGGTGCGGGAGGGGGGCGCCTTTGCCGTGAGACGTATGCCGGCCGGACAGGCACCCCGGGTGGCGAGCCGGACAACCCTAGGCGGCCCGGTCGGCGTTTCAGGGGGGGGCGGTAGCACGGGGTGACGACAGTCGTGCGGAGGAAGGCGGCCAGGCGGTCGGTGGCGGTGTCGATCGCGTCCCGGAGTTCCCGGCCCGGATCGGCGAAGAGATGGTGACGGATGCCGCTCTCGGCGTGCTGGGCCCAGGCCCCGATGATGCGGCCGCTGGCCCGGACGGTGGGGCCGATGTTGCGGTTGCGGTCGAAGAGGTCGGGTGCGGCGGATGCGCCCTACCTCGGCCAGGACGCCGAGCACGGTGGCGGCGACGCGCTGGCGGGACTCGTAGGGCTTGCCGGGAAACGTGACGATCTGCTCGCGCAGGGAGGGAACGGCCTCGGCGACTTCGGCGGCGGTGGCTTCGCCGCGCTCGCCGAGGAACGCGGGTGCGGCGTCCTCGGCCGCCCGGTAGCGGGGTTCGTCCCAGCCAAATACAGCGCATGCGCCGCACGCACCGCATGCGGGTCAGGGTCCGCTGTTCGTGCAGGGCCCGTTCGATCGCTGCGACGTCCGGTTCACGGGTACGGGCGGCGGCGGACGTTCCGGCTCCGGTTGGTGGGCGGCCCCGTCGCCCGGAACCATGCCCCTGACCTCGTCTCCATCCGGGGGACGAAGCCCCCTAGGGGGCACCCCCTCATAGCGGCCAGGGCCCCTTCCTCCCGGCGGAGGACGTGGTGGGCGGGGGCGCTTCCTTAGCCTTTTCTTACGTCGCGCTTGCGGCGTACCGCAGGGGGGCAGGTGGGGAAAACCCCACCTCAAGACTGTGCTGGGCACCATCGTGCCGGAACCCCTCCTGAACCCAGACTTGGGCTGTACCCAAAAACGTCCAGTCATCGACTGACATAGGAGATATACCGTGACAACGGCTGTGACCATTCCCAGGCACGGGGGCACTGGAGGGCGTACGGCCGTCGCGGCGCGAGCGCGGCAGGTCGTGAAGGCGTACGGCACCGGGGAGACCCGGGTCGTCGCGCTCGACCATGTGGACGTGGACATAGCCCGCGGGCAGTTCACGGCGATCATGGGCCCGTCCGGCTCCGGCAAGTCCACCCTGATGCACTGCCTGGCCGGGCTCGACACGGTCACGTCGGGCGAGATCTTCCTCGACGAGACCGAGATCACGGGGCTCAAGGACAAGAAGCTCACCCAACTCCGGCGCGACCGGATCGGGTTCATCTTCCAGGCCTTCAACCTGCTCCCGACGCTCAACGCGATCGAGAACATCACGCTGCCGATGGACATCGCGGGCCGCAAGCCGGACGCCGCCTGGCTCCAGCAGGTCGTGGAGACCGTCGGGCTCGCCGAGCGGCTCAAGCACCGCCCCACCCAGCTCTCCGGCGGTCAGCAGCAGCGCGTCGCGGTCGCCCGGGCGCTCGCCGCCCGGCCGGAGATCATCTTCGGTGACGAGCCCACCGGAAACCTGGACTCCCGGGCTGGTGCCGAAGTCCTGTCCTTCCTCCGCAAGTCGGTCGACGAGCTGGGTCAGACCATCGTCATGGTCACCCACGACCCCGTCGCCGCCTCCTACGCGGACCGGGTGCTCTACCTTGCCGACGGCTCCATCGTCGATGAGATGTACAACCCGACGGCGGACCAGGTCCTCGACCGTATGAAGCACTTCGACGCACGTGGGCGGACGTCATGACTGTCTGGAAGACCTCGATGCGCAACTTCTTTGCGCACAAGGGCCGGATGGCCCTATCGGCTGTGGCGGTGCTGCTGTCGGTGGCGTTCGTCTGCGGCACGCTCGTGTTCACCGACACGATGAACACCACCTTCGACAAGCTCTTCGCCGTCTCCTCGCCCGACGTCACCGTCAGCCCGAAGGAGGCCGACGAGAACGACGAGCAGCCCGCCGACGGCAAGCCCGCCTCGCTGCCCGCCTCCGTGATCCAGCAGGTCGAGAAGGCCGAAGGGGTCGAGCGCGCCGAGGGTGCCGCCTTCTCCATGGCGGTCACCGTCGTCAACAGCGAGAACAAGAACATGGGCTCCGAGACCGGAGCCCCCACCATCGCGAGCAACTGGACCCGGAACGACCTGCGCTCGATGGAGATCACCTCAGGACACGCGCCCCGCGGTCCCACCGAGGTGATGGTCGACGCCGACACCGCGAAGAAGCACAAGCTCAAGATCGGCGACGAGCTGCGCACCATCGCCGTCACCGGTGACATCAAGGCGAAGATCAGCGGCATCGCGTCCTTCACCGTCACCAACCCGGGCGCGGCCGTCGTCTACCTCGACACCGCCACCGCCCAGAAGCACCTGCTGGGCGCCCCCGACGTCTTCACCCAGATCCTGGTGACCGCGAAGAGCGGCGTCAGCGACACCCAGCTCAAGAAGAACGTGGCCGCCGCCCTCGACGGCTCCGCCGCGTACAAGTTCCAGACCCAGCAGGAGGCCGCCGACGCCAACAAGGACTCCATGGGCGCCTTCCTGGACGTCATGAAGTACGCGATGCTCGGCTTCGCCGGAATCGCCTTCCTCGTCGGCATCTTCCTCATCGTCAACACCTTCTCGATGCTGGTCGCCCAGCGGACCCGCGAGATCGGCCTGATGCGGGCCATCGGCTCCAGCCGCAAGCAGGTCAACCGCTCCGTCCTCCTGGAGGCCGTCCTCCTCGGCATCGTCGGCTCCGTCCTCGGTGTCCTCGCCGGCATCGGACTCGCCGTCGGGCTGATGAAGCTGATGGGCGCCGTGGGCATGGAGCTGTCCACCAGGGACCTCACCGTCGCCTGGACCACCCCCGTGATCGGCCTGGCGCTCGGCGTCGTCGTCACCGTCCTCGCCGCGTACATCCCGGCGCGCCGGGCCGGCAAGGTCTCCCCGATGGCCGCCCTGCGCGACGCCGGGACCCCCGCCGACGGCCGCTCCGGCCGGGTCAGGGCCGGTATCGGTCTGGTCCTCACGGCGGCGGGCGGTGCGGCCCTCTGGGCGACCACGCAGGCCGACAAGGCCACCGAGGGCTCGATGTTCCTGGCCCTGGGCGTGCTGCTGACCCTGATCGGCTTCATCGTGATCGGCCCGCTGCTGGCCGGTGTGGTGGTGCGGGCCCTCAGCGTCGTCGTCCTGCGGCTCTTCGGCCCGGTCGGCCGACTTGCCGAGCGCAACGCGCTGCGCAACCCCCGGCGTACGGGAGCGACCGGCGCCGCCCTGATGATCGGGCTCGCCCTGGTGGCCTGTCTGTCCGTCGTCGGGTCCTCCATGGTGGCCTCGGCCACCGAGGAGCTCGACAAGTCGGTCGGCGCGGACTTCATCGTCCAGGACAGCGGTGCCGGGCGGCCGATCGTGCCCCAGGCCGCCGACGCCGTGCGGGCCGTGCCGGGCCTGGAGCACATGACCGACTACACCTTCGTCAAGGCGAAGATCACCGCGCCCAACGGCAAGACGGAGGACGAGGGCGTCGTCGCCGCCGACCCGACGTATCAGAAGGACGTCCGCCGCACGGCGGTCTCCGGCGACCTCGCGAAGGCGTACGGCAAGAACGCCATGTCCGTCGGCGACGAGTACGCCGAGCGGCACGGGGTGAAGGTCGGTGACACCCTCACCGTCGCCTTCGAGGCGGGCCGGACGGCGAAGCTGAAGGTCGCGGCCATCACCTCCGACGACACCAACATCGACCGCGGTGCGATGTACACCAACCTCACCACGGCTGCCTCCCACATCCCCGCCGACCGGATGCCGCAGAACGTGGTGATGTTCGGCAAGGCGGAGGAGGGCAAGGAGAAGGAGGCGTACGCGGCCCTCAAGAGCGCGCTCGCCGAATACCCGGTCTACAAGGTGCAGAACCAGGCCGACTTCAAGGAACAGCTGAAGGACCAGATCGGCCAGCTGCTGAACATCGTGTACGGTCTGCTGGCCCTCGCGATCATCGTCGCCGTGCTCGGTGTGGTGAACACCCTCGCCCTGTCCGTCGTCGAGCGGACCCGGGAGATCGGCCTGATGCGCGCCATCGGGCTCTCCCGCCGCCAGCTGCGCCGGATGATCCGGCTGGAGTCCGTGGTCATCGCCCTCTTCGGCGCCCTGCTCGGACTGGGCCTCGGGATGGGCTGGGGCACCGCGGCACAGAAGCTGCTGGCCCTGGAGGGCCTCGAAGTCCTGGAGATCCCGTGGCCGACGATCCTCACGGTCTTCGCCTGCTCGGCGCTCGTCGGACTGTTCGCCGCTCTCGTCCCGGCCTTCCGGGCGGGCCGGATGAACGTCCTGAACGCGATCGCTACGGACGGGTGAGGGGGCGCACGGACACGTGGGATGACTCCTGCGGGGTCACCGTAGGATGACGGGCAGGCCCCGGGACGTTCCTCCAACGTCCCGGGGCCGATCCTGTTCTTCCGGGCCTGCCGCGGGCCGATCCTGTTCTTCCGGGCCTGCCGCGGGCCGAGCCTGTTCTCCCGGGCCAGGCCCGGGGCGGGTCCGTTGTTCCGGGCCTGCCTTGGGCCTATCCGGGCCTTCCGGGCCTGTCCCGGGGCGGGTCCGCTGCCCGGGCCAGGCCCGGGGGCTCCGGGAAGCGGGCTCCCCGCCGGTTGCGGGAGCGGCTGTCACCCCCGGGCCGTAGGCTGGAACCCCCGGCCCGTACCCGGGGTGTCCGGCGGATCAGAGCCGGTCACCCTCCACGTGTCGGGCCCTTCGCGTTGCCCCCTGGCAGCAGCCGGCTGCCAGCAACCCCTTGATCACCCGGACGGAAACCCCATGAGTCTGCACGGTCTGCTGGATGTCGTCGTTACGGACCCGGCGCTCGCCGAGGCGGTGAAGGCCGCCGAGGACGGGCACCGGATGCACGTTGACCTGGTGGGTCCGCCCGGTGCGCGCCCGTTCGCCGTGGCCGCGCTGGCTCGGCAGACCGGCCGTACGGTGCTGGCCGTGACCGCGACGGGCCGGGAGGCCGAGGACCTGGCCGCCGCGCTGCGCACGCTGCTGCCGCCGGACACGGTGGCGGAGTTCCCGTCCTGGGAGACCCTGCCGCACGAGCGGCTCTCGCCCCGCTCGGACACCGTGGGCCGCCGCCTCGCCGTGCTGCGGCGCCTGGCCCACCCGCGCGAGGACGACCCGGAGACCGGCCCGGTCTCCGTCGTCGTCGCACCGATCCGGTCCGTGCTCCAGCCGCAGGTCAAGGGGCTCGGCGAGCTGGAGCCGGTGAGCCTGAGCAGCGGGCAGAGCGCGGACCTGGGGGAGGTGGTGGACGCCCTGGCGGCCGCCGCGTACACCCGGGTCGAACTGGTCGAGAAGCGGGGCGAGTTCGCCGTGCGCGGCGGGATTCTCGACGTCTTCCCGCCGACCGAGGAGCACCCCCTTCGGGTGGAGTTCTGGGGCGACGACGTCGAGGAGATCCGCTACTTCAAGATCGCCGACCAGCGGTCCCTGGAGGTAGCCGCACACGGGCTGTGGGCGCCGCCCTGCCGTGAGCTGCTGCTGACCGACGAGGTGCGGGAGCGGGCGGCGGCGCTGGCCGAGGCGCACCCGGAGCTGGGCGAGCTGCTCGGCAAGATCGCGGAGGGCATCGCGGTCGAGGGTATGGAGTCGCTGGCCCCGGTGCTGGTCGACGACATGGAGCTGCTGCTCGACGTGCTGCCGAAGGACGCGATGGCGCTGGTCTGCGACCCGGAGCGGGTGCGTACCCGGGCCGCGGACCTGGTCGCCACCAGTCAGGAGTTCCTCCAGGCGTCGTGGGCGGCGAGCGCGGGCGGCGGCGAGGCCCCGATCGACGTGGGCGCGGCCTCGCTGTGGGGCATCGCGGACGTCCGGGACCGGGCCCGCGAGCTGGGCATGATGTGGTGGTCCATCTCGCCCTTCGCCGCCGACGCCGCCGACCACGACGACGACACCCTCCAGCTCTCCATGCGCGCCCCCGAGGCGTACCGGGGCGACACCGCCCGCGCGCTCGCCGACACCAAGGGCTGGCTGGCCGACGGCTGGCGCACGGTGTACGTGACGGAGGGCCAGGGCCTCGCCTCCCGTACGGTCGAGGTGCTGAGCGGGGAGGGCATCGCGGCCCGTCTGACCCCGGACCTCACCGAGATCGCTCCCTCCCTCGTGCACGTCTCCTGCGGGGCCATCGATCAGGGCTTCGTCGATCCGGCGCTCAAGGTCGCCGTGCTCACCGAGACGGACCTGACCGGCCAGCGCACCGCCACCAAGGACCTGGGCCGGATGCCGGCCCGCCGCCGGAAGACGATCGACCCGCTGACCCTGGAGGTCGGCGACTACATCGTCCACGAGCAGCACGGCGTCGGCCGGTACGTGGAGATGGTGCAGCGTACGGTCCAGGGCGCGACCCGCGAGTATCTGCTCGTCGAGTACGCCCCCGCCAAGCGCGGTCAGCCCGGCGACCGCCTCTACATCCCGACCGACCAGCTGGAGCAGGTCACCAAGTACGTCGGCGGCGAGGCCCCGACCCTGCACCGGCTCGGCGGCGCGGACTGGACGAAGACGAAGCAGCGGGCGAAGAAGGCGGTCAAGGAGATCGCCGCCGACCTCATCAAGCTCTACTCCGCCCGGATGGCCGCCCCCGGCCACGCCTTCGGCGCGGACACACCCTGGCAGCGCGAGCTGGAGGACGCCTTCCCGTACGCGGAGACGCCCGACCAGCTCTCCACGATCGCCGAGGTCAAGGAGGACATGGAGAAGACGGTCCCGATGGACCGCCTGATCTGCGGCGACGTCGGCTACGGCAAGACGGAGATCGCGGTCCGCGCGGCGTTCAAGGCGGTCCAGGACGGCAAGCAGGTCGCGGTCCTGGTCCCCACGACCCTTCTCGTCCAGCAGCACTACGGCACGTTCACCGAGCGCTACTCCCAATTCCCCGTCAACGTACGGGCACTGAGCCGATTCCAGTCCGAAACGGAGTCCAAGGCGACGCTCGAAGGGCTCAAGGACGGCGCGGTCGACCTGGTCATCGGCACCCACCGCCTGTTCTCCTCCGAGACGAAGTTCAAGGACCTCGGTCTGGTCATCGTGGACGAGGAGCAGCGCTTCGGCGTCGAGCACAAGGAGCAGTTGAAGAAGCTCCGCGCCAACGTCGACGTCCTCACCATGTCCGCTACGCCCATCCCGCGTACGCTCGAAATGGCGGTCACCGGCATCCGCGAGATGTCCACGATCACCACCCCGCCGGAGGAGCGCCACCCGGTCCTCACCTTCGTCGGCCCGTACGAGGAGAAGCAGATCGGCGCGGCCATCCGCCGTGAACTCCTGCGGGAGGGCCAGGTCTTCTACATCCACAACCGGGTCGAGTCCATCGACCGGGCCGCTGCCCGCCTGCGCGAGATCGTCCCCGAGGCCAGGATCGCCACGGCCCACGGCCAGATGTCGGAAGCGGCCCTGGAGCAGGTGGTGGTGGACTTCTGGGAGAAGAAGTTCGACGTCCTGGTCTCCACGACGATCGTCGAGTCGGGCATCGACATCTCCAACGCCAACACCCTGATCGTCGAGCGCGGCGACAACTTCGGCCTCTCCCAGCTGCACCAGCTGCGCGGCCGGGTGGGCCGAGGCCGCGACCGCGGCTACGCCTATTTCCTGTACCCCCCGGAGAAGCCCCTCACCGAGACCGCCCACGAGCGCCTCGCCACGATCGCGCAGCACACGGAGATGGGCGCGGGCATGTACGTGGCGATGAAGGACCTGGAGATCCGGGGTGCGGGCAATCTCCTGGGCGGCGAGCAGTCCGGCCACATCGCGGGCGTCGGCTTCGACCTGTACGTCCGCATGGTCGGCGAGGCGGTCGCCGACTACCGGGCCCAGATGGAGGGCGGCGTCGAGGAGGAGCCCCCGCTGGAGGTCAAGATCGAGCTCCCGGTCGACGCGCACGTCCCGCACGACTACGCCCCCGGCGAGCGCCTCCGCCTCCAGGCCTACCGTGCGATCGCCTCGGCCTCCTCGGAGGACGACATCCGCGCGGTCCGCGAGGAGTTGACCGACCGCTACGGCCCCCTGCCCGAACCGGTCGAGAACCTCCTCCTGGTCGCAGGCCTGCGCATGCTGGCCCGCGCCTGCGGGGTCGGCGAGATCGTCCTCCAGGGGCCCAACATCCGCTTCGCCCCGGTGGAGCTCCGCGAGTCCCAGGAGCTCCGCCTGAAGCGTTTGCACCCCAAGTCGGTCATCAAGCCGGCCGCCCACCAGATCCTGGTCCCGCGCCCGACGACGGGCAGGATCGGTGGCAAGCCGGTCATCGGCCGCGAACTGCTGGCGTGGACGGGGGAGTTCCTGACGACGATCCTGGGGTCGTAGGTCCGGGTTCCAGACCCCATCGGGCCTCGCCGGACCTGTCCGGTGCGGCCCGATGGCCCGGTGGGGCGCCGAGGGCCGCTTGAACGCGACCCCGCGACGCGGGATCAGTTCCGCCTGCTCCGCCTCCCCGGAGACTTGCTGGTGCTGCGCACCCCGCGGGTGGTGTTCAGCGACCACGCCCCGGCCCGTTGATGCCACGGTGATGGTCAAGGCGGGGCATCTGTACGAGGTGCAGGACGAGTTCACCCCGGGAACCGGCTGAACCCACGGCGCGGAGCCGCCGCCCGGCCGCGGGCCGGCCATGAATGCCTCCACGGCGGGGGCAGACACCCATAGGATTCTCCGCGTCCGGTTTCTCCGCGCCAGGCCCGTCAGGCCCGTCAGGATGGCTCCACGTGATAGCTCCCCGTACGTACCGAGCAGCGGCCCTGCCCGCCCTCAGCGCCCTCGTCGTGCTCGCCCTGGCCGGGTGCAACCCCGGCGGCCTCGCGGCCGAGGAGGATGGGGGCAGCGGCGGCGCGCAGTCCGCCGAGGGCTTCGGCGCCAGCCCGCTGGACAACCCCGACGGTACGAAGCCGGGTCTGGCCCCCCTCACCACCGACGCGGACCGGGCCGCCGCGCGCAAGGTCATCGAGAAGGTGGCCACCAAGGGGCGCGGCCCGAAGACCGGGTACGAGCGGAAGAAGTTCGGCTCCGCCTGGAAGGACGGGATCGACGGCATCCCGCTCGCCCGGAACGGCTGCGACACCCGCAACGACCTGCTCGCCCGGGACGGCAAGGACATCGAGCACCGGTCGGGCTCCGACTGCGTCGTCGTCTCGATGAAGCTCAAGGACCCCTACACCGGCCGGAGCATCGACTGGCGCAAGCAGCAGGCGACCGCGGTGCAGATAGACCATGTGATGCCGCTGTCCTACAACTGGCAGATGGGCGCCGCCCGCTGGAACGACACCAAGCGGGAGCAGATCGCCAACGACCCGCTCAACCTCCTCCCGGTGGACGGCCCGGCCAACAACGCCAAGCGCGACTCCGGCCCCGCTTCCTGGCTGCCGCCGTACAAGCCGGTCCGCTGCTCGTACGCGGTGCGGTTCGCCCAGGTCTCGCTGAAGTACGAACTCCCCGTCACGGCGGCGGACAAGGAGGCCATGCTCGCCCAGTGCGGGGGATGAGCCGTCCGTGCGGCCCTCGTCCGGCGGGGGCACGGCCCCGTGGCCCCGCCGGAATGGCTCCTAGGCCTTGCCGCCGCAGATCACGTCGTACGGCCTGCCCATCGCCATCATCAGCTGCATGGGTTCCGTCGTCGCCGCGGGGCACTCCTCCTTCTCCTTGACCAGGGCGAGGACCTTGAAGGCGTCCGACCCGGCCGAGGCGCAGGCGATCTCCTTGGCGGTCGACGTCACGCAGTCGCCCTCCACCAACTGGCCGCCCCCGGCGCCCGCGTCGCCGGGGTGGTCCCCTGACAGGTTCCGGCCGCAGACGGTGTTGGTGGGGATACCGCCGGCCTTCTTGTCGTCGCCGGAGCCGAAGACCCGGGAGACCTGAATGATCAGGTCCGTTCCGGCAGGGCACTGGATGGCGTTGGGCATGAAGCTCGCGGGCCGGATCTCCAGCGCCTTGAACGTCGCTCCGGACTCGTCGCAGTCGAAGGCGCGGTAGCCGTCCGGCTTGTTGTCGGGGTCCGGGCCTCCGCAGTCGCCGACCTCCCACGAACCGCCCTTGCCGTCCGAGGCGGAAGAGGACGAGGACGAGGACGACGAGGACTTCGAGGAGTCGTCGCCGAAGATCTTGGACGCGCCGTATGCCAGTCCGAGGATCACCGCGAGCACCACCAGGCTCTGCAGGCACCCGGCAGCTCTCCGGGGGCGGGGCGGTGTACTGCCGGGCTGGGTCATGGTGCTGCTCCTCGTCGGGTGACGCACGGGTACGAAGTCACGGGTGGGGACGCGGCATGTGCACCTCACGGTTCCGGTCGGCCGGGAGGGCTGTGCCCGCGGCCGGGACCGGGCGCCGACGGCACGGAAAGTCGCTGGTCGGACGGGTGACGGTCTCCTAAGGTCGGCATCATGGAGCTGAAGATCACCACGCTCGCCGAGCGCCCCGAACTCGCCGCCGCCCTGGACCGGATGCCGGACACCTGGCCGGAGTTCGTGCTGGAGGACGTCGTCGGCTGGGCCAACTTCCCGCGGATCGCCGTCGAGTTCCCGCAGTACGTTCTGGTCGCCACCGACCCGGAGGGCGCGGTGGTCGCCCGCGCCTACAGTGTCCCCTTCGCCCTGGACGCTCCCGGGCGCGGGGGGCTGCCCGTCGGCGGCTGGGACCGGATGCTGCTGTGGGCGTTCTCGGACCTGCGGCGCGGGCGGACCCCCGACACCGTCGGCGCGATCGAGATCACGGTGGCTACCGGCCGCCAGGGGCAGGGCATATCGGGCCGGATGCTCGCGGCGATGCGGGCCAACGCGGAGCGGCTCGGCTTCCGGGAGGTCGTCGCCCCGGTGCGGCCGAGCGGCAAGCATCTGCGGGCAGCACTGCCGATGGAGGAGTACGCCCGGCTCACCCGGCCCGAGGACGGGCTGCCCGAGGACCCGTGGCTGCGGGTCCACGTCCGGGCGGGCGGGGTGGTGGACTCGGTCGCGCCGGTGTCGATGACGGTGAGCGGCTCCCTCGCGCAGTGGCGGGAGTGGACCGGTCTCCCGTTCGACACGGACGGGCCGGTGGAGGTGCCGGGGGCGCTGGTCCCGGTGCACTGCGCGCTCGCGCACGGCTACGCGGTGTACACCGAGCCCAATGTCTGGGTGCGCCACCGGGTGTGAGGGCAGGGCCCTTCGCCGCTCCGGCCGCTCCGGGCACTCCGGGCGGCTCCGGGCACTCCGGGCGGCTCCGGGGCCTGGGGCGCGTTGGCCACGGGCGTTGTTGACGCTGGTTGGGCTTGATCACGGCGAAGGCCCGCGGCGGGGTCGGACCGTAGGAGGACTTGAATCAGCCAGTGACGCTGGTGGGTGCCGTCCTGGTGTCGCGGTGCATGATGTGGCCGGTGGCGGTGAACGCCTCATTGCCGACCAGCGCGCCGGTCCGGGTCTCGGTGACGGCGAATCCCTCGCTGGCGTAGAGCGCCTCGGCGGCTGGGTTGCCGTCGAGCACGGTGACTTCAACCCTCGGGCCGGCAGCGGCAACAGCGTGGCGCAGCAGTGTCCTGCCGATTCCCTGGCGGTAGCGCTGCGGGTCGACGTACAGCCAGGTGACCTCGTCGTCATCGAGCGCGACGAAACCGGCTACGCTCCCGTCGGCCTCCGCCACCCACAACTGGCCGTCGAACAGCCCCTCCTGCTCAGCGGTCTGCGCGAGCGTCAGGAACGCCTCGACACCGGCGGAGTTGCGCAACTCGTCAAGGCGCGCGGCATCGTGAATCCGCCCGATCGCGTCCCAGTCATCGTTGGCGTAAGGCCGAATCTCGATCTTCACGGGTGGCATGCGCGCAATCCTCGCGGTCCACCCACGGCCGGCGCAACGCGTTTACGCCGCTACCGCGGCCCGCGGCGGGTGGGGGCGGGATGACCGTCGCGGATCCCGAACGCCAACGCCGAATTGCCGCGCCGCGCGCGTCGCGTCGCTGAGCCGCCCTTGCGCCCAGCCGCCGGCCGACTGCCGGGCGCGCCGGATCGGGATACCGCAGGCATCCGGCGCGCCGGCCCGGACGGATCACGTCACGGGCCCCGACACGTATCCAGACCTCAGGACGCCGAGGTCGGTAGTCACGGTCGGACCCAGCGGCCTCGTGATCCGCCGGACGCTCCCTAGCCCTCCAGGTCGACCACGTCCTTCGCGGCGGGCTTCTTCGCCACGACCGGCACGTCGAAGTCGGAGAGGTTCATCGTCATCGGTTCCTCGCCGCCCTTGGACGTGACGCGCAGGAGATACGGCTCGCCCTCGGCGGCGACGTCGAAGGTGAACGTCTCCTTGCCGTCCTTCTCCGTGAGGCGCAGGGCCGACTTGCCCGCCACCTTCGAGGGGCCCACCTTGCGAGCGGCGTTGTCGGCCGCCTCGAACTCCTTCAGGATGGCCTTCAGATCGCAGAACTCGGTCGCTTCCTCGGCATCCGGGTCCGAGGCCTTCGACTCCATCCAGCGGCCCGCTATCAGCTCGACGGCCGCGTCGATGTCGGCCTTCGGCTCGCCCTCCCCCTGCTCGCGCAACAGGGCCTCGTCGAGCTTCGTGTAGACCCTGTCGCCGGTCTTGATGACCTCCATCGTGCCCGTCCCGCCCATGCTCATGGTCCCCGTGCAGTCGCCGCCCAGGCTTGTGGCGAAGTCGGCCTTGATCCGGCCGTCGGAGGTGGTCATGTCGAGGCCGATCCGCAGGGACTTCACCTCGCTCGTGGCCGTGAGGGCCTTGTTGGCGACCTCCGGCCCCGACTGGTTCGCGAACGGCCCGGTCTCCTCGGGCCCGGAGCCCGCGCCGCATGCGGCGAGGCCGAACAGCGACAGCGCGCAGACGGTGTTGACGGAAATGCGGGTGATGAGACGCATGGTCAGGGCTCCGGGGGAGAGGGGCGCGGGGCGCCGAACAGAGTGAGCGGAAGTGGCCCGGTGGGGACGGGGCAATAACAGCAGAAGCTGTGAACCGAGTCAACACGGTTCACGGGTGACAGGTTGGGTAATGGTCCTTGTGGGTGTGGTGCGGGAGAGTCGCTATGCTCGCGGGCAGGCAGTGCGCGGACGTACTACGTGGACGACCAGGGGGAGAGCCAGTGCCGGAGAACTCGACCGAGGTCACCGCGGCCGGGATCGCGCGGCTCGCGGGGGTGGGGCGTGCCGCCGTCAGCAACTGGCGCCGCCGCCACGCCGACTTCCCCCAGCCCGTCGGCGGCACCGGCACCAGCCCGTCCTTCTCGCTGCCCGAGGTCGAGCAGTGGCTGCGCGACCAGGGGAAACTTGCTGAGGTCCCCCTCCGTGAGCGGGTCTGGCAGCAGGTGGCCGGACACCCGGCAGGGGCCGTCGAGGCACTGATCCACACCGGCTGCGCCCTGGTGCTCGTCCGTGACCGGCCCACCGCCTGGCTGGAGCTCACCGCCGCCCCCGACGAGCGGGTGGCGGCCCTCCTGCCGCACGCCCTGGAGCACGTCCTCGCGGACCGCCTCGGCCCGGCCGCTCCGGAGCCCGAGGCCGACCGCTCTGTGCACACTGACCGTGCTGTGCATGCCGACCGCGCTGTTCACACCGGCGGTGTTGTGCACACTGACCGTGTTGTTCGCACGGACCGCGCTGTTCAGATCCCCACCGCGAGCGCTCTCCTGCCGTCCGTACCGCTCCTGCGCGCGGCCGCCGAGCTGGCCGCCGGGATCGGGGCTGGGCAGGTCTTCGAGTTCCTGCTCGGGCGGCAGCTCGACGCCAATCCCCGTCAGTACACGCTGACTCCGCCGCATCTCGCCGCGCTGATGGCTGCCCTGGCCGCCCCCGCGAAGGACCCGGGGCGGGCTCCCGGCGGCAGGCAGTCCGTCCGTACGGTCCTCGACCCGGCCGCCGGGACCGGCGCCCTGCTCCGCGCGGTCGACGGCCCCGCGGCCTTGTACGCCCAGGAGGCCGACCCCGCACTCGCCGCTCTGACCGCGCTGCGCCTGGCGCTGTACGGCGACGGTCCCGGGGTTGACGCCCCTGCCCGGGTCGTGCGCACCGGCGACACCCTGCGCGCCGACGCGTTCCCCGCGCTCGCCGCCGACACGGTGCTCTGCCACCCGCCCTTCAACGAACGCAACTGGGGCCACGACGAACTGGCCTACGACCCGCGCTGGGAGTACGGCTTCCCCGCCCGCACCGAGTCCGAACTCGCCTGGGTCCAGCACGCCCTGGCCCGCCTGCGCGACGGCGGCACCGCCGTCCTGCTGATGCCGCCCGCCGCCGCCTCCCGGCGCTCCGGCCGTCGTATCCGCGCCGATCTCCTGCGCCGGGGAGCCCTCCGCGCGGTGATCGCCCTCCCGGCCGGGGCGGCGCCCCCGTACGGCATTCCGCTCCACCTCTGGGTCCTGCGCAGGCCGGAGGCCGACGTCCGGGCCGGTGCGGACCTGCTCCTGGTCGACACTGCCGACCCCGCGGGCTCCGCCGCTGACCCGGGCGCCGGGCCCGGCAAGGCGGCGGGCGGCGGTGGGCGCGACCGGCTCGACTGGCCCGCCGTGCACACCACCGTGCTCGACGCCTGGCGCGACCGGGCTGACCTTCCGGGCGTCAGCCGCGTCGTGCCCGTGGTCGACCTCCTCGACGACGACGTGGACCTGACCCCGGCCCGCCATCTGCCGCGCCCCGCGCCCGGCGGCGGCGCGTCCGGACTCGGAGAGGTACGGGAGCAGCTCGCCGAGACGCTCCGGCTGACCGCGCGCCTCACTCCACCGCCCGCCGAGCCCTCGGCCCCCGCCCGCCGCCCCCTGACCACCGTCGGCGAACTCGCCCGCGCCGGGGCGCTGTCGCTGCGCACCGGCAACGCCTTCCCGGGCGGCGGCGCGGGGCCCGTCCTCACCGAGCACGACGTCCTCACCGGGACCCCGGCCACCCCCGCCGGAACCGCAACCGCCGACCCCGCAACGCCCTCCGCCCCCGCAACGCCCTCCGCCCCCGACGAACCCGTCCTGCTCGAACCCGGTGACGTCGTCGTGCCCGTGCTCGGCGGCGGGGCCGTCGTCCGGGTCGTCGACGAGGCCGACGCGGGCGCGGCCCTGGGCCGCAACCTCCAGCTGCTGCGGCCCGACCCGGCCGCCCTCGACCCGTGGTTCCTCGCCGGGTTCCTGCGCGGCACCGCCAACAACCGGCAGGCCAGCAGCTATGCCTCCACCGCCGCCCGGCTGGACGCCCGACGCCTCCAGCTGCCCAGGCTGCCGCTGGCCGAACAGCAGCGGTACGGGGAGCAGTTCCGCGCCCTGGCCGCTTTCGAGGACGCACTGCGGACGGCGGGGCGGCTCGGCGGGCTGCTGGTCCAGGGGATGTACGACGGCCTGACGGACGGCACGGTCGCACCGGGCTGAGGCCCGGCGCACAGCTCGTGCACAACGGTTGGGTACATCTGGGGACGGCCCGTCGGTGCCGGTGTATACGCTCACTGCACACGTCCGACATACGCCCCCAGGAGCAGCACATGCACGGCTACGGCTATCCGCCGCAGCAGCCGCCGACGCCCCGGCCGTCCTCGGGGACGCTCGTCGCGGTGCGCGTGATCCTTGTCGTCGTGACCGTCCTGAGCTGCGGTCTGCTGGGCTGGGCGGCGATGCTGCGGCTCGCGATCGTCACCCGCAGGCCGCGCGACTGGGTTCTGCTGGCGGTCGTGGTCGTTCTCAACGCCGGGCTGTTCGCCTTCATCATGGCCACCCCGGACGACCCCGACGAGATGACGGACGCCCAGGCGCTGATCCTCTTCTTCTGGCTCGTCGGCGTGCTGGCCGGAGTGATCGCCTACTACCTGTACGCGGAAATCCGCCACTACAGCACTCCGCAGCCCCACAGCGGCCCCGCGCAGCCCGTGCCACCCGTGCACCCCGCGCCGCCCGCGTACCAGCAGCCCAACCCGTACACCGTCCAGGCCCCGCCGCCCGCCCCCGCGCCCCGGCGCCTCGACCAGGTGCGGGCCGAGCTGGACGAGCTGAGCGACTACCTCCGCAAGGAGGGCGAGGGCCGGTGAGCGGGCGGATCATCGCCGGCCGGTACGAGCTCGCGACCATCCTCGGCCAGGGCGGCATGGGCCAGGTGTGGACGGCGTACGACCGGCGGCTGGACCGCCGCGTCGCCGTGAAGCTGCTGCGCCCCGACCGGGTCGCCGGGCCCACCGGCAGCGACGCTGCCGACGAACTGCGCCGCCGGTTCGTCCGCGAGTGCCGGGTCACCGCGCAGGTCGACCACCCGGGCCTGGTCACCGTGCACGACGCGGGCAGCGACAGCGAGGACCTCTACCTCGTCATGCAGTACGTCGAGGGCGCCGACCTCGCCGACCACCTGGCCGAACAGGACCCGTACCCCTGGCCCTGGGCCGTCGCGGTCGCCGCCCAGCTCTGTGCCGTCCTCTGCGCGGTGCACGCCGTGCCGATCGTCCACCGCGACCTCAAGCCCCGGAACGTGATGGTCCGCCCCGACGGCACCGTCACCG
Organism: Streptomyces sp. NPDC033165; assembly: GCF_055577965.1. Taxonomy (NCBI): domain Bacteria; kingdom Bacillati; phylum Actinomycetota; class Actinomycetes; order Kitasatosporales; family Streptomycetaceae; genus Streptomyces; species Streptomyces sp. NPDC033165. The sequence continues at coordinate 326,729 of NZ_JBVIPK010000006.1, forward strand.
TGCTCGACCTCGGCGTCGCGTCCGTCCTCGACACGGACACCACCCGCCTCACGCACACCGGTTCACCGATCGGCTCCCCGGCCTACATGGCCCCCGAGCAGGCGATGGGCGGCGCGGTCGGCCCGTACACCGACCTGTACGCCCTGGGAGTGCTGCTGCACGAACTGCTCAGCGGCGACGTGCCGTTCGCCGGGTCCACCGCGCTCGGCGTCCTGCACCGCCACCTCTACGAACCGCCGGTCCCGGTCCGCCGCACCCGCCCCGAGATCCCCGCCGCGCTGGAGGCGCTCGTGCTGCGGCTGCTCGCCAAGGACCCGCAGGCCCGGCCCGCCTCCGCGCAGGAGGTGTACGAGGAGCTGGCCCCGCTGCTGCCGAAGCACGGGGCTCCCGCCGGGCCGCTCGACCCGACCCGCCCGTTTCTGCGGCCGCACGCCCCGTGGCCGGACCGGGCCGCGGCGGCGGCTGCCGTGGCGGCTGCCGTGGTGCCCGCTACCGCCCCCGCGCCCACGTCCTTCACCGGCGCGTCGCCCGCCCCGACCCCGCCCCCGGTCACCTTCGGATCACCTGCGCAACCCACTCCCGTACCGCAACCCACTCCCGTACCGCACGCCACTCCCGTACCGCAGCCCGCCCGGCCGGACGTGGCGCGTGCCGTGGACGAGGTGAAGCGGCTGCTCGGCGAGGGGCGGATCACGCAGGCGGTGGACATCCTCGGCGCGACCCTCCCGGCCGCCGCCGCCGAGCACGGCGAGCACTCACCGGTCGTCCGCATCCTGCGCAAGCAGTACGCCGCGACGCTGATGGACGACGGGCAGTACCGCCGCGCTCTGCCCGAGCTGCGCCGCCTCACCGAGGACCGCACCGCCGAGGCGGGCCCCGCCGACGCCCAGGTCCTCCAGTTCCGCTACGACGCCGCCCAGTGCCTCGAACAGCTCGGCGAAGCCGTGGCCGCGCTCGGGGAGTACCGCGCGGTACTCCCGTACTACGAGAACGCCTACGGGGCCGCCGCCTCCGACCCCGGCCGGGCCCTCGACATCCGGCATCGCATCGGACAGCTGCTCCTGGCGGTCGGCGACCACACGGCGGGCCGGGCCCAGCTCCAGTCGCTGCTGTACGACGCCGAGCGCACCTACGGGCCGCACCACCCGCTGCCGATGGACCTGCGCCGCCTCCTCAGCCACCAGCGGGACGTCCGCGGCGGCTGAGGACGGCCCCCGTCCCCGGCCACATCCCCAACTCCTCCCGAATCGTTGGTCGAATCAGTGGCACAGGCCACATCCACTGCCTAACATCGATCACCGCAAGGCTTTGTGCACCGATGCACAAACTCTCCCCGGGAGGCTCCTTTGCACCGCCGTCGTCGCACCGCGCTCTCCGTCCTCGCCGCAACGCTCGTCGCCGCCCCGCTCCTTTCGGCCTGCGGCAACCAGGCCCACCCCGGCGCCGCGGCCGTCGTGGGCGGCGAGCGCATCGAGGTGTCGGCGGTCCAGGCCCAGGCGGCGGACGTCCGCAGCGCCCAGGAGAGCTCCCCGCAGGCCGTCCAACTGGTGAACAAGTCGGGCCAGCTCAGCCGCGCCAAGCTGCACGGGCTGATCTTCAGCCGCATCCTGGACCGGGCCGCCGAGGACGCGGGCGTCACGGTCACCCGCAAGGAGATCCAGGAGATGCGGCTCGCCAACCGCGCGCAGTACGGCGGCGAGGAGCAGCTCCGGGCGATGATGCTCCAGCAGCGCTGGCTCGCCCCGGACCAGATCGACGCCGACATGCGCCAGGAGGTCCAGCTCCCGAAGCTCGCCGAGGCGCTCGGTGCGGACCTCGGAACGCCTGCCGGACAGCAGGTCGTCGGCGAGGCGCTGACCAAGGCGTCGAAAGCGCTCGACATCGACGTCAACCCGCGCTTCGGCACCTGGGACGACCAGAAGATGCAGCTCGGCAACTACAGCGCGCCCTGGATCAGCCAGGTCACCACGTTCGCCCCGCAGGACCCCCAGGCGGGCGCCTGAGCCGACGCGGAGCCGTCCGCCGGGGCCCGGGAGCCCGGGGTAGGTTCGCAGGGTGAACGCCGAAGCCCCCGCCGCCCCCGACACCTCACCCGACCCCGGCCGTATCGTCCTGCTCACCGCCAGCCACCGGGTCGCGCCCGGCCTGCTGTCCTGGCCGGCCTGGCAGACGCTGCACGCGGCCGACCGGGTCCTGTGCACCGACCCGGACCAGCCCCAACTGCCCTACCTGCGCGAGGCGGGCGTCCGCGTCGAGCAGGCCGCCCCCTCCGCCGACGAGCTGGTCGCCGCCTGCGCGGGCGGGCGGATCGTGGTCGTCCTGGTCGGCGGCGAGGGCGACAGCGCTCTGACCGACGGCCTGGCCCGGCTCGGCGGATCGGGCCGGGTGGCCATGCCGGACCTGGAGCTGCTCCCCGGCTCCTACGACCTGCCCGGCGCCCGCCTTCTGGACCTGGTCCAGGTCATGGACCGAATCCGCCGCACGTGCCCCTGGACCTCACGGAAGACGCACAAGGGCCTCGCCAAGTACGCCATCGAGGAGGCGTACGAACTGGTCGAGGCGATCGAGGACGGAGACCGGGACGAACTGCGCGAGGAGCTCGGTGACGTCCTCCTCCAGGTCGTCTTCCACGCGCGCATCGCCGAGGAGCACCCCGAGGAGCCGTTCGACGTCGACGACGTCGCGGGCGGCCTCGTCGAGAAGCTGATCCACCGCCACCCGCACGTCTTCGGCGACGAGAGTGCCGAGACCCCGGAGGACGTCCACGCGCACTGGCTGCGCACCAAGGCGATCGAGAAGCAGCGCACCTCGGTCACCGAAGGCGTCCCCCTCGGACAGCCCGGCCTGGCCCTCGCCGCGAAGCTCGCGAGCCGTGTCCGTACCGCCGGACTCACGGTTCCTCTGCCCGCCGGCGACACCATCGGCTACGAGCTCCTCGCCCTCGCCGTACGCGCCGAGGCGGACGGCGCCGACCCGGAGGCCGCCCTCCGCGCGGCGGCCCGCGCCTACCGGGACGCGATCGTGGCAGCGGAGGGCGAGGCGGGTTAGTACCGTGACAGCAGGGGCTTTACGAGGGGCGGGGAACGGGTGTGGACGCTGAACTGGAGGCGCTGACGGACGCCTTGATGCAGGCGACGCTGAGCGCCGAGTGGTGGCGTGAGAGGTCCGCAGGGGTGAGCGCGCCGCTCGGGGACTTCCTCCGCCAGGTCCGGGAGTGGCAGCGCACGGGGGACACCTCGCTCCAGAGGTCCGCCACCCGACGCAGGGTCAGGGCGATGCTCCAGGACATGGGGAGCAGGCAGCCGGAGGAGACCGCGCGACTGCGACGGATACTTGAGGACCGCAGAACGGCGGAGCTGCGCCGCGCTCGCGCGGTCATGGCGCGGTGGCCCGCCGAGCGGGAGCCCTCACCTGCCGTCGGCGTCACCTCCACGCGCAACGCCGTCTCGGGCGGCACCTTCCACGAACCGGTGATCCAGGCCGGGACCGTCACCGGCGGCATGCACACCTACTACGGACAGCCGCCGCACCCCGGCCTGTCCCCGGTCACCGACTGGCCGCAGCTGGACCTGGCCGACCCGATCGACCTCGGCGTGCGCCGCCCGCGCCGTATCGCCGACGAACCGGCCCTGCCGCGTTACGTGGCACGGGACTGCGACCCCGGACTGGAGGCCCAGGTCCGGGCGGCGGCGCGGAACGGCGGGCTGGTGCTGGTGACCGGTGAGCCCCTCTCCGGGAGGACCAGGACGCTCTGGTCCGCGCTGTTCACCAATCTCTCCGGCACGACGAGAGTCCTCACCCCGGTGCCGGGCACGGATCTGCGCCAGCTGCCCGCCGTGCTGCGCGCCCGGGGCGGCACGGAGTGCGTGCTCTGGCTCGACGACCTGGACGGCCACCTCGGCGAGCACGGGCTGACCGCCGCCCTCCTCGCCGAACTCGTCCGCCTGCGCGTCCCGGTGCTCGCCACCATGAGTGACGAGGCGTACGACGCCCACCGCTTCGGCAGCCCCGCGCACGCCCGTCTCCTGAGCGGCGTGGAACCCGTCGAGCTGAGCACGGAGTGGTCCCCGGCCGAGCTGGAACGGCTCGCGGACGCCGCCCGCGACGACCTCCGCCTGGCGGGCGCGTACACACATCGCACCCGGCACAGCACCCCCGCGTACCTCACGGTCGGGCCGGAACTCCTGGGCGAGTGGCGGCGGGCCCGTCGGGCGAACGCGCACCCGCTCGGCCACCGCCTCGTGCTCGCCGCGATCGACCTGGCGCGCTGCGGGGTGGAGGCGGCGGTCCCGGCGGACGTGCTGCGCGCGGCGAGCGACCTCTACGAGAGCGCGGTCCCGGGCGCTCCGCGCGAGGACTTCGACCGGGCCCTCGCCTGGGCGTCCGGTATGCGTCACGGCGTCACGGGCATGCTCGTGCCCGGTACGGAGGGCGGCACCTGGCGGGTGTACGGCTCCCTGGTCGAGGACGCACGGGACGGCCTGCCGGGTTTCGGACCTGTTCCGCTGGGGCTGTGGCCGCGCGCTTTCGAGGCGGTCGCGCGCGAGGACGCCGCGTCGCCCGCGGTGGACGTCGTCCTCGAATCCGCCCGCGCGGTCCTGGGGCCGCAGGCGGACAGGGACCCGGAGGCGCTGCTGACCCTCGGCCGCATCGAGGAGGAGTACGGGGACGACGCGGCCGCCGAGGGCTGGTTCCGCCGGGCCGCGGAGGCGGGCAGCACCGAGGCGGCGGGCCGACTGGGGAGTCTGCTGTTCGACCGGGAGGACATGGCGGCCGCGACCCCGTATCTGGAGGAGGCCGCGGAGAGCGGGAACGTCGAGGCACAGCGGCTGCTGGGCATCGCCCTCGCCCAGCGGTCGGAGCACTGGCTGCGGGTGGCGGCGGAGAGCGGTGACGCGGTCTCCGCGTTCTGGCTGGGCGACCTGCTTCGGGGCGACGGGGACCACCAGTCGGCCCTGCACTGGTACCAGAGGGCCGCCGAGTGGGGCCGGGTGAAGGACGTCGCCTCGCGCATCGGCTCGCTGTACTACTCCTGGGGCGATTACGAGGAGTCGGTGCGGTGGCACCGGATCGCGGTGCGGGAGGGAGACAGCCAGGCGGTCAATGATCTCGGCCTGTCCCTTGAGCAGCGCGGCGAGACGGAGGAGGCGGCCCTCCTGTTCCAACAGTCCGCCGAACAGGGGAGTGCCACAGGGGCCAGCAACTTCGGCCTGCTCCTGGAGGAACGGGGCGAACCGGAAGAGGCCCGGAAGTGGTTCGCGAAGGCCCACGAACTGGGTGACTACGCCGCGGCCTACCTGCTCGGGCTCTCCCTGACGGCGGAGGCACGGTTCGACGAGGCCGAGGAGTGGTTCCGCAAGGCCAAGGAGATGGGCCATCACTACGCCGAGCGCGAGTTGGCCGACCTCAAGGCGGCCCGGACCGCAGACAGGCCCGACGGCTCCACCGCAGGGGCTCCCGATACCGTCGAGGAGTGAACGACAGCCCCTCCTGCCCCCACGCCGCTCCTCCCGAAGGCGCCCCCGAACTCTTCACCTGGGAGTTCGCCACCGACCCCTACCCCGCCTACGCCTGGCTCCGCGAGCACAGCCCCGTACACCGGACCGCGCTGCCCAGCGGGGTCGAGGCGTGGCTCGTGACGCGGTACGGGGACGCCCGGCAGGCGCTCGCCGACGCGCGGCTGTCCAAGAATCCGGCGCACCACGCCGAGTCGCCGCACGCGAAGGGGAAGACGGGCATTCCGGGCGAGCGCAAAGCGGACCTGATGACGCATCTGCTGAACATCGACCCGCCGGACCACACCCGGCTGCGCCGGCTCGTGTCCAAGGCGTTCACCCCGCGCCGGGTCGCGGAGTTCGCGCCCCGGGTGCAGGAGCTGACGGACCGGCTCATCGACGACTTCGTCGAGAAGGGGGAGGCCGATCTGATCCATGACTTCGCCTTCCCGCTCCCCATCTACGCCATCTGCGATCTGCTCGGCGTCCCGCGCGAGGACCAGGACGACTTCCGGGACTGGGCGGGCATGATGATCCGGCACGGCGGCGGTCCGCGTGGCGGGGTGGCGCGGTCGGTGAAGAAGATGCGCGGCTATCTCGCCGAACTCATCCACCGTAAAAGGGAGAATCCGGGCGACGACCTGATCTCCGGGCTGATCCGGGCCAGCGACCACGGCGAGCACCTCACGGAGAACGAGGCCGCGGCGATGGCGTTCATCCTTCTCTTCGCCGGGTTCGAGACGACGGTCAACCTCATCGGGAACGGCACCTACGCACTGCTGCGCCACCCCGAGCAGCGCGCCCGGCTGGAAGTCTCCCTGGACGCGGGGGAGAGCGGGCTGCTGGCCACCGGGATCGAGGAACTGCTCCGGTTCGACGGGCCGGTGGAGCTGGCGACCTGGCGGTACGCCACCGAGGCGCTGACGCTGGGCGGGCAGGAGATCGCCGCCGGCGATCCCGTGCTGGTGGTGCTGGCGGCCGCCGACCGGGACCCTGAGAGGTTCGCGGAACCGGACACTCTGGACCTCGCACGGAGTGACAATCAGCACCTCGGTTACGGTCACGGCATCCACTACTGCCTGGGAGCGCCGCTGGCCCGGCTGGAGGGCCAGGCCGCACTGGCCACGCTGCTGAAGCGGCTTCCTGGCCTGCGACTTGCGGCAGAACCTGCCGATTTGCGCTGGCGCGGCGGCCTGATCATGCGTGGACTGCGGACTCTCCCGGTCGAGTTCGAGCCCGGAAGCCGTCTCGAAAAAGGTGACTCGCTGTCAACTCTGTGACTTTCGCGTGATCTGCGCTGCATCGACTTGTGACATGCGTTCGAGTCCCGCTAGGTTCACGGTTCGACGCGTCGGCCGCATGTTGCCCACGCGTCACTTGCGCACCGTGCATGCGCGGATTCCCGCGGCGCGGTGCTCAAGTCACTTGCTTGTCAGTCGCACGGAAGGCATACCCATGGGCTCCGCGAACGGCAGACACCGCCGCCCTCGCCAGGCACCCGCCATCGTCGTCGCCGCAGGCGTGACGGGATCGGCCATCGCCATCCCGCTGCTCGGCGCGAGCGGCGCACACGCGGCCGAGTCCGCCACCTGGGACCGGGTCGCGGAGTGCGAGAGCGGCGGCATGTGGAGCGCCGATCTCGGCAACGGCTACTACGGCGGGCTCCAGTTCTCGCAGGAGACCTGGTCGGCGTACGGCGGCACCACGTACGCGCCCCGGGCCGACCTCGCCAGTCGCTCGCAGCAGATCGCCGTCGCCGAGAAGGTCCTGGACGACCAGGGGGCGAAGGCCTGGCCGAGCTGCGCGGTGATCTCCGGCCTCGCGGTGGACGGCAGCCTGCCGGGAGTCGACCCGGGCACCGCACCCTCGGATGAGCCGACGTCAGCCCCGACCGACGAGACGGATGTGTCCGGCGAGACGGGTGAATCGAGCACGGTCGACCAGGCTGATGGAAGCGGCAAGGGCGACAAGGACGACAAGGGCAATAAGGGAAGTAGAGGAAGTAAGGGCGATACGCCTGATACGTCCGCCGGTGCGGGCGACGGCGCCAAGGGCGACGGCGACGGCGGCGCGGGAGAGGAGAGCGGCGCCCCCGACCCCTCGGCGACCCCTTCCGCCCCGCCGGCGTCCGAGGCGCCCGACGTCTCGGAGCCCTCCACGGCCCCCGACGCCTCGACGGGCGACGAGCGCGAGGCCGGCGGCAAGCACCGGGGCGCCCCCGCGCCCGAGGAGGCCGACGCTGCGGGCGGGGACGGCCCCCGTGAGTCCGGTCGGCATGCTTCGCGGGGCGAGGGTGACGCACGGGACGGCGGCGCGGTCGCCGGTGACTACGTCGTGCAGCCCGGGGACAGCCTCTGGGCGATTGCTGACGCACAGAAACTTCCCCAGGGGTGGACCGGTCTCTACGAGGCCAACAAGGACCTCCTGGGCTCCGACCCGGACCTGATCCTCCCCGGTCAGAGCCTGGACGTGGGGCTGGGGCAGGGTGCTTCCGAGGGCGCGGGGGAGCCCGCCGCCAACTGATTCAAACTCGGGAAAACGCCCCGAAACCCCGGGCAGTTCAGAGGCCTATGTCCACTTTTGTGTAAGTGAGACATGGGTCTCTTTGCTTCAACTGGCCCAGCTCGCCCGGCTCGTCCGGGCGCATCGCCTCCGACCTGCGGAAACAGTCCGCCGTCCCTGGTCAGTTCGGGTCGATTGCCCCCTATGTCCATCTTTGAATGTCGGGGTTGCCTGTGTTTACGGTCGGAACCGCTCGCACCGCGGGCCCCGTCGACCGTCACGCCGAATCCTGCCGTCGGTCGAGGGGAACAGACGCGTAAGCGCCGTAGGCAGGAGCGGGGGAACCAAGGTAGGCCGCCGGATCCGTACGGGACCGGCTTGGGGTGAAGTCGTGCGAGCCGCGCGACCGGGCAACTCATCAGCCCGAACCCGACAGCTCACCTCGTAGGCGTCGGTGAGGAGATTCGTTCCATGCTGCTGAACAGCAAGGGCAAGCACCGCCGCCCGTCCAAGGCCGTCCGTCTCGCCACCCTCGCGGGTGTCACCGGTGCCGCCGTCGCCGTCCCGCTGATGGGCGCGACCAGTGCTTCCGCGGCCTCCGTCGAGACCTGGGACGCCGTCGCCCAGTGCGAGTCCGGCGGCAACTGGTCCATCAACACCGGCAACGGCTACTACGGCGGGCTCCAGTTCTCGCAGTCCAGCTGGGCCGCCGCCGGAGGTACGCAGTACGCCGCGCGCGCCGACCTGGCCACCAAGGGCCAGCAGATCGCCACCGCCGAGAAGCTCCTCGACATGCAGGGCCCGGGCGCCTGGGCCTGCGCCGGTGCGGGCGGTCTCACCAACGACGGTGTGGACCCGGGTGTGAACACCGGCTCCGGCCAGGCGCAGCCCGAGCGCCAGGCCGAGCAGCCCACCACGCGCAGCGAGCAGCGCACCGCTCCGCAGGCCGAGAAGAAGGCCGAGAGCAAGAAGACCGTCACCACCCCGACCGGCGAGAAGGTCAAGAAGGGTGACGGCGAGTACAAGGTCAAGCCCGGCGACACGCTGAGCAGCATCGCCGAGAAGGAAGACGTCAAGGGCGGCTGGAGCAAGCTCTTCAAGCTCAACGACGACATCGTCGAGGACGCGGACCTGATCTTCCCGGGTCAGCAGCTCCACCTGAAGTAAAACGCCGTCTCTCCTCCCCGGAGGGAGGATGCCCGGCGGCCCCTCCCTCGCACGGCTCCCCGGCCCGGCGCGCTCACCCCCGTGCGCGCCGGGCCGGGGTCTTTGGGTGTGCGGGGCGCGGGGTGGCCGGGGGCGGATGCGTTCACCTCTTGTCGGCAACTTGCCGGCAGTGCTTGTTACTGAGCAGTAGATTTTTGGAGTTTTGTCCCGTCATGCAGGTCCTTGGGCCCTTTTTCGTCCCAGGAGGCGGGCGGTCGGCCGGCTCACGCGGCCGGGCCGGTTAGGCTCGTGTCGCAAGGCCACAGTGACCCTGCACAACCAGTGTCATATCCCAGAAGGAGATGCCTCGTGCCGTCCATCGACGTCGTCGTAGCCAGGGAAATCCTCGACTCCCGGGGCAACCCCACGGTCGAGGTCGAGGTTGGCCTCGACGACGGCAGTACGGGTCGTGCTGCCGTTCCGTCCGGCGCCTCCACCGGTGCGTTCGAGGCCATCGAGCTTCGCGACGGTGACCCCAACCGCTACCAGGGCAAGGGCGTCGAAAAGGCCGTCCTCGCCGTCATCGAGCAGATCGGCCCGGAGCTCGTCGGGTACGACGCCACCGAGCAGCGCCTCATCGACCAGGCGATGTTCGACCTGGACGCCACCGAGAACAAGGCCTCGCTCGGCGCGAACGCCATCCTCGGCGTCTCGCTGGCCGTCGCCCACGCCGCCTCCGAGGCGTCCGACCTGCCGCTCTTCCGCTACCTCGGCGGCCCGAACGCGCACCTGCTGCCCGTTCCGATGATGAACATCCTGAACGGCGGCTCGCACGCCGACTCCAACGTGGACATCCAGGAGTTCATGATCGCCCCGATCGGCGCGGAGTCCTTCTCCGAGGCCCTGCGCTGGGGTGCGGAGATCTACCACACGCTGAAGAAGGTCCTCAAGACCAAGGGCCTGTCCACCGGACTCGGCGACGAGGGCGGCTTCGCCCCGAACCTGGAGTCCAACCGCGCCGCCCTGGACCTCATCGTCGAGGCCATCAAGGAGGCCGGCTACGTCCCGGGCCGTGACGTGGCGCTCGCGCTCGACGTGGCCGCGTCCGAGTTCTACAAGGACGGCGTCTACGAGTTCGAGGGCAAGTCCCGCTCGGCCGCCGAGATGACCGAGTACTACGAGGAGCTCGTCTCCGCGTACCCGCTGGTCTCCATCGAGGACCCGCTGTACGAGGACGACTGGGCGGGCTGGAAGATCATCACCGACCGCATCGGCTCCAAGGTCCAGATCGTCGGCGACGACCTCTTCGTCACCAACCCGGAGCGCCTGGCCCGTGGCATCGAGGAGGGCTCCGCCAACGCCCTGCTCGTCAAGGTCAACCAGATCGGTTCGCTGACCGAGACCCTGGACGCCGTCGAGCTGGCCCAGCGCAACGGCTTCAAGTGCATGATGTCGCACCGCTCCGGCGAGACCGAGGACGTCACCATCGCCGACCTCGCCGTCGCCGTGAACTGCGGCCAGATCAAGACCGGTGCCCCGGCCCGCTCGGACCGCGTCGCCAAGTACAACCAGCTGCTGCGCATCGAGGAGATCCTCGACGACGCCGCGGTGTACGCGGGCCGCTCCGCCTTCCCGCGCTTCAAGGGCTGACCCGTAGCCCCGAGACGGTAGCCTCCGCCCGTCCCCGCACCCGGTCCCGTACCGTGTGCGGGGACGGACGTGCGTAGCGGGGAGGCGGGAGACATGGCCGGGAAGAACCGCGACCGGTTCTCCACCGCGACCAGGCTGCGCCTGCTCGGCGAGCAGACCGCGGCCCGCGTGTACCGCTCGCAGAGCCGCCGTCAGGCCCGCCGCTCCCGGCTCACCGGCCGGGCCGCGTTCCTCGCGCTGATCGTCTGCTCCCTGGTGGTGGCGCTCGCCTACCCGATGCGGCAGTACGTCTCCCAGCGCGACGAGATCGCCGAGCAGGAGCGGCTCTCGCGGCAGGCGGAGCGGCGCACCGAGGAGCTGCGGGACGAGAAGGCGCGGCTCCAGGACGACGCGTACATCATGCGGCTGGCCCGCCAGCACCTCCATTACGTACTCCCCGGGGAGACCGGCTACACCGTGGCCGACCCCGACGCGGCGAAGGACCGCCGCGGCGAGCCGGGGGCGAACGCCCGCCCCTGGCACACGAACCTCTGGGACGGCGTGGACAGCGCCGACCGCGACTGACGTACCTGATTCACCTCCGACCTCCCCTCCGACGAGCTTCCGAGCAGAACCAAGGCAGGCATGGAAACGCCCCCTCCGCAGACCGAGTCCACCAAGCCCACCGACGCGGACATCGCCGCGTTCCAGCAGCAGCTCGGCCGTCCGCCGCGCGGCCTGCGCGCCATCGCGCACCGCTGCCCGTGCGGAAACCCGGACGTGGTGGAGACCCAGCCCCGTCTGGAGGACGGCACGCCGTTCCCGACGACGTACTACCTGACCTGCCCCCGGGCGGCATCGGCGATCGGCACGCTGGAGGCCAACGGGGTCATGAAGGAGATGACGGCCCGTCTGGAGACCGACCCGGAGCTGGCCGAGGCCTACCGGGCCGCGCACGAGGACTACATCACCCGCCGCGACGCCATCGAGGTCCTGGAGGGCTTCCCGAGCGCGGGCGGCATGCCGGACCGGGTGAAGTGCCTGCACGTCCTGGTCGGCCACTCGCTGGCCGCCGGGCCCGGGGTGAACCCGCTCGGCGACGAGGCCATCGCGATGCTGCCGGAGTGGTGGGCCAAGGGCCCGTGCGTCACCCCGTGCACCGACTCCGAGGGGCCGGACGCATGACCCGGGTCGCCGCCGTCGACTGCGGTACGAACTCCATCCGGCTGCTCGTCGCCGACGCGGACCCCGCGACGGGCGCGTTCACCGAGCTGGACCGGCGGATGACGATCGTCCGCCTGGGTCAGGGCGTCGACCGGACCGGCAGGCTCGCCCCCGAGGCGCTGGAGCGGACGTTCGCGGCCTGCCGGGAGTACGCCGCCGTGATCAAGGAGCTGGGCGCCGAACGCGTCCGCTTCGTCGCCACCTCCGCCTCCCGGGACGCCGAGAACAGCGACGCGTTCGTGGCCGGTGTCCTGGACATCCTCGGCGTCGAGCCCGAGGTGATCACCGGCGACCAGGAGGCCCAGCTCTCCTTCGACGGGGCGACCAAGGAGCTGGCCGGCGGCGACCACCTGGCGAAGCCGTATCTCGTCGTCGACATCGGCGGCGGCTCCACCGAGTTCGTCCTCGGCTCCGAGACGGTCGCCGCGGCCCGCTCCGTGGACATCGGCTGCGTCCGGATGACCGAGCGCCACCTGGTCGCGGACGGGGCCGTGGTGGACCCGCCCACGCCCGAGCGGGTCGCCGCGATCCGCGCGGACGTGGACGCCGCGCTCGACCTCGCCGCGGGAAGCGTGCCGCTCACCGAGGCGGCGACGCTCGTCGGCCTCGCGGGCACCGTGACCACGGTCGCCGGGATCGCGCTGGAGCTGGAGGCGTACGACTCCGAGGCCATCCACCACTCCCGGATCACCCGCGGCCAGGTCCGCGCGATCACCGAGCATCTGCTCCGGTCGACCCACGAGGAGCGCGCCGCGATCCCCGTGATGCACCCGGGCCGGGTCGACGTGATCGGGGCCGGGGCGCTCGTCCTGCTCGCCGTGATGGAGCGGACCGGCGCCCACGAGGTCGTCGTCAGCGAACACGACATCCTCGACGGCATCGCCTGGAGTGCGGCGGGCTGACCGGGGCCGACCGCTCGGCCACCGGCACCGCGAGGAAGTTCGTGAACTTCTTCACAAGGAATTCGGCCCTGTTGGGCGCAGTTCGGCCCCCCGGGGGCCGAACGGGTCGCCCGCAGGGTCGTAACGAACGGTTCCGGACATGTTCCGTACGCGTTGCGCGCGCATGAAAGAGGGCGGTGGTTCACTCGGCCCGGAGGGTCAAGGGCCAGCTCACAAGCGGTGAACAACGTCTTCCGCGGGGTCGTGGTTCCCTTTTGTGCCCATGACCTGGGTCACGTGGGCGGCGAAGTGTAGCAGAGGGCCACTCAATCCTTGTGAAGGGGCTCACGAGCACCCCCTCCGGGCGGGGTGGATACTCGATGGCATGAGCACCACGGAGCGTCCCAGGATCCTCGTTGTAGGCGGTGGGTACGTAGGCCTGTACGCAGCTCGTCGCATTCTGAAGAAGATGCGGTACGGAGAGGCGACCGTCACGGTCGTCGACCCGCGGTCGTACATGACGTACCAGCCCTTCCTCCCCGAAGCTGCCGCAGGCAGCATCTCGCCTCGGCATGTCGTCGTCCCGCTGCGACGCGTGCTGCCCAAGGCTGAGGTTCTCACCGGTCGTGTCACGACCATCGACCAGGACCGCAAGGTCGCCACGGTCGCGCCGCTCGTCGGCGAGGCCTACGAGCTGCCCTTCGACTACCTGGTCATCGCGATGGGCGCGGTCTCCCGTACCTTCCCGATCCCCGGCCTCGCCGAGCAGGGCATCGGCATGAAGGGCATCGAGGAGTCCATCGGCCTGCGCAACCACGTCCTGGAGCAGCTGGACAAGGCTGACTCCACGACCGACGAGGACGTCCGCCGCAAGGCGCTCACGTTCGTCTTCGTGGGTGGCGGCTTCGCCGGTGCGGAGACCATCGGCGAGGTCGAGGACATGGCCCGCGACGCGGCGAAGTACTACACCAACGTGAAGCGCGAGGACATGCGCTTCATCCTGGTCGACGCCGCCGACAAGATCCTTCCCGAGGTCGGCCCGAAGCTGGGCGCCTACGGCAAGGAGCACCTGGAGAGCCGCGGTGTGGAGATCTACCTCTCCACCTCGATGGACTCCTGCGTCGACGGCCACGTGGTCCTGAAGAACGGCCTGGAGGTCGACTCCAGCACCATCGTGTGGACCGCCGGTGTGAAGCCGAACCCGGCGCTCGCGCGCTTCGGTCTGCCGCTCGGCCCCCGCGGTCACGTGGACACCTCCGAGAAGCTCCAGGTGCAGGGCACCGACTACATCTGGGCCGCGGGCGACAACGCCCAGGTGCCGGACATGGTCGGCCGCCGCGCGGGCAACCCGAACGCCTGGTGCCCGCCCAACGCCCAGCACGCGCTGCGTCAGGCGAAGGTCCTCGGCGACAACGTGATCTCCGGCATGCGGGGCTTCCCGCAGAAGGAGTACAGCCACGCCAACAAGGGTGCGGTCGCCGGTCTCGGCCTGCACAAGGGCGTCGCGATGATCGTCATGGGCAAGGTGAAGATCAAGCTCAAGGGCCGTCTCGCCTGGTACATGCACCGCGGCTACCACGGCATGGCCATGCCGACCTGGAACCGCAAGATCCGGATCTTCGCCGACTGGACGCTGGCGATGTTCCTCAAGCGCGAGGTCGTCTCGCTCGGCGCCATGGAGACGCCGCGCGAGGAGTTCTACGAGGCCGCCAAGCCGGCCCCGGCTCCGGCCGCCGCCAAGTCCGAGGGCGAGAAGGCCAAGGCCTCCTGACCTCCCGGTGAGGCAGCTCCGCGAGGAGCAACCGTACGACGCCCGAAGGGGCCGTCCGCCATCCGTGGTGCGGACGGCCCCTTCGGCGTTCCCGGGGCGCTGCCTGTGCCGTTCGTGCACGCTTTGCCGATTCGTTGCCCGGTAGCGGGATGACGGAGCGTACGGAGACAGTTGACGCAGATGTACCTCGCGTGGCACCGAGGAGCGTGTCGCGGCGGGGCAGCGAGCATGTCCTACGCATCGTGATACGTGCATATCGGGGAAACACCACCACGGAGGTGTGCGCCATGGCCGACGCCGCGTCGCGGCTGACCGCTCTCGCCGAGGAGCTGCTCTCGGAACCCCTCCCGGTCCGCATCCGGGCCTGGGACGGCAGCGAATCGGGGCCGCCCGGAGCCCCGGTGCTCGTGATCCGGCACCGCCGCGCCCTGCGCCGGCTCCTGTGGAAGCCGGGCGAACTGGGCCTGGCCCGCGCCTGGGTGGCCGGGGAGATCGACGTCGACGGCGATCTGTACGAAGCGCTCACCCGGATCGCCGGGCTCCTGTGGGACCGGGGCGCCGACGCCAAGGACGCCGTCCACCCGGTCCGCGACCCCGCCGCCCGCGCCTTCGCCCGCGGCCTCATCCAGCTGGCGGGCCCCTGGCCGCCGCCCGCCCCGCCCGCCGAGGAGGTGCGCCGCCGCACCGGGCCGCTGCACACCAGACGCCGCGACAAGGAGGCCATCAGCCACCACTACGACGTCGGCAACGACTTCTACGCCCTGGTCCTCGGCCCGTCCATGGTCTACTCCTGCGCCTACTGGCAGGACGGCGGAACCCTGGAGGACGCCCAGCGCGACAAGCTCGACCTGGTCTGCCGCAAACTCGCCCTGAAGGAGGGCGACCGCCTGCTGGACGTCGGCTGCGGCTGGGGCTCGATGGCCATCCACGCCGCCCGCGAGTACGGGGCGCGGGTCACCGGCATCACCCTCTCCCGGGAACAGGCCGCCCACGCCCGCAAGCGCATCGCCGAGGATGGCCTGGCCGACCGGATCGAGATCCGCGTCCAGGACTACCGGGACGTCGGTGACGGACCGTACGACGCGATCTCCTCGATCGGCATGGCCGAGCACGTCGGCTCGGTCCGCTACCGCGAGTACGCCGATGACCTCTACGCCCTCCTGAAGCCCGGCGGCCGCCTTCTGAACCACCAGATCGCCCGCCGCCCCGAGCAGGACGAGGCCGCCTACCGCATAGACGCGTTCATCGACTCCTACGTCTTCCCGGACGGCGAACTGGCCCCGGTCGGCCGCACCCTGACCACCCTGGAGGAGGCCGGGTTCGAGGCCCGGGACGTCGAGGCGCTGCGCGAGCACTACGCGCTGACCCTGCGCCAGTGGGTGGCCAACCTGGAGCGGCACTGGGAGCGGGCCGTGGCGGCCACCTCACCGGGCCGGGCCAGGGTCTGGCGGCTCTACATGGCCGCCTCCGCGCTCTCCTTCGAGCACAACAAGATCGGCGTCAACCAGATCCTCGCGGTGCGCCCGCCGGAGGGCGGCGGCTCCCGGTTGCCGCTGCGCGCCCGCGCCTGGACGGAGCGGGCGGACGACTGACCCGTACGCCTACCCCTCCGGTACGGGCGAGGGGCCGGTGCTCCGCTTCCCAGCGGTGCACCGGCCCCTCGTCGTCCCCTCGTCCCGGCCCTCGGGCCGCCCGCCTACTCGGTCTTGATCGCCGTCAGCATGTTGAGCTTCGCCGCGCTGCGGGCGGGCCACAGCGAGGCGAGGACGCCCACCAGCCCGGCGAGGAGCAGGAAGATCGCGAGCCGGTCCCACGGGATGACCAGGGCGTAGCCGGGGATGTCGGCGGACAGCGTCCGCCCGATCGCCCAGCCGAGGAACACCCCGAGGCCGACCCCGATCACCGCGCCGAAGACCGAGATGACGATGGCCTCCAGACGGATCATCCGCTTGACACGGCCGCGGTCGAGACCGATCGCGCGGAGCATGCCGATCTCCTGCTGCCGCTCGAACACCGACATCGCGAGGGTGTTCACGACCCCGAGGACCGCGATCAGCAGGGCCATGGCGAGCAGCCCGTACATGATGTTCAGGGCGGTGTTGATGAAGCCGCCGAACATGTCACGGATGTCCTGCCGGTCCATGACGCTCATCGCCGGGTTGTCGCCGAGCGCGTCCACGATGGACTGCTCGTTGGCCTTGCTCGCGCCGCCGTCCGTCTTGATCCAGATCTCGCGGATCTCGGGGCGGGAGGACGCGCTGTGCTGGTCGGCGAGCTCCTTGGGGATCACGAAGGTCGACAGGAAGTCGTTCTCCTTGTAGACCGCCCCGACCGTGATCTCGCCCTTCTTGTCGTCGTCGAACTTCACCGGGAGGGTGTCGCCGGTCTTCCAGCCGTTCGACTTCGCGGTCTTGGAGCCGACCGCGACCTGGCCGTCCTTCAGCGAGCTCAGCGAACCGGAGACGGTCTCCAGCGAGAAGACCTTCTCCACATCACCCGGGTTGACGCCGGAGGCGGACTGGAACTCCCCGTCGACCTCGAACCAGGCAGCCTGCTGCGGGGAGATCGCGGAGACCCCGTCGGCCTTCTCCAGGGCGGTGAGCGCCGACCGGTCGAGCGAGTCGCCACTGGCCATCGTGACCATGTAGTCGGCCTTGATGTTGTCCGTGGTCATCTTGTCGATGGCCTGGCCGAGGGTGACGCCGAGCACCGAGATCCCGGTGACCAGGGTCAGCCCGATCGCCAGCGCGGAGGCCGTGGCTCCGGTACGCCGCGGGTTGCGGACCGCGTTCTGCGAGGCGAGCTTCCCGGAGACGCCGAACAGCTTCTTCAGCAGCGGCCGCACGAGGGCGATGACCGGACGGGACAGCAGCGGGATCAGGATGATGATGCCGATCAGGGCGAAGAACGCCCCGGCCGCGACCAGCTGACGGCCCGAGGTGCCGCCCGAGGCCGCGCCGCCGACGATGCCCGCCGCACCGAGCAGGGCGATCACACCGCCGATGGAGTTCCGTACGACCAGGGACTTC
The DNA here is from genome assembly GCF_055577965.1 of Streptomyces sp. NPDC033165. Classification (NCBI taxonomy): domain Bacteria; kingdom Bacillati; phylum Actinomycetota; class Actinomycetes; order Kitasatosporales; family Streptomycetaceae; genus Streptomyces; species Streptomyces sp. NPDC033165. The sequence continues at coordinate 344,406 of NZ_JBVIPK010000006.1, forward strand.
ACGGAGGCCGTGGCGTGCACGCTGCTCATCGCGGCCACCGGGGCGATCTTCGCGGCCCGGCGGGCGGGCAGCCAGGCGGCCAGCACGGTGATCAGGATGCCGACGGCGAAGGCGGACCCGACCGCGACCGGGGAGACGACCAGCGGGCCCGCGGGGATCTTGCCGCCGAGGAGCCCCATGGCGGAGCGCAGGCCGGTGGCGAGGCCGAGGCCGAGGGCGAAGCCGATGACGGAGGCGAGCGTGCCGACGACGGCGGCCTCGATCAGCACCGAGCGCTTGACCTGGCGGCGGGAGGCGCCGATGGCCCGCATCAGGGCCAGCTCACGGGTCCGCTGGGCGACCAGCATGGTGAAGGTGTTGGCGATGAGGAAGACCCCGACGAACAGGGCGATGCCCGCGAAGGCCAGCAGCATGGTGTTGAGGCTGGTGAGGCCGCTCTCGATGTCCTCGGCCTGCTGGTCGGCGAGCGCCTTGCCGGTCTGCGCTGTCGCCTCCTTGGGCAGCAGCGGCAGGATCTCGTCCAGCAGCTTCTGGTCGGAGGCGCCCGCGGCGGCGGTCACGGTGGCGTCCTGGAAGACGCCGGGCTTCAGGTAGAGCTTCTGGGCGGTCGGGGTGTCGAACAGTACGAGGCTGCCGCCCGCGTTGACCGCGCCGTCCTCGGTGGTGAAGACACCGGAGAGGGTGTACTCCTTCACCGGGCCGTTGGTGGCGACCCGCACCGGGTCGCCGACGCGGTACTTGCCCTTCTCCGCGGTGTCCTTGTCGAGCGCGATCTGACCGTTCTTCACCGGGCCGGTGCCCTGGGTGAAGTCGTACGCGCCGTCCTTGCCGTCCTTGCCGGGGGCGAAGTTGCCGCCGGTGTTGGACCAGCCGTTGCCGATCAGCTTGCCGTCCGGGTCGGCGACCCCGGCGAAGCCGTTGACCCGGCCGGTGGCGGAGGCCACGCCGTCCAGGCCGCGGATCTTGTCCAGGGTGGCCTCGTCGAGGCCGGGGGTCTTGTCGTCGCGGCCGCCGGCGTGGGTCGAGACGGCGACGGCGACGTCGTCGTAGCTCTTGGCCGACTGGTTGCGGAAGGCGTTGCCGAGGGTGTCGGTGAAGACCAGGGTGCCGGAGACGAACGCTACGCCGAGCATGACGGCGAGCACGGTCATCAGCAGCCTGGCCTTGTGCGCGAGCACATTGCGCAGGGCGGTACGGAACATGTCTGAGTGTCCTGGGATGGGTTCCGGAAGGGGGAGGGGGACGCGGTCGGGCCTTGGGCCGTACGCGTCAGCTGGTGCGGCCCTTCGCGTCGAACGCCTTCATACGGTCGAGGACTCCGTCGGCGGTGGGGTGCATCATCTGGTCGACGACCGCGCCGTCCGCGAGGAAGATGACCCGGTCCGCGTAGGAGGCGGCCACCGGGTCGTGCGTGACCATCACCACGGTCTGGCCCAGCTCGCGCACGGAGTTGCGCAGAAAGCCGAGGACCTCGGCGCCGGAGCGGGAGTCCAGGTTTCCGGTCGGCTCGTCACCGAAGATGATCTCGGGCTGCGAGGCCAGGGCGCGGGCCACGGCGACGCGCTGCTGCTGACCGCCGGAGAGCTCGGTCGGGCGGTGCTTGAGCCGCTCGGAGAGCCCCACCATGTCGATGACCTTCTGGAGCCACGCGGCGTCCGGCTTCCGGCCCGCGATGTCCATCGGCAGGGTGATGTTCTCCAGCGCGGTGAGCGTCGGCAGCAGGTTGAACGCCTGGAAGATGAAGCCGATCTTGTCCCGGCGCAGCTGGGTGAGCTGCTTGTCCTTCAGCGTCCCGAGCTCGGTGTCGCCGATGCGGACCGAACCGCTGCTGAAGCTGTCGAGACCGGCCACGCAGTGCATCAGCGTCGACTTGCCGGAGCCCGAGGGGCCCATGATCGCGGTGAACTCGCCCTGCGGGAAGTCCACGGTCACCCGGTCCAGGGCGACGACCTGCGTCTCACCCTGGCCGTAGACCTTCGACAGCTCCGTGGCGCGGGCGGCTACCGCGGTGGCGCGGTGAACGGTGGGGGTGGTGGTCACAAGGACGCTCCTGGTTCGGGTGATGCGGATGGCACACGAGGTGCGGGGCGGGCGCTGACGGCGCTGCCCGGGGACTTACTCCATCGTCACGTCCCGATCGCGCCGGGGCGTCACTCCGGAAGCCCGTTCCGGTGGCCGTCTTGAGTCGCATCGCAGGGGTGAATCCGTCCTCCTGGGGTATGACACCGACCCTGAGCCAGGAGGAGCCCCACCCCGCTGGGTCCCGCTTCCGCCACTCGGCGATCACGCAGGGTGACCTGTGCTCTCGGGGGGCCGGGCGCGGGCCCCGGAGGAGGTCTCGGGCGGACGGCGGGCTTCCCGGGCGCCACGGGACCCGAGGGTGGCGGACACCCTGGCGAAGCCTGGCGCGAACCTGGCGCATTGGGCCGTACGGGTGCGGCGACTTTCCGTCATTCCCAACACGGCGTGTCGCCCGGCAGGGATCGGGCGCGGGCGTGGGGGCAGCCCGGCCGGGTGTGCTGACGACCCCTCAAGCAGTCAATAAAATAAGACAACATCGCGCCACTGTTCCGCTGATCGAGGGACGCCCCCGGATAGGGTCGGTAGCCAACGCGGAGCCGCGCGGCACGCCCGGATGGTGGAACGTAGACACGGCGAGCTTAAACCTCGCTGCCCCTCGGGGGCGTGCCGGTTCGAGTCCGGCTCCGGGCACCACACTCTCACAGTGTGTGACCAGGAATAACGGCGCGAGTTCATGTCCCACGCGGGTCGGTGTGGGAACACCATGGGAACACGGTGCCGACTTCCGCTCATCGCATCAGTGCCCCCCCCCGCAAGAACAAGCACGGCGAGATCACGGGCTGCCAGGTGAAGGGGCGGCTCGGCGGCGGCCGGGACTGCTTCCAGGTCTTGGTGCGCTGGAAGGCGATGCCGCGGCGCCGGAGCAGGCACCGTAAGGCCTCACGGCCGATGCGGACGGCCCCCGCCCACTGAGGGGCCAGGTCAGCCACCGCGCCCCCAGCGATCGGGGAGGATGCCACCGCACATCCAACCGTCACGACCAGCAACCCGGCGAGCCTTGCGGGGCAATGCAACTAGTACGGTCGTAAGACCATGAATGCTCTGATCTTGCTGTCCGCTGTGCTTGTCGTTTTCGGCACGCCCACCGCCCTGATTTGGCTGCTGGGGCGGCGAGCGAGAATCCCTGGCTGGATACTGGTTGTGTTCTTGCTGGCCGGGTGGCTGACAGTGGTCATCGGCGGGGCCCTCTCGCAGCGCGCGCAGCCGACCCTGTTCCCCGATACGTCGCCCTGCTACGGCACGGGCGGCACGCCTGTCTCGCAGTATTTCCCGCCCGACTCGTTCTGCCTCCACGCAGATGGGGAGTTGCGGACGGCCAACGGGGCGACTGCCAAGCTCGTGTTCTGGACCGCCGCCGGCACTACCCTCGCGATGGCGATTGCCGCCGTCCTTGCGCGGCGTCGTCGACGAGCTTGATCGCGGTCCGCTGGTCAAAGGCACCCCCGACCTCGACCGTCCCGGGGGTAGCCGGATCGCGCCACACTTCGGGCCGCTGAGGCAGTTCACCATCGCCAACTCGAACCACCCCAACCACACCGTGCGGACCCGGGCCCTGCACGCCTACCTGCGTCGGCGCAACGCCAACGCCCGCCACCGCGACGTCCTGGCGGCCGAACGCACGGTACGTGCCCGCGTCCGAAGTGGGAAAGGCATTCGCTGGGGCGGCCGCCCCCTCGCCACCGCGGCCTGAACGACCCGGCGAACCTGTGCGGTCACAGCACGAACGAGGGACAGCGCGCCCAGCGAGCACCCGCCGCTACGCGTTCGACCAGCCCCGCTCGCAGAGCACGAGCCGGTAGCCGTCCGGGTCCTCGATTGTGACGCCCCACCGGTTCCAGTACGGGTTCGGCGACGCCACCCGCTTGCCGCCGTGCTCCTCCAGCCGGGTGACCAGGTCATCGGGCACCGGTCCCTCGACGTAGATCACCAGCAGGTCCTCCTCGGTGGGACGGGGCTCGACGGGCCGGGAGGGCTCGTGGACCAGCTCCAGATGCCAGTCGGCGTCCGGCCAGCCCACCATGAGCAGGTCGTGCCCACCGGGTTCCGGCTCGCCCTCGGCCCGCCACACCACACCGAGTCCCAGCCCCCGCACCCAGAACCGCTCGGCCACCGCCAGGTCCCGGGAAGGCCGGGCGACCCGGATGTGACTATGACCGTTGACGGGCATGGTGACCTCTTCTGGCGCTGCCGATTCCTGCTCAGCAGCCTAGATATCAGGCTCTCGCGCGGCCATCGGCCGATGGCCCTGGACCACAGGTCCTAGTCCTGTGACCGGAACCCTGCCGGGCGGCGCGAGCCGGTTGACCCGTCCGGCCGCAGCACTACGGGGTCGGCGTTCACGAACGGGCGATCCCGGGCTGATCTGCCACCGGATTCATGGTTGGCCTGGTCGCGGTGCAGCAGCACGGTTCAAGTACGAACGGGATCGGCCAAAGAACCGAGTGATCCCCGTGACTCGCTGTGCCCGAGGGCACGGCGACAGTGGTGCTGTCCATGCTCCGCAAAGCCGGACAGGGCCGCAGGCGGGCCCGGCAGGATTCTGCCGGGCCCATCGTCATCTCCAAGGGGGATGGGGTGCCTGTTCCACGGGAACACGGCTGCGCGCCGACGGCGCAAGATGCGGGAGGATGCTCGCAGGTCAAAGAATCGCCGCAGGCCAGCGGGGGTGACAGCACCGGTTCGAGTCCGGCTCCGGGCACCACGCACCGCACCGAGCGTGACCCGGACGGCCCTGACCGTGACCGAAGAGGTGACAGCGGCCCCGGCCCCGTACACCGGGCGCCGGGCGGCTTCCGGGGGCCGGGGCGGCACGGCTGCCACAAAGATCCTCCCCTGGCACTAGGGTCATCCTTTTGCCTACCCATTACTCTTGTGGCGAGGCCATGCAGTGTGGCCATGGAGGAGTGAGATGAGGAGCAGCAACCCGGTCTTCTCGCGACGGGGGTTCAGCCGCGACAACGGCCACGCGAGCTTCAACGCGGCGCCGCAGGCCGGGGCCGCCGCGGGGACCAACCCGTTCGCGCAGGGCACCGCCGCAAACCCGTACGCCACCAACCCTTACGCACAGGGCACCCAGCCCGGCGCCCCGGCGCCCGCGCGCACCGACGCGATGACCATCGACGACGTGGTGACGCGTACGGCGATGACGCTCGGCACCGTGATCGTGGCCGCTGCCATCGCGTGGTGGGTCATGCCCGTCGACCAGGCGAACCTGGGCAGCGCCTACGGCGTGGCCATCGGCGCCGCGCTCATCGGCTTCGTGCTGTCGCTGGTGAACTCGTTCAAGCGCCGGCCCTCGCCGGCGCTGATCCTGACGTACGCGGCGTTCGAGGGTGTCTTCCTCGGCATCGTCAGCAACATCGTCAGTGTCTACGTCGCTCCCGGCGCCGCGATGCAGGCGGTGCTCGGCACGATGGCGGTCTTCGCCGGTGTGCTGATCGCCTACCGCACCGGTCTGATCCGGGTCACGCGCCGCTTCTACGGCTTCGTGATGGCCGCCGCCATCGGCTTCATGCTGCTGATGATGGTCAACATGCTGTTCGCCGTGTTCGGCGGCGGTGACGGCCTCGGCTTCCGCAGCGGTGCGCTCGGCATCATCTTCGGCATCGTGGCCATCGTGATCGGCGCGTGCATCCTCGCCCTCAACTTCAAGCAGGTCGAGGACGGCATCGCGTACGGCGCTCCGCGCGAGGAGGCCTGGCTGGCGGCCTTCGGCCTCACCGTGACCCTGGTGTGGATCTACATCGAGATGCTGCGCCTGGTCGCGATCCTCAGCGGCGACGACTGACCCACGGCGCAGGACCCGCACCACCCGTAACACCGCGACACCGGAAGGGCCCGCAGGCACGATGCCTGCGGGCCCTTCCGCGTCCGGGGCGGGCGGCTCACAACAGCTTGCGAGCGGCCCGCCTCAGGTCGTGCTCGTGGATGATCGCCTTGGCGTGGCCATAGGCGAGCTCGTGCTCACCGCGCAGCCAGCTGACCTTCTCCTCGAAGCGGATGAGAGAGGGGCCTTCGTCGACGGTCCGGAGCCAGTCGGAGATCTCACGACCGGTGCATTGAGGGATGCGGGCGAGCAGATTGCGATGGGTTTCTTCGGAGAAGACATGCGACATCGGCGCCTCCGACGCAGTGCGCGTAGCTGTTCCTTCCCGACACCGTGCCCGAGCAGACAGCCGTTGGCAACCATGCCGTGAGGGCGCGTAGGGTCGCGGAGTGCTCGATACGACGCCCCTCATCCAGGCCGTGGACCGCTTCGCCGACCGGCTGCGCTCGGCCCCGCAGAGCCGCCTCCGGCGCGGCCTGGCCGCCGAGGCCCTGGCCACCGCCCGCGAACTCGCCGCCCGGGCCCAGCGCCTGGAGAGCCCGGACTGCGGGCCGCGTGAGCTGCCGGACGCCGGGATGTTCGTCGTGGGCGACCAACTCGCCGTCGCCGGGCGGGACCTGGCCGTGGCACTGGAAACGGCCCCGCCCCAGGAGCTGGACGAGGCCGTGCGATACGTCGAGGAAGCGGCGGCGCGGGCTTTCCGCTAGGAAGCGCGAGCCGGCCGGTCAGAACGAGGCGATGACGCGGTCCGCGAGGATGTAGACGTTGTCCTCGCCGCAGGAGAAGGTCAGCGCATAGGCGCCGGAGACGCCCGAGCCGCCCAGCAGGACCGGCTGCCGACCCGCCCGCAGCGCCTCGGAGAGCCGCTCGGCGGTCTCGCGGTGGCCGGGGGTCATACAGAGCGTGGTGCCGTCGGCGAAGACGTACACATCGAGCGTGCCCAGCGGGCCGGGGCGCACATCGGTCAGCTCGGTTGCCAGGTCGGCCAGCTCTTCGAGGCGGCTCACGGTGCGCTCGTGGTCGGTGACCACGGGCGTCTGTACGGGGACGAAGTCCGGGTGCGAGGGGTGGCGGCGGCGGGCCGCGGCCAGCTCGGGGGAGTCCTCGGGGAACTCGGCGATCTCGGGAAGGTCGGTCAGCTCACCGGCCTCGTGCTCCGCGAGGGTGCGCTCGCTGAGCTCGACCAGCTCCTCCATCGCCTCGGCCGCTTCGAGGTCCAGGGACTCCAGACCGGCGAAGTCGGCCTGCCGGGGCAGGTAGTACGGGGCGGTGTCCTCACCGAGGCCCGACAGACCGCCCAGCAGGGACGGGGCGTCGGCGGCGTCACGGGCCTCCTGGGCCGCCCAGAAGGCGCGCGCCTCCGCCAGCTCCCGCTCCCGCTCCTCGGCCAGCGCCTCGGCGACCGCCGCGCGTATCTCCTCGGCGGGGGTGGCCGTACTGCGGCTCTGCGGTGGCACGGAGGCAGCCTGGGCATAGCCGTCGGCCAGCTCGGTACGCAGGGCCGCGACCTGCTTGCGCAGCCCGTGAGCGGCGTGCAGCGCGGCGGCGCCGACGGCCGTGGCAGCGGCGGTGGTCAGCAACAGGGCAAATGACATGGCGCTCACTGACATACTCCCGGTTTCAATCGATACCCCCGACTTCCTACATCAGCTTGGCCTGTCGGGGTACGGGCTGTCAGTGCATTACGTCACGAAATGGACAGGTCTTTCGGTCCGATGTTTAGGTCCAAAATGCTGTGACCTGCGGAAACGGCTCTCCCCCGGGGTGCAGATCACATCCTGGGGGAGATTCGGTCACGGTCGGAGCTCGACGGGGTTCGAAAACCCCGCGACGCGGAAGGTCCAGCCGGGCCTTCCGCGCCCACGAGGCCTCAGCTCAGCCGCTCGTTTTTACGGTCGCGCTGAGCTTCGCCTCCGCTGCGGGCAGGTGCCGCACTCGTACCTCGCGCGACCCCTACCCTCCGCTGCGCCTCAGCTCAGCCGCTCGTGCTTGCGGTCGCGCTGAGCTTCGCCTCCGCTGCGGGCAGGTGCCGCACTCGTACCTCGCGCGACCCCTACCCTCCGCTGCGCCTCAGCTCAGCCGCTCGATCACCATCGCCATGCCCTGGCCGCCGCCCACGCACATCGTCTCCAGGCCGAACTGCTTGTCGTGGAACTGGAGGCTGTTGATCAGCGTGCCGGTGATGCGGGCGCCGGTCATGCCGAAGGGGTGGCCGACCGCGATCGCGCCGCCGTTGACGTTGACCTTCTCCAGCGGCAGGCCGAGGTCCCGGTAGGACGGGATGACCTGGGCGGCGAAGGCCTCGTTGATCTCCGCGAGGTCGATGTCGCCGATGGTCAGGCCCGCCCGCTTCAGCGCCTGCTTGCTGGCCTCGACCGGGCCGTAGCCCATGATCTCGGGGGAGAGGCCGGAGACACCGGTGGAGACGATCCGGGCCAGCGGGGTCAGACCCAGCTCGCGCGCCTTCGTGTCGGACATGATCACCAGGGCGGCCGCGCCGTCGTTGAGCGGGCAGCAGTTGCCCGCGGTGACCAGGCCGTCGGGGCGGAAGACCGGCTTCAGGCCCTGCACGCCCTCCAGCGTGACCCCCGCGCGCGGGCCGTCGTCCTTGGAGACGACCGTGCCGTCGGGGGTGGTGACCGGGGTGATCTCCCGCGCCCAGAAGCCGTTCTTCAGGGCTTCCTCGGCGAGGTTCTGCGACCGTACGCCGAACTCGTCCATGTCCTGGCGGGTGACGCCCTTGGACCGGGCCAGGTTCTCGGCCGTCTGCCCCATCGAGATGTACGCGTCCGGGACCAGGCCGTCCTCGCGCGGGTCGTGCCAGTCCGCGCCGGACTCCTCGGCGCGGGCCGCGGTACGGGCCTCGGCCTCGGCGAACAGCGGGTTGTGCGTGTCCGGCAGGCTGTCGGAGTTGCCCTTGGTGAAGCGGGACACCATCTCGACACCGGCCGAGATGAAGACATCGCCCTCGCCCGCCTTGATCGCGTGCAGCGCCATCCGGCTGGTCTGGAGCGAGGAGGAGCAGTAGCGGGTGACCGTGCAGCCGGGAAGGTGGTCCATCCCCATCTGCACGGCGATGATGCGGCCCAGGTTGTTGCCCTGCTCGCCGCCGGGCAGACCGCAGCCCAGCATCAGGTCGTCGATGTCCTTCGGGTCCAGCTCGGGAACCTTGGCCAGCGCGGTCTGGATGATCGTGGCGGTCAGGTCGTCCGCGCGCAGGTCCTTCAGGGACCCCTTGAAGGCGCGGCCGATCGGCGAACGGGCGGCAGAGACGATCACGGCTTCGGGCATCACGCGGCTCCATGAGGGCTGGAAGGCTGTGTGGACAGGCAGAACTCCTCTGGAAGTTACCCGGACGTATCGCCGGGGTCACCCGGCAGGCCGTGTGATGCGGAACTCTTTTCTAAGCGCTTGCTCAGGCACGCCTCCCGTGGATGGCGGCCGCCGCTACGCGTGCCCGTGGGCGGCGTCCGGGTGCGGGTGCGGGATGGGCTCGGTGGAGGAGGGCAGGCGCCGCCGCCTGCGGTGCTTGAGGAGAGCCCAGGGCGCCCGGGCCCCCGTGACCTCCGTACCGGCCTCCCGGGCCGCCTGGGAGGCCGCCTTCGCCACCGGGAGGATGTCCTCGCGCCGCGCACCGTCCAGCCGGTCGCTCTCCGGCCACAGGCCCAGCACCGCGCAGAGCGTGGGCAGGACCGCCATGGCCGCCGTGGCGTACCCCTCGGCCGACGGGTGGTAGTTGTCCGGGCCGAACAGCTCGCGCGGGTTCGCCGCGAACTCCGGGCCCAGCAGATCCCCCAGCGACACCGTGCGCCCGCCCTGTTCCACCGCCCCGATCGTCTGCGCGGCCGCCAGCTGCCGGCTCACCCGCCGGGCCAGCCAGCGCAGCGGCTGGTAGACCGGCTCGATCGTGCCCAGGTCCGGACAGGTCCCGACGACCACCTCGGCCCCCGCCGTCCGCAGTCTGCGCACCGCCGTCGTCAGACAGCGCACCGACTGGGTGGCGGGCATCCGGTGGGTGACGTCGTTCGCCCCGATCATGATCACGCAGACGTCCGGGGTGCGCGCCGGGTCCGCGAGCAGCAGCGAGACCTGCCGCTCCAGATCGTCCGACCGGGCCCCCGGCAGGGCCACGTTCCGCAGGTCCACCGGCCGCTCGGCGACCGCCGCGAGCCCCGAGGCGAGCAGCGCCCCCGGGGTCTGCCCGGCCCGCCGCACCCCCTGGCCCGCCGCCGTCGAATCCCCGAGCATCCCGAGCCGCAGGGGATCGGACGGACCGGCGAACGCCACCCCGTAGCGCCCGTCCGCACTCGGCGGAACCGGAGCCGTCCCGCCCCCCACCTGCCTCTTCGCGAGCTGGACCTCCGCCAGGAACACGCCCACGGCCGCCGCACCGATCAGCCCGATGCTGCCACCGCCGTAAGCCGCGCCCGCCGCGATCCGCCGTGCCACCCTTGCTCTCGACACAGTCCGGTCCACCTTCTCCTCGCCGTACAGCCGTACACCTACCTACCTGCCCCGCGAGGACCTCCGTGTACTCCTTCCCGTACGCAGAGTCCTCCCCGTACGCATACTCTGGGCCGGACCATCTCGGAGATCCCGGAGTACACGGTGCAATTCCACGATTCGATGATCAGTCTTGTCGGCAACACCCCGCTGGTGAGGCTGCGCAACGTCACGGCAGGTATCCAGGCGACCGTCCTGGCCAAGGTCGAGTACTTCAACCCCGGCGGGTCCGTGAAGGACCGCATCGCGCTGCGCATGATCGAGGCGGCCGAGCAGAGCGGGGAGCTGAAGCCCGGCGGCACGATCGTCGAGCCGACCAGCGGCAACACCGGCGTCGGCCTCGCCATCGTCGCGCAGCAGAAGGGCTACAAGTGCATCTTCGTCTGCCCGGACAAGGTGTCCACGGACAAGATCAACGTGCTGCGCGCGTACGGCGCCGAGGTCGTCGTCTGCCCCACGGCCGTTGACCCCGAGCACCCCGATTCCTACTACAACGTCTCCGACCGGCTGGTCACCGAGACGCCGGGCGCCTGGAAGCCGGACCAGTACTCCAACCCGAACAACCCGCGCTCGCACTACGAGACCACCGGTCCCGAACTGTGGGAGCAGACCGAGGGGAAGATCACCCACTTCGTCGCGGGCGTCGGCACCGGCGGCACGATCAGCGGCACCGGGCGCTACCTCAAGGAGATCAGCGACGGCGCGGTCCAGGTCATCGGCGCGGACCCGGAGGGCTCGGTCTACTCCGGCGGCTCCGGTCGGCCGTATCTGGTCGAGGGCGTCGGCGAGGACTTCTGGCCGAGCGCCTACGACCGGAACGTCACCGACGAGATCGTCGCGGTGTCCGACAAGGACTCCTTCCAGATGACTCGCCGGCTCGCCAAGGAGGAGGGGCTGCTCGTCGGCGGCTCCTGCGGCATGGCGGTCGTCGGCGCCCTGGAGGTCGCCAAGCGGCTCGGCCCCGATGACGTCGTCGTGGTGCTGCTCCCCGACAGCGGCCGCGGCTACCTGAGCAAGATCTTCAACGACGAGTGGATGGCCGACTACGGCTTCCTGGAGGACTCCGGCGCCTCCGCCAACGTGGGCGCGGTCCTGGACTTCAAGGAGGGCCCGATGCCCTCCCTCGTCCACATGCACCCGGAGGAGACGGTCGGCGAGGCCATCGAGGTGCTGCGTGAGTACGGCGTCTCCCAGATGCCGATCGTGAAGCCGGGCGCCGGGCACCCGGACGTGATGGCCGCCGAGGTCATCGGCTCCGTCGTGGAACGGCAGCTGCTGGACGCGCTGTTCACCCAGCGCGCCTCGCTGACCGACCCGCTGGAGAAGCACATGTCGGCCCCGCTGCCGCAGGTCGGCTCCGGCGAACCGGTCGAGGACCTGATGGCCGTGCTCAGCGGCACCGACGGCGCGGACGCGGCGATCGTGCTCGTCGAGGGCAAGCCCAAGGGTGTGGTGAGCCGCCAGGACCTGCTGGCGTTCCTCGCCAAGGACGCGGGCACGACGAAGGTCTGACGGGTCGGCAGGGCGCTTCCGGCCCGGCGTGACGGAGGCCGGAAGGAGCGTGACGGGGTCCGGCGGCAGGGCTTCGCGAAAACGGTACGAGCGTGTCACGTTCGCGCAGCACCCGCTTAACACCGCTCCGGCACATTGGTGGGTGTCGGCAGGGAAACCCGCCGGCACCCAGAACGGCGACACCGGACTACGGAGCGGCTCCCGGACCTCCACCGTCGCCCGGACGCGGGTATCCGGCCCTGACTCGGACCGCGTCCCTCGCGGGGACCGCCGTCGTCCCGCCCCCCGGGCAACCGGGGGTGCGGCGGCCCCGCGACATACTCCGGTGCGGCCGGGCTCCTTCGAGGGCCCGGCCGCACGGTCATGCCGCGCGACACCATCCGGGCCCAGGCCTTCCAGCGCTCGGACCTTCCAGCGCTCAGCCCTTTCGGCGCTCCCTCAGCCGCTCAGTCCTTCCAGTCGGATATCGCGCGCTCGTCCCGGCGGCGGAACAGCTGTCCGTTCCGTGACGCCTGGAACGCGTTGACCCCGACGATGCCGAGCCAGGCCACGACCAGTCCCTCGATCCCGGCGTTCGCCACACCGATCGCGGACAGGGGGACGGCCAGGACCAGCGAGACGATCGCCAGTCCATGCCGCTCCCCGAAGCTCCCCGGCTCCGTCGGCCGCGCGCCCCGGGCCACGGTGCCCTGCTGCTCGGCCAGCTGCCTGCGGACCTGGCGGTCGAGCGTGGTGTCGAGGCGCTGCTCGACCTTCTCCAGGAACGAGTCGATGAGCGCGGCCTCATACTCCGCTCCCAGCTCGCCACGGGCATGGAGCGTGGCGGAGAGCTCCTTCTTGAGTTCCTGGTCGCGGGCTTCCATGCCGAACACGGTACGGAACCCCGGGCCCCGTGACAGTGGGGATAGCCCCCGAATCCTGTGGGGCTATCCCCCCTCCAGAGGGTGCATGGCCCCTGGAGGGGCATGGAGGACAAGCGAGGGGCGGTCAGCGGAACTGGGAGGCCCGTCGGCGCCGGGAAGGTGCCGTCACGTCGGGTACGAGTCCGGCGCCCGCACCCGGTACCTCGCGCCAGGCGCGGACCTTGGCAGCGACCCCGGCCAGACGAGCATCCCCCGGAGGTACGTTCAGGTAGAACAGCCCCTCGTACGGGTGGCGATCGTCGCCACCCCAGCGGACGACGCCCTCGGCGTCGGCGAGGATGTCGCGGATCGTCAGCTCCTGTCGGGAGGTGAAACCGCCCCGTACTCCGGGCGGGTAGGAGTCCGGGCGGACGACGACGGCAGTTCCCGAGGCCCGGTTCGACTCGGGGAGCCGGCTGTCGCGTATCGACGACGGGGCCGTCCACCCCGCGAGCGGGTTCGGTTCGCCGCGCAGCCCCAGAGCCTCGACCTCGTAGTGGAATCGGCGGATCACATGGGCCAGGACCGATTCGACGTCTCCCGTGCGAACCGGGACGCTCAGCGGGGTGCCCTCCACGTGACGTGTGGCGATGTCGCCCTCGTCGTCGGTGGCCTTCTCCATCTCCCACCCGTTGGCGGACGCCCGGTCGGTCAGGATGCGGCGGCGCCGCGCTTCCACCCGGCGCAAGGCTGCTTTGAGCTCGTCGTTCCTGAGGGGCCGCGGCGCGGCCGCAGCCGGTGTCGCGAGGAGGGTGGAGGAGGTGATGCCGACGGCGGCGACGCCCGCCGCGGTGATGAGAGCGGTTCTGCGGGACATGTCGGTGAGGCTCAACAGTCAGCCTTTCTTCCGCGACGCAGTGCGTTGCATGTGGTGGAGAACGACGGAGGCGACGGCGCCGAGAAGCGCCGGCAGTGTCAGGACGACGACGATCGGGTTGATGTATTCGGGGATGAGGACGGGGTGGTCGCGACCGTTCGATGCCTCGCGGACGAGCCGCAGTGGGAGGAAGTCCCCTCTGCGGCCGACGAGGGACGGCACCCCTTCGGGACGTTGCCGCCCGCACTCCTGGGCCTGCTTCTGGTCCTCAAGGAAAAGGGCGTGGAGGAGTCCCCGCAGAAGGACGTGGAGAAGTCCCCACAGGTAGAGGTCGATTCCCGCAGCGATCGCTGCCGGCGCCGCGTCCCGCCCGGCACGGACAGGCGTGCAGCGCGGACGGTCCGCGGCGCGAGCCGTGAGCACAGGTGGACCGTGATGCTCGCGAGCGTTGCGATTCCCACGTAGAGGACGGCCATCAGGGTTCCGGGGTCGTGTCCTCGCCAGGGGGCGGAGGCGATGACCATGGTCTGTCAGGCTTCACGAACGATGCGGTTGTACTTCTCGAAGATGGCGTACAGCGGCATCCTCTGCCGCGCGTGTGCCTCGGTTTCCGTGCCCCTGCCCGGGTACCGGCGGAGGACCTCGAAGGTCTCCGCTTCGGTGTAGTCGAGGGAGGGGCGGCGGACCGGGGCCTCCTCCTCGACGTCGCCCTTCTTCCCATCGGCTGCCCACATGTGAAGGTGCGGCACGGTGGTCAGGTTGAACACCTCGTCCTGATTGACCTTCTGCCACATGGCCCAACGATCGCTGTCCGCGGCGGAATCCAGGATCTGGCCGTCCAGAAGCCCCGCACGGATCGAGTTGTTGCGCGACAGGATGCACGTGCGGCCCGAGATCCTGGCGACTCCCGTGCTGCTGTCGACCATCCTGGTGACCCCGGGCAGGTCCTTGCCCCAGTCCGGTAGGACACCGGTGTGGTGGAGCACGACACCTGCGTCTTCCGTCACGTCCTTGTAGCTGTAGTGGCAGAGCTCCCAGAAGGCCGACGTCTGGACAAGGGCCTTGCGCATGCGGTGGCTACGGGACGCCGAGGTGATCGCGGCGTCATGCGCCATGATCCTTTCAAGGCACTCCCGGAGGGTGTACAGGCGCTCAGTGCCGTCTGGCCTGCCGATCGACTGCATGTATTCCTCCACCTCCTTCAACAGGGCCGACCAGGAATCCAGGTCGAATCCGGTGTCCAGCTTCTGGGAGGGAGGCGGGTAGAAGTCGCCCTGGCCGGTGTCCCGGCCCGAGGCGATGTTGTTGTCGATCTCGATCAGGCCGTCGCCCGAACCGATTGTCTTGGTCACGATCTGGTCGAAGGCCCAGTTCTCGGGCATGGCATAGCCGAGGTTGCCGGAGAATCCGGAGGACATGTCCGATACGAAGCTGGCGTCCGCGTACCCCTTTCCGGAGATACGGGAGCATGCGTTGCGCGGACCGTAGACCCCGATCTTGTACGGGCTGCCCAGCCTGTCCATCTGCTCCTTGACGCTCCGGAAGTACGGCAGAATGTACGCCGTCACGTCTTCGTCCACCGCGTCGTAGTCGACGGCGAAGTAGATACGCGCCCCGGGTTTGAACCCATGTTCCTCGGCCTTGAACGCTGCGGTCAGACAGTCCGTGACGCCCTGCGCGACGCTGTAGTAGTCGACCGAGCGCGCCCACGTCTGGTAGATCGGGAAGCAGCGGAGCCCGAACTCCTTGATGGTCGCGAGCTCCCCCGGCTGAATTTCCTTCTCGGGGAGGGACGTCGTCGAGGGGTTGTACAGGTAACGGCCGACGTACTTGTATCCGGCTGCCTTCAGAGTCTGCGCGCGGGCAGGCGTGATCTTCGTGATGCCGTCGCACGACTCGCCCTGACGGGTCTGATCCCCGTAGGAGACCAGGAGGGAGGCCCATGTCGGGTAGTCGCCCCGCCCGTTGGCGGCGATCCGCAGGAACGTCTGGAAGGCGCTGACGTCACTGGCCAGCGCGGAGGTGAACGAGCTGGAGAAGGACACCGGACGCTCGTTGAGCACCATGGCGGCTGTGAACAGCCGCACCCACACGCCGGAGGACCCGGTCGACACAGTGTGACTTTTCAAGCCGGCTCGGGTTCCGGGACCGAACGCGCCGTTCGCGACGCCGTCGGCCATGCCCAGTTCGTACTGGATCGCCAGGAGCATCGACCTGGCGACGTCGCGGGAGTGCTGACCGTCACAAGGGATGACGTAGAAGTCCTTGCGTTGGATGTATCGGCCGTTCAGCCACTGCTGGATGGAACGAACGGTGGCCGAGCCGTCATTGACGGTGACGTAGGCGTCCATATTGAACAGGCCCTTGACCGCCTTCGGCCACAGAGCACTGCCGGGATAGGTGACACCGATGCCCATGTCGCTGTTCAGCTTCGTTACCGCAGCTTTGACCCGGGAGCTGTATATTCCGTCGATGTCACCGCCGTCGTAACCTTTGCAGTAGAGGGCGGATTGGATGATCCGGCAGAACTTTGCCGACGGGATCGTCGTCTCGTCGAGTTTTCCGTATTTCTCCCGAAGTGCTGACAGGGTGCCGGGGCCGAAGTTGTTCGACAGGGCGCTGATGCCCATCTCGTACTGCAAGGCGCGGGTGAGGGCGTACATGACAGTCCAGCCAGTACGGCCATTCTCCTCAAGCTTGGCTATGCCGAGAGTTGACCCGTTCCCGTAGGTGGTATTGATGAATCTCTGGGCGCGAAGCACCATTTCGTCGGTCATTTGATTCCTTGTGCGTAAGTGGAGCAGGTTCCAGCAGGAAAAGGTTCCCTCATCGACACGCCACGGCTTGCTCAGCCGGTTCGGGTGCAGCGAAAATTTCATGTGCGGAGCGGAGTCGGGGCCACCGTCGCGAATGTTCCAGCCTATTCGCGAGCGGATTGCGCTCGCGGGCCTCATGTTTTCGGCGTTCTCTGAAATATTTTCCGTCCGGTTGACGCTGCCAGCGTAGTTGGATCAATCAGTGGCCGGAGGTGATGTTCCCGCCATGTTATTGGCGCAAACTGGCTGGCAACCCGGGGGGTATTCTTAGTTCTTTTCCGCCGGTGTATGTGCTGTGAACGGGGTTCCTTGTCCGTCGGTGACAGACGGAATGCCTCGTATCGTCGGGGGCGCCTGGCGTGGATCGCGACGGGCTCCCTGGTATCCGTCGGCACCGCCCACGCATCCAACCCCTCCCTGCTCGCCCTGTTCCGCTCCCGACCCGCTCCGCCCCTGCATATGGACATACAGCGACGTTCCTGGCTGAATAGAACAGTCGGCGCCGGTCGTGGCGCGATGGACTCAGCAAGGGGACACCATGAGCGGGAGCAGCCCCGCCGCACGGTTGCAGCGGCTCTTCGAGGGCCACCGGCTCACGCCCACCCAGCGGCGCATCGCGCACTGCATGGTCCGCCGGGCCGCCGACGCGCCGTTCCTGTCCAGCGTCGAACTGGCCGAGCTGGCGGGGGTCAGCCAGCCCTCCGTCACCCGCTTCGCCGTCGCGCTCGGCTTCGACGGCTACCCGGCGCTGCGCAGGCACCTGCGCGAGGTCGCCCCCGCCGACGCGGAGCCGGAGGACGCGGGAGACACGTACAACGAGTACCAGCAGGCCGTCCGCGCCGAGATCGAGAACCTCCAGCACTTGTCCGACCTGCTCGCCGACCCCGCCCCCGTCGAGCGGGCGGGCCGACTGCTGGCAGGGTCGCGGCCGCTGCCGGTGCTGGGGCTGCGCGCCGCCTCCTCACAGGCCCGCGGGTTCGGGTACTTCGCCGCCAAGGTGCACCCCGACGTCCGGGTGCTCGACGAGGGCGGCAGCATGCTGCTCGACCGGATCGACTCCGCCCGGCGGGCCGGGGCAACCGCCCTGATGTGCTTCGCGCTGCCTCGCCACCCCAAGGAGAGCGTGGACGCGCTGGCGTACGCCAAGGACCAGGGGCTGGCCGTCGTGACGGTTGCCGATTCGGCCTTCGCGCCCGTCGCCAAGCACAGCGATCTGCTGCTTCCGGCGGCCATCGGCTCCGGGCTCTCCTTCGACACCGTCTGCGCCCCGATGCTGCTGGGGCGGGTGCTGCTGGAGGCGATCTGCGACGAACTCCCCGAGGCCCAGGCGCGGCTTGAGGAGTTCGACGTACGGGCGGCGGCCCGCGGCCTGTTCGTGGAGTGAGCGGCCCCGCGACGGGCCCCTGCGCCGATGCCCAGGCCTTCCTTTCTCAGGCATTCCTCATGTACGGCCGCTAACCTCCGCGCCCGGAACGACCGGCACAGGGCCGTCCGGCAGGCAGGGAGCGAGAGGGGTACGCAGGTGGCGCGCGGAGGACAGTCGCTGGCGAGAGTGGCCGTGGCCGTACGGGCCGGGGCGGCGCCGCTGTGGTGGTCGGGTCTGGTGGCCGCGGCGGCGGGAGCGTTCGTACCAGGGCTGACCGGGCGCCGGATCGGGCTGCTGGCCGGGGCCGCGCTCTTCCTGATCACCGCGGCCGTGGTGGTCGTGGCGCGCGGCGGGCGGTACGCGGAACTGGCGCGGGGTGCCTCCCGGGCCGGGCGCGGCGACTTCCTCCAGGACCGGGCTGTGACCGTACGGGCCTGGCGGCGCGGGCGCCGGTGGTGGCTGCTTGCCGCGTTCGTCGCGGCGGTGGCGTCCTCGTTCGCGCTGCCGGGGGCCGGCGGACTGCTGCTCGCGGGCGCGGGCGCGGGCCTCTGGCTGAAGGCCGTACGGATCGGGCAGCGGGAACGCGGCGAGGACGTCCTGTACTGGGTGCGCACCGACTGGGCCGGGCACGGCAGCCCGGTCGGCAAGCGGGTCAGGGCGCACCGGACGACGGGCCCGGAGGCGGGGGACGCCGCGCCGGGCGGGGCGCGGCGTCGCCGCCGGTGACTCGGACCCGCTGGCGGACCGAGGTCAGACCTCCAGGTCCGCCTCGATCTTCTTCAGCTGGTGACGGGCCATCGCCAGGTTGGCGCGGCCGGAGTCCAGCACCAGGTAGAGGAAGAGGCCGTTGCTGCCCCGGGTCTTGAGCAGCCGGATCAGGTGGTACTGGGTGCCCAGCGTGATGAGGATGTCCTCGATCTCGTCCTTGATGCCCAGGTGCTCCATGGTGCGGAGCTTGGCGCGGACCACGTCGGTGTTGCCCGCGGCGGCGACCTCCAGATTGAAGTCCTTGCCGCCGCCGAGCGTGCCCAGGGCCATCCCGCTCGTGTAGTCGACGAGGGCGACACCCGTGGTGCCCTCGATCGAGCTCATCGCTTCCTTCAGTGACGCTTCGGTGTTCGCCATGGAGGCTCGTTTCCTTTCCGTGGCCGGTCGCGGTGACCGGGTCCTTTTCTGTGTGAGTGGCGTGGGTTTCCGCGTGATGGCGTGAGTCCCGGTGGTCTTGGTGCTACGAGTGGGGGCTATGTGGGGCGCTGCGGCAGGGCGCTGTTCGGGGCGCCGGCCGGGCGGGGCGGGGTGGTACGGGATGCGGGGGCGGGGCGCTCAGCGCGTTCCAGGGCGGAGTCGACGAGTTCGCCGATGCGGGCGCCCGCGCGGCGGCCCTCCAGGTGGAGGCGGCCGACGTTGATGCGGTCCTCGGCCAGCAGGGTCAGGACGGCGGAGGAGCCCGCGGCGTAGGTCGCGATGTAGCCGCTGCCGCCGCGGACCAGCAGCTCCCGGAAGCCGCCCCGGCCGGTGGCGTCGGTCATCCGGATGGAGACGCCGAGGGCGGCGGCGGTGAGGGCGGCGACGCCCTCCGCCTCGACGCCCGGGGTGTCGTGGGCCAGGACGAGCCCGTCGGTCGAGGCGGCCAGCGCCCCGGAGAGCAGGGGGACCCGGGCCCGTAACCGCTGGAGTTCGTCGAGGACATCCCGCACTTCGGCCTCGGGCACCATCAGCTGTCTCCTCCCGGCACGCTGTCTGAGCGCGCGTATCACAGGGCCTCCAATGCGTCTCGGAGTCGGCGCAGCAGGGCGATATCGGGGTCGGCCGTCACCTCGGGGAGCGTGATCCGGCCGGGTGCGGCGGCACCGGGCGGCGGCTGCGAGCGGACCGCCGCCACCAGACCGGCCGCAGCGAGCCGGCGCAGGTCGACCAGGATGTGGAACGCCGAACGGCCCAGCGCCCGGGCGATGTCCGAGGCGGTGCGCACCCCGTCGGCCAGCTCCAGGACGCGGCGCTGCCGGGCCGGGACCGGGGCATCGGCAAAATGAGCCGCCGTCCGGACCAGTGGTGCGCTGTCGCAGGCGGCGTCCGGCCAGATCCGGTCCAGGAACTCCCGTCTGCGCAGCGTCTCGCGCTCCACGGCGGCCACCGGGACCGGCCGCACCGGGCCGATCCAGTGCGAGACCCCGTAACGGAACCGGGCGGGCGTACCGGTCGGGGCGAGCGCGAAGTACGCGGCGTCGTACAGCGCGCCCAGATGGCACAGCTCCAGCGCGCCGCCCGGCACATGACCGTTGTCCACCAGATAGCGGCCGACCCGCCGCCCCGCCCCCGCCTGGGCCACGGCGTCCCACCAGCCCTCGTGCCGCAGCGTTCCGCCGGTGGTGAGCAGCACATCGATGCCGGGGGTGGCCGGGCTCTCGGCGTGCACCACCTGG
This sequence comes from Streptomyces sp. NPDC033165, assembly GCF_055577965.1. Taxonomy (NCBI): domain Bacteria; kingdom Bacillati; phylum Actinomycetota; class Actinomycetes; order Kitasatosporales; family Streptomycetaceae; genus Streptomyces; species Streptomyces sp. NPDC033165. The sequence goes on from NZ_JBVIPK010000006.1 coordinate 364,653, forward strand.
CCGTCGGCCAGATAGAGCGTGCCGCGGTCGCGCATCAGGGCGCCGGTGGCACGCTCGGCGGCGAGGCGCTGGAGCATCGGGGAGAGGACCGGGAGCCGGTCCGGGAGCCGGTCCGGGGCCGATGCCTCCGACTGCGCGCCGGAGCGATCGCCGGAGGAGGCCCCGGAGCGAGCACCCGGCTCTGCGCCGGGGTGCGCGCCAGGTTGTGCGCCGGGGGCGGCCGCTATCGCGCTCATGCCAGTACCAGCCGTTCGGCCAGCTCGCCCAGGCGCAGCCGGGCGAAGGCGAGGTTGCCCTCGGAGCGGTCCAGCCACAGGTGAAGGAAGACGCTGCTGTCGAAAGCCGTCTCGACGAAACGGAGCATGTGGTACCCGTCGTGGGTGGTGACGATGACGTCCTCGACGGGGGTGCTCGGTGCTTCACCGGGGCGTTCGGCGTCGCCTCCGGTCGCCAGGCGGGCGAAGGCGGGCTGTTCGGCGGTCATCCGGGCGACTTCCGCCGTCTCGGCCGCCGTCGCCTCGTGGTCGCCGTTGGGGGATTCCCCGATGGTGCCGAGGGCGAGACCGCTCGTCCAGTCGACCACCGAGGCGCCCCGGGCACCGGGCAGCCTCATGACTTCGAGCAGGCACTCGTCGATTCCGGGCACGCGGATTTCCCCTCCCGACCTGGCGTACGGCTGTAACGCAGAGGCTACGCATTGTGCTCACGGCGGGTGGGAGTTCTGGCATTTTCCCTTGGTACATGCGTTCTGGGGTGTAGAGGAGCGGCTTGAATGCGGCGGTCGGGGCGGAGGATGCGGAAGGCCAGGCTGATCGTCAGGACGGAGACGAAGGCGATCCCGGCCCAGGGGGTGCGGCGGCGGGCACCGGCACCTTGCGCAGGGCGGGCGCCAGGATGCGTTCGTCGGCCGTGCCGCAGCAGAGTCGCGAGCCCGTCGTGATGGTGATCAGGGCCGAGTCGGCGACGGCGGACAGGGTGATCGGTGCGAGAGTTTCGGCGGAAAATCGCCGCCCGCCTTGTGACCGCCTCCGAGCCCCCGTGCTGGTTGATCGTGGCGAGGGTCAGGAGAACGAGGAGCAGGATCGCGCGCAGGGGCGGCGTCGCCGCGGCGGTGAACTTGAGAGCGCCGGCGGCTTGGGGGCGAGAGTGCGTTCGGGCGGCGGCGATCCGCCCTCGCCCTCGGGCGGCCGGGGCGGTTGCGGGGGCGTGTCGGCAGTGCTCACCGGTGCCTCCGGTCCCGCCGCCGGGTGGGTAGGGAACACGCCTTCCCGATCGCGGCGCGAACCGCACCTGTTGACTACGACTATTCAGGGCATCAGGATGTGAATAGATATTCACCGTCGCGAGGAGGCACCGCCATGTCAGGACCCCGCCCCGTACGAGCGCCGCGCGGCAGCGCTCTCAGCGCCCTGGGATGGCAGCAGGAAGCCGCCCTGCGCATGCTGCAGAACAACCTGGACCCCGAGGTCGCCGAGCACCCCGACAAGCTCGTCGTCTACGGCGGCACGGGCAAGGCGGCACGCGACTGGCGCTCGTTCGACGCGATGGTCCGCACGCTGGAGACCCTCAAGCAGGACGAGACGATGCTCGTCCAGTCCGGGCGACCCGTCGGCGTCATGCAGACCCACGAGTGGGCGCCCCGCGTCCTCATCGCCAACTCCAACCTGGTCGGCGACTGGGCCAACTGGGAGGAGTTCCGCCGTCTGGAGGCCCTCGGGCTCACCATGTACGGCCAGATGACCGCCGGGTCCTGGATCTACATCGGCACCCAGGGCATCCTCCAGGGCACCTACGAGACCTTCGCCGCCGTCGCCGCGAAGAAGTTCGGCGGCACGCTCGCGGGGACCATCACGCTGACGGCCGGACTCGGCGGCATGGGCGGCGCCCAGCCGCTCGCCGTCACCATGAACGACGGCGTCGCGATCTGTATCGACTGCGACCCGCGCGCCATCGAGCGCCGGATCGACCACCGCTACCTGGACGTCAAGGCCGACAGCCTGGAGCACGCCCTCCAGCTCGCCGTCGAGGCCCGCGACGCCCGTCGCCCGCTCTCCATCGGCCTCCTCGGCAACGCGGCGGAGCTGCTGCCCCGGATGCTCGCCGAGGGCGCGCCCATCGACATCGTCACCGACCAGACCAGCGCCCACGACCCGCTGGCCTACCTCCCGCTCGGCGTCGACTTCGACGACATGGCCGACCTCGCCGCCGAGAAGCCCGCCGACTTCACCCAGCGTGCCCGCGAGTCGATGGCCCGCCACGTCGAGGCCATGGTCGGCTTCATGGACGCCGGGGCCGAGGTCTTCGACTACGGCAACTCCATCCGCGGCGAGGCCCAGCTCGCCGGGTACGACCGTGCCTTCGACTTCCCCGGCTTCGTCCCCGCCTACATCCGCCCCCTCTTCTGCGAGGGCAAGGGCCCCTTCCGCTGGGCCGCCCTGTCCGGCGAGACGTCCGACATCCACAAGACCGACAAGGCGATGCTGGAGCTCTTCCCGGAGAACGAGTCCCTGCACCGCTGGATCAAGATGGCCGGCGAGCGCGTCCACTTCCAGGGCCTGCCCGCCCGCATCTGCTGGCTCGGCTACGGCGAGCGCGACAAGGCCGGCGAGCGCTTCAACGACATGGTCGCGAGCGGCGAACTGGCCGCCCCGCTGGCCATCGGCCGCGACCACCTGGACTGCGGCTCGGTCGCCTCCCCGTACCGCGAGACCGAGGCCATGCTCGACGGCTCCGACGCCATCGCCGACTGGCCGCTGCTCAATGCCATGGTCAACGTGGCCTCCGGCGCCTCCTGGGTCTCCCTCCACCACGGCGGCGGCGTCGGCATGGGCCGCTCCATCCACGCGGGCCAGGTCTCCGTCGCCGACGGCACGAAGCTCGCGGGCGAGAAGATCCGCCGCGTCCTGACGAACGACCCCGGCATGGGAGTCATCCGCCACGTCGACGCGGGCTACGACATCGCGGAGTCCGTCGCCACGGACAAGGGCGTTCGCGTACCGATGGCGGAGGGCAACTGATGCCCGCGGGCGCATCCGCCACCCCACCCGAGTCGGGGTCGCAGCAGTGGAGCGCGGGTGACTCCTTCCTCTCGATGTGGCGCGAGCTGGCTCCCGTCGGGCGCCACCCCGACAGCGGCGGCTACCGGCGTTACGCCTGGTCGGCGGCGGACCTCGACTGCCGGGCCTGGTTCCGTGCGCAGGCCGAGGCGCGCGGGCTCGTCCACGAGACCGACCGCAACGGCAACCAGTGGGCCTGGCTCGGCGACCCCCTGGCCGGGGACGCCGTCGTCACCGGCTCCCACCTGGACTCCGTCCCGGACGGCGGGGCCTTCGACGGACCGCTCGGCGTGGTCTCCTCCTTCGCCGCACTCGATGAACTCCACCGCAGGGGAGTGGAGTTCACCCGGCCGCTGGCCATCACCAACTTCGGTGACGAGGAGGGCGCCCGCTTCGGTCTGGCCTGCGTCGGGTCCCGGCTCGCCGCCGGGCAGCTCACCGTCGCCGACGCCCGCCGTCTCCGCGACGCGGACGGGACCACCCTGCCCGCCGCCATGGAGAGCGCCGGATACGACCCCGAGGCCATCGGCCCCGACCCGGAACGGCTCGCCCGGATCGGCGCGTTCGTCGAACTCCACGTCGAGCAGGGCCGGGCCCTCGACCTCACCGGCGACCCCGTCGGCATCGCCTCGGCCATCTGGCCGCACGGCCGCTGGCGGTTCGACTTCCGGGGCGAGGCGAACCACGCGGGCACCACCCGCCTCGCCGACCGCCGTGACCCGATGCTCACGTACGCCGAGACCGTGCTCGCCGCCCGCCGCGAGGCCGAACTGACCGGCGCGCTCGCCACCTTCGGCAAGATCGCGGTCGAGCCCAACGGCGTCAACGCCATCCCCTCCCTCGTACGCGGCTGGCTCGACTCCCGCGCCGCCGACCAGGTCACCCTGGACGCCGTCGTCACCGGCATCGAGCGCGCCGCCCGGGAGCACGCCGAGCGGGCCGGGATCGATCTCGACGTCGTACGGGAGTCCTTCACGCCCGTGGTCGAGTTCGAGCACGCCCTGCGCGACGAACTGGGCAAGATCCTGGAGGGCACCGGCGACACGGGCCGGCCCGTGCCCGTCCTCGGCACCGGCGCGGGCCACGACGCGGGTATTTTGTCCGCTTCGGTGCCCACCGCCATGCTCTTCGTGCGCAACCCCACCGGAATCTCGCACTCACCTGCCGAGCACGCAGCCGAGGACGACTGCACAGCCGGGGTGGAGGCGCTCGCCGACGTACTGGAAGGTCTCGCGTGCAGCTGACGAATCGGGCCGGGGGCGCACCCGTCACCGCGACGTACTGGATGGACCACGCCTGGCTCGGCAACCAGGTCGAGCCGGGCGTCACCCTGGACGTCGCGGGCGGCCGCATCGCCGGGATCAGGACCGGGGACGGGACACCGCCGCCCGGCGCGACCGTGCTGCGCGGTCTGACCCTCCCCGGCCTCGCCAACGCCCACTCCCACGCCTTCCACCGGGCCCTGCGCGCCACCGTCCAGGTGGGCTCGGGCACCTTCTGGACCTGGCGGGAGCTCATGTACCGGACGGCCTCCCGGCTCACCCCGGACACCTACTTCGACCTGGCCCGCGCCACGTACGCCGAAATGGCCCTGGCCGGCATCACCTCCGTCGGCGAATTCCACTATCTGCACCACGCGCCGGGCGGCACGCCCTACGCCAACCCGAACGCCATGGGCGAGGCGTTGATCGCGGCCGCCGCCGAGGCGGGCATCCGGATCACCCTGCTGGACACCGCCTATCTCGCTGCCGGATTCGGCGAACAGCCCAACCGGCACCAGCTGCGCTTCTCCGACACGACCGCCGGGGCGTGGGCCGAGCGGGCCTCCCTCCTCAAGGGCGACGACCACACTCTGATCGGCGCGGCCATCCACTCCGTCCGCGCGGTCCCGGCGGACCAGCTGGCCACCGTCGCGCAGTGGGCCGAGGAACGTGACGCCCCTCTCCACGTCCATCTCTCCGAGCAGACCGCGGAGAACGACGCCTGCCGGGCCGCCCACGGCCGCACCCCCACCCGGCTGCTGGCCGACCACGGGGTCCTCGGCCCGCGCACCACGGGCATCCACAACACGCATCTGACGGAGGAGGACATCGCTCTGCTCGGCTCCTCCACCACCGGCACCTGCATGTGCCCCACCACCGAACGCGACCTGGCCGACGGCATCGGACCCGCCGTCGCCCTCCAGCAGGCGGGCTCGCCGCTCTCGCTGGGCAGCGACAGCCACGCCGTGATCGACCTCTTCGAAGAAGCGCGGGCGATGGAACTCAACGAGCGTCTGCGCACCCACATCCGGGGTCACTGGACAGCCGCCGCCCTGCTCCGGGCCGCCTCCGCCGACGGGCACGCCGCACTCGGCCGCCCCGAGGCGGGCGTCCTGGAACCGGGCGCCCCGGCCGATCTGACGACCGTCGCCCTGGACTCCGTCAGAACGGCCGGAGCCGTGCCCCGGCTGGCAGCGGAGACCGCCGTATTCGCCGCCTCCGCCGCTGATGTGCGGCACACGGTCGTGGCGGGGCGGCACATCGTCCGGGACGGCAGGCACACAAGGATCGAGGATGTGCCCCGAGCGCTCGCGACAGCCGTGGCCGCCCTGCACGGCTGACCGCCGGCCGCTGAGCAAGAGCGACCACCGGCCGCTGAGCAAGAGCGACCACCGGCCGCTGAGCAAAGGCGACGGCCGTCTGCTCCGTACGGCCGACCACCGTCTGCTCAGTACGGCCGACCAGCCGCTCCGCACGACCGACCGCCGACTGCTCCGCACGACCGACCGCCGACCGCCCCGCACGACCGCCCCCGCTCTCCCCGCAACGCAAGGAGAACACTCTCCAGATGACGAGCACCGCCGTCACCCACATCGCCAGCCTGGTCACCAATGACCCCTCCCTCGGCAACGGGACCCCCCTGGGCCTGATCCAGGACGCGGCCGTCGTCATCGAGGGCGACCGCATCGTCTGGACCGGTGAATCAAGCAAAGCACCCGCCACTGACAACGTCCTCGACGCGGCGGGCCGGGCTGTGATCCCCGGCTTCGTCGACTCCCACTCCCACCTGGTCTTCGCGGGCGACCGCACCCAGGAGTTCAACGCCCGGATGTCCGGGCAGCCCTACCGCGCGGGCGGCATCCGCACCACGGTCGCCGCCACCCGCGCCGCCACCGACGACGAGCTCTCCGCCAACGTCGCCCGCTACCTCGCCGAGGCCCTGCGCCAGGGCACGACCACCTTCGAGACCAAGTCCGGCTACGGACTCACCGTCGAGCACGAGGCCCGCGCCCTGCGCATCGCAAGCCGCCACACCGCCGAGGTCACCTACCTCGGCGCCCACATCGTCTCCCCGGACTACGCCGACGACCCCGCGGGCTACGTCGACCTGGTCACCGGCCCGATGCTGGAGGCCTGCGCCCCGCACGCCCGCTGGATCGACGTGTTCTGCGAGCAGGGCGCGTTCGACGGCGACCAGGCCCGCGCCATCCTCACGGCGGGCCGTGCCAAGGGGCTGCACCCGCGCATCCACGCCAACCAGTTGTCGTACGGCCCCGGCGTCCAGCTGGCCGTCGAGCTCGACGCCGCATCCGCCGACCACTGCACCCACCTCACCGACGCCGACGTCGATGCGCTCGGCCAGGGCCGCACGGTCGCCACGCTGCTCCCCGGCGCGGAGTTCTCCACCCGCGCCACCTGGCCCGACGCCCGCCGCCTGCTGGACGCGGGGGCCACCGTCGCGCTCTCCACGGACTGCAACCCCGGCTCGTCGTTCACCTCGTCCGTACCGTTCTGCATCGCCCTCGCCGTACGCGACATGGGGATGACTCCCGACGAGGCCCTGTGGTCCGCCACCGCGGGCGGGGCCGCGGCCCTGCGCCGCACCGACATCGGCCGCATCACCCCCGGCGCCCGCGCCGACCTGGTCCTCCTCGACGCCCCGAGCCACGTCCACCTCGCCTACCGGCCGGGTGTCCCGCTGGTCAGCGCGGTGTGGCGGAGCGGCCAGAGGGTGGTGTGACGGGCGGTCCGGGGAGCGGCACCGGGGCCCAGGCGGCCGTCGGCCACGTGTGGTCGTCGAAGCCGTCGGGGAGCTTCCCACAGGCCGCATAGGCGGTGACGACGTACGCCGCATAGGCGGTGACGGCGTACGTTCCCGTCTGCCGGTACCAGTGCGCGTCCACGATGTCCTCGGTGCCCGGGCGGCGGAAGCGGAAGCCCGTCGCCCCAACGCTCTCGCCGACGAAGGTCCACCCTTCGCGTTCCAGCCGCGCGCGTACGGTGCAGGCCGGACCGGGTGACGCCCTCCGGGACCGCCGTCACCCGCCAGTCGAGGCCGAAGTTCCTGACGTCGGGGCGGCCGCGGTCGATGTGGGCCAGACCCCGCAGCCCGGTAGCAGCAGGTGCCCGTCTCCACCCGGACCGGGCCCACCTCGCCGCTCCCGGGCAGCGCGGGATCCGGGAGGACGCGGACGACGGAGGAGACGCCGACGCGGAGCCGTGCGATACCCGGGCCGGGGCCGGGGCCGGGGCGAGTTCATGATCGAACGCTGGGAGCCGGACGGATCCGGGCGCCTCGATGCCGTACTCAGCCCGGGTGAGCAGCCGGTCCGGCGCAGGCGCGTCGCCCGGTCACGCGGAAGGACCCGCTCCCGGCGATCCGGGGCGGGTCCTTCCGCACTGCTCGACGGCGCATGGCGCCCCGTGAAGGGCCACGCCGGTCATTCCTCCAGGGTCAGACCCTTGCCTCTTATTCCTCCAGGGTCAGGCCCTTGCGGAGCTTGACCAGCGTCCTGGAGAGCAGCCGGGACACGTGCATCTGCGAGATGCCCAGCTCCTCGCCGATCTCCGACTGCGTCATATTGCTGACGAAGCGGAGCGAGAGGATCATGCGGTCGCGCGAGGGAAGCGCGGCGATGAGCGGCTTCAGCGACTCGACGTACTCGATGCCTTCGAGGCCGTGGTCCTCGTAGCCGATCCGGTCCGCGAGCGCGCCCTCGTTGTCGTCCTCCTCGGGCTTGGCGTCCAGCGAGCTCGCGGTGTAGGCGTTGCTCGCGGACATGCCCTCGACGACCTCGTCCGGGGTGATGCCGAGACGCTCGGACAGCTCCGCCACGGTGGGCGCGCGGTCCAGCTGCTGCGACAGCTCGTCGCCCGCCTTCGCCAGGTCGAGCCGGAGCTCCTGGAGCCGGCGCGGTACGCGTACGGACCAGCTGGTGTCGCGGAAGAAACGCTTGATCTCGCCGACGATCGTCGGCATGGCGAAGGTGGGGAACTCCACACCGCGGCTCAGCTCGAACCGGTCGATCGCCTTGATCAGGCCGATGGTGCCGACCTGGACGATGTCCTCCATCGGCTCGCTGCGGGAGCGGAACCGGGAAGCGGCGAACTTGACGAGCGCGAGGTTGAGCTCGACGAGGGTGTTGCGGACGTAGCTGTACTCGTGGGTGCCCTCTTCGAGGGACTCCAGCCGCTCGAACAGCGTCTTCGACAGGGCCCGCGCGTCCAGGGCCCCCACTTCGGCGTAGGGCGGGATCTCGGGAAGCCCCTCAAGCCCGTCGAAGCCCTCGCCGGAAAGCTCAGAGGTGGTGGTGCTGGTGGTGCTGGCACGCGGGCCGGGTACGGCGCTCGCGGCGGGGGAGTCGGAATTGGTCGGTCCCTGAGGACATGCCGACGGCGCGTTGTGGGTACGCGCTTCGTCGAGCCGGGGTGACATGCTTCTCCTCCATCGTTCTCGGCATATGGCTGCCGATGCCCATACGTGTTCCTGCGGTGAAGCGGCGCCTCCAAAGCCGGTCGTGTTTGGGTGTCCCTCTACCCTTACCCGGTTCTGGCCAGCAGTTACAAGCGCCAATTACTGCTATATGTCCGGTTTGTTGAGGTCTCCGACTACCGCGGGGCGAGCGGAACGCGTACTGTTTTACGCACGTCGGCGGCAGCTCCGCATACGGCCGCGCAGGCAGTGAAGCGCAAGTGACGAACGGCGAAGAGGGACAGGCATGGACCGCGGGACGGTCGGCAGTGCGAACCGGGGTCGGCTTCAGGTCGAGGTCCGGACCGAGGGGTGCAGCGAGGTCGTGACGCCGGTGGGTGAGCTTGACCACCACACCGCCGATCTGCTGCGCGAACCTCTGGAGAGCGCGGTCGAGCAGGGGCGATCACGCCTGGTGGTCGACTGTTCGCGACTGGAGTTCTGTGATTCCACCGGGCTGAATGTGCTGCTCGGTGCCCGCCTCAAGGCGGAGGCGGCCGGAGGAGGGGTTCATCTGGCCGGAATGCTGCCCGTTGTGGCGAGGGTGTTCGAGATCACGGGCGCGGAGGCGGTCTTCACCGTCCACGCCACGCTCGCCGACGCCCTGGACACCTGACCTCACGCGCGTGTGACCCGCCCGACGCCCCGGCGGCCCCGATGCCTCCGATGTCGTCCGTGTCACGCGATCGTGTGCCCGAAGTGGGTGTTGTTGCGAAGCGGCAGGGCAGGAGACACCCCGGCGGCGCCCGGTGAGGGCCCGGCACACTCGGTAACTGATCATTATCTGTTCAACGGCGACATGGCGACATGGCGAATCGGTGAGGTGAAGCGCTGATGAGCACCACCCGGCAGCATCCGCCGGGCGACCTCGGCCGCGAGCCGGACGGAGCGGGCGCAGCCTCGCTCGTCCCGGCGGACCGGCAGTGGCGCACGCTCTCCCTCGGGCAGGCCAGCGGCATTGTCCCCATGGCCCGTGACTTCGCCCGGCAGGCCCTGTGCGACTGGGGCTGGCTCCCGGCGTCCAGCGCGGACCGCCGGGCGGCCGCCGAGGATGTCCTGCTGGTCGTCTCCGAGCTCGTGACCAACGCGTGCCTGCACGCCGAGGGCCCCGAGGAGCTCCGGATCGGCCACACGCCCAAGGTGCTGCGGGTGGAGGTCGTCGACCGGGGGGCCGGGCAGCCCGCTCCCCGTACGCCTCACCGCGCCGGGCGTCCCGGAGGGCACGGCATGTTCATCGTGCAGCGCCTCTGCCTGGACTGGGGCGTCGTGCGTACGCCGGAGAAGCCGGGCAAGACCGTCTGGGCGGAGCTCGCCGCTCCCGCGTAGCCGCACTCGTGCCGACCCACCGCAGGACCCCGCGTCGGCGAGCGGAGTCACACTCGTACCGACGAACCGCGCGATCCCGCGTCGGCGGGCGGAGCCGTATCCGTACCGACGAACCGCCCCCTCCGCACCGAAAAGAGCGTGCCGGATCGGCGCGCTCTTTGTCTTCCCTCCATCAGGCCCCGGGCGTACCTTGAGCGCCCAATCTGATGTGTCGTCAGCAACGTTCGCCCGTAAGGGTCGTGGTGCGCGGCGACGTCCGGCATGAGGGGAACACGAGGTGCCGAACCGGAAACGGACAACTCTCGCGCTGGCGACCGCGCTGGCAGGCTCGATGGTGGTGCTGGGCGCGCCCGCCGCACACGCCGAGGTCGTGGACGTCAACTACCAGTGTGTGACGCCCATCGGCCCCAAGGGGGCGGTCTCGCCCATCGATATCAAGGCCGTCAGCAGCGGCAACGGCTACAAGCTCACCATGTCCTTCCAGAAGGGCGTCTCCTCCAGCCCGGTCGAACTGGGCAAGGGGGCCATGAACCCGAGCGCCGTGATCGAACTGGGCGGTGCCGAGACGGGCAAGGTCCAGGTCTCCGGGCCGGCGAACGCCGAGGCGATCCCGCCCGACACCCCTATCAAGATCAGTGACTTGTCGGGGACGTACACCCCGAAGAAGAGCGGCAAGGTCACCTTCACCGCCGGGGTGCTCACCATCAAGGCCCTCGGTACGACCACCACCTGTACGCCCAAGAACAGTCCCGGCCCCTCCCTCGAACTCGACATCCAGGGCGCGGGCAACTCATCGGGCGGCTCCACCGGGGGCTCCACGGGCGGCGGCGCGACCGGCGGGTCCTCGGGCGGCGGCGAACTGCCCCGCACCGGCCCCCTCGACTCGGCGGCGGCGCTCGGCACGCTCGGCGGCACCGTGCTGCTGACCGGGGCGGCCGGAGTGCTCTGGCTGACCAGGCGAGGACAGCGCTCCACGGGCTGAACCCGCGAGCCTCGGCCGCGAAGCGCTGAACCCGGGAGCCTTGGCCACGAAGCGCTGACTCCGTGAGCCTCGGCCACGAAGCAAGGGAGCTTTGTCCATGCCGCTGCCGACTCCACGCGTCCGCTCGGCGCCGAACCCGGTCCCGTACGCGTACGTTCGCCGGGCGCTGCTCGGCCTCCCGGTGGCGCTCGCCGCGCTGCTGTTTGCGCTCGCCGCGCCCCCGGTGGCGGCCGACGACGGCCCCGGGGCCCGGACGGGCTGGGCGGTCCGCCCCGCGGGCGGCGGGAGCGACGGCCGGGACGCCCGGCCGTACGTCTACCTGGAGGGCACCCCGGCCATGGTGCTCCAGGACCGGCTGTCGGTGACCAACTCCGCCCGCACCCCGCTGACCGTACGGCTGCGGGGCGACGGCCGGGCCGGGGCCTGGCTCCGGTTCGCCGAGGACACCGTCACCGTCCCGGCCCGGACCCGCGCCGATGTGCCGTTCGCCCTCGCGGTGCCGTCCGGCGCGGGGCCCGGTGACGCGTCCGGGGAGGCGGTGGCGGTGGCGGTCGGCGGGGGCGCGGAGAAGCGGGTTCCGGTACGGGTGCGGATCGGCGGCCCCACGCTGGCGGCGCTCACCGTGGAGGACGTCGAGGTGTCCGGCCGGACCATCCGCTACGCCCTCGTCAACCGGGGCAACGCGGTGCTGAGGCCCCGGCTGGCGGTGCGCGCCGATGGGGTGTTCGGCACGATTCTGGACCGCCCGGAACGGCCCCTGCCACTGGAGCTCGCCCCCGGCCGCCGGGTGGAGCTGACCGAACCCTGGCCGGACGCCCCCGCCCTGGACGCGGTCACCGTACGGCTGAGGGTCACCGCGGACGGCGGTGCCCGGGGCGAGGGCGAGGCTTCGGCGACGTACGTCCCGGTGCTCCCGGCCGTCGGGGCCGGGCTGTCGGCCCTCGGGCTCCTGGCGCTGCTCGGGACCGGCGCGTACCGGCGCAGGCGAACCCGCCGGGCACCACCGAGGACCACCGCAGAAGACGGGCGACAGCCCACGAGAGAAGCAGCAGAAGCGGAAGAAGCAGCAGAAACGGAAGAAGCGGAAGAAGTAGACGAAGCATCAGCGGAAGCGGAACAGCCGGCCGAGACAAGGTCCCTGGCGAAGGCGGGAGCGCAATCGTGACGCAGCAGTCCGGACCCGTAGCCCTCCGACGTACCGCACCCCCGGCTCTCCTTTCCCTCCTCCCCCTCCTCCTGGCCGCTCTTCTCTCCTTCCTGCCCCTCCTGCTCGTCCTGACGGCCGCCCCAGGCGCGCGGGCGGCCGACGGCGACCCCACCGTCAGCCTCTCCAAGAAGGAAGCGGGCAAGGGAGGCGAGATCACCGTCAAGGGCAGCGGCTGGCGCTCCGACGCGTTGCTGATGCTGCTGATCTGCGGTCAGTCCACGCCGGAGCGGGGTGTGATCGGCGGCACCAACTCCTGCGCCAACGCCGACGGACGGGCCGTCACCACCGACAAGAAGGGCGCCTTCAGTAAGAAGCTGCCGGTGGCCGAGCCGCCGAAGCCGTGCCCCTGCGTGGTGCACGTCGCCACGGTGACCGGTGAGCAGGCCCTGGTCGACGCCGTGTTCACGGTGGCAGGCCACCCGACGGAAGAGCTGCCGAGGGAGGCCGGGGACGGGAAACTCGCGGTGCTGGCCAGCACCCGGCTGGAGGGCGACAGCTCGCTGCTCACCTGGTTCGGTGCGCCGCCCGCCCGGCAGTTGGTCTTCACCGTCGGCAATCTCGGCACCGGCCCTGTGGAGGACCCCGTCTTCGAGATCGGCACCGCGCACGGCGTCTACGCCCCGCAGTGGGAGGAACGCCAGTGGCGCGGCACGGTCGCGCCCGGCGGCAAGGCGCAGATCAAGCTGCCGGTCGAGCTGTCCGCGGGCGCGCACGGCGATTACCAGGTCTCCCTGCGGTACGGGGACAAGGTGCTGGCCGAACAGCCGTGGGGGGTGGGCCGGCCCTGGGGCGTCACGCTCTTCTGGGTGCTGCTCTGCCTGGTCGTCCCGGCCGCCCTCTTCCGTATCGGCATGGCCGTCGTGGACAAGGTCCGCCCGCGCCCCGCCGGAACGGCCGCGGCACGCCACGCGCACCGTACGACGCGAACGCGAGCGCGCGGGGGAGCCACCGAACCGAAGCCACCCACGAGCACGAGCACGAGCACGAGCACGAGCACGAACTCGACCGCGAGCACGAACTCGACCGCGGCCGCGCTGCCGTGGTTCACCCCGGATTCCGCACCGTCAGAGAACCGACCCCGACCCACGACGAAGGGACAAGCGTGAGTACGCAACGGAGGATGAGCGCGGCCGGAGTCGCGCTGATGCTCGGCGGCGCGGGCATCCTGATGGCCGCGAGTCCGGCCCAGGCCGCCGAGGTCAGCTACGCGACGGAATGCATTCCGCCGCCGATCTCGGGACTGCCCGCCGTACAGGGCACCACGAAGGTGGAGCTGACCGCGCCGGCCGAGGCAGAGGTCGGCGACGAGATCGAGGTGGTCTGGAAGACGGTCGAGGCCGCGTCCAAGAACCCGGACGTACTGGACCTGAGCGCCGACACCGTCAAGCCGACCGGCACCGTCACCCTCGGCGGGGCTGCGAGCGGTGAACTGAAGCTGGAGGGCCCCCGGCAGAACCCGCCCATTCCCAAGAACAGCCCCATGGTGCTGTCCGACATGAAGGGCACGCTCAAGCTGGAGACCGCCGGGGAGATCACGCTGACCCCGGGCGCGTACAACATCAACGTGTCCAAGCCGATCTCCACGAACACCAAGTGCACCCCGAAGGAGGAGGTCCAGCCGGGCGCCACGATCAAGGTCACGGAGGGCGGCGGCTCCACCACGGGCGGCACGACCTCCGGCGGCACGGACAGCGGCGGTACGACGACCGGCGGAACCGACACCGGAGGCACGACGTCCGGTGGCACGGACTCCGGCGGCACCACGTCCGGCGGCGGTGACTCCGGTGGTACGGACGGCGGTACGGACAACGGCGGCACCGGCAGCGGCGGGAGCACGGGCGGGGGCGGCGGCGAGACCGACTTCCCCGGCAGGGAGGTGTCCGTCGCCTACGCGTGCAAGACCCCGATCGGCGACAAGGACGCCACCTCACCGGTCCGGATCAGCGCCAAGAAGAACGGCGGGGACTACGACCTCACCGTGGAGTTCAGCGAATCCGTGATGGACAGCCCGATCGACATCCCGGCCAACCAGGTCAAACCGTCGATGGACGTCGAACTCGGCGGGGCGGACTCGGGCACGGTCAAGGTCGAGGGGCCGCTGAACAAGGAGGTCATCAAGACCGGCGCCCCGATCGAGATCCCCGACCTCACCGGCACGTACAAGCCCGGCGCGAGCGGGAAGTCCACGCTCAGCCCCGGCGTCCTGACGGTGATGGCCGCCGGTACGACGACCACGTGCACCCCGCCCGAAGACGTGGCCGTCTCCCTGGAGCTGGACACCTCCGCCCAGCCGGGCGGCGCGTCCGGCGGCAGCGGGGGCGACAGCGGCGGCACTGCGGGCTCGGGCGGAGCCGCGGCGTCCGTCGGCGGCACGGACTCCGGCGGCACGGACTCCGGCGGAGGCCTGGCAGCCACCGGCGCCGAGGACGACGGTGCCCTGCGCGCGCTCGGCCTGGTCGCCGGTACGGCGATCCTGCTGGGCGGCGCGGTGTTCACGTTCACCCCGTGGCGGAGGCTGCGCGGCGCGGCCTGACGCGCAAGGGCCGCCGCACCGGGGAGTTCCGGTGCGGCGGCCCTTGCCGTACGTCCTGCAGGGCGTCCATCAGCGGACGTTGCCTGTCAGCGGAAGCCGCCTGTCAGCGGACTTGCCCATCGGTGGATGCCACCGGTCAGCGGACGTCGCCCATCAGCTGCTTGACCTTGCCGCGGTACATGAAGATCGCGATACCGGCCACGACGGCGAGCGTCGCTTCCAGGGCCACGACCCCGGTGCCGTTGAGCCCCACACCGGCCAGCGAGAGCAGGCCCGTGGTGCAGTCGCCGGCGGTGACGGCGAGGAACCAGACACCCATCATCTGGCTCGCGTACTTCGCCGGAGCCATCTTCGTCGTGACGGAGAGGCCGACCGGGGAGAGCGTCAGCTCGGCGACGGTCTGGATGAAGTAGATCGCGACCATCCACATCGCGGCGGCCTTGTGGCCGTCACCCGCGATGGTCAGCGGCATCAGGAAGACGAAGAACGAGGCGCCGATCAGGACGAGACCGGAGCTGAACTTCACGATCGTGCTCGGCTCCTTGCCGCGCCGGTTCAGGGCGAGCCAGAAGGCGGCGAAGACCGGCGCGAGCGCCATGATCAGGACGGGGTTGACCGACTGGTACCAGGAGACCGGGAAGTCCCAGCCGAAGACGCTGTTGTCCGCCGAGGACTCGGCGAAGATCGCGAGCGTCGAGCCGCCCTGGTCGTAGATCATCCAGAAGATCGCGGCGGCCACGAAGAACCAGATGTAGCCGGACATCTTCGACTGCTCGGCGGCGCTGAGCTCCTTGTCGCGCTTGATGCGCGTCAGGACCATCACCGGAATGACGAGACCCGCGACGGTGATCGGGACCAGCAGCCAGTTCAGCGTATAGACGCCGGTGACGACGGTACCGATGTAGAAGACGGCCGCGACGCCCAGCCAGATCATCGACTTGCGCAGCGTCGAGGCGCGCTCGTCCTTGGAGAGCGGCTTCGGAACGACGAGGCTGCGCTCGTTGAGGTGGCGGGTACCCATGAGGAACTGGAGCACACCCAGGCCCATGCCGAGGGCGGCGAGGGCGAAGCCGAGGTGCCAGTTGACGTTCTCGCCGACGGTACCGATCACCAGGGGAGCCGCGAAGGCGCCCATGTTGATGCCCATGTAGAAGATGGTGAAGCCACCGTCGCGGCGCGGGTCCTCCGGGCCGTCGTAGAGGTGGCCGACCATCGTCGAGATGTTGGACTTCAGCAGACCCGAGCCGATGGCCACGAGGCCGAGGCCGCCGAAGAACGTGCCCTCCCAGGGCAGGGCCAGGACGAGGTGCCCCGCCATGATGACCCCGCCGGCGACGGCGACGGTCTTGCGCGGGCCCCAGACCCGGTCGCCGAACCAGCCGCCGGGCAGGGCGAGCAGGTACACCAGCGACAGGTAGACCGAGTAGATCGCGGTCGCCGTGCCGGGGTTCATGTCGAGCCCGCCGGGCGCGATCAGGTAGAGCGGGAGCAGTGCCCTCATGCCGTAATAGCTGAAGCGCTCCCACATCTCCGTCATGAAGAGAGTGGCCAGGCCGCGGGGGTGGCCGAAGAAGGTCTTCTCGCCGGAACTGGCCGAGTCCTTCGTCAGGCTGGACGCCATGGTCGATCCTTGCTGGTCGGGACGCGTCGCCTCGTGAGCGGTACGCGCCCGGTGGGGGGCAGCCGGCACCGGTGCGGTCACCCCCATCCCCGACGCCTGAGGGGATTCGCCCCACGCGGCCGCGCTCCTGACGGGGCGGTCGGCGACGAGGCGGGGAAGAACCGCATCGGGATCCACACCCGGGGCGCGTCTTCGCGCTCCGGGCCCGGCTCACAGGTCATTCACTCAGAGCGGACCGGTGTGACCGGTCCCGCACACAAAAGAGACCCTTGGCGCTCATGGCTGCCCAAAGGTCCTTGAGTAGTGCAACAGGCGTCGGGACACCATACGACACGACACGGCAGGATATAAAAGGACTTGAGATATGGATCACAGGTCTTAGTGGAACCAGGCTCGCATATTCCAAGGTCCTTGTCCTCTTTGTGGAGCTGACCCGCAGGTGACGTCGCAGGCCTCACTCCCGACTCCCCGTCCGGACTACCATCACTCCATGACCCGTGTACTGCTCGCCGAGGACGACGCGTCCATCTCGGAGCCACTGGCCCGCGCCCTGCGTCGGGAGGGTTACGAGGTCGAGGTCCGCCAGGACGGTCCGTCCGCGCTCGACGCCGGACTCCAGGGCGGCATCGACCTGGTCGTCCTCGACCTGGGGCTGCCCGGGATGGACGGTCTCGAAGTCGCCCGCCGACTCCGTGCCGACGGGCACACCATCCCGATCCTCGTGCTGACGGCCCGCGCCGACGAGGTCGACACGGTCGTCGGCCTGGACGCCGGCGCCGACGACTACGTCACCAAGCCGTTCCGCCTCGCCGAGCTGCTCGCCCGGGTCCGCGCCCTGCTGCGCCGCGGGGCCTCCGAGCCCGTCCCGCAGCCCGCCACCCACGGCGTCAGGATCGACGTCGAGTCGCACCGGGCCTGGATGGGCGAGGAGGAGCTCCAGCTCACCGCCAAGGAGTTCGACCTGCTGCGGGTCCTGGTCCGGGACGCGGGCCGGGTCGTCACCCGCGACCAGCTCATGCGCGAGGTCTGGGACACCACCTGGTGGTCCTCCACCAAGACCCTCGACATGCACATCTCCTGGCTGCGCAAGAAGCTCGGCGACGACGCCGCCAATCCGCGCTACATCGCCACCGTCCGGGGCGTCGGCTTCCGGTTCGAGAAGAGCTGACGTACGAAGCACCCATGCACTTTGACCACGTACGGCAACGGGTCCGGCGGACATGCGCCGCCGCCTGATCAACTCCACGCTCGCCGTGGTGCTCGTCGTCATCGCCGTCTTCGGCGTATCGCTGGTGATCGTGGAGACGCGCACCATCAGCGCCAGCGCCCAGGAGAGCGTCGAGTCCGAGGCTCTGCGGCTGATGAGCGTGGTCGACAGCCGTCTGCTGGGCGATGAAGTGATCAACTCCGGAGTGCTGTCCGAGCAGATCGACCCCAGCCGGTTCGCCCTGATCGAGATCCCGGGCCGGGCCCCCATCACCGTCGGCGAGCGCCCCGACGGCAGCGTCCTGCGCGCCACCGAGACCGGTGAGCAGGGCGAGAAGGTCACCGTCGAGGAGTCCCGCTCCTCCGTCACCCGCGAGGTCGGGCGCACGCTGCTGATCATCGGCGCGGTGGCGCTGCTCGCGATCGTCTCCGCAGTGCTCCTCGCCGTACGCCAGGCCAACCGGCTCGCCTCCCCGCTCACCGACCTCGCCGAGACCGCCGAGCGCCTCGGCTCCGGCGACCCCCGCCCGCGCCACAAGCGGTACGGGGTGCCCGAGCTGGACCGGGTCGCCGACGTACTGGACGCCTCCGCCGAGCGGATCGCCCGGATGCTGACCGCCGAGCGGCGCCTCGCCGCCGACGCCTCGCACCAGCTGCGGACACCGCTGACCGCGCTCTCCATGCGGATCGAGGAGATCTCCGTCACCGACGACCCCGAGACGGTCAAGGAGGAGGCGAACATCGCCCTGACGCAGGTCGAGCGCCTCACCGACGTCGTCGAGCGGCTGCTGACCAACTCCCGCGACCCGCGGACCGGATCCGCCGTCGTCTTCGACCTGGACGAGGTCATCAAGCAGCAGATCGAGGAGTGGCGCCCCGCCTACCGCTCCACCGGCCGGGCCCTCGTCTGCTCCGGCAAGCACGGACTGCGCGCCGTCGGCACCCCGGGCGCGGTCGCCCAGGTCCTCGCGGCGCTGATCGAGAACTCCCTCATGCACGGCGGCGGCACCGTCGCCCTGCGCACCCGCGTCACCGGCAACCAGGTCGTCATCGAGGTCACCGACGAGGGCCCCGGCGTCCCCGCCGAGCTGGGGGCGCGGATCTTCGAGCGGACCATCAGCGGCCGCAACTCCACCGGCATCGGCCTCGCCGTCGCCCGCGACCTCGCGGAGGCGGACGGCGGGCGGCTCGAACTGCTCCAGCAGCACCCGGCGGTCTTCGCGCTCTTCCTCAGCCGGGTCCCGCTGGACCGCAAGGAACCCGAGCGCCCGGTGCGCTGACAACGAAGAAGGCGCCGGGCCAGTTCCGTACGGGGGCTGTACCGGGCGAGCGCGTCGCGTCAGTTCCGTACGGGGTCGGGCGCTACTCGCTCTTCCGCCGGCCGACGCTGCTCCAGAAACCGTTCCGCGTTCACCACGGTCTCCTTGGTCTCCGTGGTCTCCCTGATGTCCGTGGCGGGCAGTGTCTTGAAGACCCAGGTCCGGTAGGACCAGAAGCGGAACAGGGTGGCGATACCGATGCCGACGATCTTGAAGATATTGCTCTGGAGCGGCGTGTTCCAGCCGAAGCCGTACGTCGCCAGGTACAGCACGCCCGTCTCGATCACCGCGCCCGCCGCGCTGAACAGCAGGAACAGCGTCAGCTCACGGGTCCGGCCGGTCTTGTCGCGCTCCCGGTAGGTCCAGTAGCGGAAGCCCACGTAGTTGAAGAGGATCGCGACGAAGGTCGCCAGCACGCTCGCCCGGACCACCTGGAGGTCCGTCGTGTGCCGCAGCAGGTTGAAGACCGCGATATTGACCAGCAGGCCGAAAGCGCCGACCGCGCCGAACTTGGCGACCTCCCGGGCCAGCAGCTCAAGCCGGGTCCGCAGTGCGCCCCGTTCGCTCATGGTGATCGCTGGCCCCGTCCGTTGGAAGGCGTCTGGATGGCGTCGACGCACACACGTCAACCCAGCCATGCTAACCAGCCCTCCCGTGTGACGCCCCTGAGTCCGCGGGGCGGCGAGCAGCACAGCATCCGTACGGCCGTCCGGGGAGCACCGGCGTGGCGGATACCCTGGAGGCGTGACGTTCCCGGTAGTCGGCATGGTCGGCGGCGGTCAGCTCGCCCGTATGACCCACGAGGCGGGCATCCCCCTCGGCCTGAAATTCAAGCTCCTCAGTGACACTCCCCAGGACTCGGCCGCCCAGGTGGTGAGCGAGGTCGTCATCGGCGACTATCGCGACCTGGACACGCTGCGCGCCTTCGCGCAGGGCTGTGACGTGATCACCTTTGATCACGAGCACGTGCCGACCGAGCATCTGCGGGCCCTGGAGGCGGACGGCATCCCCGTGCGCCCCGGCCCCGACGCCCTGGTGCATGCCCAGGACAAGGGGGTGATGAGGGCCAAACTCACGGAGATCGGCGCCCCCTGCCCCCGCCACCGCATCGTGAGCGACCCGGCCGACGCCGCCGCGTTCGCCGAGGAGGTCGGGGGCTTCCCCGTCATCCTCAAGACCGTGCGCGGCGGGTACGACGGCAAGGGCGTGTGGTTCGTCCGCTCCGAGGCGGACGCGGCCGATCCGTTCCGCGCCGGGGTCCCGGTCCTCGCGGAGGAGAAGGTCGACTTCGTACGGGAGCTGGCGGCCAACATCGTCCGCTCGCCGCACGGCCAGGCCGTCGCCTACCCGGTCGTCGAGTCCCTCCAGGTCGACGGCGTCTGCGACACGGTGATCGCCCCGGCCCCGGGGCTGGACGAGCAGCTGGCGGGCGAGGCCCAGCAGCTGGCACTGCGCATCGCCGCCGAGCTGGACGTCGTCGGCCACCTGGCCGTGGAGCTGTTCGAGACCCGGGGACCCGACGGGAAGCCCGCCATCCTGGTCAACGAGCTGGCGATGCGCCCGCACAACTCGGGCCACTGGACCCAGGACGGCGCGATCACCTCCCAGTTCGCCAACCACGTACGGGCCGTCCTCGACCTGCCCCTCGGCGACCCGCGCCCGCGCGCCCCCTGGACGGTCATGTGCAACGTCCTGGGCGGCGACTACCCGGACATGTACCAGGCGTATCTGCACTGCATGGCCCGCGACCCGCAGCTCAAGATCCACATGTACGGCAAGGACGTGAAGCCCGGCCGCAAGGTCGGCCACGTCAACACCTACGGCGACGACCTGGCGGACGTGCGGGAGCGCGCCCGGCACGCGGCCGACTACCTGCGAGGAACGATCACCGAATGACTTCCCCCTCCGCACCGGCCGCACCCGTGATCGGCATCGTGATGGGCTCGGACTCCGACTGGCCCGTCATGGAGGCGGCGGCCAAGGCGCTCGACGAGTTCGAGATCCCGTACGAGGTCGACGTCGTCTCCGCCCACCGCATGCCGCGCGAGATGATCGCGTACGGAGAGCTGGCCGCGGGCCGTGGCCTGAAGGCGATCATCGCGGGCGCGGGCGGGGCCGCCCACCTGCCCGGCATGCTGGCCTCCGTCACCCCGCTGCCCGTCATCGGCGTCCCGGTGCCGCTGAAGTACCTGGACGGCATGGACAGCCTGCTCTCCATCGTCCAGATGCCCGCCGGGGTCCCCGTCGCCACCGTCTCGGTCGGCGGCGCGCGCAACGCGGGCCTGCTCGCCGCCCGCATCCTCGCCACGCAGGACCCCGCGCTCCAGGAGCGGATGGGGGAGTTCCTCCAGGAGTTGAACGACCAGGCCACGGAGAAGGGCAAGCGCCTGCGGGCCAAGGTCCAGGGCTCCGACTCCTTCGGCTTCGGAAAGTAGGGCAGGCGCATGGACTACGTGCAGCGGGCCCGCGAACTCCTCGCCGCCCACCCCGTCGTCGACGGCCACAACGACCTCCCCTGGGCCCTGCGCGAGCAGGTCGGCTACGACCTGGACGCCCGGGACATCGCCGCCGACCAGCGCGGCCTGCTCCACACCGACCTGGCCCGGCTGCGGGCGGGAGGGGTCGGCGGCCAGTTCTGGTCCGTGTACGTGCGCACCGACCTGACCGGCGACGCGGCGGTCAGCGCCACGCTGGAGCAGATCGACATCGTCGCCGAACTGATCGCCCGCTACCCCACGCACCTGCGGCGCGCGCTCACCGCCGACGACCTGGAGAAGGCCCGCGCCGAGGGCCGCATCGCCTCGCTGATGGGGGCCGAGGGCGGCCACTCCATCAACAACTCCCTGGGCACCCTGCGCGCGCTGTACGACCTGGGCGTCCGCTACATGACGCTCACCCACAACGACAACATCGACTGGGCCGACAGCGCGACGGACCTGCCGCGCCTCGGCGGTCTCTCCGCATTCGGCCACGAGGTCGTCCGCGAGATGAACCGCATCGGCATGCTGGTCGACCTCTCGCACGTCGCCGACGGCGTCATGCGCGACGCGCTCGCCACCAGCACCGCGCCGGTGATCTTCTCGCACTCCTCGGCCCGCGCGGTCTGCGACCACCCCCGAAACATCCCCGACGACGTGCTCGCGGCCCTCCCGGCCAATGGAGGCGTCGCCATGGCGACCTTCGTCCCGAAGTTCGTGCTGCCCGAGGCCGTCGCCTGGACCCTGGCCGCCGACCGCAACATGCGCGAGCACGGCCTGCACCACCTGGACACCACCCCGGTCGCGATGCGCATCCACGAGGACTTCGAGGCGGCCCACCCGCGCCCCGAGGCCACGGTGGCCACCATCGCGGACCACCTGGACCGCATGCGCGAAGTCGCGGGCATCGACCACATCGGCATCGGCGGCGACTACGACGGCACCGCGTTCACCCCGCGCGGCCTGGAGGACGTCTCCGGCTACCCGAACCTCATCGCCGAGCTGCTGCGACGCGGCTGGTCCGAGGGCGACCTCGCCAAGCTGACCTGGCAGAACGCCGTACGGGTGCTGCGCGACGCGGAAGCCGTCGCCCGCGAGGAACAGAGCGTACGCGGCCCGTCCCACGCGACGATCGCGGAGCTGGACGGCCCGCTCGGCTGACGCGGGGCCCGCTGCCTCGGCACGTACGGGGACGGCGGGGCGCCAGACCCCGCACGCGGTTTACGGGGCGGCCGGGTCCGGGACGCGGGTTACGGGGCGCCGGACCCGGCACGCGGGTTACGGGGCGGCCGGGCCCGGGACGCGGGCTACGGGGCGGCGGACCCGGCAACACGGGTCTACCGGGCGGCGGGCCTGGTACGCGGGCCCCCGAACCGGCTACGCGGCCGCGAACGGTCCCCCCGGGCCGAAGGCGAGTGCCCCGAAGCGCTCGCCCATGCGGCGGTGGGCGGCCGCGTCCGGGTGCAGCTGGTCGGGCAGCGGCAGGTCGGCGAAGTCCGCCTCGCCGTACAGCTCGCGGCCGTCCAGGTAGTACAGGTTCGGATCGTCCGCCGCCCGCTCCTCGACGATCCGGGCCAGCTCCGTGCGGATGACGTTCAGCGTCAGCTTGCCGAACGCCGCCTCCGCCGGGTCCCCCATGGCCTTGAACGCGACCTTCCCGTCGCTGAACTCCGGCGCGGCGGGCCCCGGGGTGTCCTCGTGGATGGGGCAGTACACCGGCGAGAGCACGAGCAGCGGCGCGGTCGGATGGCCTTCCCGGATCGTGTCCAGGAAACCGTGTACGGCGGGCCCGAAGACGCGCAGCCGCATCCCGTCGAGGTTCACCAGATTGATCCCGATCTTGACGCTGACCAGGTCCGCCGGGGTGTCCCGCAGAGCGCGCGCGGTGAACGGGTCGAGCAGCGCGCTGCCGCCCAGGCCGACGTTGACCAGCTCCACACCCCCCGCGGTCGCCCCCAGGGCGGGCCAGGTGGTGGCGGAGCTCTCGGCGCTGGAACCGTGGCTGATGGAGCTGCCGTGGTGCAGCCACACCCGCCGCCCGCCCGGTTCCACGGCGCTCACGGGGGCGTCGGTGCGCAGCCCGATCAGCTCGGTGGTCTCGGTGTACGGCAGCCAGATCTCGACGGTCTTCTCGCCCTCGGGCAGCCCGGCGAACCGCACCGCGCCGACCGGGCCGGGGATCGTCTCGCGGGACCCGTCGGACATGTCGACCATGACCACGTTGCCGCCGCCCGCCGTGGCCCGGCCGGCCGGCTCGCCGTCCACGTACAGGTCGTACACCCCGTCCGGGCGGGGCGGAACACCCCGGTACCCCATCTTCGTACGGAGGACGTCCAGCTCGACGGCGGTGGCCCGGGTACGGAACACCACCCGCACACCGGAGGGCTGCGCCTCGGCCTGGGCCACTTGTCCGTCACCGCCGAACTGGGCGCGGGCACGGGCGGGCAGCCGGTGGGGGAGGAGGCCGCCGCGCTCGGTGCGCTCCAGTTCGAGGGCGCCGCGCAGCAGGGAGTCGGTGAGCGGGGTGGAGATCCACTGGGCGGCGTCGGAGGCGGGAGCGGGGTCGTACGAGTCGTCCATGCTCCTACCTTGCCAACCGGATGCTTGGAACGCACACGGATTTTTGCCCGCACGGATTCCTGCCCGGACGGACGAAAGGAGCCGGACGAAGAAGAAGCCGGTGGAGACGAAGAAGAAGCCGGTGGCGACGAAGAAGGAGCCGGATAAAAGGGAAGAAGACGGGCTTCCCGGCGGGCCTGGCCAGGGAGCCTCAGGCCTTCGGCCGCCCCATCGCCCGGTAGGTCCACCCGGCCTCGCGCCAGACCGCGCTGTCCAGGGCGTTGCGCCCGTCCAGGATGATCCGGCGGGATACGGCCTCACCCAGCTGCGCCGGGTCCAGCTCGCGGAACTCGCGCCACTCCGTCAGATGCAGCACCACGTCCGCACCACGCACGGCCTCCAGCGCGGAGTCCGCGTAGCCGAGGGTCGGGAAGAGTCGCCGGGCGTTGTCCATCCCCTTCGGGTCGAAGACGGTCACCTGACCGCCCTGGAGGTGGATCTGCCCGGCGACGTTGAGGGCGGGGGAGTCGCGTACGTCGTCGGAGTCGGGCTTGAACGCGGCGCCCAGCACCGCCACCCGCTTACCGAGGAACGACTCGCCGCCCACGGCCTCCCGGGCCAGCTCGACCATGTGGCCGCGGCGGCGCATGTTGATGGAGTCGACCTCGCGGAGGAAGGTCAGGGCCTGGTCGGCGCCCAGCTCACCGGCGCGTGCCATGAAGGCGCGGATGTCCTTGGGCAGGCAGCCGCCGCCGAACCCGATCCCGGCCCGCAGGAACTTGCTCCCGATCCGCTCGTCGTGCCCGATGGCCTCCGCGAGCTTCACGACGTCGCCGTCGGCGGCCTCGCAGACCTCGGCCATGGCGTTGATGAAGGAGATCTTGGTGGCGAGGAAGGAGTTGGCGGAGGTCTTCACCAGCTCGGCGGTCGGGAAGTCGGTCACCACGAACGGCGAGCCCTCCGCGACCGGCACGGCGTACACCTCGCGCAGCAGCTTCTCGGCCCCCTCGCTCTGCACGCCGACGACGATCCGGTCGGGGTGCAGGGTGTCCTTCACGGCGAAGCCCTCGCGCAGGAACTCCGGGTTCCAGGCCAGCTCGGCGCCCTCGCCCACCGGAGCCAGCTCGGCGAGGCGGGCCGCGAGGCGGGCGGCGGAGCCGACGGGGACGGTCGACTTGCCGACGACCAGGGCGGGCCGGGTGAGCCGCGGGGCGAGCGACTCGAAGGCGCTGTCCACATAGCTCATGTCGCAGGCGTACTCGCCGTGCTTCTGCGGAGTGTTCACACAGACGAAGTGCACGTCCCCGAACTCCCCGACCTCCTCCCAGGACGTGGTGAAGCGCAGCCGCCCGGTGGAGCCCTCGATGCCCACGACGTGCTTCTGGAGCAGCTCCTCCAACCCCGGCTCGTACATCGGCACGCGCCCGGTGGAGAGCAGCTCGATCTTCTCCGGTACGACGTCGAGCCCGAGGACCTCGAAGCCCAGCTCGGCCATGGCCGCGGCATGGGTGGCGCCGAGATAGCCGGTGCCGATCACAGTGATCCTGAGGGCCATGGAGTGCTCCTGGAGGTACGGGCGAAGGTGCGGACCGAGCATAGTCGGGGCGGGGGAGGCCGGAATCCGCAGCTCCATCCGCCCGATAGGTCCCCTATGTCCCACCCCTGTCGGCAAGCTCACGTGCTGGTCACGTATGCCGTCGGGCGGTCGGCACACTAAAATTGAGTTACTTAACGGTAGTTAGCATTTGGGGAGTGAGCGTCTTGGCGGGTTCGACCGATTTCGACCTGTACCGTCCGGCCGAGGAGCACGACATGCTCCGCGAGACCATCCGTGCGCTCGCCGAGACGAAGATCGCCCCCTTCGCCGCCGCGGTCGACGAGGAGAGCCGCTTCCCGCAGGAGGCGCTGGACGCCCTGGTCGCCTCGGACCTGCACGCCGTCCACGTGCCCGAGGAGTACGGCGGCGCCGGCGCCGACGCGCTCGCCACGGTCATCGTGATCGAGGAGGTGGCCCGCGCCTGTGCCTCCTCCTCCCTGATCCCGGCCGTCAACAAGCTCGGCTCGCTCCCGGTGATCCTCTCCGGCTCCGAGGAGCTGAAGCGGAAGTACCTGGGCCCGCTCGCCAAGGGCGACGCGATGTTCTCGTACGCACTCTCCGAGCCGGACGCCGGCTCGGACGCGGCGGGCATGAAGACGAAGGCCGTGCGCGACGGCGACTTCTGGGTTCTCAACGGTGTGAAGCGCTGGATCACCAACGCGGGCGTCTCCGAGTACTACACGGTCATGGCGGTCACCGACCCGACCAAGCGCTCCAAGGGCATCTCCGCGTTCGTCGTCGAGAAGTCCGACGAGGGCGTGTCCTTCGGCGCCCCCGAGAAGAAGCTCGGCATCAAGGGCTCCCCGACCCGCGAGGTCTACCTCGACAACGTCCGCATCCCTGTCGACCGCATGATCGGCGCGGAGGGCACCGGCTTCGCCACCGCGATGAAGACCCTGGACCACACCCGCATCACCATCGCGGCCCAGGCCCTCGGCATCGCCCAGGGCGCGCTGGACTACGCCAAGGGGTACGTCCAGGAGCGCAAGCAGTTCGGCAAGCCGATCGCGGACTTCCAGGGCATCCAGTTCATGCTCGCCGACATGGCCATGAAGATCGAGGCCGCCCGCCAGCTCACCTACGCGGCCGCCGCCAAGTCCGAGCGCGGAGACGCGGACCTCACCTTCCAGGGCGCCGCCGCCAAGTGCTTCGCTTCCGACGTCGCCATGGAGGTCACCACGGACGCCGTCCAGCTCCTCGGCGGCTACGGCTACACGCGGGACTACCCGGTCGAGCGCATGATGCGCGACGCCAAGATCACCCAGATCTACGAGGGCACGAACCAGGTCCAGCGCATCGTCATGGCGCGGAACCTGCCGTAGCAGGCTTTTCGCAGGTCAGGAGCCTCCTGGAGTGGTCCTGAAGCGCTGATCGGCTTCCGATCCGTTCGGGCCCCTTCCGGGCCCTTGCTGAGCATCATGCTGGGCAAATCCTGGGCGGACACTGGACTGGGAACAGGTGCTGACCTGTATAAACGACAGGGCCCCCAGCGATGCCGGGGGCCTTTCGTGTGGGCTGGGTCAGGCGGCTTCGGCCCGCTCAGTAGGGTCGTCCGCGCCGGGGGTCAACATGGTTGCGATAGCAGCACGTCCGCGTTGCTCGGCTCCTTAGAAGACGTAGTGGTAGTGCTCGCGGAGCACGTCCGTGCTGCTGTGCCCCATCCAGTCGGCCACATCGTTCTCAGGGACGCCCGCGTAGAGCAACCGGGACCCGTGTAGTGCGGCTTGCAGTAGGTCACCCCGCCCTTCGTCAGGGCCGCCAACCAGACCCGCCGGTAGAAGTACCAGGCGTACACGTACCCGGTCCGGGTGACATTCGGGAACAGCAGCCTCTCCGGTCCCGCACACCATGGTTCTTGATGTGTCTGCGTAGCTCGAAGGCCACATTCAGAGGAAGAGGCGCGACTCGCCCCGGCTCCTCCTCGTCGCGGTCCTTGATGTGCCGCCGCTGGAGCGCACTGCTCTTGCCTGACTCGGATTCGCCGTCCTCCGCAATCTGGAAAGCGACGCGCAGGACCTCGGTCTGGAAGTCGATCTGATCGCGCGAGACGGCCATGGCCTCACCGATGCGGAGCCCGCATCCCGCCATGAGCCAGAGCATTGCTCGGTACCGGGGCGGGGCCCCATCCAGCATGGCCAGGACCTCGCGGGTCGTCAGCCGCCGTGCGTTGCTGTCGTGTTCCGAGACCATCACGGATTTGAACGCCCCTACCGCGAATGGCAGGGGCGTTCATTCGATGGTCAGCGTCGCCGTCGTGATCGGTCAGCGTGCCAGCGCGCGTACGAGCATCGTGCCCACGGTCCTGCCCTGCGGCGGATCGATCAGCGATGCTGACACCGCCGCGAATCCGTGGCCTGTGAGCAGGTGCTCCCATGCATCGAGGCTGTGGTTGTGACGCAACCCCGCCCCGCCTGGTTTCACGTCTTGACTTCCGGCGGGGAGGTGGGAGAACGCGAGAGTGCCACCCGAAGCCATACGGGATCGAATCAGCGGTAGCAGTGTGTGCGGCTCGACGAACCACACGGCGCCAAAGATGGAGAGCACGACGTCAAAGGTCTCGTCCGTCTCGCTCAGGAAGGCCGTTGCCTCTGCCGTGCGGAACTCAATACCTGTCAGACCGGCCCAGCGTTCCTTTGCGACCGTTTCGCGGGCAGGTGCAACGTCCACTCCCAGACCCGTCGCACCCAGCGTGACCAGGTGGGCCAGGTTGCTCCCGCTGCCTGAGCCGAGTTCCAGCACCCGACGTCCGGCGACAGGGCCAAGAACGCTCTCGTTCGGCCCGTGATCGGCGTACTGGGTCCAGTTCAGCCACGTCGTCTCACCTGTGGCGTTCACTGCCCTGCGCGGCTTGCTTCCGACCGCGTATTTGTCCCAGGACTCAGCCAATGACATGCGGTGATCCTTTCCAGCAGAAGGGGCCTACTCCCAACGTACGGGGTAGGCCCCAACTCAACTTCTATGCGGCTCTACTTGGGTGAGTCGTGGCACCCGGCGTGGCACTGGTTGCAGTTGGCTGCACTCTCCATGCCCCACAGGTCGGGGTCGATCTCGAACCCGACAGCCTTGATGGCCTTGATCGTCTGCTCCAGGACCAGCGGGCCGCCGGTCCTGGAGTCGTGCCCGTCCCGTGTCGCCTCGTCGTCGCTGAGGCATTGGACCCCGGCAGCCGTTCCCGGAAGCTCGGGGACGTGGTGGATGTACCGGCCGAAGTGCCGGTTGGTGAAGTGGTGGTACGGGATCGAGTCGAGCATGAACGAGTGCCATGCCTCGTCCACCTGCTCGGACGGGCCCATGAGAAGGCCCGGGTTCTCGCCGCACGTGACCAGGTAGGCGATGGCCTGCCCGAACTTGGCTTCCGCCAGTTCGCGGGTGTTCTCCGGGTTCCGGAGGAGAAGGGTTACCTCCCGCTCCCACACGTCCGGCGTGACGTACGTCTTCGGGTCGCGGATCACTACTGCCGTATTCATGCTGGCTTGCCTCCACGTGGTTTGGATGTCCGACGTGCTCCGTTCATGCCGTCCGCCTCTGCACCCGGGGCACAGGCACGGGGGCATCAGGCCAGTCGCTAGGGGCTCCCCGCCCTCACCCTCGTACAGGGTTCGCGGCTCGGTCTGCGTACCGTTGGCTCTCACCGTGTAGGCGCTGATGCGGATGGACATGTCGACCATGCTCCGGATTAACCTCGACCATCGCGGCGACGTTCGAGACGACCCTCAGGCGTCATATCGACGTCACTCCCAGGGCGTCAACCCGGTGTCATTCAAGGTGCTGCGTCGCTAGCCTCGGACCATGACGACTACGGCCGAGCGCGGGCGAGTTCCCAACGACGTCCTGACCTCCGTACGCAAGTCGATGAATCTCAGCCAAGACGAGTTCGCCCAGGGATTACGTGGGGCGGGGGAGGAACTGGGCGAACCGAACGATGCCTCCAAGCGACTTGTGCAGCGTTGGGAGTCCGGGATGACCAGGACGTGCCGCCCGCTGTACGCGCGAGCGCTAAAACAGTTCACTGGCCGCGCCCCCGAGTCACTAGGCTTTGCGATCCCCATGACACGCGTCCACTCAGACGGCGCAGGAGGCCACGATATGGAAGCTGGGGAAGTCGGCACGACCAGTGCCGTCACAAGTCCGGAGCCGGAGACGCAGGGAGAGTACGCAGGTATCTGGCTGTCTCGGTACGAGTTCTACTCGTCCAGCCGTGACGAGACTTTCGACTGCAAGCACCATGTCGTCATCGTCCAGCACGGCAACAGGCTGACTGCCCAGAGCCTGCCCGGAGCGTCGACCAATCCTGACAGCCCTCTGTCTCTGGATCTGACCGTGGACCGGAACATCATCACAGGCACGTGGACGGAACAGACGGCGGTGGACGGCTACTACCACGGTGCCCGGTACCACGGTGCCGTCCAGCTACTGATCGAGCCGACGGGCCGTCGTATGGCAGGCAAGTGGGTCGGTTTCGGAAAAGACTTCGACGTGAACAGTGGGCCCTGGGAGCTTCGCCTGCTCGACCGCTCCACGGGACGGGCCAGCGTCGAAAGCTACTCGGCTTCCCCAGAGTGAGCGGCAGGTTCACGTGCCTAATGCGTGAGAGCACCGCTTCTGGGCCTGTCCTGGGGGAATCCTGGGCGACCCCCTCACTTGCAGGGTGTTTTCGCAGGTCAGGCAAACGTATGCCGTAGAGCACCCAGATCTACGAGGGCACGAACCAGGTCCAGCGCATCGTCATGGCGAGGAACCTGCCGTAACGACCCGGCGCAGCAGCGCAGAACGGCCCCCGGAATTCGACACCTTCCGGGGGCCGTTGTCGTGCGGGGGCGGGAAGGCCGGGGGCCGACGCGCGGACGGGTGTCGTGCCGGCTCTTCATCCGGCCGTGCCGGTGCCACCCCGTGGGCGGTAGAGCTCTTTGGCACGGGCGGGGTCCACGGACCCGTCCTGGGGCAGGTGCAGGAAGTGGTCCAGCTGCCACGCCTGCGCCCTGCCGGCTTGGCGGTTGGTGGTGGTCACCCAGGGCGGATAGACGCGGAAGGCCCGCTTTCCGCCGACACCGTTCACCGACACGACACCGTGCCGGCAAAGCACGTCCTTGGGGATGACGAACTGGCCGAGGTGGTGCTGGTCACGGCTGCTGATGACGAAGAGGTCGACGGAGTCCGACGCGTCGAAGGGCTGGATGGGCCCGCCGGGGGACCTCTTCCATACGGTGACGAACTGGCCGACCTTGGTGGGGGTCGTCTTGGCCGCGCGGAATCGGATGGAGAGTCCGTCAAGGGTGAACGTGTGGGCGGCGTACTCGGCACTCTCGGCTTCGGGGACCGGCTGCGAGCAGGTGAACCCGCAAGGGTCGTAGACGAGGGCCTTCGCCGCGAGGAGATCACCGTGGACCGGGTCGGTGTCCGGCCACGGCGTGACGCCGGCCGGTTGGAGATCGGGTGAGTACTCGCGGTTCGTCGCCATTCGTTCACCCTGTCACGAACGCATGGACGGTCGCCGACCCGACTGGG
The DNA here is from genome assembly GCF_055577965.1 of Streptomyces sp. NPDC033165. Lineage (NCBI taxonomy): Bacteria > Bacillati > Actinomycetota > Actinomycetes > Kitasatosporales > Streptomycetaceae > Streptomyces > Streptomyces sp. NPDC033165. Next base: position 395,774 of record NZ_JBVIPK010000006.1, read on the forward strand.
GACGTATCTCTCGTGGAGCCATGGCGCATGCTGCCTGTGCTCAGGAGCACAGGCAGGACGCCCAAGGCCCTTGTGTGCCGAACTGCCTGGACGCTCTGCTGACCGCACCCGTACGTGAAGATCGACGACGAGCTCGGAGGAACCCCGATGGGTGGGGCAGGCCGCCCCGGTCGGCGGACTCCGAGTCGAAGACCGGCCGGCCCTGGTGGTCAGGACGGCAGGAATTGCCGCCGAGGCAGCCACGACCCCGCAGCCCGAGGAACCGCGATCCGGAAACCGCAGCTTCAAGAACCGCGGTGTCAGCGGACGACGTCGAACACGTTCTTCTGGATGCCGTTCGCGTACGCCTCGTGCTCGACCAGCTTCAGCTTCTGGCGGTCCTTGTCCGTGTCGCTGAACAGGCGCTTGCCCGCGCCGAGCAGGAGCGGGAAGACGAGCAGGTGGTAGCGATCGATGAGGTCGGCGTCCGCGAGGCTCCTGTTCAGGGCGGCGCTGCCGTGGACGATGATCGGGCCGCCCTCGGTCCGCTTCAGGGCGGCCACCTCGTCCAGGGAGCGCAGGATCGTGGTGTCGCCCCAGTCGGACACCAGGTCGTCCTCGGCGAGGGTCGTGGAGACGACGTACTTCGGCATCACCTTGTACGACGCGAACTCCTCCATCCCCGGCCACACCGGGCTGAAGGCCTCGTAGCTGACCCGGCCCAGCAGCATGGCGGCGGCCTCCTTCTGCTCCTGGTCCTTGATGGCGTAGGCCTCCGGGAGGAACTCCACGTCCTTGAAGGTCCACCCCGAGTTCCGGTAGCCGGGCTCGCCGCCCGGGGCCTCCACGACGCCGTCGAGCGAAACGAACGCGGTGCTGATCAGGGTGCGCATCGGGTCTCCTGGATGTGTCGCTGGGTTCTTACGACTCACTACTACGTTTCACTACTGCGTCTCACTATTACGGATGTACTGACCGCGCGCCGCGCAGAAACTCATCGGTTAGCCTCCCGGCACATGACTGAACTCGACAGACTGACCGTCCTCTTCACCGCCCTGGGCGCGGGCGGCGACGCCCGCGACTGGGCCGAGTCCGAGGTCGACGAGGGGCTGCCGCAGCTCGCCCGCTACCGGCTGCTGCGCACGGTGTGGCAGGACGTCGACGCCTGGGCCACGGCCGCCGGGCAGTGGGTGGCCGCCTACCGCACCGACGGCACGGCCGCCGACGCCGTCGACCGCGCCCTCGCCGCCGGGCTCACCCCCGAGGACCTCGGCGCGCTGGCCCGCGAGGTGGCCCGGGAGACCGCGTTCGGGGTGCTGTACGCCCTGGCCGACCCGGCGGACGGGTCGCTGCCCGCCGAGGTCGAGGAGCAGTTGCCCCGTTGGCGGATCGCGGAGCTGACCCCGGCCGGTGAACCGACCGGCCGCCACCTCGACGCGCTCCACGAGGACTTCGCCGAACTCGAACCGAAGGGAGTCGCCGGATGACCACACCTCCAAGGGCATCGCGCACCACCACCCCCTTCGACCGTGCCGAGCGGCGCATCTGGTCCGGCAAGGCCGAGGCGTACGCCCGCACCTACGCCCGCCTCTGCGCCCACCTGGTACCGGCTCTCCTCGACGCCGCCGAGGTAGGTCCGGGAGCCCGGGTCCTCGACGTGGGCTGCGGCAGCGGAACCGTCAGCCTGGCGGCGGCCGCACGCGGTGCCGCCGTGCACGCGGCCGACGCCGAACCCGGCATGGTGGACGCGTCCCGCCGGGCCGTGCCGGGCATCGCGGCGTGCATCGCCCGGCTCCCCGAACTCCCCTACGAGGACGACGCGTTCGACGCGGTCGTCGGCAACTTCGTCCTGAACCACGTGGGCCGCCCGCGCGAAGCGCTCGCCGAGCTGCGCCGGGTCACCCGCCCCGGCGGACGGGTCGCGGTCACCATCTGGCGGTCGCCCGGAGCGCCCGGCCAGACCCTGATCGGCCGTGCCGCGCGGGCCGCCGGTCTCACCCGCCCCGACCGGCTCCCCGCACTCGCCCCCGAGGACGACTTCCCCCGTAACCCGGAAGGCCTGGCCGCCCTGCTCGACGCGGCCGGGCTCCTCGGGGCGCGGTGCTCCGAGGCGGCCTGGGAGCACTGCTGTGACCCCGACACGTGGTGGGCGGGGGCCGAGCGGGGGATCGGCGCGATCGGGCAGGTCCTCAACAGCCGGGGGGCGGAGGGGGTGGCGGCGGCCAGGCAGGCGTTCGACGCACTGTGTGGCGAATTCCGTTCGAAGAAGGGCAGGTTGGCGCTCCCGCACGTTGCGTTGCTGGCACACGGGGGAGCGTAGGGGGCATGGGTGATTCGCCAGGAGCACGGCTTGTGCGGCGCACCGGCGTCAGACGCAGTGATCCTGCCGAGCGCTGACGAACAGGATGCCGTTCACCGGAACTCGGTCAGCAACTCCGTCAGAGTGGGGTGTTTCGCGGGGGTGACCGCCTCAACGGAGCCTTTGTGCCTGCTCGGGAAGCCAGTGACGCACTGTTGCTGGATCGTTTGATCACACGGGTATCGTGTCGCGGGGAGCAGCTCTCCAGCGGTATACGGGGTGGGGATCATGTCATTCGCGAAGGAATGGGGCGAGCTGAAGGCCGCCGCCGCCATGAGGCTGAACCAGGCCGGCGGCGCCGGGGGTTCCGGCCCGGCGAAGGGGTCGGCCGACTACGTCGTCTCGGACGACGAGCTGGGGGACATCGGCCACGCCGCCTTCAAGCTGTTCAACGGCCTCGAACCGGCCGGCAAGCATGCGAAGGCGGCGAGCGAGGCCGCCGGCAAGGGCCTCAAGGGCGACGGGTTCGACACCGGCGCGGCGTTCACGGAAGTGACCGAAACCTGGGAGAAGCAGGTGAAGACCCTCCTACAGGCATGCGCCCACATCTCCAACCACCTCGACTACACGAAGGCGTCGAAGAAGGCCGACGACGAGTGGATCGAGACACAGCTGCGCATAGTCGGGCCCGTCGCCCCCGGGGACGACGGGGCCGTCCCCGCTTCTCAGATCAGTAAGTACTTCCGGTAAGGAGAGCCGTCACCGTGCCCACCTTCGAGCAGCTCCTCACCGCCCGGCTCACCCCGCTCGCCACTGCGGTGACCCAGTGGACCGAGATGATCGGCAAGCTGAAATCCCCTCTCCAGACCGATGCCAAGGCGATGAAGTCCAAGGCGGACAAGTCCAGTTGGGCGGGCGAGAACGCCACCGTCACCAAGGAGTTCGTCACCAAGACCGCCAATGAATTCAGTGACGCGGTCACCGAAGCAGAGTCGGTACGTGACCTCCTCAAGGACGCCCACGCCCTCTTCAAGTCGGCCCAGGACGACCTCAAGTACGCGTACGAGAACCCCCCGCCGGGCATCGTCATCTACCCCAACGGCGTTCTCAGCCACCGGGTACACCCCGACCGCCGCTCCAAGGACAGCACCGAGCCCCTCGCCACCGAGGCTCAGTTCGAGGCGCTGCGCGGCAAGCTCGAAGGGATCCTGAAGCGTGCCGACGAAGCCGATGAGCTCTGCGCCTGGGGCCTGCGCGCACTGATCCGCAACCACGCAAACGATTTCGGCAGCACCGACCTCAACGGCCTCGCCGACGCCAAGAGGATGCGCGCCGAGGAGAAGCAGCAGGCGGAGAACGGCCGTGAGGCCGCCAAGCTCTACGCCCGCTGGGAGCACCTCGACGGCGACGAGCGCGAGCGGCTCCTCACGATCGCCGAGAAAGGCAAGGACTCGACGGCCTTCGCCGAGCAGCTGATGACGAACCTCAGCTACCGGAGCCGTGACCAGCAGGAGGCCGTGCTGCTGCTCGCCAGCAGCCTGGAGTCGGGCGGCCGTGACGGCCAGGTCTCCAGCACCGACGCCCGCCTCTACAAGGCGCTGTCCGGCTCCCTCGCCACCGCCACCGGACCCGACTCCTCGATCGGTTCCCCGGGCGGTGTCACCTCGGCCTGGACCGACAAGCTCATCACCACGGCCCGCGACGGCAACGGCCTGGTCCGCCAGCACCCCGGGCTCATCGTGGGCGGCGCCGCGTCCCTGAAGGACCTCACGGACCTGATGGCCGCCGACCCCGGCGACAACGCCGTGTACGACCCGAACAAGGACCCCAAGGAGAAGTCCTCGCCCTGGAGGAAGGACGAGGACGACCCGGTCTTCAGCGAGGCCTTCCTGACCGAGGTCGGCGACACCATCCGTGAGTGGGAGACGGACAACGACGACGCCTACGACGGACCCCTGAGGCACTGGCAGGGCACGCAGGAGGACCCGATGAAGGGCCTGCTGAACGCCATGAGCCGCAACGCGTCCGCCTCGACCCACTACTTCGATCCGAACACCACCGACAACCTCAAGTACTTCCTTGAGGACCGGAAGTGGCCCGGTGGTGAAGTCGAGAGCAAGATGCCGGACGAGAAGCAGTACACCTCGGCCCGCGCCCAGCTCGGCCTCGCACTTGAGGCCGCGGCCACCGGCCGCGTTCCGGGTTCGGAGCTGCACCTGGCACCGGCTCACCACAATGCCGCCGAGACCGCGATCTTCGAGCGGGTGATGGGCGAGTACACGGAGGCGCTCCGCAAGGACCAGAGCGCCATCCCCGTCACCATGCGCCTGCCGATGGCCGACATGATCGCCGACTACGGCTCCGACGTGCACCAGATCCTCGGCAAGGAGATGGACGGGCCGACCGACTTCAACCAGCTGGAGATCGACCGGGGTGACCTCACCCGGATCATCCGCGCCACAGTGGAAGACCCCAACGCCTACAAGATGATCCATGGCTCGCAGACCGTGGTCATCGGTGAGGGGCTCGAAGGCTTCCCGGCGGAGTCTTTCCGCAAGGAGGATCAGGAGCTGCGGGCCTGGGTCCAGCAGTCCGCGAATGTGCTCGGTCACCTCGATGGCGTGCGCGACGACGTCATCGCCGACCTGGGCCAGGCGGAGAAGGACGCCAACGCCTACGAGAAGATGCTCAACTACCACATCGTCGGGGGGCTGCTGACCCCCATCCCGCTCGGCGGCGACGCATTTCAGCGCTCGGTGGACTGGGGCCTGAGCGATGACCTGAACGAAGAGAACGCCAAGGTCGACGCCGAGACCCGCAAAGACAGGATTGAGCATTACGAAGGCGGCCTGGAACAGCTGAACGGCATGTTGCGTGGGGTGGCGCTGGAACGAGGGCTCTCAGAGAAGGAACTGGACGCGAGCCCCAGCGAGTTCGAGAACCATCTCCAGGCGAAGGCCAAGGAGTGGTACCTGAGTGGCCTGGCCGAGGCCAACAAGCTGACGGGGCAGTAATCGATGGACAAGAAGTGGCTGCCGTTGACTATCACGCTCGGTGTCGCCGGGGTGGCCGTGGTGACGGCGAGTGTCTGGCCCGACAGCGTGGAGAAGCCGCCGTTGCCGCAGAGCCTGTGTCATGGTGCGCTCAGCCGGGAGACGGCGGAGCTGATCGACGACGGCCAGGGTGGGGAGATCAGTACGGACGAGTGGGAGAGCAAGGGCAGGACCACTGACTACGCGGTGTTCAGAGGGTGCTGGGTGCGGCGCGCAAACCCGTACGACGACAACGACAACCCTCGCGGGGTCTACAAACTGGTCGTCGCGGATACCCGGAGCGAACCGTACAACAAGAAGGGCTCCGTCCCCCTCGGTCCCGGCTTCGCCGGCTGGGCGCTTCCCGACGAAGCCGAGGTCACGTTGCCTGCCGGCTGCCCCGTCCGTATGGGCTCGACCGCCCCGTACATCAGGGTGTGGCTCAGCGTGCCCTCGCAGGACGAGGAGAAGCTGACCAGGCTGGAGAGGAAACGGCCCGTCGACGTGGACATCGCGCTGCGCAACAACGTGACCGTGATGCGGGAAGCGGCCACCAGGCTCGTCAAGAAGTACGACTGCGCGGATTGACCGTCGCGCGGACGGCTGTATCCCTTCGGCTTCCACCTCGACATCGGGGGTCCCCGTGTGCGCGAGGACGTCGTCCTGGGGCGATGGGGCGGTGGTCACGGTGCGCGCTCCTCGATCGTGCCCGGGGATGTCGTGCCCGGGGACAAGGGGCGTGCCCTTCACGCTAGGCCGCTCCCAGCAGCTCGCTCCGGCAGCCACGGCAGTGGCCCGGTGAGGTGGCACGGAACGCGTGGTCGCAGCGGTCACAGTTCTGGAGGGGGATGACGACGGCACGGCGGACCGGGGGCAGATCCGAGGTGCCGGGCAGCGGCGGCGGCAGGAGCACGGTGAGGCGGTGCCTGATGAGCTTCGCCGGGCTTCTGGGCGGCTGCGGGAGGTCGGCCGTCAGGGCATGGCGGATCGCGTCGGGCTGCGCGTCGCGCTCCAGCCAGGCGGCCACACCGGGGGCCAGCTCCTCGATGTCCTGCTCGCAGAGCACCAGTTCTTCCGCGTGACGCCGCAGGTCGGCGAGGAGCGCGGAGGAGGCCCGGCGCAGCTCCGGGGTGAGCTCGCGGGGCTGGGGGAGCGGCCGACGCGGCGGCTTGGGTGCGGTGCGCGGCGGTACGCGTACCGGGGGGTGTGATCCTTCCGGTGCGGGGGCGGGTTCGGGCGCGGGTTCAGGCACCGCAGCCGCCCCCACGGGCAGCACAGGCGGCCCCACCGGCACGGGTGCCGGGGGTGCCACGACCGGCATCGGCACCACCGCGGCCCCGCCCCGCAGCAACGCACCCGGATGGTTGCAGAACACCGTGCGGGTGACCATCCGGCCGTTCGCCAGCCGCACGCGGGTCCGGTGCAGGTAGCCGTGGGTCTCCAGCTCGCGCAGGGCGGAGGCGATCGTCGTCTCGCCCTCGGCGAAGCGGGCCGTGAGCGCCTTGATGCCGACCTGGGACCCGGCGGGCAGCGACTGGATGTGTACGCCGATCCCGATCGCGGCGAGGGAGAGCTCGGCGTGCTGCGCGAGGTGGTTGCCGACGATCGTGAACCGGTTCGTGTGCGGGATCGCTACGTGGATCACGCCGGAGGGCGGGAGAGGCTCGTGAATCCCGGTCAGGGCATGGGCGAGGGCGATATCGTGCTGGGTATCCATCGGGAAGGTCCATCGCTTCCTTGGTGGTCAGGCCCTCGTTCGGGATTGCCGTCCCGGCGGGGGCCGTCTCATGTCTGGGGTTGTGGTCAGCGTGAGCATATGCCTGCCAACCCGTCCGAAATCCAGCCCAGTTGGTGAATCTCACCCGTGTGGGTGACCAGCCCCTCCCGCAGCTGACCACCGGGATCGGGTGGGGTGGGGTTGGGTAATTTCTCTTGGTTCTTTAAGTACTTGACGTCGCGGTCCACCGGGTCGCGGTCAGCCACGACCCGGTGGACCCTCACCGGATCGTGCCGCGCCACGACCCGGTGTGAGCAGCGATTGCCGGCTGAGGCGCACGGGCCACCCCCGTACGTACGTGAGGGCGCTCGGCCCGCCCCGGCTGGTGGGCGAGCACCCTTGCGTACGTCAACTCCCCGCCCTGTTCGCCCTTTGTGGCGGAAACCCTGACACCGGCAACCCCCCTTCGGCACACTGAGTGCATGGATGATCACCCGGGGAAGTCGCCGGACCACCTCACCATCAACGTCACCCACCGCGACGACCCGGTCTCTGAGGTCACCGAGGTGGACGCGTTCGCCTCGGTCCGCAAGTACCCGAGCATCGTGGTCCGGGGGCCGCTGTTCGGGCTCGCCGAGCAGCGGCGCGGGGACCGGCCGCGCTGGCGGCTGATGGGTGAACTCGACACCGGGTTCCCGCAGATGGCCCGGGACGACCTGAACTCGCACCTGTGGTTCAAGGCGAGGGACGAGACCGAGGACCCCGCCGTGCGGCGGTCGCTGCTGGCGGCCGTGGCCCAGCTGGAGACCAAGCCGGTCAACGAGGTGACGGCGGACGGAGTCCGCTACCGGGTCGTGCGGGCCGACGAGTTCGCCCGGATCGGCGACGACCGGCTGGAGCCGCCCCGGGCCACCGACCCGGACGACGACAGCTGGGACCTGGACGCGCCCGACACCTCCCGCACCGAGGGCTTCGTGATCGACCACGCGGCCGCCGTCGGGCTGTCCGAGGGGATCGACCGGATGGGGCTGCTGAACCTCTCCTACACCGCCGACCGCTTCCCCAAGGACGTACGGGCCGACTCCCGGCGGGCGTTGACCACCCACCCGGGGGTGGTGCTCCTCCCGGCGACGTTCCGGGTGGTGGAGCGGAAGGAGTTGTCCTGGTCGATGGTGACCGGGCAGTACTCGACCCCGCAGGGCGCCCGGCGCGCCCTGGTCCACCGCCTCACCCGGCCCGTGCCCCAGCTGCCGGATCTGCCGGACATGCCGGAGCTGCCCGAGTGGATGAAGGTGGACGAGAAGGAAGCGGCCCTCCACGAGAGGGCCGCGAAGAAGTTCACCGCACGCCGGAGGCCCAACGAACTCGTTCTGCGGGGGCGCCGGTACGAGGTCGTCCGCGTCGAGCGCATGATGCGGATCGGGCCCGACGGACCGGAGAGGCCGCGCCCGTCCGACGTGGACGACTACGGCCCCTCCCAGATCCATCCCCTCATGGACGAGCACGGGAACATCACGCACGGCTCATAGGTGAGGTGAGGTGAGGTGAGGTGAGGGCGAGGGGGTCAGTTGCCCTTGACCGTGACCTTCTCGTCGTTGTTGAGCTGCTGCACGAGCTGCTTCACCTTCGCCTTGTCCCAGACCAGGTTGCTCCCGATGCTGCCCGAGATCGGCATGTTCAGCGACGTACCGTCGCCGCCCGTGACGCCCTTCATCGCGAAGAACATGTTGCCCAGCGCCCACAGCGACATGTCCTTGTCCACGATCAGCGTGTCCAGCCCCGCGCCCATCGTCGGGTACAGCTTGAACGGGTTGAGGATCGTGGACGGCGTCGCCGTCTGGCTCGCCAGCGCCGCGAGGAACTTCTGCTGGTTCTTCGTACGGTCGAGGTCGCTGCCCGCGAACGCGTAGCGGGTCCGGACGAAGGCGAGGGACTGCTCGCCGTTCAGTGTCTGCTTGCCCGCCTGGAAGTCGGCGCCGGACTTCTTGTCCTTGAACGCCTTCGGGATGTCCAGCTCGACCCCGCCGATCGCGTCCACGATCTGCGCGAAGCCGCCGAAGCCGATCTCGACGTAGTGGTCGATGCGCAGCCCGGTGTTGAACTCCACCGTCCGCACCAGCAGTTCGGGCCCGTCCTCGGCGTAGGCCGCGTTCAGCTTCACCTGGCGGCCGGTGCCCGGGAACATCTTGCCGGACTCGGAGCCCTTGAAGGACGGGATCTCGACGTTGGAGTCGCGCGGCAGCGAGATCAGCGTCGGGCCGCTGGAGCCGTCGTGCAGGATCATCATCGAGTCGGTGCGCTTGCCCTCGGCGGAACCGGTGCGCAGCCGCTTCTTCTCCTCGGCCGACATGCCCTCACGGCTGTCGGAGCCGACGATCAGGTAGTTCGTGCCGTCGCCCGCCTCCGGCCGCTCGATCACCTTGGAGAGGTCGACTTCGCGCTTCAGCTTCGAGTCGGCCCAGAAGTACGTCGAGACGGAGACCGCGAGGAGGACGACCACCAGGGTCAGTGCGCCGAGCTTGATACGGCGGCGCCAGTCCGGGGCGGGGCGGCCCTGGACGTAACCGCCGTCACCGCCGGCACCGCGACGGCCGCCGCCCCGGCCGGAGCCGTTGCCGCCGCCGTAGACCTGGCCCGTGTTGTAGCCGCTGTCGTAACCGGCGTCGGGGCTGTCGCCGTAACCGGGGGCCGGGGCTCGGTAGCGGTCGTCGTACCCTTGGCCCTGCGGCGGGACCTGAGGCCTCTGCGGCGGCGTCTGCGGCCTGCGGGGCGGTGCCGGGCGGCGCTGGACGTGCGGCATCGACCGCGCGCTCTCGGGCTGGGGGCTGGCACTGCCCCGGCCGTAGCGCTCGCTGCCGTCACCGGTCCGTCGATCGGGCCAATCGTTCATCCGACCAGTGTGCCGTCCCTTGCCACGGCTATTACAGGGTGTAAGGGAAATCGCACCAGGGCTGTAGCGAACCTGATGCATTCTGCGGGATCGGGGCCCGCGCATAAGGTGGACTGTATGACAGATCAGGCCACCCGTTCAGATCAGGCCAGCCGCTCGGATGGCGAGATTCCGGGCAAGCCGACCGCGGCTTCCCGGACCACGCTCAGCCACATCATGACCGGCAGCGACACCAACCTCCTCGGTACGGTGCACGGAGGCGTGATCATGAAACTGGTCGACGACGCCGCGGGCGCCGTCGCCGGCCGGCACTCCGGTGGCCCCGCCGTGACCGCCTCGATGGACGAGATGGTCTTCCTGGAGCCGGTCCGCGTCGGCGACCTCGTCCACGTACGCGCCCAGGTCAACTGGACCGGCCGCTCCTCGATGGAGGTCGGCGTCCGCGTGATGGCCGAGCGCTGGAACGAGTCGACCCCCGCCCAGCAGGTCGGCAGCGCCTATCTGGTCTTCGCCGCCGTCGACGGGGACGGCAGACCGCGCTCCGTGCCGCAGGTGATCCCCGAGACCGAGCGCGACAAGCGGCGCTACCAGGAGGCGCAGATCCGGCGTACCCACCGACTCGCCCGCCGGCGCGCGATCAAGGAACTGCGCGAGAAGCGCGCGGCGGACGGTATCGACGACTGACCCCGTCCGCGACAGCCCCACGGGCTTCCGGGAACCGCGGGAACCCTTGCAGGCTCCGGAACCCCAGGAGCTCCCGAAACCCCATACAGGCTTGACCCGTACAGGCTCCCGGAAGCCTACGGGCACACCACCTCGTCCCCCGTCACCGTGGAGAACTCGCCCGCCTGCCGGGCCTCCGCCTTCACCCGCTGCACCTTCGCGAAGTCCGAGCCCACCGTCACCTTCATGGTTCCGCCCTGGCCCTTCACCGCCTTCAGCTCGCTCCCGGGCAGGGCGGCGGCCAGGGACTTCGCCGACCGGTCCCAGCGCGGGTCGTACTCCACGAGCGTCCGCTTCAGATCCCGCAGCTCCCCGTTGAGCGGGCCTCCCGTGGTGGTGAACCCGGTGGCGCGCAGCCCCTCGTCGACGGTCTGGCCGAGGCCGTCCTTCGGGGTCCCGTTGTAGACCTGGACCCGGATCTCCTTCGGTGCCACGTCGACGAGCGTGGCGGGCGGCTGCCGCGGGCCCGCCTCGGGTTTCGGTTCCGGCTTCTCCGGGGCCAGCGGCCGGTCCTCGCGCAGGGCCTGGAACAGCTTCTTCGACTTCGCCGCGTCCCACTGCACCGTCGAGCCGATGCCCTTGACGGGGAAGCTGGGGTTGCCGATGGGCACGGACGTGAACTCGGACGAGGCCGGACTGAAGTCCTTCATCGCCCGGCCGAGTGCCAGCATCTGCTCCGTACCGAACCCCTTGTCCGCCCGGACCGAGCCCAGCACCGAGGCGGAGACCTGCTGGAACTTCACCGGGTTCAGCAACACCCCGCTGCTCGTCGCCCGCTTGATCAGCGCCGCCATGAACTTCTGCTGGCGCTCCATCCGGCCCAGGTCGGCGGCCACGTCGACATGGCGCGAGCGCACGTACTGGAGGGCCTGGCCGCCGTCCAGCTCATGCGTGCCCGCGGGCAGGTTCAGCCCGGTGTACGAGTCCTTCATCGGCCGGGCCGTGCAGATCTTCACCCCGCCCACCGCGTCGACCGTCTTCATGAAGCTGGTGAAGTCGACCTCCAGATAGTGGTCGATCTTGACGCCCGTCATGTTCTCGACGGTCCGCACGGTCAGCGTCGGCCCGCCCTCCGCGTACGCGGCGTTCAGCTTCACCGGGTGGCTCTCGTGGTGCTTGCCCGTGGTGCGGTCGGTGTGGGCGGGCATCTCGGCGTAGCTGTCCCGGGGGAGGCTGACGACGCTCGCCCGCTGCTTGTCGGCCGACAGATGGACCAGCATGATCGTGTCCGTGCAGTGGCAGGGCGCGCCGCCCAGCCGGTACTTCTTCCGCTCCTCCTCGGTGATGGTGTCCCGGCCGTCGGTGCCCACCAGCAGCAGGTTCGTGCCGCGGCCGCCCTGGGGCCGGTTCTTCATGTCCTTGAACGGGTCGACCCGGCCGATCCCGGTCTCCAGGTTGCTCACCACGGCGTGACCGATCCCACCCGCGCCCAGCACCAGCACGGACAGACCGGTGGCCACCCGCATGCCCCAGCGCGGCCGTTCGTCCTGCTTGCGCGAGCGGACCGGCCGCGCACCCTGGGGAGGACGGCGCCTCGGGGGAGTGGCGCGGGGGTGCGACGGGCGCTGTGGTCGTTGCGGCGTGGGCACGGGGGGAGACACCTCCGTGGTGCAGGGGGGACCGTCCGACGGTAGGCCCATAGGATCTCCGCCCCGGCCCGCCACCGGGCGGCGCGCGCACCGGTGTCCCCCATTCGCGGTAACGTGGCGGCCGAAACAGAGCCGCCTCCTGGGGTACGAAACCCCCGGCGCCCCCGAGGACCCCCCGAGGACCACATGTCTGCCGCGCAGTACCCCGCCGTCTCCGTGATCATGCCGGTGCTCAACGAGGAACGCCATCTCAGGAACGCGGTCCGGCACATCCTGGAGCAGGAGTACGCCGGTGAGATGGAGGTCGTGATCGCGCTCGGCCCCTCCACCGACCGCACGGACGAGATCGCGGCCGAGCTGGTCGCCGAGGACCCCCGGGTCCACACGGTCCCCAACCCCACCGGCCGCACCCCCGCAGCCCTCAACGCGGCGATCAAGGCATCCCGCCACCCGATCGTCGTCCGGGTCGACGGCCACGGCATGCTCTCGCCGAACTACATCGCCACCGCCGTCCGCCTCCTGGAGGAGACCGGCGCGCAGAACGTCGGCGGCATCATGCACGCCGAGGGCGAGAACGCCTGGGAGGACGCCGTCGCCGCCGCGATGACCTCGAAGATCGGCGTCGGCAACGCGGCCTTCCACACGGGCGGCCAGGCGGGCCCGGCCGAGACGGTCTACCTCGGGGTCTTCCGCCGCGAGGCGCTGGAGCGGGCCGACGGTTACAACGTCGAGTTCATCCGCGCCCAGGACTGGGAGCTGAACTTCCGCATCCGCGAGGCGGGCGGGCTCATCTGGTTCTCGCCCGAGCTGCGCGTCCAGTACCGCCCGCGCCCCTCGGTGAAGGCGCTGGCCAAGCAGTACAAGGACTACGGCCGCTGGCGTCACGTCGTCGCCCGCTACCACTCCGGCTCGATCAACCTGCGCTACCTGGCCCCGCCGACCGCCGTCGTCGCCATCGCGGCGGGCCTGGTCCTGGGCGCGACCGTCACCCCGTGGGCGCTGGTCGTCCCCGGCGGCTACGCGGCCGCGATCCTCGCCGGGTCGGTGCCCGCGGGCAAGGGGCTGTCGCTGAAGGCCCGCGCGCAGATCCCGGTGGCGCTGGCGACGATGCACATGTGCTGGGGCTTCGGCTTCCTCACCAGCCCCCGGTCCCTGGCGAAGAAGGTCATCGCGAGCCGCCGCCCGTCGCTGGCGGGGAGCAGCGAGACGGTCTGACCGGACCGACCGGACATTCGACACGTACGTGAGGGCCCCACCGCTGAACGGTGGGGCCCTCACGTACGTACGGACTGCTATGCCGTCACCAGGTGTAGGCCGGGTTGACCTCCATGCACGCCTCTTGCTCCCCGTTGAGCGCACCCGCGGAATCCGGGGTCTTCTCCTCGCCCTTGGACACCGGGTAGACCCCCTCCTCGCGCCAGTCGGCGCCCACCGAGAGCGAGATCCCCGAGACGTCCGTGGACTTCTTCACCTGCGACAGCGGAATCCCGAGCGCCTTGGCGACCGCCTGCGCGTCGCCCTCCAGGTCCGCGCTCGGATACAGGATTCCGGTGCGCGCCGCCCCGGTCACATTGTTCGGGTCGACGGTGGTCCGCGCGAAGCCCGCCTCCTTCAGCTGGTCCGCCACATCGGTCGCCCGACCGGAGGCCGGTCCGAGCGCGTCGGTGGCGGTCCCGTTCCGTACGGCCACGGCGATCTCGCCGACCGGGGCGGACGGGTCCTTCGGCTCAGGCGCCTTCCGCTTGGAGGGCTTGCCGTCCAGCGGTACGTCCTCCCGGACCATCCGGAACAGCTGCTCCGCGTCGCCCGCCTTCGGGTACACCCGGCCCCTGTTGGCGCCGGTGCCGTACACGTTCGGCATGGTCGACATCGTGATGCGCTTCGTCGGGATCTTCTTGAACTCCTCGGCCAGGTCGTAGAGCTTCTTGACCGTGTCCAGGCCCTTGTCGACCGTCAGCGCGCTGGTGGCGGCCTCGGCGAGGTTCATCAGCTTCGCCGGGTCGGTGAGCTTGGTGCCCTTGCGCAGCTCGCGGACCATGGAATTCATGTACTGGTGCTGGGCCTTGGCCCGCCCGAGGTCGGTGTTGTCCTCGAAGCCGTAGCGGGTGCGCAGCCACTGGAGGGCCTGCTCGCCCTTGACGTACGTGGTGCCCTTCTCCAGCTTCAGCCCGGAGCCCTTGCCGTCGGAGGTCAGCGAGTGGATGTTGGCGTCGACGCAGACCGGGACGCCGCCGATCGCGTCGGCCATCGACACCACACCCGCGAAGTCGATCATCATGAAGTGATCGATCCGGATGCCGGTCAGCTCGTACCAGGTGGCCACCGTGCACCCCGGACCCCCGCGCCCCAGGCTCTGGTTGGTCTGCACGTCCCCCGTGCTGGCCGGGAAGACCTCGCCGTCCGGGGCCGTGCACTTCGGCATCTTCAGCATGGTGTCGCGCGGCATGCTGATCACGGACAGATTGCTGCGGTCGGCGGAGAGGTGGAGCAGCATCTGTACGTCGGCGAGCGGCGGAGCCCCGAAGGTCTCCTTCGCGCCGCCCAGCTTCTGGTTGGCCTCGGAGTCCCGGGCGTCGGAACCGATGAGCAGGATGTTGAGCGGGGTCTGCCCGGCCGAGTTGGCCTTGTGATCGGCCATCGGCTTGTCGCCGAGGGTCAGATCCTCTTTCTTGATGTTGCTGTTGAGGTACTCGTAGTAGAGGTAACCGGCGCCGCCGGTGCCGAGTATCAGCACGGAGAGCACGCAGGCGCTCCAGCGCAGCACCCGCCGCTTCCCGCTCTTCGGGGCACGGCGGCTGCTGCGCCCGCGGGCCCGGCCGCCGTCACTGCCGCGGCGCTTCGCCGCCCGACGGCCGCCTTCGCCGCCCGCCGGCCCGTGCCCCGGTCCGTGGCCGCCCCCCGGCCCGTCGCCGTCGTACGGCTTCTCGCCCTGGCCGGGTTGATCGGCGCGGCGGACGCGTGATCGCGTCCCCTCCCCGCGTGTACTGCTCCGTCCCACGGGACCCCCCATGCTGTTCAGATTTCCGCCGTGGCGCGGCGACTCGATGTCACTTGGCGCATACCGCCTTGTCGGCGCTTGCCTGCTCGACGCCCTCCGGAGCCTTCGCCGGCCCGGTGACGGGCTGCCCCGCGCCCTTGAAGTCCGCCCCCAGCGTGAGCACCATCGCCTCAAGGCCCTCGGCATCGGCGGTGCCCTGCTTCATGGCCGCGGCGGGCAGTCCCATCATCGCGGCGAGCGCCCGGGCCTGATCGGCCTGGTTGGGCGCGTACTCCAGCGTCGTCTTCTTGATCTTCTCCGGCGCGTTGGCCTTGTTGGCGGACTTCAGTACCCCCTGCTCGTTCTGGAGCCAGGTGACGGTCGCGCCCGCCGCACCGGGGATCTCACCGCCGTTGAGGACGTCCACGCGTACGTCGGCGGGCTCGGCCTTCGGGCCCTTGAGCAGGGCCGCCTGCTTGCCCTTGGCGGCCTTCTCCTTCTGCTTCACCTCGGTCAGAGAGGTGTCGGCGCGCAGCATCGCGAAGAGCTGCTCACCCTTGACCGGGTCCACGACCACGGTGACGGGCTTCGGCTCGGCCGGGTTGTCGATGACCGGCATCGTGAGGAAGGTGATGTTCTTCGTGTCGACCTTGCTGATCTCCTGCGCCAGCGTCATCAGCTTCTTCGCGTCGCCGATGGCCGTGTCGACGGTCAGGGCCCTGGTGGCCGCGTCGGCCAGCTTGTACAGCTTCTTCGGGTTGGTCAGGGTGTCGCTCGACTTCATCTCCCGGATCATGGAGCCGAGGAACTGCTGCTGCACCTTGATCCGGTCGAGGTCGCTCCGGTTGCCGAAGCTGTCCCGGGTGCGCAGCAGGGCCAGCGCGTTCTCGCCCTGCACCTTCGACTCGCCCTGCGGCAGCTTCAGATGCGACTTCGGGTCGTCGATCGGCTTGGCCATGCAGACCTTGACGCCGCCGACCGCGGTGGTCAGTTCCTTGACCGCGTTGAAGTCGACCATCATGAAGTGATCCGGCTTGACGCCGGTGATGTTCTCGACCGTCTTCATGGTGCAGCCGGGATCACGGCCGTTCTGGCCGAGGCTGGTGTTGAAGCGTTCCTTCGGGGTGCCGGGGATGACGGTGGAGGTGCCGTCCGGCTGCTTCGCCTCGCACTCGGGGATCTCGGTCATCAGATCGCGCGGGATGCTCATCGCCGTCGCGTTGGTGCGGTCCTCGGAGACGTGGAAAAGGATGTTGGTGTCGGCGTGGCCCACGCTGCCGCTGTCGCCGTAGCCCTCGTTGCCCTTGCCGGTGCGCTTGTCGGTACCGATGATCAGGATGTTCATCGGGCCGTCGGGGACGACGTCCTTGTTGCCGGCGTCACCCACGTCGATGGCGTCGATGTTCCCGTTGAGCTTCTCGTACAGCAGGTACGCGCCGAGCGAGGTGCCCGCCACGACGAGCGCCATGACTCCGCCCGTCCACAGCAGCGCCTTCTTCTTGCGCGACTTCTTGGTCTTCCGCTTCCGGCGGTGGCCGGACATGGGCGGCTCGGCGGCCCCGCGCCCGCCCTGGGAGCTGCGGCGGCTGCGCTGGCCGGGGACCTCGCGGCGCGGCCTGTCCGGGGCGCCCTCACGTTCCCGCGTACCGGCCCCTCGACCACCCGAGTCTGCCCGGGAGTCGCCGCGGCGACCGGTTCCTTCGGTAGCCGTGGCCGTACGCGAAGGGCTGCTCGATTCCCCAGCGGAGTGATTCAGTCGCAGTTCGTAATTGCCGGTCTGCGGGTTGAGTACCCACTGGTCGGCGGGGTCGATATCGTCCGCCCGCCCACGGCTATGCGCGTCCACGGTTGCCCAGATCCTCCGTCGGTGCCACGCGAGGCGCCCTCCCCCGGTAAGGCGCTCGTTCCTTCGCTCCAGCAGTGCACGACCTGACGGCCGGAAGCACCGGATCGCGCCACACTATCCGGCACTTTCCTGGTGGGGCGACGTGCGTGACATATTCCACGCCCCTTACAACCGGGCATTCTTCCCATTCCACGTCGATTGTCTTCGGTGTCTTGGGAATTGCTTTACTGCTCACACAGGTCGTCGGCCGCGCTTGAGCCCGAATAGGTGGGCGTCGGCGCCGGGCTCTCGGACCCGGTGCCGTCCGGATTTCCGCTCGGCTCCCGCTCCTGGCCACTCTTCTGCGCCCTCTCCTCGTCCTTGAGTTCGTCGGCCGGGACGACCGCCACGGGCCGGTCCTCGCGGAGTTGCTCGAACAGTTCACCCGCGTCCGGTTCGACGAGTTCGTCCCGGTTCGGGTTCTGGCGGTACGGCTGCCGGGGCACGGTCAGGAACTGCACCTGATCGGTCGGTACATCGCGCATGCTCCGCACCAGGTCGTACAGGTCGCGCAGCGAGGCCAGTCCGGGGTCCGTCGTCAGCGACCTGGTCGCCGCGTCCAGCACCGGGTAGAGCCGGGTCGGGTTCAGCAGCACACCGTTGCTCTGCATCTTGTTGACCAGGGCGCCGAGGAACTGCTGCTGGCGCTCTATCCGTTCGGTGTCGCTGCCGTTGCCGAGGGTCTTGCGCGCCCGTACGTAACCGAGGGCCTCCTCGCCGTTCAGCTTCTGCCGTCCGGCCGGGAGCTCCAGGCGCGCGTCCTTGTCGTCGATCGGCTCCTTGAGGCAGATCTCGACCCCGTCCACGGCGTCGACCATCTCCTTGAAGCCGTTGAAGTCGACGACCATGTGGTGATCGATACGGATGCCGGTCATCCGTTCCACGGTCCGGACGGTGCAGGCGGTACCGCCGAGCGCGAACGCCGAGTTGAACTGTCCGAACCGCTCCCGGGTCTCCTTGTCGTCCCCGGTGCGGCAGCTGGGGATCTCCACCATCAGATCGCGGGGTACGGAGACCGCGGTCGCGCTCTTCCGGTCCGCCGCGAGGTGCAGCAGGATCGTGGTGTCCGAGCGCTGGCTGCCGCTGTCGTCCCGCCCGTACTCGCGGTTGTCCCCGGCGCGGCTGTCGGACCCGATGAGCAGGATGTTCTGGGCGTCCACGACGACCTGCTCCGGCCGCTCCTCCTCGTACGCCTTGAGTTCGGCGGCGGCGCTGGTGTCGGGGGTGATGTTCCCGTCGAGCTTCCTGTACATCCACCAGCCCACGCCCGCGGCGACGAGCACGAGGAACGAGGCGGCAAGGGCGGTCCAGCGCAGCCAGTGGCTGCGGCGGGCGGCCATGACGGCGTCTTTGGGGTGGTCGGCCCAGGTCTGCGCTGCTTCGGTGCTGGTTCCGGTGCTCGTGCCGGTGTCGTCGGCGTCTTCGGGTCCGGCGTCCGGGGCGGGCGTGTCGTCTGGGGCGGGCGTGTCGTCCGGTGCGGGCGTCGAGTCCGAGGCGGCCTTCTCGTCGGTGGCCCGGTCGTCCGGCCCGGACTCCTCCTGCGACCTGCCCGGTGGCGTGGCCCCGGCCGGGCGGTCCGGGTCGGCCGGGGGGTCAGCGCTGTCGGTCACGTCTGCGTCCATCCTTCACGTTCGGCGGCGCGATGGGCCGCCGGTCGCAGGAGTAGACGGCTGAACCTCACGCTTGGTTGTGTGCTGCCAGGAGAGTGGTCTGTACCGCCGATCATCTACCCGCCCCGGCGATCGGTACCGGGGACTCGGCCCGCTGTGGGCCGGACGAGTGCACCTCAGAGCGCTTGTCATACTGCTCTGTTGGTGGCGCCCGCACGCCTCACTCCGCGGTGCCGGTGACCCGCTCGCTCTCGATCCGCTTGGCGAGCCCGTCCGCGTCCAGCTGCCCGAGGTGGCGGCACAGGACCACGGACCCGCCGGCCGCCAGGGGGGCGAAGAGCCCGGCGCTCAGCCCGTCCCAGGTGTCGTACGTACGCCCGGTCAGCAGCCGTGATCCCGGTACGAGCCCGAGGGTGCCGGCGTCCTCGCGGGCCCGGGCGACGAGCTGCGCACCCGTCAGCTCGGCCCCGCCCACGGCCAGCGCGGGCGCGTCGGCGTCCACCGGGGCGAAGGGCGCGAAGCGGTCTCCCTGGCTCGGCACCTCCACCGCGTAGTCCGAGAACCCCTCGGGCGGCTGCGGGAACCGGCCCCCCAGCGGGCGCAGGGCGAGCGCGACCCGCTCACCCCGGCAGGCCCGCGCCCGCTCCAGGGTGTCGGGGCCGGTCACGACGAGGTCGGCGGCGGCCGGGTCGCCCTGGACGTCGGCGACGACCCCGACCGAGGAGCAGGCGAGCAGCCAGACGGCGGACTGCCAGTGCGCGGGAAGCAGGAGGGCGAGCCGGTCGCTGGGCTCCGCGGCCAGGTCGCCCTGGAGCAGATTGGCGGTCTTGGCCACCCAATTGGCGAAGGTGGCCACCGACAGTTCGACGCGTTCTCCGGTGGCGTCGTCGTAGAAGGTGACCAGGGGGCGGGCGGGGTCCGCGGCGAGAGCGGATCGCAGCAGGTCGGCGGGGGTGCGGTCGCTGGAGTTCATCCGCGCAAGCGTACGCGGGGACGCCGTGCGGGGCGGGCTGAACGGGTGTCACGTACACCGGTTCGGCAGACGGGGCGTCACTTATGGGCCGATGTCCGGGTGGCCGGATTAAGGGGTGTATGCCCAGGATCATGCGTATGCGTGCACTATTCGTGACCTCAGTCGGCGTCACCTGCGCGGCGGCCCTCACCCTGCCGCTCGCCGTCCCCGCCGCTTCCGCCCCTGCCCGTCCCCCCTCCGTGTCCCACGGGACCCCGGGGGCGGGCCCGCCGTCGGTACGACTCGACGTCGCGCCCGAGGGAGAGCCCCGCCCCGACACCGCCACGGGCCCAACCGCCACGAGCCCGCGCGGCACGGACCTCGGCACCGGGGAGACCCGCGCGGCCACGGCGTCCGCGGCCGAGCCCGCCGGTTCGACGCAGTCCCTGCCCCTGGAACCCCTCTCCGCACCGTCGAACCGGGTCGCGGGCGCGGTGGGCCAGGGCCTGGCCCAACGCGACGCCCGCCCGTTCTCCCTGGTGGGCGTGGTCTGGGACGACGCCGGGACCGAGCTGCACGGCACGGTCCAGGTCCGTACCCGGGCGACCGGGACGACGGACTGGTCGGACTGGCAGAACATCGAGACGCACAACGCCGAGCACGCCGCCGACCTCGGCAGCACCGAGCAGGAGTCCGGCACCGTGCGCGGGGCGACGGCCCCGCTCTGGGTCGGCGACTCGGACGGCGTCGAGGTCCGCGTACGCCCGGAGGCCCCCGATCCGCAGAACCGGACCATCGCCGCGCCGCTCCCCGAGGGGCTGCGCCTCGAACTCGTCGACCCCGGCGAGGACCCGGAGCCGGAACCCGCCCGGGGCGCCCCCGTCAACCGGGCCGCGACCCCGGCGAAGCTCCCCGCCACGACCCCGGCGAGGCTCGCCGACACCCCGCCGCCCACCACGGTGGTGGCCGTGCCGGCGCTCACCGCCGAATCCGCCGCCACCTCGGCCGTCAACGCGGAACTCGCCCCGCTCGGCGCGACCTTCATCCCCGCGCTGACCAAGGCGGAGACGGAGGAGGAGGCGGCGGTCGTCGCGGCCGGGGCGAAGCCGTACATCGGACCCCGTCCGGGAATCATCACCCGTAGGGGCTGGGGCGCGGACGAGAGGCTCCGCGAGCGGAACTTCGTGTACACCAGGTCCGTCAAGGCGGCCTTCGTGCACCACAGCGCGACCGGGAACAACTACACCTGCAAGCAGGCCCCCGCAGTGCTCCGCAGCATCTACCGCTACCACACCCAGAGCAGCGGCTGGCGCGACATCGGCTACAACTTCGCCGTCGACAAGTGCGGAAACGTCTACGAGGGCCGGGCGGGCGGCGTCGCGAGGGCGGTGCTCGGCGCCCACACCCTGGGCTTCAACACCAACACCATGGGCGTCGCGGTGCTCGGCACCTACACCTCCACCAACCCGCCCGCCGCCGCGGTGACCGCCGTCTCCAAGCTAACCGCCTGGAAGCTCGGACTGTTCGGGGCCAACCCCAAGGGCAAGGTCACCCTCGTCTCCGCGGGAAGCAACAAGTACCCGAAGGGCAGGAAGGTCAAAATGAACGTCATCTCGGGCCATCGGGACGGTTTCGCAACCGAATGCCCCGGAGCGCGTCTCTACAAGAAGCTCGGCACGGCCCGGACCACCTCCGCCAAACTGCAGGGCCGCTGACCGGGGCATCTCCGACCGGTCTGCTTAGACTGGCCAGCCACCAACCGGGCCAGGCCCCAGCAGGAAAGCAGAGACGGTGCTGTGACAGAGGCAAAAGAAGCGATTCTCCTGGTCGGTGGCAAAGGCACCCGACTGCGCCCGCTCACGGTGCACACCCCGAAGCCGATGGTCCCGGCGGCGGGCGTCCCCTTCCTGACCCACCAGCTGGCGCGGGCCAGGGCGGCCGGGGTGGAGCACATCGTGCTCGCCACGTCCTACCTGGCCGAGGTCTTCGAGCCGTACTTCGGCGACGGCTCCTCGCTCGGTCTGCACATCGAGTACGTCACCGAGCAGGAGCCGCTCGGCACCGGCGGAGCCATCCGCAACGTCGCGCCGAAGCTGTCCTCGGGGCCGGACGAACCGGTCCTGGTCTTCAACGGCGACATCCTGACCGGGCTCGACATCCGGGCCCTGGTCGCCACGCACAACGACTCCGGGGCGGACGTCTCGCTCCACCTGACCCGGGTCGAGGACCCGCGCGCCTTCGGCCTCGTGCCCACCGACGCGGCGGGCCGGGTCACGGCGTTCCTGGAGAAGCCGCAGACGCCGGAGGAGATCGTCACCGACCAGATCAACGCCGGTGCGTACATCTTCCGGCGCTCGGTCATCGACACCATCCCCGAGGGCCGCCCGGTCTCGGTGGAGCGCGAGACCTTCCCCGGACTCCTCGCCTCCGGGGCCCACCTCCAGGGCATGGTCGACTCCACGTACTGGCTGGACCTGGGCACCCCGCAGGCCTTCGTACGCGGCTCCGCCGACCTGGTCCTCGGCCGCGCCCCGTCCCCGGCGGTCCCGGGCCGCTGCGGCGACCGCCTCGTCCTGGAGACGGCCACGGTGGCCACCGACGCCAAGCTCACGGGCGGCACGGTGGTCGGCGCCGACGCGGTGATCGGGGCGGGCGCGAGAATAGACGGCTCGACCGTGCTGGAGGGAGCGACCGTCGAGGCGGGCGCGAGGATCACGGACTCACTGATCGGGGCGGGCGCGAGGATCGGCAGCCGTACGGTGCTGACGGGCGCGGTGATCGGTGACGGGGCGCAGGTGGGCGCGGACAACGAGCTGCGCGACGGGGTCAGGATCTGGTGCGGCGCGGCCCTCCCGGACGCGTCGATCCGCTTTTCGTCGGACCAGTAGGCTCCGCTCGTCCTGGGACCGGTGGGCTACGCCCCGTACCCTCGAAGGGTTCCTTCTCCCGCACCCCTGACGAGGCCCCCCGTGGCAGGACGATTCGCCCCACGCACCGCGCGCCCGGCGCTGCTGTCCCAGGCAGCCCCGGTACGGCGGCCGGGGCCGACCCGGGAGGGGACAGGACGGGAGGGGACGCAGGAGCGGACCCGGGAGTGGACTCCGCCCGGCCCTCTGGACCTGCGCCTGGTCCTGGGCCCTCTGCGCCGGGGCCCGGCCGACCCCACGTTCCGGATGACCGGGGACGGCGCGTTCTGGCGGGCGACCCGGACGCCCGAGGGCCCCGGAACCCTGCGGGTGGCGGCGCGCGGCGGCCGGATCGGGGCGGCGGCCTGGGGCCCGGGCGCGGAGTGGCTGCTGGCAGGGCTGCCCGCGCTCCTGGGCGCGGAGGACGACCCGGACGCCTTCACCCCGCACCACCGACTGCTCGCCGCGGCCCGGCACCGGCGGCCCGGGCTGCGGCTGCTGCGCACGGGCCTGGTGATGGAGTCGCTGATTCCCTCGATCCTGGAGCAGAAGGTCACCACGGACGAGGCGTACCGGGCCTGGCGCCTCCTGGTCCGCCGCTACGGCGCCCCGGCCCCCGGCCCCACGGCAGACCTGGGCCTCCATGTCATGCCGGGCGCGCGCGCCTGGGCGATGATCCCGTCCTGGGAGTGGCACAAAGCAGGGGTCGACACCAAGCGCTCCTCGACGATCCTGCGGGCCGTACGGGTCGCCCCCAGGCTGGAGGAGGCATCGGCGATGCCGCTTCCCGAGGCCAAGGCCCGTCTGGAACTGATCCCGGGAATCGGCCCCTGGACCTCCGCCGAAACCCTCCAGCGCTCCAACGGAGCCCCGGACGCGGTCACGGTGGGCGACTACCACCTCCCGGGCATCGTGGGCCACGCCCTGGCGGACAACCGTCACGCGGACGACGAGGAGATGCTGACCCTGCTGAGCCCGTACGAGGGCCAGCGCCACAGGGCAACACGCCTGATCCTGCTGGCGGGCCGCCTGCCGGAGCGCCGGGGCCCGAGGATGACCCCGGGAAACATCGCGGCGCTGTAGCCGACCCCAGCCCCGCGGCCCACCCCAGCCTCCTACGCCAGCCCCTCCGGCGATTGAGGAGCGGGGTCCGGGGCAGAGCCCCGGTTGCGGGAAGGGGCGGGTAGGGGAAAAGAGCCCCGCGCAGCGGCACCCCCCCGCACCTGCCAAGGCCTCGCCCCGCCTCGCCCCGCCTCGCCCCGGCACACACCTCACCGCACAGCGATAAACGCCTCCGCATCCCGAACCCCTCGCTCCCGAGGCACCTCCGCGGCATGCCCCACCGCCACTGCCCCCAACGGATCCCACGACGTCGGCAGCGAGAGCACCTCCCGCACCACCGACCGGCAGAACATCGTCGAGGACACCCACGCGGACCCGAGCCGCTCACCCGCCAGTGCCACGAGGAAGTTCTGCACACCCGCCCCCGCCGCGACCACGAACATCTCGCGCTCCGCCGTGTCCCGCCGCTCGTCCCCGTACGTGTGGGAGCCGTCCATCACCAGGCACGGCACCGCCAGATACGGCGCGTTGCGCAGCACATCACCGCGCCGCACCCGCTTGGCGATCGACTCCTCGCTCTTCCCGTCCCGCCGCAGATCCGCGATCCAGGCGTCCCGCATCGCATCGAGCAGCCGGGTCCGCGACTCGGCGGACTCCAGCAGTACGAACCGCCACGGCGTCGTGTGATGCGGCGCAGGAGCGGTCACCGCCGCGGCCACCGCTCTCCGCACCGCCCCCGGATCCACCGGCTCGTCGCTGAACTCGCGCACCGTACGCCGCAGGGTCACCGCTTCCCGAACCGCCTCGGACGTCCCGAGCCGGAACATGTCGTCGGCCGCACCGCGGACGAGCGCACGGGCGCCGGGGCCGTCGTCCCCGGGGGCCACCACGTGCGGCAACCCCCGCACCACGGCGACCGGCAACCCCGCCGCCTTGCCCTTCACGAGATCCCCGGCTGCGGCCAGCTCGTCCGCCGTGGCCACGACCGTGGCGCTGAGCGGATTGCCGTACGTGTCCGTCCCCCCGCGCAGGTCGTCCAGCACCCGCACCCCCGCGGCCCCGATCGCGACATCGGTGAGCCCGTTGCGCCAGGGCCGCCCGAAGGTGTCCGTGATGACGACGCCGACCTCGACGCCCAGCGTGTCCCGCAGCCCGTCCCGGATGGCCCGGGCGGAGGCATCGGGGTCCTCGGGCAGCAGCAGAACGGTCCCGGCCGGAGTGTTGGAGGCGTCGACACCGGCGGCGGCCATGACCAGACCCTGCCGGTTCTCCACGATCCGCAGTGTCCCGCGCCGCGCCACGACCCGGACGGTCTCGGCGTCGATGGCGGCCTCGCGGTCCGCGGCCTGGACGATCCGCCCCTCGGCCTTGGAGACGATCTTCGAGGTGACGAGGAGGACGTCACCGTCGACGAGCCCCGGCTCGGTCCCGGCGATCAGCTTGGCGAGATCGTCCCCGGCCCGGACCTCGGGCAGCCCGTCCGACGCCCAGACCCGAAATGAGGGCGCACCGCCGCCGACAGCACTGCCATCGACGGCACCGCCGCCGACAGCGCCAGGAGCAACGCTCACGCCCGTACCTCCTCGGCCAGCGTCAACGCCTGACGGGCCATCTCAGCCGTCGCGTCCACGTCCGTCATCATCAGCGGCACCGCCCGGCAGCGGACACCGGCCGCCTCGACTTCCTCCACCGCACCGGCGTCCACCGTGTCGACGAGCCACCCGTCCAGCAGCCCGGAGCCGTAGTGCTGGGCCACCGCCGCGGCCGTCGACTCGACGCCCACCGCGGCGAGCACCTTGTCCGCCATACCGCGCACGGGGGCGTCCCCGACGATGGGGGAGAGGCCGACGACCGGCACCCCGGCCTCGGCGATGGCCTCGCGGATGCCCGGCACCGCGAGGATCGTGCCGATGGACACCACCGGGTTGGACGGCGGAAAGACGATGACGTCGGCGGAGCCGATGGCCTCCAGCACCCCCGGCGCGGGCTTGGCCTGCTCCGCCCCCACGGGCACGATGGCCTGCGCCGGCACCGAGGCGCGAAGCTTCACCCAGTACTCCTGGAAGTGGACGGCCCTGCTCTCGCCGTCCGTCTCGACGGCGACATGCGTCTCGATCCGGTCGTCGGACATCGGCAGCAGTCGCACGCCCGGCTGCCAACGGGCGCAGAGCGCCTCGGTGACCGCGCTGAGGGGATAGCCCGCGCCGAGCATCTGCGTACGGACGATGTGGGTCGCGAAGTCACGGTCACCGAGCCCGAACCACTCGGGGCCCACTCCGTACGCCGCGAGCTCCTCCTTGACCCGGAAGGTCTCGTCGGCCCGTCCCCAGCCCTGCTCCTCGTTGATGCCACCGCCGAGGGTGTACATCACGGTGTCGAGGTCGGGGCAGACCTTCAGCCCGAACAGATGGATGTCATCACCCGTGTTGCCGATCACCGTGATGTCCGCGTCGGGCGCGGCTTGCTTGAGGCCGCGCAGAAAGCGGGCACCGCCGATACCACCGGCCAGAACAACAATGCGCATGCACAGCAGTTTGTCAGGCGGGTACGACATCCACGCCCGTCGGGGCGGATTGCGACGCGTGCATCGGCATCTCGGTCAGGCCCGGGTAGTAGACGTGCAGACTCACGGCCGGTTCGAGCGAGTCGTTGACCACTTCGTGGACGTAACCCGGGGCGAAGGCGCGCTGCGCACCCGCACCGAGCGTCCGGGTGCCCCGCTCGGTGTGCTCGGTCAACTGCCCTTCCAGAACCGTCAGTACGCCGGCGGAGCGGCCGTGGTCGTGGCGCCCGCTGCCCTGTCCGGGCACCCAGCTCAGCAGCCACACCTCATAGCCCGGGCCGGTGCGCAGACGGTGGTACCAGCGGGAGGCGGAGTCGTACTGGACGAGTCCGGCCCACTGTGCGCGGTCGGCCGCGACGGAGCGCGCGAGGCCGACGAACTCGGAGAGGGTGGAGGGGTGCTCGCGGGCGGGCTGGAGGAGGTGCTGGACCTCAAGAAGGTCGCCGGCGATCTGAAGGTCGCTGTCACTGTTCATGGCTGCGGTGGTTCCTCGACATGGGGGGTGCGCGTGCGGGGAGTCACGATGAGCTGAGTAAAGAGGGGCCGAGCGGCCGGAGGAGCCGATCGGGAAACCGGAGAAGGCTGAATCAGAGCTGGAGCGCTACGGCATCAACAGCTGTGACAGCTGGAACAGCAACAGCGGGCCTGGACAGCGCTGCGGAACCCACGGACGTGGGTCGTGCGCATGGCTGTGGTCGCTGGCATGGGGTCAAGGAGAACGGCTCTCCCTGCCCGCTGTCAACCCAATGCCCGATTTGGGCGCATTGTTTCACCCCTTCCGGTCGACGGTTCCGGAGAAAGGTTTATGCACTCGCGGGCGGGGAGATGTGGCGCACCATCCGGGCCTCCAAGCGCGGCTGACGCTCCGTGACCTGAATGTGATCCTGGTCGCTTCAGTGATCGAATCGCAACACGGAGGGACTTCCGTTCGTCTTGATCAAGAGGGGGCGCGAGGGTGTGGGGCCGGTGGCATATGTCAGTTTTTTGGCGATTTGAACACTTTCTGTATACGCTTGGTTCCGCAGAGTGAATCCCTGGGCCAATAGCAGATCCTCGCTTGACTGCCCCAGAGCTACACACTTGTAATTTCACTCGTGTCGTTCAGCCGCAAAAGGCTGCATCACGGGACGCAAGAGACAGACGAGGGGCGCACATGACCGAGCTGTTCCAGCAACTGCTGGTCGAGGACGCGGACGAGGAACTCGGCTGGCAGGAGCGCGCACTGTGCGCCCAGACCGATCCCGAGTCCTTCTTTCCCGAAAAGGGCGGTTCCACCCGCGAGGCCAAGAAGGTCTGCCTCGCCTGCGAGGTGCGCTCGGAGTGCCTGGAGTACGCCCTCGCCAACGACGAGCGCTTCGGTATCTGGGGCGGACTCTCCGAGCGGGAGCGGCGGCGCCTCAAGAAGGCCGCGATCTAGGACGGACGACGGTTCCAGGACGGACGAGGTTTCTGGGACGAGACAATGGCCCCGGGACGGACGGCGGTTCTGGGACGGACGATGGTTCTGGGACGGACGATGGTTCTGGGCCATACGACGGTTCATGGAACCGACGCCGCTGCGGGGCTGCATCCAGGGCGAGCGCCCCACTCACTCCCGTACTTCACACCCTCTGGGCTTACGCGCCGCCGTACGCCGGACCTCCGATGCAGCCCCTCCCGTCGGCCACCGGCTCTCCGTAGCCCCCGGACTCCAGACCCCAGCCACCCCCCCCGAACGGCAACCGCGACGGCCCGGCGCCCGACCCTCCCGGAGGGCCCGGGCGCCGGGCCGTCCGCATGCCCACCGCAAGTCCACTGCCCGTCCGCCGCCCGTCCGCGCCCGGCCCTTCACCCGCTCGGGGACCCCGCCACGTATCCGTACCGTTAGTGTGGGGCCCCGTCCGAGACGCACCAACGCCCCGCCGGGGCGCGCGTGTACACCGATGCAGCCCCGGGGACATGCCCCCGGACCCGGCCGGAGGGCCCGTACCTCGATGTCCGTGCACAGCCACTCGGCGGCGCCGAACGCGGCCGCCGCCGCCCCAGAGTTCCCCCGGCACGTCGTCACCGCCGTGCTCGTCTCCCACGACGGCGCGCGCTGGCTGCCCGACGTGCTGGCCGGGCTGCTCGGGCAGGAACGCCCCGTACAGAACATCGTCGCCGCCGACACCGGCAGCGCCGACGACTCCGCCCGGCTGGTCACCGAGGCGCTCGGCGACGACCGCGTACTGCACCTCGCACGCCGTACGGGCTTCGGCACCGCCGTCGACGAGGCGGCCCGCACGGCCGGGGTCCTGACCCCGGACGACCTCCCCTACCTCAAGCGCCCCAGCGGCTGGGACCCGGTCAGCCGGACCTGGGTCGACGAGAACTACGACCTGCCCGAGCTGCCGCACGGCGAACCGGTCCAGTGGCTCTGGCTGCTCCACGACGACTGCGCACCCGAGCCGGACGCGCTCGCCGAGATGCTGCGCGTCGTGGACACCGACCGGCACGCCACGATCGTCGGGCCCAAGCTGCGCGGCTGGTACGACCGCAAGCAGCTCCTCGAAGTCGGCGTCTCCATCGCCAACAGCGGCCGCCGCTGGACGGGCCTGGACCGCCGTGAGCAGGACCAGGGCCAGCACGACCAGGTCCGTACCGTCCTGTCCGTCTCCTCCGCGGGCATGCTCATCCGCCGCGACGTCTACGAGGAGCTCGGCGGCTTCGACCGCAGGCTCCCGCTGATGCGCGACGACGTCGACCTGTGCTGGCGGGCCCACCTCGCCGGGCACCGGGTCCTCGTCGCCCCGGACGCCGTCCTGCGACACGCCGAGGCCTCCGCCCGCGAGCGCCGCCCCATCGACTGCGCCGGCCGCTCGGTCGCCAGCCCGCACCGCGTCGACAAGGCGGGCGCCGTCTACACGATGCTCGTCAACGCGCGCGGCAAGGCCCTGCCCTGGGTGCTGCTCCGGCTCGTCGTCGGCACCCTGCTCCGTACCGTCGCCTACCTCGTCGGCAAGGTGCCGGGCCAGGCCCTCGACGAGGTCACCGGCCTGCTGGGAACCCTGCTGCGCCCCGGCCGCATCCTCGCCGCCCGCCGCAACCGCGGAAAGGGCGTCGTCGACGCGGCCGAACTGCGTGCCCTGTTCCCGCCGCCCGGCGCCACCGTCCGGGCCACCGTCGACCAGGTCGCGGGCAACTTCGGCGGCCGCACGGAAGCCGACTCGGGCGGTTCGCGGCACGGGGCCGTCGAGTCCGGTCCCGGCGGCGACGACGCCGACTTCCTCGAAGTCGACCAGTTCGCCCGGCTCAAGCGCATCGGCCGCAAACCCGGGCCGATCCTCTTCGCTGTGCTGCTCGTCGTCTCGCTCATCGCCTGCCGCAACCTGCTCAGCGGCGGCGCGCTGGCCGGTGGCGCGCTGCTGCCCGCCCCCGCCGACGTCGGCGGGCTCTGGGGACAGTACGCGGACGCCTGGCACACCGTCGGGACCGGCGGCACCCAGACCGCCCCGCCCTACCTCGCGCTGCTCGCCGCCCTGTCGGCCCTCTTCCTCGGCTCCACCGGCCTCGCCGTGAGCGTGCTGCTGGTCTGTTCGATCCCGCTGGCCGGGCTCACCGCGTACTTCGCCTCCCGGCCGCTGCTGCCCTCGCGGCTGCTGCGGGCCTGGGCGAGCGTCGCGTACGCCTTCCTGCCCGCCGCGACCGGCGCCCTGGCCACCGGCCGCATCGGCACCGCCGTCCTCCTCGTCCTGCTTCCGCTGATCGCCCGCGCGGGCGTCGCCGCCCACGGGCTGCGTGCGGACAGCGCGGCGGGGGAGCGCGGCAGCTGGCGCGCCACCTGGGCGTACACGCTGCTCCTCACCTTCACGATGGCGTTCACGCCGATCGTCTGGCCGCTCGCCGTGGTCCTCGGCCTCGGTGTGCTGGTGCTGCGGCGCGGCGACATCATGGCGTACGGACTCCGCTTCGTCGCCGCAGTCGGCACCCCGGTGCTGGTCCTCGCCCCCTGGTCGCTCACCCTCCTGACGAACCCGTCCGCCCTCCTCACGGAGGCGGGCATGGACCTCGGTACGGGGTCGGCCTCGGGCCTCGACCTGCTCGGCATCAGCCCCGGCGGCCCGGGTGCGGCGGGCGGCGTCCTGCTCCTCGGCGTCGTGCTGGCGGCCCTCGCCGCGCTGCTGCGCGGGGAGCGGCAGCTCGCCGTCCGGACCGCCTGGGCGGTCGCGCTCGTCGGCCTGCTCTTCGCGGCCCTCACCAACGGAACGACCTGGGCCGGGCCCGCGACCCTCGTCTACGGCACCGCCCTGATCGCCGCTGCCCTGGTGGGCGCGGACGGGGCCCGCATCCGGGTCGCCGAGCAGAGCTTCGGCTGGCGCCAGCCCGTCGCCGTGCTGATCGCCCTGGCCGCCGGGCTGGCCCCGGTCCTGGCCGCGTTCGGCTGGATGATCGGCGGTGCGGACGGCCCGCTGGAGCGGCGCGACCCCGTCCAGGTGCCCGCGTTCGTGGCCGAGGAGAGCGGCACCCGCGACCAGCCGCGCACCCTCGTCCTCGGCGGCACCTCGCCCGGCTCCGTCGCGTACAGCCTGGTCCGCGGCTCGGGCGCCCGGCTCGGCGACGGCGAACTGACCGAGGCGGGCGGTGCCAACAGCCACCTCGACAAGGTCGTCGCCAACCTCGTCGCGGGCTCCGGCGCCGACCAGGGCGGCCAGCTCAGCGGCTTCGCGATCCGCTACGTCCTCGTACGGGACGGGGCACCGCGCCAGATGAGCCGGGTCCTCGACGTGACCCCCGGCCTCAGCCGCCTCAGCCAGCTCGACGGCAGCGCCCTGTGGCGGGTGGACCGCCAGGTCGCCCGCGTCATGATCGCCCCGGCGTCCGGCGAGGGCGAGCACCTCCCCGTCGGCTCCGGGCCCGTCGAGGCCCACTCCGAGATCCCGTCCGGCGAAGCGGGCCGCGTCCTGCGGATCGCCGACACCGCCGACCCGGGCTGGCAGGCCACCCTGGACGGCAAGCCCCTGACCCGCAAGACCGTCGACGGCTGGGCCCAGGGATTCGAACTCCCCGCCGACGGCGGCCGCCTGGACCTCACCTACGACGCCCCGATCACGCACACCGCCTGGATCTGGGCGCAGGCCGCGCTCGCCGTCGTCCTCGTGGTCATGGCCCTGCCGGGCCGCCGCCGGGAGATCGACGACGACCTGCCCGACGAGGCGCTGGCCGTCGCCGCCGAGCCGGTCGACGGCGAGGGCCGCCGCGCCCGCAGGTTGCGAGCCGCGGCCCAGGCCGAGGCGGCGGCCGCGGCGGAGGAGTCCCGGGCGTTCGGGGAGCCCGGAGGACCCGGGGAGCCCGGAGGGGCCGGAGGGCCCGGGGAGCCCGGGGAGAACTACCGGGCGGACGGCACGATGGACGCGGTGGCGCAAGGAGACCCGGGGGAGTACATCCCCGCGCAGCAGACCGCCGACCCGTACGCCGCGAGCCCCACCGCGCACGCTCCGGCGCACGACCCGCAGGAGGCCACCAGCGGTTACGCGGAAGTTCCGCACCAGCAGTACGGGGAATGGGACGGCCGGCAGCCGCAGGGCGCCGACTACTACGCGGCGTACCAACAGGACCCGTACGCCCAGCACCAGCACCAGCAGTACCAACAGCCGGACGCGGGCTACCGGAGCGGCTACGGCGACCGGAGCGGCTACGGCGGCGCCCAGGACCCGTACGCACAGCAGTACAACGACCAGGGCAGCGGCGGCGGCAGCGCCAGCGGCGGCGGCACCGGCAGCGCTGCGTACGACGAGTACGGCCAGTACATCGGCCAGCAGTACCCGCCACAGCCGCACCACCCGTACCAGCACCCCACCGAGAACGGCGAACAGGCCGAACAGCCCGGCCCCCCGGCCCCGGGGCAGGCCCCGTGGCCGTCCGGTAACGCATCGCGAGGCGAGTCCGAGTGAAGTCCACCCACCTGTCCCTGATCGCCGGTGCCGTCGCCCTGGCCGCCATCACCGGATTCGCCACGGTCACCGCGCCCGACGGCCCGGCGGCCCCGGAGGCGAAGGCCGCCGCGCTGCTCCCGGTCGAGCGCTCCAGCCTGGTCTGCCCGGCGCCGAGCAGCTCCGAGCTCGCGGAGACGCAGTACACCGCGTTCACCCCGGCGGGCGAGGGCGGCGACGCCGAGGCCACCGCCGAACTGAAGGCGGCCCTGCCGGTCGTCGACGAGACCGACGAGATCGAGACCGACCCGGAGAAGGCCAAGAAGGCCGAGGAAGCGGCGGAGAAGGCAAGGAAGAAGGCCGAGAAGCCGGTCCTCGCTGTGAAGGAGCCCGGAAAGCCGGTCGTCGTCGAGGCGGACGGCTCCGACGCCCCGGCCCTCGTCGGCACGGCCACCGGTCGGCTCGCCCCCGGCTGGACCGCCCAGCAGACCACCCAGGTCAGCGCGGGCGGGGCGCGTGGCCTGCTCGGGGTCACCTGCACCGCCCCCGGCACGGACTTCTGGTTCCCGGGCGCGAGCACCGCGAAGTCCCGCCAGGACTATGTGCACCTCACCAACCCCGACGATGGCGCCGCCGTGGCGGACATCGAGCTCTACGGCCCGAAGGGCGCGCTCAAGTCCGACGTGGGTGACGGCGTCACCGTGCCCGCCCGCTCCAGCGTCGCGCTCCTGCTGTCCACCCTCACCGACGAGGCGGTCGACGAGCTGACCGCGCACGTCACCACCCGCTCCGGACGGGTCGGCGCGGTCGTCCTGAGCGCCGACGACACCTCCGGCAGCGACTGGATCACCGCGTCCGACGACCCGTCGGGCACGCTCGTGATGCCGGGGATTCCGGCCGACGCCACCTCCGTACAGCTGGTGGCGTTCGCACCCGGCGAGGACGACGCGGACGTGAAGGTCCAGCTCATGGGGAAGAACGCGACGTTCTCCCCGGCCGGGAACGCCACCCTCCACATCAAGTCCGGCATGACCGCGACCGCCGACCTCAAGGACGTCACCCGCGACGAACCGGGCTCCCTGCGCCTCACCCCCGTGGAGAAGAACCGGGCGACGCCGATCGTGGCCGCGCTACGAGTGGTCCGCGGCAGCGGCGACGGGCAGGAGGTCGCCTACATCCCGGCCACCGGACCGGTCGGCGCCCGTTCGAGCGTCGCGGACAACCGGGCCAAGGGCTCGACGCTGTCCCTGACCGCCCCGGGCGCCACGGCGAAGGTGAAGGTCACCGCGTCGGCGGGCAGCGGCGGCGGCGAACCGTCCGTCGAGACGTACACGGTCAAGAGCGGCACGACCCTCGCCGTCACCCCGAAGGCCCCCGAAGGGCTCAAGGGCACGTACGCGCTGACGGTCGAGACGACCTCGGGCGGCCCGGTCCACGCGTCGCGCTCCCTGGCACTCACGAAGGGCGGCGTCCAGATGTTCACGGTGCAGACGCTCCCCGACGACGGAGGGACGGTCGCGGTCCCGTCGGCCAGGCAGGACTTGTCGGTCCTGGACGACTGAACCGAGCAGACGGCGGGACGGGGCCAGGGGCAGAGACAGAGGCTGCGGGCCCTGCCGTGGTGGCGGGGCCGGGTGGGACGGGTCAGGCTCTCGTCCGTACGGGGGCGGGTGATACAGGCGCTGCCCTCGTCGTACGGGGGCGGGCGATACAAGCGCTGCCCTCGTCGTACGGGGGCGGGGTGGGGCTAGTCCTGCCCGTACCTGGGGTCGACCGACTCGGGCGCGAGCCCCAGCAGCTCGGCGACCTGCTCGACGACGACCTCATGCACGAGCAGGGCGCGCTCCTCGCGGCTCTTGGTGCGGATCTCGACGGGCCGCCGGTAGACGACGATCTGCGCGGGCCGCTCCTTGCCCGCAGGAACGGCACTGCCGAGCGGAACGGTCTCCTCCGGCGTACCCGGCACTTCGAGGACAACGAAGTCGACCTCAGCCAGCTGGGGCCAGCGCCGTTCGAGCCGCTCCACGGAGTCCTGGACCAGATCGCGGAACGTCTCCCCCCGGCTGGCCGACAACGGCACCTGCGGCGGTGCGACCGGCCCGCGCATACCGCGGCCGTGCCGGTCACGGCGTCGGGGCCGGGGCTCGAACGGGTGGGGAGGTACGGGACTGTCCATCACCGACGCAGCGTAACGCTCCGGGGAGTGTCTCGATCACGGAGACATCGCGCATAGGGGAGTCATCTTCGGGCCTGGCTGTCGGCCTGGCTGCGGACACGCTTTCCCGGCCCCTTGTCCGGGAGCGCTCCGGTCCGTCTCCCGGTCCGTCTCCCGGTCCGTCTCCGGATGTCCACAGTTGAACATTCCGGCCAAGGTTGAGCCCTTTTCAGGCCCGTAATCCAATCCTTGACGACTCGCCCGACGCGGGGATCGGCCCCTGTCCGCGACCGGCCGGGCGGCCCTACGATTGCCGTGTTCGCGCAGCGGCGCAGGTCAGGGTAGCCGCTCGGAGTGCGACTGTGCCTCAGGTCACAGAGCGACACGGTGGGGTGACGTGAGGGAGAGTCGTCGCAGCCCGCTCAAGAGTGCGGTACCGTCCAACATCGTGAGCCCTGTACGTCGCTGTTCGCGCACTGCGTGCGGCCGCCCTGCCGTCGCGACACTGACGTACGTCTATGCCGACTCGACTGCGGTCCTCGGCCCGCTCGCCACCTACGCCGAGCCCCACTGCTATGACCTCTGTGCCGAACACAGTGAGCGGCTGACCGCGCCACGGGGCTGGGAAGTGGTGCGGCTCTCCGACGGCTCCGCACCGGCGCACCCCAGCGGCGACGACCTCGAAGCACTGGCCAACGCGGTCCGGGAAGCGGCGCGTCCGCACGACCGCGGGCCGGACGGCGGGGGCCGGGGCCCTCGCTCCGCGAACCCGGTGGAGGTGGCCCGCCGAGGCCACCTGAGGGTGCTGCGCTCACCTGATTCCTGAGGCTGATTCCTGAGGCTGACGGGGGTCATGACGGGGGTCGTTCCCCGAGGCCGACCGGGGCTGCCCTTGAGGCCGGGACTTGAGACACCACCCGGCCGGGTAGTTTGGGCGGTCCGTAAAGACCCCCAGGAGGACCGGCCGTGGTTGCTGATCTGTCGCAGCTCGTGAAGGCGTACGACGTGCGCGGAGTGGTGCCCGACCAGTGGGACGAATCACTGGCCGAACTCTTCGGGGCCGCGTTCGTCCAGGTCACGGACGCCAAGGCGATCGTGATCGGCCACGACATGCGCCCGACCTCACCCACTCTCGCGGGGGCGTTCGCGCGGGGTGCGGCGGCCCGGGGCGCGGACGTCACGCTCATCGGACTCTGCTCGACGGACCAGCTGTATTACGCCTCGGGCGCGCTGGACCTGCCCGGGGCGATGTTCACGGCTTCGCACAACCCGGCGCAGTACAACGGCATCAAGATGTGCCGGGCCGGTGCCGCACCGGTCGGCCAGGACACAGGCCTGGCCGAGATCCGCACTCTGGTCGAACAGTGGTCGGAAGGCGCGCCGCAGCCCGCCCCCTCCACCGCCCCGGGCACGATCACGGAACGCGACACGCTCACCGACTACGCGGCGCACCTCCTCGGCCTGGTCGATCTGACGGCGATCCGCCCCCTGAAGGTCGTGGTGGACGCGGGCAACGGCATGGGCGGCCACACAGTCCCCACGGTCCTCAAGGGCCTCCCGCTCGACGTCGTACCCATGTACTTCGAGCTGGACGGCACTTTCCCGAACCACGAGGCCAACCCCCTCGACCCGAAGAACATCGTCGACCTCCAGGCCCGTGTCCTCGCGGAGGGGGCCGACCTCGGCCTCGCCTTCGACGGCGACGCGGACCGCTGCTTCGTGGTCGACGAGCGGGGCGAGGGCGTCTCGCCGTCCGCGATCACGGCGCTGGTAGCCGCCCGCGAACTGGCCCGCAACGGCGGCGAGGGCATCGTCATCCACAACCTGATCACCTCCTCGTCCGTCCCCGAGGTGGTCCGCGAGAACGGCGGCACCCCGGTCCGCACCCGGGTCGGCCACTCCTTCATCAAGACGGAGATGGCCGAGCACGGCGCCATCTTCGGCGGCGAGCACTCGGCGCACTACTACTTCCGCGACTTCTGGAACGCCGATACGGGCATGCTCGCCGCCCTCCACGTCCTCGCCGCGCTGGGCGGCCAGCGGAAGCCGCTCTCGGAGCTGGTCGCCGAGTACGACCGGTACGCGGGCTCCGGCGAGATCAACTCGACCGTCGCCGACCAGGCCGCCAGCCTCACCGAGGTCAAGAAGACCTACGGCACTCGCGACGACATCACCTTCGACGACCTGGACGGCCTCACGGTCACGACGCCCGACTGGTGGTTCAACCTCCGAGCCTCGAACACGGAGCCCCTGCTGCGCCTGAACGTCGAGGCGAGGGACGAGAAGACGATGGCGGCGGTACGCGACGAGGTCCTGAGCCTGATCAGGCGCTAGAGCCTGTCTGATCAGTTCCCGTCTCCCGCGCGACGCCATGCACGCACTCTTGCCGCACTGGCCCCCGACCCGAGTACGTCCAGTACGAGGGCCTGGGGCCGACCCGCCGAAAGCACGCACCTGACGCCGCGCGGCCGCCTTCCCCAGCTACTCCGCCCACCCCAGCTTTCCCCCTCCCGGCTCCTCAGCCCTCTCCCTGGCCCACCTCAGCCCCTCCACCCCCCCCGGCCCCCGGCCCACCCCAGCCTCTCCGGCGATTGAGTAGCGGGGGCCGGGGCAGAGCCCCGGTTACGGGAAGGGGCGGGCAGGGGAAAGGCGCGCCGCGGGTGCCCCCACCCGAGGCCCCGTTCCGTCGGCCCCCGCCCACCGGGCCCCCACCCCGCCCCATCCCCCGTTTCCTCCCCCCGGCCAGGCCGCGCCCCCGCCACCCCAGCGGTAGGCTGACGACGCCTGATCCACGTGGATCGGGACTCGCATGTTCGAAGGGACTCACCCCATGCCGCTCGAAGCCGGCCTCCTGGAGATCCTGGCCTGCCCGGCCTGCCACGCCCCGCTCGACGACCGTTCGTCGGCCGACAGCCCCGAGCTGGTCTGCACCGGTGCGGACTGCGGCCTGGCCTACCCGGTCCGGGACGGCATCCCGGTGCTGCTCGTGGACGAGGCCCGCCGCCCCGCCTGACCGCGAGCGAAGCGGGTACGGGGCACCGACGACGTACGAACGTACGAGAGCCGGCCCGACCGTACGCGGGGCAGGGCACGCCCAAGGCGGACCGTTCGCTACGACCGCCCCCGGCGACCAGGTGACCGGCACGCCGCAGGCACCGCCACCACGCACCGCCACGAGGCAGAACCACAGCACCACAGCACGGCCACAGGCGCACCCCCTGCCCCCGCGGCACCCCGCCCCGCACCCGCATCCCGCACCCCACCCGGTGATCGGAGGCCCACCGCCATGCTCGACGAGTCCCTGCTCGACGCCCCGGAAGCCCTCGCCCGAGCCGACCGCCGCGACCTGCTTCGCGGCGCGGCCGAGGCAGGCGCCCGCGTACGTACTGCCGCCCGCCATGCCGCCGAGGCGGGCATCGGCGGCCTGGCCCCGGAAGGCCGGCCCCGAGCCGTCCTCGTCGCGGGCCCCGGAACCGCCGCATCCGGTGTCGCCGACCTGATCGGCGCGCTGGCGGGCGCGGCCGCCCCCGTGACCCGGATCCACCCCACCGGAGTCGCCCCCGCCCCCGGCGCCCTGCGCTGGACCCTGCCCGGCTGGGCCGGCTCCGTGGACCTCCTCCTCAT
Organism: Streptomyces sp. NPDC033165; assembly: GCF_055577965.1. NCBI lineage: Bacteria > Bacillati > Actinomycetota > Actinomycetes > Kitasatosporales > Streptomycetaceae > Streptomyces > Streptomyces sp. NPDC033165. Next base: position 433,625 of record NZ_JBVIPK010000006.1, read on the forward strand.
CGCGACCGCCGACGGCTCCGAACCGGGGCTCGCCCTCCTGGCCGAGCAGGCGTACCGCCGCGGCTGCACGGTCGTCGCCGTCGCTCCCACCCGCTCGCCGCTGCGCGAGTCGGTCGACGGAGGGCACGGCCTGGTGGTGCCGATGGCGGCCGCGCCGCACGGGGAGTACGACGCGGAGACCTCGGCCGCGGGCCCCGGCACCCTGTGGGCGCTGCTCACCCCTCTCCTGGTTCTCCTGGACCGGGTCGGCCTGGTGACCGCTCCCCCCGAGGAGCTGCAGAAGGTGGCGGACCGCCTCGACCGCACCGCGGAACGCTGCGGCCCGGCCATCGCCACGTACAGCAACCCGGCCAAGACGCTCGCCGCCGAGCTCGCCGACAGCCTGCCCCTGCTGTGGACGGAGGGCGACGCGGCAGGCCCGGTCGGCCGTCGCTTCGCCGCCGTACTCGCCGAGCTGGCGGGCCGCCCCGCCCTCGCCGCGGAACTCCCCGAGGCCCTGCCCTCGCACGGCACCCTGCTGGCCGGGGACTTCGCGGCGGGTGCCGATCCCGACGACTTCTTCCGCGACCGCGTCGAGGAGGGGGAGACGCTGAGAGCCCGAGTGGTTCTCCTCCGGGACCGCCCCACGGGCGGCCTCAGCGCCTACCCGGCCGCCCGGGAACTGGCGCTCGGCCACGACACCCCCGTCAGCGAACTGGAACCGGACGAGGGCAGCGACCTGGAGGCCCTCGCCGAGCTGCTCGCGATCACCGACTTCGCGGCGGTCTACCTGTCGCTGGCCTCGTCCCCCCAGCCCTGAAGCCCCCCCGAACACCAACACACCCCCCGAACCACCAACGCACGCCCCCCCCGAACCACCAACACACGCCCATCCCCGTGTCTCCATATCTCCACCTCCGAGGACGACTTCATGGACCGGCTGTCCAACACCGTGCGCCCCTACGCCTGGGGGTCCACCACGGCCATCCCCGCCCTGCTGGGCATCGAGCCCACCGGCGAACCGCAGGCCGAGCTGTGGATGGGAGCTCACCCAGGGGCACCCTCGCGGGTCAGCAGGGCCGGTCGGGCGAGCAGGTCCGGTCAGACCGGCATGGCCAGCCGCACCAACGCGCCCGATGACACGGAGCTCGCGCTCACCGAGGTCATCGCAGCCGACCCGGAGGGCGAACTCGGCGCCACCACGGTCGCCCGGTTCGGCCCCCGCCTGCCCTTCCTCCTGAAGCTCCTCGCCGCCGGCGCCCCCCTGTCCCTCCAGGTTCACCCGAACCTGGACCAGGCCCGCGAGGGTTACGCCGACGAGGAGGCCCGGGGCATCCCGATCGACGCACCGCACCGCACGTACAAGGACGCCAACCACAAGCCCGAACTGATCTGCGCCCTCACCCCCTTCGACGGACTGTGCGGCTTTCGCAGGCCCGCCGAGGCTGCGGACGCCATGGAGGCGCTGGGAGTCGACTCCCTCAAGCCGTACGTGGATCTCCTCCGCGCCCACCCCGAAGAGGCCGCCCTCCGCGAGGTGCTCACGGCGATCCTCGGCGCGGACCCGGCGGAGATGGCCGAGACCGTCGAGCAGGCGGCAGCCGCCGCCGAACGCCTCGGCGGCGCCCACGCCCCGTACGCCCGCATCGCCCACCACTTCCCCGGGGACCCCGGCGTCCTGGCGGCCATGCTGCTGAACTACGTACAACTCCAGCCCGGCGAAGCCCTGTTCCTCGGCGCAGGGGTCCCCCACGCCTACCTCGACGGCCTCGGCGTCGAAATCATGGCCAACTCGGACAATGTGCTGCGCTGCGGCCTGACTCCCAAGCACATCGACGTCCCCGAACTCCTGCGCATCGTCCGTTTCGAGGCCACCGAACCCGGCGTACTGCGCCCCGAGGCGGCCCCGTCGGGCGAGGAGTTGTACGAGACCCCCGTCGACGAATTCGCCCTGTCCCGCTACACCCTCGCGTCCGGGGCGGCCCCCGCCGTACTGACCGCCCCCACCCCGCAGATCCTGCTCTGCACCGCAGGAACCGTCCGGGTCGGTGAGCTGTCGCTGAGCCCGGGGGAGTCGGTCTTCGTACCGGCCGGTGAACCAGTCGAAGCGGCCGGAGAAGGCACGCTCTTCCGAGCCACAGTGGCCGCCTGACCCAGGGTCCGACACCCGCGGTCCGGTCCAACCAGGGCTCGTCGGCTGCAACAATGTGCCGCCTCACCGCGACGGCGGATGCCGCGCACCGATGAAGGGACGGCACTCACCTATGAGCGCGTCAGGCGGAACCAAGGCGATCGTGGCGGCACTTGTCGCCAACCTCTCGATCGCCGTCGCCAAATTCGTAGCGTTTCTCTTCAGTGGCTCCTCGTCGATGCTCGCGGAGAGCGTCCACTCGCTCGCCGACTCGGGCAACCAGGGACTCCTGCTGCTCGGCGGCAAGAAGGCGAAGCGCGAGGCGACGCCGCAGCACCCCTTCGGCTACGGGCGCGAGCGCTACATCTACGCATTCCTCGTCTCCATCGTCCTCTTCTCGGTGGGCGGCATGTTCGCGGTGTACGAGGGCTACGAGAAGATCAAGCACCCGCACGCGATCGAGGCCTGGTACTGGCCGGTCGGAGTTCTGGTCTTCGCGATCATCGCCGAGACCTTCTCCTTCCGTATGGCGATCAAGGAGTCCAACGAGACGCGCGGCGATCGCTCCTGGACCGAGTTCGTCCGCCACGCCAAGGCCCCGGAGCTCCCGGTCGTCCTCCTGGAGGACCTCGGCGCCCTCGTCGGTCTGTTCCTGGCGCTCGGCGGCGTCAGTCTCGCTCTGGCCACCGGCAACGGGGTCTGGGACGGCATCGGCACCCTGTGCATCGGCATCCTCCTGATCGTCATCGCGATCGTCCTCGCCGCCGAGACGAAGTCCCTCCTGCTCGGCGAGTCCGCGGGAATCGAGGACGTCGAGAAGATCAAGGCGGCCGTGGTCGACGGGGACACCGTCACCGGGATCATCCACATGCGCACCCTCCACCTGGGCCCCGAGGAACTGCTGGTCGCCGCCAAGATCGCGGTCCAGCACGATGACACGGCGACCGAGGTCGCCAACGCGATCAACGCCGCCGAGAACCGCGTCCGCCACGCCGTCCCCATCGCCCGCGTCATCTATCTGGAGCCGGACATCTTCGACGGGGAGGCAGCCGCAAAGGGAGCCAACCTGGCCAAGCCCCCCGCCACACCCTCCGCCCCCAATACCTCCACCGACACACCCCCTGCCCCGGGCACCGAAACAGCCACCGCCCCGCGCACCGACAGGACCTCTGGCACGACCTCTGGCACCGACCACCCCCCGAAGGATTCCGGCCACTGACCCACCACACACCAGCCCCGATCGTCCGGTGACCCCTCCCACACGCCCCTCTGCCCGTACGGGCTGGGGCTCACTGGGCCGTTCGGTGTAGATTCGGATACGGAAAACAGACGTCGCTGCTGATGGCGGTCGACCGGCTGGCGGGAGCGAGCCGGGCGAGGGACAGAGGGCCTCCGACGGACTGCACTGCGAACGCCCGGGCATTCGTGTGCCCCGCCACCGCAGAGTCAGCCCAGACAAGCCCACCCTCGACCCATCACGAGGAGCAGCCCGTTATGACGACGGCAACCAACAGCCAGGACTTCAAGGTCGCCGATCTCTCCCTCGCCGCATTCGGGCGCAAGGAGATCACTCTCGCCGAGCACGAGATGCCCGGCCTGATGTCGATTCGCAAGGAGTACGCCGCGGCTCAGCCGCTGGCGGGTGCGCGGATCACCGGTTCGCTGCACATGACGGTGCAGACGGCCGTGCTGATCGAGACGCTGGTCGCGCTCGGCGCGGAGGTCCGCTGGGCCTCCTGCAACATCTTCTCCACCCAGGACCACGCCGCCGCGGCCATCGCCGTCGGCCCGAACGGCACTCCGGAAGCCCCCGCGGGCGTCCCGGTCTTCGCGTGGAAGGGCGAGACGCTGGAGGAGTACTGGTGGTGCACGGAGCAGGCGCTGACCTGGCCGAACACCCCCACCGGCGGTCCGAACATGATCCTCGACGACGGCGGTGACGCGACCCTCCTCGTCCACAAGGGTGTCGAGTTCGAGAAGGCGGGCGCCGCCCCGGACCCGTCGACCGCGGACAGTGAGGAGTACGCCCACATCCTCACCCTGCTGAACCGCACCCTTGGCGAGTCCCCGCAGAAGTGGACCCAGCTGGCCTCCGAGATCCGCGGTGTCACGGAGGAGACCACGACGGGTGTGCACCGCCTCTACGAGATGCATCGTGACGGGACCCTCCTGTTCCCCGCGATCAATGTGAATGACGCGGTGACGAAGTCGAAGTTCGACAACAAGTACGGCTGCCGTCACTCGCTGATCGACGGGATCAACCGGGCCACGGATGTTCTGATCGGTGGCAAGACGGCCGTCGTGTTCGGTTACGGCGATGTGGGCAAGGGCTGTGCGGAGTCGCTGCGCGGTCAGGGCGCTCGGGTGATCGTCACGGAGGTCGACCCGATCTGTGCGTTGCAGGCGGCGATGGACGGCTATCAGGTGACCACGCTCGACGAGGTCGTCGAGACGGCGGACATCTTCGTCACCACGACGGGCAACAAGGACATCATCATGGCCAAGGACATGGCCCGGATGAAGCATCAGGCGATCGTCGGGAACATCGGTCACTTCGACAACGAGATCGACATGGCAGGTCTCGCGAAGATCGACGGGATCGTGAAGGACGAGGTCAAGCCGCAGGTCCACACCTGGACGTTCCCCGACGGCAAGGTCCTCATCGTCCTCTCCGAGGGCCGCCTGCTGAACCTGGGCAACGCCACCGGCCACCCCTCCTTCGTCATGTCGAACTCCTTCGCGGACCAGACGCTGGCGCAGATCGAGCTGTACACGAAGCCCGAGGAGTACCCGACCGACGTGTACGTGCTGCCCAAGCACCTGGACGAGAAGGTCGCCCGTCTCCACCTCGACGCACTCGGCGTCAAGCTGACCACGCTGCGGCCGGAACAGGCGGCGTACATCGGCGTCGAGGTCGAGGGCCCGTACAAGCCCGACCACTACCGCTACTGACGCGCTACTGACCGGCGGTCCGCCCCTCGGTGTGCGGAAGGATCGACCTCCCGCACACCGAGGGACATCACAGCCCTCGGCAGCAGTCCAGCGGAATCAGCAGAACTAGCAGGTCAAGCAGGTCCAGCAGCGTCCGAGAACAGGCCCCCGCACCCCCGTGTCGGGGGCCTGCTCCCGTTACCGCCACCTACCGCCCCACCGCCCTACCGCTCCCGAACCGTCCGAGGAACCCGAAGGACCCCATGCCCCGCGGCAGGTATTCGCTCCACGACCTTCACGATCACACCCCCCTCGGTGAAGAACACTTCCACTGCGCCCCCGGCCCCTCCGGCTGGCGCTACGTCTCCCAGACCACGTCCCTCTCGGGCGACCATCTCGGCTCCGTCGACCTGGCCCTGGACGAGCTGGGCCGCCCCATCCGTCTCGAACTGCATGCCGCGAGCTGGCAGGTCCGAGGAGCCGCCCTGGAAGGCGTCACCTGGGTCCGGGCCGACCCGACCGGCGCTCACGCCACCGAAGGCAATGTCCGGGCCCACGCCTTCGCCGGCGCATCCCCCGCATTCCTCATCGCCATGACCCGTCTCCTGCGCCTCACCCCCGCTTCCCCCACGACCCGCGTCCGCGTGGTCACCTTCACGGACCCGGTCCTCGCGCCCCGGACCGTCGATCAGTCCTGGGCTCTGGTGAACAGTGAAGCGCACGCCACTGACAACGGCCCCCTGACCGTGGACGAATACCAGGTCAGCGCCCTGGACACCGGGGAACAGCACGCGGTTCACATCGCCGGCGACGTGGTCCTCGCCGCCCCCGGCATCGAGCTCGAACACCTGGAGACACCCCCGTCGCCCCGCCCGTCCGGCCCCCCGCCCCGGACCGCCCCGGACGCCTCGTACCCGTACACCCTCTAGCCGGGCGGAGCGAACCCCGCAGAGCCGGGCGGAGCGAACCCCGCAGAAGGCGAGCCCCCGCCCTCGGCGGCTCCCGCAGCCCCCGCAGCATCCAAGCGCCCCCCAGGCACGGGAGCTCCGGCACTTCCAGTCGGCAGAGTCGGTCCACCACCCCCAGCAGGCACGAACAGACCGGGCCCTTCCACCCGCCCCGGACCGAACACGCGCCGCGCATCCCGTGCCTGACGCTCGTGGACCACCGCAGCCAGGAAGGCGGCCGCCGGAACGCCCTGCGGCGCCGTCGTTCCCGTCCGCGACACCAGCTCACCGGCCAGCCGCTCCGCGATGGAACGGCCCACGCCGGGGTCCAGCTGCTGCATCCGCGTCAAGTACTGCCGTATGGCAAGCCACAGTTCGTCCGGCACGGCGGACAGGTCCAGCTGCGAGAACCGGCCGACCAGCCACGGCGGGGGAGGCGGCACGGCCATGGACCGCCCCGACGCCGCGACCCGCTCCCGGACGACCAGGGTCCCGGCGAACACATCACCGAGCCGACGCCCTCGCGCCGACACCAGGGAGGCGATGGAGGCCACGGCACCGAACGTCATGAGGATCTCGGCGAGCCCCATGGCCCCGCGCACCAGAGCGTGCCGAAACCGGATGGGTCCGCCGTCGTCCCGCACCACGCGCAGCCCGCAGGCCAGCTTCCCGAGCGAGCGGCCGTTGCTCAGCGTCTCGACGGCGACCGGCCCACCGATCAGAACCAGCAGGAACGACGCGACCCCGACCGCTGCGACGGCCGCCTCGTCCAAGGAGGCGGAGGCGATCCCCAAAACAATGGAAATCAGAATGAAAACGGTGAAAGTCACTGACAGATCGATCGCCGCAGCCAGGGCCCGACTCGGCAACTTCGCCGGCCTCAGCCCCAGAACGACCGCGTCCCCGGTCACCAGCTCACTCATCGGGCCCCACCCTTCGCCGACCTTCTCTGCCCCAGCCGGGCCCAGTCTGCCAAGCTGACCGGCAGCGCGCCGCAGTAGTACGGACCCGTACGCACCCTTGCCAGGAGCAACAGCCGCCCATGGACCTCGACGTCTTCGTCACCGCCCACCGCACGGAGTGGGACCGCCTCGAACACCTCCTGCGCCGAGGGCGCCGCCTCACCGGCGCGGAAGCGGACGAGCTGGTCGTCCTCTACCAGCGCACGGCGACCCATCTCTCGCTGGTCAAGTCGAGCACCCCCGACCCCGTCCTCACCACCCGCCTCACCCAGCTCGTGGCTCGTGCCCGGTCGACGGTGACCGGCAGCCGCAAGGCGTCCTGGCGCGACGCGACCCGTTTCCTCACAGCAGGGTTTCCCGCGGCGGTCTACCGCTCGCGGCACTGGTGGGTTCCCACCGCGATCCTGTCCACTGCACTGGCAGCGCTCATGGGCTGGTGGATAGGCACACACCCCGAGGTCCAGGCCGCGATAGCCGCTCCGGAGGAGCTCCGGGCGATGACCCGGCCGGGCGGGGAGTACGAGGCCTACTACTCCAGTCACCCGGCGGCATCATTCGCCGCCCAGGTATGGACGAACAACGCGCAGGCCGCGGCGCTGTGCCTGGTCCTGGGCGCGTTCCTCTGCATACCGGTGCTCTGGATCCTCTTCCTCAACATGCTGAACCTGGCCGTCGGCATCGGCCTGATGTCCTCCGCGGGCCGCCTGGACGTGTTCCTCGGCCTGGTTCTGCCCCACGGTCTGCTCGAACTCACCGCCGTGTTCGTCGCCGCCGGTACGGGGCTCCGCCTCGGCTGGACGGTGATCGACCCCGGCCCCCTGTCACGGCGGTCCGCCCTGGCCCAGCAGGGCCGCGCCGCGTTGGGCATGGCGATCGGCCTGGCTCTGGTCCTGTTCGTATCAGGACTCATCGAAGGCTTCGTGACCCCCTCCGGCCTTCCGACCTGGGCAAGGATCACGATCGGCATCGCTGCTGAGCTGGCATTTCTCGCGTACGTCTACATTCTGGGCGGCCGCGCTGCACGAGCCGGCGACACGGGCGACCTGGCGGCCGTCGAACGGAGCGCCGAGCTTCCCTCCGCAGCCTGACGGCCGATGTGCGATCGCCCCTGCCGAGCTGCTACTGTCCTCCTCGCCCACAAAAACCGTTGACACGGCGGATGTGGGGAGGTAGATTTTAACGGTTGCCTCGGACTAGACAGGTTCGAGCGAACGGCGTAGGATCTACTTCGCTCGTGTAGGGAATGTTGCTCATTCCGCCGAGCCGCACCGATTCTCTTTATCTCAAGCCTTCCGGTCGTTCACTTCGCACCGAAAACTTCTGATAAAGTCGAATCAGCCGAAAGGCAAGACCATTCCACAGGTCGCCGGAAATCGAATTCGGACCGGAAACGGAACGAAAGAGAGTCTGGTAAAGTTGGAACCGCCGGAAAGGGAAAACGCGAAAGCGAAGAACCTCGAAAGCACCCCGCTTCGACCGGGAATCGGACACGAAAGAGTCTGATAGAGTCGGAAACGC